>QEVG01000061.1 GCA_003576905.1 Planctomycetota bacterium | reverse complement strand
TCTGGACGGCCGGAATATCACGCTCCTGGAGCGATTTCTTGCCGGGCCCTTCAAAGATGAGAGCTTTCATTGTTTTCTCCGTCGCTGACGATCGGTTGGGCGTGCAGTAATCACTAGATCAACACCACGATTGGGCCTGCACTGATGTTTGTCAGTGTCCCGAGGACGCGCCTGCATACGCGCCAAATGAGCATGATAATTGCGCCCGGCACTGGCGGGGCGCGTCAGCCTCTGTGATCGGGGGGGCAATTCACGGTCGTCACGCTGGGCCGCGCCTCAAAGCTGGCGCTGACGCAGATACGGATCGTTCGAGGGCTCCGGTAGCGCGGCACTTCCGGTGACTTTTTGTGTCGGATTGAGAGCCGCTTTTCGACGGTGGCCAAGGACAAGATGCTTAGCCGGTGAGCCGGTTTTTCGAAGCCGGTGCCGTTCGCCTCCTGAAGACTGCGTCGCACCCTGGCAATCACAAATGTTGAGCAACGCTGACGAGCGTCAGTGAACGGCCAGCCGCGGGCCCTCATCGTACCAGGATGATCCGGACCTTGAATTCAAGAGGTCGGTCGTGGTCGCGCCTTGGGAGGAGAGCATGATTAAGGTGTTGGTGGTCAGACTAGACGGAACGGGCGGAGACGATTTCAGGCTCGCGGCCACGGAAAGTCTGGCGAAATTGTTCAATGCCCATGTGATTGGATTGATAATTAACGTTTTGCCCGACCCAACCATCGCCGACAGCGTGGTCAACGTGAACGAGTGGTCCCGACTTCTCGATCAGGCACAGACGGCAGGAAGAGAGTTCGAGGACAAGATCAAGAACCGCCTGAAAGGCCTAGCGTCGTCATCCGAAGTGCGTCGAATCGATGCGTACGCCCATGAGCAGGCGCGTCTCACGGCACGGGAATGCCGGACGGCAGACGCCCTCATCGGTCTTCGCCTCAGCGATGAGGATGATGCGATTGAACTGCACGACGTGGTGGAGGAAACCCTGTTCGAGGCGGGAAGGCACATCTTCCTCGTGGCTGACCAGAGGAGCTTCGACGAGGGTTTTCAGCATGCGGTGGTTGCCTGGAACGGCAGTCGCGAAGCAACACGAGCGGTAGCCGAGGCATTGCCGTATCTTGAGAAGTCAAAAGCAGTCACTGTGCTCCGCCTCGGCGGGGGAACTGAGTCAATTCTGACCGCAACGCAGGATGAAAGACTCGTTGCCTATCTTCGACGACACGGCATTAACGCGGCGCTGGAGCGGGTTGCAAAGAAGGGACTTGGCGACGTCGCGACGCTGCTGGTGGATGAAGTGGTTGCGCGGAAGGGTGACCTGCTTGTCATGGGCGGCTACGGCCACTCCCGATTGCGGGAATGGCTCCTCGGGGGCGCGACGTACCAGCTCCTTCGCAAGTCGCCAGTGTCGCTCGTCATGGCGCATTGAAAGCCTTTCCGCTGGCTTCCGGAAACAAATTGTCGGGTAGTGGCCTTTGCCCCTCGCTGCGAAGGAGTCGATGAGCATGACGAATCCGGGGGACGAGGAAATTCTCGAGACGCGAAAAGTCCGCGAAGTGGCCGGCGTATTTCATAGGAAGCATGCCCTCGAGGAAGCAATCGAAGCCCTTCTGCATGCGGGTTTCGACCGGGCGGACGTCGACATCATGGGCGAGATCGAAGCGGTCAGGCGCCGTCTGGGCACATTCTACGTTCCGCCCGAGGAACTCGCCGATGTGCCGGGGACCCCGCGCCGGGCGTTTGTCGCCCGGGATGATCTCGCAACCGCCACCGTCAGCGTGGCCGGAATTCTTTTCTATGTCGGAGCGACCGCGGCCGTGATGTCCGTCGTCGCTTCAGGTGGAAGCCTCGCAGTGATTGCCGCAGCCGCAATGGCGGCCGGGACGGTCGGAGCGGGCATCGGCACTGCCGCGGTCCGGCTGCTTGGTAGCAAGCAGGCGGAGGAGCTAGAGCTTCAGCTGATGTCCGGCGGCATCGTGATATGGGTGCGCGCCCGCACTGCGGAGAAGGAGGCGGAAGCACAGGAGATTCTGGCCAAATTCGGTGCTGAAGCGATCCGCGTGCATGAGATTGATATCGTGAAGCGGCTGGAGGACGTGCCGCTTGCGAACGTTCATCCGGACCCGTGGCTGGAAAGAGACGCGCCGACCAGAGGCTAAGGCCACGAGAGGTCGGGGTGCCTCTACGGCGCCCGCTGCGAACGGCACAGTCCCCACCCTATCGAACGATTGAAAACCGTCCCTGCTGGAGCGCGGCGCATACACCGCTGCACGGTCGGCCCGAGCCGGCCGACCTCATTGCTCCGCGGCCGGCGGCCGGCAAGCTCGTCCGTTCTGCCCGGCATTGCCGCCGGACTGACGTTCGTCAGCGTCGATGACCTGCCCCGCGGCGATACTGCCGGGCAGGTGTTGCATCGAAGTTCCCGACTGACGGAGACACGGCATGGCAGGCAAGGTGATCGGCATCGACCTGGGTACGACGAATTCCTGCGTCGCCATCATGGAGGGCTCCCAGACCAAAGTCATCGAAAACGCGGAGGGTGGACGCACGACACCATCCATTGTGGCCTTCGCGAGCGACGGTGAAATTCTCGTTGGCCAGGCTGCGAAGCGACAGGCGGTAACAAATCCCGAGAACACCATCTTCGCCATCAAACGTCTAATCGGCCGGCGCTATGACGACCCCATGGTGGAAAAAGACAAGGCTCTTGTGCCCTACAAGATTGTCAGGGCCGACAATGGCGACGCATGGGTCGAGGTGCAGGGCAAGAAGTATAGTCCGAGCCAGATCAGCTCGTACATACTGGTGAAGATGAAGGAGACTGCTGAAGCCTATCTTGGCGAAAAGGTCGAGAAGGCGGTGATCACCGTTCCTGCATACTTCAATGACAGCCAAAGGCAGGCGACGAAGGATGCCGGCAAGATTGCCGGCCTCGAGGTGCTGCGGATTATTAACGAGCCGACGGCCGCCGCTCTTGCCTATGGCCTCGACAAGAAGAAGGCCGGGACGATCGCGGTATACGACCTCGGCGGCGGAACCTTCGATATTTCGCTGCTCGAGATCGGCGACGGCGTGTTCGAGGTGAAGGCCACCAATGGCGATACATTCCTCGGTGGCGAAGATTTCGACAAGCGGATCCTCGACTGGCTCGCGAGCGAGTTCAAGAAGGACCAGGGCATCGACCTGCGCAATGACCGGCTGGCGCTGCAGCGGCTTCGGGAAGCGGCGGAGAAAGCCAAGGTCGAGCTTTCCTCGGCGCTGGAAACCACCATCAGCCTGCCCTTCATCACGGCCGATCAGAATGGACCGAAGCATCTTGAGATCAAGCTAAGGCGCGCCAAGCTGGAAGAACTGGTCGACGACCTGGTCCACCGCACGGAAAAGCCCTGCCGGGACGCAATGAAGGATGCGAAGATCAAGCCGGAGAAAATCGACGAGGTTGTTCTCGTTGGCGGCATGACGCGCATGCCGAAGGTCCAGCAAACTGTCACCGACCTCTTCGGCCGAGAGCCGCACAAGGGCGTCAATCCCGATGAGGTGGTGGCGATTGGCGCGGCGATCCAAGCGGGCGTGCTCCAAGGCGACGTCAAGGATGTGCTGCTGCTCGACGTGACACCACTGTCGCTCGGCATTGAGACTCTTGGTGGGGTGTTCACCCGTCTCATCGAGCGCAATACGACCATTCCGGCCAAAAGGAGCCAGGTCTTCTCGACCGCGGAAGACAACCAGGCCGGAGTCACGATCCGCGTCTTTCAAGGCGAGCGCGAGATGGCGGCCGACAACAAGCTGCTCGGCCAGTTCGATCTCGTCGGTATTCCTCCCGCGCCTCGTGGCGTTCCCCAGATCGAAGTGACGTTCGACATCGACGCGAACGGCATCGTCAATGTCTCGGCCAAGGACAAGGCAACAGGAAAAGAGCAACAGATTCGCATCCAGGCCTCGGGGGGCCTGTCGCAGGCCGATATCGATCGAATGATCAAGGAGGCTGAGGCAAATGCCGAAGCCGACAAGAAGCGGCGCGCACTAGTCGAGGCGAGGAACAGGGCAGACTCCGAGATTGCGGCAAGCCAGAAAGCGCTCGACGCGTCAAAGGACAACGCGCCGGCCGCAGAGAAGGAGGCGGTGGAGAAGGCGATCGAGGATTTGAAGTCGGTGGTTGGTACCGACTCGGCCGCAGATATCGAAGCCAAGGCGCAAATGCTGCGGATCGCCCTGTTGAACTTCAAGGCAAAGCTGAATGACAACTCTGCCGGTGGTGCGAGCGGACAGGACCCGACCGGCGATGATGTCGTCGATGCGGACTTCGAAGAGTTGGACGACAAGGACGACAAACGCGATGTCTGATCGTCGCGAATCGAAACGCCTGTAGCCGAAGAGACGGTCGTCGAGGGTTTGCAGTCAGGCTATCTGCTCCATGACCGATTGGTACGTTCAGCTATTGTCGCTGTCGCGGCTGTTGATCGTCGATCTTCCGATCACCTCAAGACGTGGTTGCTTGGCTTGCTCGATGTGCGGGCGCCAACCTGACGGTCGTCGCCGGTCGCTTCACTGACTTTGAACCTCAGCGTCCTCAGCCCTGATTGACAGTGCCATTCGCATTGCTCGAACGACTGTCGCTTTAGATGAATCTGCTGCTCCTCGCCCGAAACTGACACCCGTCAGCGCGCTCCACCTGGCCGGCAGTAGCCTCGTCTAGCTGCAAGTTGCGGAGGACCGGGCGCCGGCCCTCGCAGTGCGGCCATGCCCTAACAGCGAAAGGAAGCACGACAATGAGATCCGACAGCGACATCAAGCGCGATGTGGAAACCGAGCTGAAGTGGGACCCTGACATCGACGCCACCGACATCGGCGTGGCCGTCAAGTCGGGCGTCGTGACGCTTACCGGCTTCATGCGCAGCTATGCGCAAAAATATGAGGCTGAGCGGGCGGTAAAGCGCGTGTCGGGCGTGCTCGGCGTGGCGAACGATATCGAGGTGCGGCTGCCCTCTGAAAACCAACGCCCCGACCCCGAACTGGCGCGCGAGGCCGTGGCCGCAATCAAGACCGAGCTTCCGTATGCGTACGAGAACATCAAGGTGGTGGTGAAGAGCGGCTGGGCGACCCTGGAAGGCAACGTGGAGTGGGATTACCAGCGCTCACGTGCGGAACGGGCGGTGCGCGGTCTCAAAGGCCTGAAGGGAATTTCCAACCTGATCACGTTGAAGCCTCGCGTTGCTCCATCCGAGATCAAGGCAAAGATCGAAGACGCGTTCAAGCGCAGCGCCGAGATCGATGCCAACCGCATCACGGTGACCACCAACGGCGGAGAGGTAACGCTCACCGGTTCGGTGCGCTCCTGGGCAGAGCGTCAGGAGGCCGAACGGGCCGCCTGGCGAGCACCAGGGGTCACCAAGGTCGACAATCGCATCACGATCGCTGTGTAGGCGCTCGTCACCAAAAAAGCGGAGGGGCGGACCGACGTCCGCCCTTTCACGCGGGCTTTGAGAAAAACCGGCTCTGACTTTAGGCGGTTCTGTATCGGTGAAGAGCATGCCATATGGACGTGGATCGCGGCTGCTGCTCGCCGGGCATGCGAGCCTCCGCATTGAAGTGCGACACCTATGCTATGTGATAGCTGCCGCACAAGCGGGCAGTTTTCGCGGTGCTGCAACCACACTCAATGTCGAGCAATCGGCAATCAGCCGAAGAATTCGCGACCTGGAAGACCGACTCGGCGTCTCGCTGTTTGTACGCGGTCACAGCGGCGTTTGCCTTACAAACGCCGGACAGTCCTTCGTGGGCCGGGCCCGCGGCGCACTGAACCACATAAGACATGCTGCATCGGACGCAGCCTCAGGTGGTCGTGGGGAAGTCGGCGGTATTCGCGTGGGAATATTTACGTCGTTGGCCAGTGGCTTTCTGGCCGACTTGCTGCGCACCTACGGCCAACGACATTCGGCTGTCCGGCTCGACCTGGTGGAAGGGGCGCCTGCCGCACATTTGTCAGCGGTTCGACGGCTTCAGATCGATATCGCCTTTCTGACAGGCACGCCGACCGCAGACGACTGCGATCGGGAGCACCTTTGGACAGAACGGATATTCGTCGTTTTGCCCGTGGCGCATGAACTCGCGGGACGGCGAAAGCTCACATGGAATGACCTCCGCGCGTATCGCTTTATTGTAAGCGAGTGTGATCCCGGACCTGAGATCGAAGATTACCTTGTCAAGCACTTGGCCGAGCTTGGCCACCACCCGAGTGTAGAGCGCCACGCGGTCGGACGGGACAATCTCATGCATCTGGTGGCGATGAGTCAGGGGCTAACCCTGACAAGCGAGGCCACGACAGCGGACCGCTTTCCTGGCATCGCCTATAGGCCGCTCAGCGGTCATTTGCTACCATTCTGCGCAATCTGGTCGCGCCAGAATGACAATCCGGCCCTGAGGCGGCTGCTCAGTCTTGCCAAAGCAATGTCGCGCCAGCAGCCCGACGCCGGCGGCAGGACCGGTAAAGCGGATGGTGAGAGGCGGCAGGTCAAGGCTGGGGCGGCCGCGATCCCGGGCTGCGGCGAGCCTTCCCAAATGCCCGATCAGTCGCCATGAATCGCTCAATCATTGGCGCGATGAGCTTGGCGGGATCGGGGACGGGCTTACCGGTCTCCCGTGCCAGGACATCGGCATAAGCTACCAACTGCCGATGGACGGCGGCAGGTAGTTCCACCGCCACTTTAACCGGCTTGTCGTCTTCCAGGGCCCCAAGCTTGAGTTTTGCCACGAACTATCCTCCGTAGGGTTCGAGGACCAGATCACGCGTGACGATCACGCGCACGGGAAAGCCAGGCCGGATCGTCAGGGTTGGCGGCACGTTGAGCTGACGCCGAATGATCTGCTGCCCGGCATCGTTGATCGTATCCTGGCCGCCGTTGCGTATCGCTCGCAGCAGGCGATCTTCGTCGTCAATCGCAAGCTCAGCACCGACGCTCAACAGCGTGGAGAGGCCCGCCGCCTTGGCGAGTTCCCACCAGTGGTAATCGACACCACCCTCAAGGCCAGCATAGCCCTGCGTGTCGGCTCCCGGCTGGCGCTCCAAAACGATGGAGCGTCCGTTCGGGAAGATCAGACGATTCCATACCAGCAATACCCGCCGCTGGCCGAACTGCACGGCGTTGTCATATTGCCCGATGATGCGCGTGCCCTGCGGCACGAGAAGCATCCGCCCGGTGGGGCTGTCATAGATGTGTTCGGTCACTTGAGCTGTGATCTGTCCCGGCAGGTCCGAGCGGATCCCCATGATCAGCGCGGCCGGAATCACAGCTCCCGCCTGCAACACGTATGGCGATGCAGGCGCTAGCACGCGGTCAGGCGCGACGGTGCGACGATCGACGGCGGCATTGAGGAAAGCGATCTGGCGATCCTGCGCAGTTGGAGCGTTGAGTTGCCCGGGAAGGCCGAGGCCGGTCAGGTTCGTGGTGGTTGCGGCGCTACCCGTCCCGGCGGGAGCCGTAAGCGTGCGTGCCTCAGTCTGAAAGAACACGCGACTGGTGCGTGCTGCTTCCTCCTCCGCGAGTCGGCGCTGCTCTGCCGGGTCGACCGTCGGTCGAATCGGTGGAGGTACGACCGGTTGGCCGCGGTTCTGCGCATCCAGGATCGGTCGACCGAGATCGCCAGGCAGCGGGGGGCCGAGTCGCGGGCCGGTATAGTCGCGTGGCAGATCGGTGAGACCATCAGCGGTGGGGCGGTTCCTCGTCGAGTAAAGTTCTTCGTTCGCAGAGCCGCCGTGTCGAGTCTGGAGGGCGTAGATCAACGCGCCGCCAAGGCCCGCGCACGCGATCAGGCCGATCGCCATCAATGCCTTGCGCGACAAGCGGGTCACGCGAGGTGGCTCACCACGCAGGCGCATCGGAGCCGTGGTGTCGCTCGCTGGTTCCTCGGTCTCCATATTGTGGCCCCGGTTGTCAGTGTCGCTCATGAGGAGGGCCTCCCATCGCTGCGGCCGATTCTGACCGTTTGCTGGCGGTTGCCGCTGCCGAGCCGAAGTTCCGCGGCGCCGAAGAGCCGATCGACGATCAGGATGTTCTGGTGAATGCGACTGTTGACAATCTGGAGTTCACCTTCCGAGCCGATGACGAATATCGGCGGCATCTCGCCTTGGACGATCCCGCGCGGAAACTCGACATAGACGCGACGGCCATCATCGTAGACAGTGGTAGGCCGCCACGGCGGACTGTCTCCCGTCAGCGCGTAGCGGTAGTTGCGTGCGGCGGCCACCGGGATGATGGGCGCTGCCGGCACGCCTGGGCGCTGTGAGGCTGGGGGCTGCGGATAGGCCCATGCCACGGCCGGCATGTAGGGACGTTCGCCGGAACGCAGCTCGATCATGTAGATGCGGCGGTCAGTGGTAATAACAAGGTTCGTGGAGATGTCCGCACGCGTCGGCTTTACGAGCACGTGAACCCGCCGGGTGGTCCCTGATCGAGAGCATTGTGCTTGCACACCTGCAAACGATGTGCAAGTATCCCGACAGTCTCATCGCCCGCAAGTGTGGGCCAAGGGTCGCTCGTGAAGCCGCGGCGCGGGCGGGCCGCGTGTTGGAATCAGGAAAGCCAGGAGACAAGGCTTATTATTCGGCCTTAGGCGACCTGGACCTGTGGCTGCGCGCCGACGGTCATCGCCGCAATCCGGGAACCACGGCGGACCTGATTGCCGCGGGGCTGTTTGTAGGCTTGCGCGACGGAGTCCTCGCGCCGCCCTACCGCTGGTGATTGGGGCAATCGCACGTTGCCGGCTGGAAAAATCCGTGTAAATCGCGCCGAGAACCATCACATCCAGCCCCGCAACTTTATTCGTCAAATCATCCGTTGGATATGAGCAATCCGCCCTTGCTCGCTCGCGAAATGACCGATCGGGTTACCTCCGCGGCCTCAAGCTTCAGGAAGAGCTAGAGCAGTATTTTGACGAACATTGCCGCGACGAAGGTTTTCAATATACGATGCTTCCCGACGTGAAAACGCAATCACACTAAAGCTGAGAAATACAAGCGACCAAGAATAACCACGCGAGAAAAAGTAGCCGTCGCATTTGATTCCACCGCGTTCGCAAAAATGTCCGCCGGGAAAGCAGCTTAGCGGGCGCAACGAGCGGTGCGGGCGGTCCGGGACCGACAGGCCCACACATAACATATTCATGCACATCGTTTACGTGTTCCGGCATAGTCCGCATGGGGATGAGGAGTTGCGGTTGTCACTGCGCAGCGTGCGGGAGTGTATGCCGTATGTGGAGCGGGCCTGGATATTGGGGGACCGGCCGGTGTGGCTGGGCGAGGACGATTCGTTTGTGCGGGTCGTGGGGCATGAGGAAATGGCGTGGCTGCTGGGCTTGCGGACGCCGGTGACGAACATGTTCTTGATGTACGTGCTGGCGGCGCTCCTGCCCGAGTTGCCGCCGGAGTTCGTAGCCTTCTCCGACGATTTTTTGGTCCTGCGGCCGTTTTCCGAGGAGCAAGTGCGGCGCCTGCGGGTGGTGGAGGATCTGGCGCAGGTCCGCACGCGCGGGAAGGGGCTGTACAAGGATGCGCTGTGGCGGACCTACGACACGCTGCGGCGGTTGGGCTACTCGGGCTTGAACTTCGAGACCCACACCCCCACCTGGCTTACCAAACGCCACGTGCTGGCCGCCTATCGCGACCTGCGCGACTTTGTCTCGCAAGACCGCTTCTACGGCCTCTTGGCGGCCACCGCCATTTACAACCATGCGCTGCAGCGCGAGAAGTTCGACCTGATCCCCCGCGACGCGGAAGGGCTGTATGTCGACTTCTATGACCGGCCGTTCTCGCCCAAAGAAATCGCCGAACGCTGCGCGGGCAAGACCCTCTTGAACTTTGACGATCGCGCCTTCAACGACGCGCTACGAGACCACCTCCACGAGCGCTTCCCGGCGCCCGCGCCGTGGGAAGCCGCGCCGCCAAGTTGCTGGGAAGAGGCTCTCGCCCGCGGGGCGTGAGGAGGACGTTGCGCAGCTTGCGATTGACCGGCTCCGGATTGTGCCGCGTTCGCTTCTTCATCGAGAGTTCTCCTGGCCAATTTCGGCCTCTATGACTCTCGTAGCTTTTGGTTTAGCTTCGTGGGGGGCGGGCCACGGGAATTGCTGAACGAAGCAAAGAGGTAACACGGGAATGGCGGAAAACTATTTTGTTCGGGTCGAGAAAGAGTATCTGGTCTTTAGCGCGGCGCACTTCATTACCTTTAATGGAAACGTGTGCGAGCGGTTGCATGGACACAACTACCGGGTTAGTTGCGACGTGCGCGGGCCGCTTGACGAGAACTCCTACGTGATCGACTTTATCGCGCTCCGCGATACGTTGCGCGGGCTGGTCGATGAACTAGACCACCGGGTGATGCTTCCGACCCAGCACCCGTTGATCCAGGTGACGGCGGACGAGCGCGAGGTCACCGCAACTTTTGAGGATCGCCGCTGGATTTTTCCGCGGGAGGACTGCGCGTTACTACCTGTGGCGAACACCACGGCGGAACTAGTCGCCCACTACTTGGGGTTGCGGTTGCTGGA
>QEVG01000060.1 GCA_003576905.1 Planctomycetota bacterium | reverse complement strand
GAGCAAGGAGGAAGGTCATAACCCGCGAGAACGGACCGGCGATCGCGCGGATTCTCCCGCGCCCATCGCCCCGCCCGCTCCGCGCGTGGAGGACGCCCCGATGCTTCTCTCTCGAAACCCGCAACTCACCGTTCGCGCCCCGCCCCGCCCCAAACCTGAACGCATTCAGGTTGTTCAGGTTCCATTCAGCTTTCATGCGCAAGGAACGCGGTTTTTCAGGATAAAAATAATTTGTGCATGCCCCCATTCAGGTTTGCTTATCCGGACCAGCCCCGCCGCGCAGCGCGCTCCCCCCGCCCCGCCCCCGCGCTGTGCCGAGCCGTCCCGCGCACCCCGCGCGCCGCGCCGCATCCGCGCTCCCCCCGCCCCGCCCCCGCGCTGTGCCGAGCCGTCCCGCGCACCCCGCGCGCCGCGCCGCATCCACGGAGATCGGACACGATCGCCGCGCCCCCACGGCCCGCCCGCGCCGTTTGGACGTTTCTTCTCAGATCGCCACATGCGCATCGGCCGCCGTGCGGGGCTGGTGCCGGGCGACTGCCGCCTTCACGAGGCCAAGGAAGAACGGATCAGGCCGCAGCGGGCGGCTGGTCAATTCCGGGTGGGCCTGGGTCGCCACGAAGTACGGGTGCGCCTCCGGAGGCAGCTCCAGCACCTGCATGATGGGAAAATCCGGCGCCTTGCCGGAGAAGACCAGGCCGCCGGCCTCAAGCTGCTCGATGTATCGCGGATCGACCTCGTAGCGGTGGCGGAAACGCAGCCGGATCTCCGGTGCGCCGTTGAACAGCCGCGAGGCCATCGACCCGGCTTTCAGCGCCACGTCGTGCCCCCCAAGCCGCATGCTGGCCCCCAGCCCCTCGATCTGCTTCTGCTCCGGAAGGATGTCGATGACAGGATGCTTGCACTCCGGGTGAAACTCGGTGCTGCCCGCCCCGTCCAGCCCGCAGACGTTCCGCGCGAACTCGATCACTGCAAGCTGGAAGCCGTAGCACAGTCCCAGGTAGGGCAGCCCCCGCGTCCGCGCGTACTGGATGCATGAGATCTTCCCCTCGACGCCCCGGCTCCCGAACCCGCCCGGCACGATCAGCCCGTCAAGATGGGCCAGCCGCTCGGCGACATCCTCCAGCGGCATGTCGCTGACCTCGATCCAGTCGATGTCAACCTTCACGCCGCAGCGCGTGCCGGAGTGCTCCAGGGCCTTGATGACGGAGGCGTAGCTGTCGCGCACGCTGGTGTACTTACCGGCGATGCCGATGGTGACCGTCTGCGTCGCCGCGCGGAGGCGGTCGAGGTAGTCGCTCCAGATGACTCGTGCCCGTTCCTCCGCCTCGGGGTGCACACGATCGGCAATGCCGAGGATGTCCACCACGGCGCGGTCCAGCCCCGCCTCGCGGATCATCTCGGGGATGACATAGATCGACTCCCGGTCGTGCATGGAGAAGACCCGGTTGAACGGCACGCTGGAGTACAGGGCGATCTTCTCGCAGACCTTCTTCGAGACGGGCTGGTGCGCGCGGCAGGCAATGATATGCGGCTGGATGCCGGACTGTAGAAGCTGCTTGATGCCGAGCTGGGCGGCCTTGGACTTCTGCTCGCCGAGGGCCGGTGGGTTCAACACGTACGTCAACGCGACGAAACAGGTGCTGCCCGCGCCCTCCTCAAAGGCGAGCTGCCGCAGGGCCTCGATGTAGTAGGCGTTCTCGACGTCGCCGACGGTTCCGCCGATCTCGATGAAGACCACGTCGGCGTCGCTGGCGACGGCAAGATGGCGGAGCTTGCTCTTCACCTCGCCCGTCACGTGCGGGATCATCTGCACGTCGCGGCCGAGGTAGCTGCCGCGCCGCTCCTTCTCGAGGATCGCCGAGAATATCTGACCGCTGGTGGAGAAGTTGAGCCGGCTCATGTTCTGGTCGAGCATGCGCTCGTAGGTGCCCAGGTCCATGTCACACTCCATCCCGTCGTCGAGGACGAAGACTTCTCCATGGCGGAATGGGTTGAGCGTGCCGGAGTCCAGATTGAGATAGCCTTCGAGCTTGATGGGCGCGACGGTGAGGCCCTTGTCCTTGAGCATCTTCGCGAGGCTGCTGGCGAAGATGCCCTTGCCCAGGCCCGACATCACCGTGCCGAAGACGCCGACGTACTTCGTCTTGCCGGGCTTGTACCCGGCAGGCATCGGCGTATAGAACTCGGTCTCATCGCTGGCTGCGGCCAGGTTGGCGAGCGAATCGTGCGGGTTCATCGGCGGCTCCTCCGGCGAAGGTGTACAAGGCGGCAGCCGTGGCGCGGGGAGAATGCGAGAAGTGAGACGTGCGAACCCAGCGACTGCATCGGTCGATTATAAGGGGCGTGTCAAGCCCGCCGGGCATCGTGAGCATTCTTGGCGGCGACGTCGCGGCGCTCGACGGGCCGCGCGTTCCGAACTACGCCGTCGCCCCCGGATCGGCGTTGTGAGATTCGGCGGCGCGCCACGTTCAACCCTGATCGGGGCGGCGGGCGGAGGCAAGATCGCGGAAGGACGGTGAAGACGATGCGAAGCCATGTGTTTGCGGCCGTGGCCTGCACGGTGGCGGTGTTTCTGGCGGCAGGCCCGGCGTCCCACGCCGTGGAAGAAGGCGCAGGGGACAAGCAGCTTTCCGTCGCCAAGCGGTTCGGGGATGACCTCGGCGCAGGGCGATACAAGAAGGCCTGCGAGAACTTCGACGCGACCATGAAGGGGGCCATGCCGCCGGATCGGCTCGCAAGCATGTGGAAGGGACTCGAGGGCCAACTCGGCGCGTTCAAATCCTTCGGGCCGTCTGTCTACACAAAGCGGCCGGATAATGACTACGTCGTGATGGAGACAAAGTTTGAGAAGCAGACCGTCTGGATCCGGCTGGTGTTCGACAGACAGGCGCGCATCGCGGGCCTGTGGGTCGATCCCTCTCCGAAGAGCCAGACTCCGGATGGAGCTGCGGCCGCGGCCGGCTACAAGCTGCCGAAATACGCGGACGAAAACAAGTATGCGGAGGAGCCCGCCGCCTTCGGCCCGGAAGAATGGCGCGCGCGGGGGCTGCTGACGATTCCCAGGGGCGAAGGCCGAGTGCCGGCGGTGGTGCTGGTGCATGGATCGGGCCCGCACGATGAAGACGAGACCATCGGCCCGAACAAGCCCTTCAAGGATCTGGCGGCGGGGCTTGCTTCACGGGGCATCGCCGTGCTGCGCTATCGAAAGCGAACCTACGCGTATCGGATGCGTCTGGCCGCCGAAGGCCGCATCACGATCCGTGAGGAAGTCGTTGATGACGCGCTGGAGGCACTCAAATACGTCCGCGCCCACCCGCGCGTGAATCCCGATCGCGTCTTTGTCGTCGGCCACAGCCTTGGCGCGACCATGACGCCGCAGATTGCTCGGGAGGACGGCAAGGTCGCCGGGGCCGTTCTGTTCGCCGGAACCGCGCGCGACCTGACCGACGTGCTTCTGGAGCAACTCGCGTACATCGCCTCGCTGCCACTCCCGAATCAGGCGGACAATCAGAAGCTTTACGACGAGGCCCTCGCGACAATCCTGAAGGTGCGCAACAAGGAGTTGGGAGAGGATGCCCGGCTGCTCAATGTTCCGCTGGCATACTGGAACGAGGTGGGCGAGGCGGCGGGGCGGTCCCTGCAAATCGCAAAGGAACTCAAGTGTCGGCTGCTGATCGCATCAGGTGGCCGCGATTACCAGGTAACAAGGAAGGACTTCGACCTCTACAAGCGAGAGTTGAAGGGCAGACCAAACGTGACGCTCAAATGGTTCAAGCAGTGCAATCATCTTTTCTTCGGCGGTCGCGAGATGTCGACGCCACAGGAATATTCGCAACCCGGACATGTGGACGGAAAAGTCGTGAAGTACCTGGCCGACTGGATCCTCGAAGATGAGTAGCGCACGGCGCATTGACGTCGGCGTCACCTCTCCAGGCGCGCCTTCACGCGCGTCAGGGGCCTGCCGACTTCGTCCTCTACGTGGACGCAGAGCCCCCAGTCGCCGCCGCCCTGGCTGACCTTCACAAGCAGTTCGTTGGTCCCCTTTTTGAGGCGGACCTTCACGCGGTCCTGCCGCGACGCGTAGGGCCGCCCGATCTGATGGTGGTGGACTTTTTTTCCGTTGAGCCAGACCGCCGCGCCGTCGTCACTTCCGACGGCCAGGACCGCGTCCAGGTCCTCCGGGCTTTCGAGATAGGTAAATGCGTAAGCCGCCGACTCATACACGCGGCCGCCGAACACGCCGTCGAAGTCCATGAAGAACTCGGCGGTCAGGTCGTCGCCCGGCTTCATTTCGCGCGCGACCCGCTTCCATGAGATCTTTCGACCGTCCTTTCCTTCGTACTCGGCCTTCAGATCGATCCCGTCCTCCGGCGGCAGCTTGCGATCGAGCGCTTCGGCGAACGGGACATCGAACGGGCCGAGCACCCACCACGCGTTGATGGAGGGAAGGATCGTCTTTTCGAGAGGAAGCGAGAGCGGCACGCCCTGGTAGTCGATCGAAATGGCCGCGCGAATGACGGCCGTGTCCATCGCGCCGCCGCCGACGATCTCTGCTTCCAGTGTCACGGGATCGCCTTCGCTCAGCCCGTCGAAGTCCTTCTCGCTGTAGCCTTCGATGCGCCAGCCGTCGTCGGGCACGAACTTGATATTCCCGGTTGTTCCTTCAATGAGACCGGGCGGAAGGGTCGTACCGACGAGGGCCTGAATGTCGAGAATCTTCGGGTCCTTTTGGTCGGGCCGAACGTCCAGCTTGTAAAAAAGATGCATGAGCCTCGCGAGGTATTTGCGATCATCGTCGGGGTGGTGCCGCGCCTTTCGCACGCCGTCCATGGCCATGAGCCACGCCTCGCGCCATTGCTTCACAATGTCGAGATTCGAGCCCTCGTAGAGCTTGAATACGAAATCCATCGTGCCGCAATCATGGTGGCCGCCGAGCATCAGCCCCACGGTGTCGTCATTCATCGTGCATAGTGTCGCCATCAGCCCCCGGAAACCGTCAATCAGCGGCATGTCCTCGCGCAGCTCTGCGGGCTCGTCGATCTGGATGCGAATCGTCTCGCCGGCGGCGCGCGGCGGAATCTGCACTGCGGGACCCATGCAGCTTGGATCGAAGAACCAATACGCCTTCGGCTCGGCGATCGGGCCCGATGTCATGTTCAGCATGCGCCCATCCAGCGAGACTTCATAAATGCGTGGCGAACAATCGAAGACGCGTACGATATAGCCCCGCTCCCTGGACATCCCCTTGTACGAGCCCTTCGGCGGCTCGATCGTGATAAGGCGCTTTTCGTCGGACCATTTCTGCGTCACGCGCGTCGTCGCGAACTCACCCTTCAGGTAGCCGCCGCTGAGGCCGTCGTCCTCATAGACGACCGCTTCGCCCTTGTCCGCGGGAAACACGTTGAGTACGAGCGACTCGGCCGGCACCGAACTCGTTTTCATGCCCCTGGGCGCAGTGGGGATGATCGCCCCCGCCCGAACAAAGAGAGGAATCTGGTTTAGCGGCACGACCTGTGGCACGACTGCCGGACCTTCATAACGGCGTCCCGTGAACCAGTGGACCCACTGCCCCGGCGGCAGCCACACGTTTACCATGGCGCTCCCCGTAATCGGGTCGGCCGGCTCAACCACGGGCGCCGCGAGCATGTCGTCCCCGAGGAGATACTCATTGCGCCACTCGTAGGCTTCGTCGAGGTCCGGCCATTTGTAATAGAGCGGACGGCACAGCGGCAGCGCGGTGTCGTAACAGCGCCGGGCCATGGAGTAGATGTAGGGAATCAGCTCGTACCTCAGGTGAAACGCCCGGCGCGACGCCTCAAAGAACTCTCTCGGAAATTTCCAGATTCGCCGCTCAGCCAGCGGATTCTTCGTGGTGTGCGTCCGAAGCGCCGGTGACAGCGCGCCCCATTGGATCCAGCGCGTGTAGAGTTCGGCATCGACCGGTCCCGGCTGGTGGCCGCCGATGTCGTGGCTCCAGTATGCATAGCCGACGTTACCTGCCGTCGCCGTGAAATAGGGTTGAAACGCGAGCGACGGCCAGTTGCAGAACGTGTCTCCCGAAAAGCCGATCGGGTACCGGTGATTGCCCAGCCCTCCCCATCGCGAGAATATCAGCGGCCGGCGGCCAGTAACTTCCATGCGGCACTCCATGTCCTTCCAGTGCAGAAAATTCAGCCACCAGAGGGGATCGAGTCCGGCGATTCTCGAGTCCGTCCCCTGCTGCCAGTCCATCCACCAGAAGACCACGCCCTGCTTCTCCAGGGGGTGATGCAGCAGCCTGAAATACGCGTCGATGTACCGGCGGTTCGCGCAGTCGAACGGGATTCGTTCCGTCTTTTCTGCGTCCAGCCCGAGCGCCCGGCACATCTCTGGGAAAGCCGCTTCGTGCTTCCCTACGCCGTCCGCCGGGTGCAGGTTGAGCGTTACCTTCAGTCCCTGTTCATGCGCCCATTTGAGGAAGCCGTCCGGGTCGGGAAAGTACGCGGGGTTCCATGTGTAGCCGGTCCAGCCGTCGAGATGCCAGTCCATGTCGACGACGAGAACATCAAGCGGCACATCGTGCTCACGAAACTCCCCGACAAGGGCGCGGAGTTCCTTATCCGAATAGGCCCAGTAGCGCGACCACCACGTCCCGAACACATAGCGAGGAGGAATGGGAATCCGTCCGGCGATTTTCGTAAAATCCGCCAGCGCGCGCGGATACTCGGTGCCGTAGACGAAGAAATACCAGTCCACGGCCTCTTTGTTCTTCCGTTCCGCGGCCCACGGCCACTCCGCTACGCGGCACGCCGCGCCGGCCGCGTCCATCTTCGCCGTACCGGACGGACCGGCATCCAGAACGAGCGAGCGCGAGTCGTCGAGCAGCGTCCACCCGCTGCGTGTCAGGAGTCCGTCATCAATCTTGCATGCACCGGAGATGCCGTCGAGCGTTCGCGTAGTGCCCCCAAGGTTCGCCATCTGCACGATCGGCGGGACGATATCCACCCAGTCTCCGCCAACGCCGGTTCGGGCTCTAAGGAGCAGACTCTTGCGACTGAAGACCCCGGCGTTTGATCGATACTGAAGCTGAATCAGCGGCGTCTTAATCTGAATCAGGCCGTCGTTGTCAACCTGCTCGAACGCCGGGACCGGCAGCCGCCGATTCACCACAAGCTGTGACGCCCGATCTTCGAACTGCCCGTCCGGCGACCATTCGAGCCGTACCAGCCCTTCGGTCAGCACCGTAAACCGCGCGTCGTCGGCCATTACGACCGCTGCCGGGTCGGCCATCGGGCTAAGCGGCTCGTTGTGAACTTCGATGCCGCCGGGTCCGGCGCCGGAAACCGGGGTATGGGACAGCAGGACCGCAACGAATAGACAAAAGAAACGCATGGGATTACCTCGAATTTGAGGGCATGATATTTCGCCCCCGCGCTCCGGCCAAGCGCCCGCGGGCCGCCATGAGGCGGGTCGGCGTTCGTCCTGTAACGATTGCACCGCCGGGGTCGGCGAAACGCCCCGATCAACGGATCTTTTCTCAATACGCCGCACTGGCTCATTGGCCGCCGCCGTGGACAATGCCCTCGGTTTCGTGCAATAAGCCCGGATCGCAATGACATTTATCCTCTAGAACGCTTGTCATGAAAGAGCCGGTACCGAGCCAAAAGGGAAGCAAGCCGGCTTCCTCCGACGAGGGACGACGCGGCGAATTCGGCGCGCATTTCGCGCGAAGTTTCCGCGTGCTCTGGTTCATTGCCTCCGGCATTGTCGGAAACCGGACTCTTGCCGAGGATGTCGTCCAGGAAGCGGCGATGATCGGTATGGAGAAGTTCGACGAGTTTGTGCCGGGCACCAACTTCACCGCATGGATGGGACAGATGGTCCGGCACGTCGCCCTGAACTCGATCCGAAAGGAAAAGCGACAACGCACGCATCTTGCCGAGGCGGGGGCCGAGGGACGACTGGGAGTCGCTTCGTCCGAGGTCGGCCGAGACGAATCTTCCCGGGCTGCCGATGCCAGCCTCTCCTGGTCGGCGCGCGGCGAACTCCCTCCTGACCAGCAGCACTTCGACGATCAGGTGATTCGCGCCCTGGGTGAGGTGAGCCCCGCCGCGCGGGCCTGTCTGCTGCTGCGTACCGTGGAAGGGCTTGAGTACGGCGAGATTTCAAAGCTGCTCGGCATACCGGAGGGCACCGCGATGAGCCACGTGCACCGCAGCCGGCAACAGCTTCGAGACCGGCTTCGTGGCCAGGATCCGACCGGCGGCAGGGCTCCGTCCGCCGATACAACGGGTGACAACGCATGAGTCAGGAGCAGGACAAGCGACGAGCACAGCGTGAGCGTTGGATAAACGCCCACCTTGACGGACTGCTGAAGCCCGATCAGCAGGAACAGTTCCGCCGCGCGCTGTCCTCCAGCAAGTCCCTCCGCGACGAGCTTGAAACACAATCGCGGATCGACGAATCCCTGCGCCGCTCGTTCGCACCGCCCTCAGCCGAAGATATCCTTGCCCGCGCGACCGGCGCAAAGCCCGCCGCCGCAACTCCGCCTCAGAAGGCGCGGCGCCGGTTCTGGACGCCGGCGGTGAAGTACACGGCCATCGCCGCGGCGCTCCTGCTTCTCGCGGGCGGCGGATGGTGGACCTGGCTCTCGATGCAGGACGCCGGCGCGCCGACGCTTCAGATCGTAAAGAAGCCCGAGGCGACGAGCCGCTCGCTTTACGAGGTCTTCGCCGACACGGTCCGGCAGGGCTTCAAGCCGGTATGGGTCTGCGAGAATGACAAGCAGTTCTTCCAGACGACCTACGAGCGCTTCGGCCACGGGCTCATGCTCGCGGCGACCCTGCCCAAGGATCACAAGGCCCTCGGCTGGTCGTATGGAATCTCCATCTCGCCGACCAGCGCGTATCTCCTGTGCGAGGCCAACGGCCGCCGGTCGATCGTCTTCATTGACAAGCTCGAACGCGACAAGGTCGCGCGGATCGACACGCAGGGAGACCTGAGCCTGCACCGTCGCGAGATCGGCGAGATGGTCCTCTACGAAGTCACCGAGTCTTCGCGGCCCCAGATGCTCGAGTACTTCTACGAGAAGGACCCGGGGGAAGTGCCCGACGACTGGAAGGAAAGCTCCCGCCAGGTCCGCCCGCCGACGCCGGGGCGCGGCTAGACCGCGTCGCCGCCCCGCGCCAATCAACCCGCCGCTACTTCGCCAGCATCGTCCGGATCGTCTCGGCGATCTGCGTGCCGAAGAGCTGATCGCTGAGCCACATGAGCAGGATCGCGCCGGCGGCGATCGTCCCGGTCACTGTCCAGCCGCGCTTCCAGGGCGCGCCGGAGAGGGAGTGGTGGCAGAAGGGGCAGTAGCTGCGGCGCTGGCCGACATGGGCGTCACAGTTCGGGCACTTCGTAGGCCCGATGAAAATGGCGGACATGGTTCGATCCCCCGGGCGCGCCGGGCGGTCCGCGCCGACGGGCGCGGCGCGACCGGCGCCGAATTCCTATCGGATGGCGGAGCTTTCGTGTTTGGTCGGAGCCGGGCGGCCGATAAGAGCGTGGCCCGATGACGCGCCGTGGGCATCGCCGGCGGCGCTACGCGTCGTCGCGGTGGATGACGGGATAGTTCTCGCGCTCGCCCTTGCCGCGAAGGGGGTAGTCCTTGCGAAGCGGATGGGCCTCAAAGCCGTCCCAGGTGAGGATACGCCGCAGGTCCGGGTGGCCCTCGAAGGTGATTCCGAACATGTCGTACACCTCGCGCTCCATCCACTCGGCCCCCTTCCAGAGCACGGTCACGCTGGGGACCGCCGGCTTGGGGTCGTTGACAAAGCACTTGACCCAGATGCGATGGTTGTGGGTCAGGGAGAGCAGGCTGTAGATGACGCCGTAGCGGTCCGACGCGCCGGGGAAGTTGAGATAGTCCACGCAGGTCAGGTCGATGAGCTGCTCAAACCGCATGAGCTCGTCGTCTCGCAGGAAGCGCAGAACCGACAGCAGGTCGCGCGGTTCGACGCGGATGTAGAACTGGCTGCCGGGCTCGCCGCCCCGCACCAGCAGGGGAGTCAGCTCCAGGTTCAGGTTTGGAAAGCGCGTCCGCGCCGCCGCGAGTATTTCCTGTGAAGTCGCCATGGCACTCGCTGTTCACCGGCCGCCGGCCGGAGTCCTCTTCGTCCTGCAGGTTGCACGTACTTCGCCGCGCGTCCGCGCCCGAACGGGTCCGGACAGACGGGCGGATCACTTCTTGCTCGATGATGCGAGCATCTCGCCGCCGAGCTGCACGGTCGGCTGGACGACGAGTCCCAGTCCCTTGCCGCGCTGGGTGCTGTCCTTGATGCCGTCGCGGTCCACCAGCCGCTGGATCGCCATGATGCCCTCGATCAGCGTCTCGGGCCGCGGCGGGCAGCCGGGCACATAGACATCGACCGGGATGAACTGATCAACACCCTGGACCACGGCGTAGGTGTCGAACACGCCGCCGGTCGAGGCGCAGGCGCCCATCGAGATCACCCACTTCGGCTCGGCCATCTGGAGGTAGATCCGCTGAAGGACGGGCATCATCTTGATGGCCACACGCCCGGCGCAGATGAGGAGGTCGCTTTGCCTCGGGCTGAAACGCATGACCTCGGCCCCAAACCGGGCGATGTCGTATCGGCTCGCGCCGGTGGCCATCAGCTCGATGCCGCAGCAGGCGGTGGCGAAGGGCAGGGGCCAGAGGGAGTTTCTTCGTGCCCAGTTGACGCCCTTTTCGCGAAAGAAGTTGACGAGCGACTCCAGCCGAGTGGTGAGGACGTCGTCATTGCCCATGGTGTGCGGATCGTACTGGTGCTTTTCCATGCAGCGGCTCCGTTTGGGGCATTATAGTCGGGCGGGGTTTCAGAGAAAGCGTCGCCCAAGGGGCCGATAAGCAAACCTGAATGGGGGCATGCACAAATTATTTTTATCCTGAAAAACGGCGTTTCTCGCGAGAAACATACGGGCGTCGTCCGGGCGCGGAAAGGGCGGGGCGATTGGCGCGGGGGAATCCGCGCGGTCGCCGGGCGGGCTTCGCGCGTTATGACCTTCCTCCTTGCTCGCCGTGCGCGCCTTCTTCAAACGTCGAAACGTAGAGAAGTCGAAACGGCGAAATGGCGGTTAAAGAAAGGCACGGAGGCACGAAGGCACGCAGGGTGGTGCGCGCGTGGGGGGAAACGGCGAAATGGCGAAAAGGGAACAGGGAACAGAAAAACCGCATGCGCGGTCCCTTCGGGAGTGCTCTTGCGGTACGCACAGGGCACGCGGGGGTCGCAGGCCGGGCTAACGTCGC
>QEVG01000035.1 GCA_003576905.1 Planctomycetota bacterium | reverse complement strand
GGCATGGGCGGTCATCGAATCCCACGATTCGCCGTCGTTTTACAACGATTTCAAGGCGTTTCGCAAGAGCCAGAGGGACAGCGACGTGCCGTGGACGCCGAACAATCAGCTTGTGAAGGGCTTGCGATACACCCTGCGGCAGATCAAGGCGGAGGGCCTCGAGAACGTCTGGAGCCGGACGGCCCGGCTTGCGAAGGCAACACGTGCCGCGGCAAAGGCACTCGGCATTTCGATCTACGCGGCCGATCCCGTGGACAGCGTGACGGGGCTCAACATTCCGGCCGGGGTCGAGGACGACAAGTGGCGCAAGACGATGCGCTCGAAGTACGGGATCCATGTCGCCGCCGGGCAGGGCGAGCTGAAGGGCAAGATGATCCGTCTGAACCACATGGGCTACGTGGACGAGGTCGACACCGCGGGAGCGATTGCGGCCATGGAGTGGACACTCGCCGAACAGGGCTACAAATTCGACTTGGGAGCCGGCACCGCGGCATTCATGAAGGCGATCATGAACTAAGGCCAGACATCGTCGCCCCATGTTTCAATTCCGCGCGAGACCGAAGTTCATATTCGCGCGCCAGGTTTACACTCGCAATCCCTGATGCGGTATGGGCTTGTGTTCGTTGACTCTCCGCGCGCGGCGGGCATAGAATCCGATACGCGATGCGGTTGCCCGTGCCCGTCGCCATGAACTCTCCTGCGACGGCCCGCAACAATCTCTCCTATTTGGTTCCTCGCTGCTTCTTTTCGATCGGAGGTTCCACATGTTTCCTATGACGAATGGACAGGCATGGAAGAAGACGCCGCCCGCGAATCCCGGCGCCTCGCAGCTTGCCGGGAGGATCGTCGCGGTGGCACTCATGGGCATGGTCGTCACGCTGATGGCAGGCTGTAACCCGTTTCTGTTCATCGCGGGCGACATCGACGGCGACGGTATCTTCAACAATGCGGACAACTGTCCCTATGTCGTAAATGCCAACCAGTCGGACGGGGACGGCGACGGCGTGGGCGACGCATGTGACCTCTGCCCGGCGACTTCGGACCCCAATCAGGCGGACAGCGACGGAGACGGCGTGGGGAATGTCTGCGACAACTGCCCTGACGACTCGAATCCGGGGCAGGAGAACGCCGACGGCGACAGCGCCGGCGCGGCTTGCGATGCCGACGATTTGAATCCGCTAGTCCAATAGACGCGGACTTTTCCGGGATTAATGATTGGCCGGGTTGGGCGACGAGGGGCACATCCCGGCCTTTATTATTGCGCACCGGGAACGGGCGCATATCACAACCTCGGAGGGTGGTCTTTGACTTAACCCTTTACGCTGCATAGAGTAAAACGTAAAGTGAAGGTGTTCGAAGGTCGGAATTCGTTCGGCGCATGAGGTGGAGAATGGCGACCGAGCCCATTCCAGTGGGGCAGAAAACCGGCACGGGCTCAGATACCTATCTGGCCCGGGCGCTGGTTGATGCGCGCCTTGCGACTGCCGAAGAGGTACAGGCCTGCATCAACAAGCAGCAGAAGCTGGCCGCCGCCGGCACACCGATGCAGCTTTCGGAAGTCCTGGTTCGGACGGGCGTCGTGACCGCGAGCCAGTTGAAGCGAATCGCGAATCCGGCCGACGATTCCATGTCGCAGTCGCTTCAGCAGATTCCCGGCTTCCAGATCATGCAGAAGATCGGTTCGGGCGCGATGGCGAGCGTTTACAAGGCCAAACAGCTCTCACTGGACCGGATCGTCGCGGTCAAGATCCTGCCCAAGCGGCTCAGCGAGGACCCGGAGTTCGTAAAGCGATTTATTGCCGAGGGCCGGGCGGCTGCCAAGCTCAACCACAACAACATCGTGCAGGCCATCGATGTCGGCGAGTATGCCGGGTACCACTATTTCGTCATGGAATTCGTGGACGGCCGGACCGTTTACGACGAGATGGCAAAACAGCGGGTGTACGAGGAGAAGGCCGCGCTCGATATCATCATCCAGATTGCAAAGGCACTTCAGCATTCCCATGAGCGCGGGTTCATCCACCGCGATGTAAAGCCCAAGAATATCATGCTCACCAAGGACGGCACGGCCAAACTCGCCGACATGGGTCTTGCCAGGCAGGCGAACGACGCCGCCGCCGCCGAGGCGGAGAAGGGCCGGGCCTTTGGAACGCCGTACTACATCTCGCCGGAGCAGGTGCGGGGCGTGCCCGACGTGGACTTCCGGGCGGATATCTATTCGCTGGGGGCAACGCTTTACCACATGGTCACGGGAAAGGTGCCGTTTGAGGGAGCGTCGCCGGCGGCGATCATGCAGAAGCACCTGAAAGAGCCGCTGATCCCACCGGATCACCTCAATCCAAGGCTCTCGACCGGGCTTGCCGAGGTGGTCGAGCGGATGATGGCCAAGGACCGGAACAAGCGGTACGCCTCCACGAGCGATTTGCTGACCGACCTGGAGCGCATCGCCCGGGGCGAGGCTCCGCTCCAGGCCCGCGAAGGTTTCGACGACAAGCTCCTGGAGAATCTCACCACAGGGGACGAAGCGGCAGAGGGGGTCGGATCGGGCTATGCGCAAAACATGCCGGGCGCCGGCAAGTCCGGCGTGAATGCCGGGCTCGTTGCTGCGGCGATCGTCGAAGGCGTGCTTATCATCATCCTCCTCGTTGTGCTGATAATGAAGTAAATCGGCCGGGCCACAAGGACACTTCGGGGAAATCGATCCGGTCGTCGGACGCGGCGCGCGATTTGCCATGCCACACCGCTGACCTTGGCGGATCGGGACGGAACCGGTTGACCGTGCCCGTCGGCTCGCAGTCCAAAGATCCGAGGCGTGCCGGGGTCATCGGCGGAGGCCGGAAAAAATTTTTTGGATTTGGTTGAGATTTTGCTGGCAATCGAATGTGCCGGTCGGTAGTATGCCGACGCCGCATCGAAGAGCGCTCAAGGAGGTTACTGACCCACTCGCTCGCTCCAGACCTCGGCAAGGACGCCGAGGCACTCAAAACCGCCAAACACCATCCGCATATCAGGTCGGGCATGGACGGCCTCGGGCTCTGCACTTTTTCGTGCGCAGGCCCCCGTGAACAAAGGAGTGTTCGCATGAAGACTTCCCGGCGCGAGATCGACCAGCTCTGGAAAAAGTACCTCACATCCAGGTCCATCAAGCTTCGAAACCTGCTCATTGAGAATTACCGTCCGCTCGTTCACATGCAGGCTGCCCGCCTTTCTCAGAAGCTCCCGGCTCAGATCAGTTATGACGAGATCTGCTCTGCCGGATACGACGGACTGCTCGAGGCGGTTCAGGCGTACGACCCGAAGCACAAGGCGAAATTCGAAACTTTTTGCCAGCAGCGTATTCACGGCGCCGTGATGGACTGGTTGCGGGCCTTGGATGGTCAGTCGCGAACGGTTCGGAGCTTTGAAAAGCAGCGGATGCAGAATCGCGACGTTCTCGACGCGGACCTGGGCCGGCCGCCGACCGATGAGGAAGTAGCCCAGAAAATGGGCATGAGCTACGACCGCTATGCCGAGCTGTCCCGGCTCTCGCGGCTGGGGCACGAGGTCCACCTCTCGGCCGTTCAGAATGACGACGACGGGCATCATCGCGGGTCGCCCGGTGGATGGGACATCAGTGACATCCGGGCGGTGGACCCCTCGCAGAAGGTGAGTCGGCAGATGCTGACGGAATACATCACGCGGGGGTTGAACCGCGAAGAGCGGCTTGTCCTGGTACTGTATTACACCGAAGGTCTTACGATGGCGGAGATCGGCCTCGTGCTGGACCTGTCAGAGTCCCGAGTCAGCCAGATTCATAAGGACGTCATTGCCCGTCTTCGGCGCCGCTTCAAGGATGAAGCAATGGAGATGGTCGCGTAAGGACTGATGTGCAGGTCTGACTGCAAGAAATCGCTCATAAGACTGCATCGCCTCGGGGCCTTACCCGGGGCGTTTTTTTAGGGGGGTTGTCCGCGGCGCATGTGCGGGAGCGGGGCGGGATCGCGGCGGCGCGTCGAAGACCAAGGATGCGATCGGAAGTCTGTACGCCTAGAGCAGGGATTGGGGAATTGCCCGCGAGACAAGGGGAAAATCCGCTGTTTTTTTCACGGCCGGGCCCTGGCAGACCGAGCCGCGGGGACCGTCCGGCCGGCATGTTGGGGGGGGATCGTGTTCCGGTTGCCGGTAACGCGTTGTCTTGTGGGCATTCCCGTCGGCGATGTACGATGCGGTTGTCCGCGGAGCCGGGTCGAAAGGTACCGGTTGGGCGAGGTGAATCGTTCCGTATTTGGTATATGACTTGCAGGAATGCCACTCGGACGTCGTCCCGATTCATGGGAACGATGCCGTCGGCCGCTCGACATGAGGCAAGAGGCCGATGTCGGTAAACACGGTAAAGGAGCCGCCCAGATGTCGGAAATGAATCCATTCAGGATCGCGCAACAGCAACTTGATGAGGCTGCAAAGAAGCTTGGATTAGACCCGGCTACGCACGAATTGCTGCGCTGGCCGATGCGGGAGTACCGCTTCACGCTCCCGGTGAAGATGGACAACGGCCAGACGCGGATCTTTCATGCCTACCGCGTGCAGTACAACGCGGCGCGCGGTCCGACGAAGGGCGGCCTCCGCTGGCACCCCGATGAGACGATTGACACGGTTCGCGCGCTGGCGGCCTGGATGACCTGGAAGTGCGCAGTCGTGAACATCCCGCTCGGGGGCGGCAAGGGCGGAGTGACCTGCAACCCGAAGGAGATGAGCGAGGGCGAAAAGGAACGCCTGGCCCGCTCTTACATTCGCGCGGTCGCCCGTGAGTTAGGCGTTCACCGCGACGTGCCCGCGCCGGATGTTTATACGACGCCTCAGATCATGGCGTGGATGATGGATGAATTCGAGACCATCCGTGGCGAGAGCCATCCCGGCATGATCACGGGCAAGCCAATCGCCCTTGGCGGCAGCGAGGGCCGTGGAGACGCGACGGCACGCGGCGGCGTGTACACGGTGCGCGAGGCATGCAAGAAGATCAAGCTCGATCCCAGCAAGGCGACATTCGCAATCCAGGGTTTCGGGAATGCCGGGCAGTTCGCGGCGACGCTTCATGGCGAGATTCTCGGCGGCGGCAAGCTCATCGCGGTGAGCGACTCGCGCGGCGGTGTCATGAGTAAGAACGGCATCGACGGCGCGGCGATCGTGAAGTACAAGTTGGAGACGGGCAAGGTCGAGGGCTTTCCCGGCACGACGCCGATCTCAAACAGCGACCTGCTCGAACTGCCCGTGGACATTCTTTATCCCGCGGCGCTCGAGGGCGTCATCACGGGGGCCAATGCCGGCAACATCAAGTCGAAAGTCATCTGTGAGCTGGCGAACGGCCCGACGACGCCGGAGGCCGATGCGATTCTCCACAAGAACGGCGTCATGGTCCTACCGGACTTCATGGCGAATGCCGGCGGCGTGACCGTGAGCTATTTTGAACAGGTGCAGAACACCTACAACTACTACTGGTCGCTGGATGATATCCACAGCCAGCTCGACCGCCGCATGACGGACGCGTTTGAGGCGGTTTATTCGACGCGCGAGCGTGCAAAGGTTCACATGCGTCTGGCGGCGTACATGGTTGCGGTGACGCGCGTGGCGGAGGCGTGCAAGCTGCGCGGCTGGGTCTAATGGGCTGTGGCCCGCGCGGGGCGAATTCCCCGCGCTTCGGATCGCTATGATCGATTAGTTCGGGTCGGCAGGAGGTCTTCATGTCTCCTCCCGCTCGCACAGTGTTCATTCCGTCAATTCTGGCCGTGGTCTGCGGATGTAACTGGGTTGTCGATTTCCGGGTGTTTCAGAATTGTGGGCCACAACGCCCGCTTGACCAGCGCACGGAATGGGAGGAACGCGTCAAACTCCCCGCGAGTACGCCGTTCGCGACACCTGAGTTCATGGCCACGGAAGGCTGTGTCCTGGCGATCGACGTGTATCGCGAGAGTTCCCTGTTCGCCGAGGATCCAGCGAATCCCAGCCCGCCGGAGCCACTTCGCGATGTTCCCTACGAGGTGCGCATCGAGCCGCTTCAGCCCGAGGGCCGTGTCGATCGGGGCGTTCTCGGGGGCGACGGTCGGATCATAGTCGAGACGGTGCAGCGCAACGAGACGGTAACCATTACCCTGTTCCTGCCCAGCCCGCGCGAGGAGGACGGAATCCAGGAAGAGTCCGCTGTGATTTACCTTAACGCGCCCTATCCCTGATGGGGAGGGCATGCGCTTCGAGACCTGCCAATAAGGGTGTACAATCCGTCGTTATGCCCCCCATGGCAGTGCCGGACAAATCGCATCGAAGCGGGTTGCGACGAGCCATTCGCTCGCTTGGAGCGATGGGGGCTGCATTGTGCATGGCCGCCGTGCAGGCCGGGGAGAACATTCCGGATTTCACGCATACCCGGCCGAAGGGCGAGCCGAAGCCCTATCCGCGGGTGCCGTACGAGCGGCCCATAGTCCCGAAAATTCGATTCGGGAACTTCATTCCGCATAACCCGATCGATAACTTCATCCTGGCGAGGCTTCAGAAGGAGAAGATCCGGCCCGCCCGGCTCTGCGATGACTGGGATTTCGCACGGCGCTCGAGTATCGATCTTGTGGGGGTCATACCGACGGCATCCGACCTCGAGTCGTATTTCAGATGGAAGGCGAAGGAGCGGCGCGCAAAATGGGTGGACCATCTTCTTCGCCAGCCGCAGTACGCCGATCATTGGACCGTCTTCTGGGGTGATCTCCTTCGTGAGCAGGGACGCGTTCCGGGAGCGCCGCCCGACGCACTGAAGGGATTTCTGCACGCCAGCCTCCGCGAAAACCTGCCCTTTGATGAATGGGTGCGGAAGCTGATCGCCGCCTCGGGTTCGGCCGACGAGAACGGTGCGGTGGCCTTCTTCCTACGCGACCGCGGAGACGCCGACGCCTTGACGGTTTCGGTTTCACAGAGCCTGCTCGGCATACAACTCAAATGTGCCCAGTGCCACGATCATCCGTACGATTGGTGGACCCAGAGGGAATTCCAGGACATGTCGGCCTTCTGGCGAGGGACGCGTGCCCGGCCGGTCGGCACGCTGCCAGCCATGCGCCCGGGGGCGCCGGATCGACCGCTGCTTGGTGTCCGGACGAATGAGCGCCGCGGGGGCGGGCGTTTTATTACGGGCGCCGTGTCGGAGAAGGGAGCCGGGCGCGAGGCGCTCGCCGACCTGATTACGCGGGGCGACAACCCTTATTTCGCGCGCGTCGCCGTAAATCGCCTGTGGGAGAAACTGATGGGCACGGGGCTGGTGAATCCGCCGGACCATTTCAGTACGCTGAATCCGCCGTCGCACCCGGAACTGCTCGACTGGCTGGCACTGGAGTTCATCGAGAGCGGATACGACCTCAAGCACATGCTTCGCCTGCTGGCGAACTCGCGGACCTACCAGCAGCAGACGGCGGGGACGGTCCGCCGCCTCGACGGGTCTCGGCACCTGGCCGGCATTGATAGCTTAACCGCCCCCGGAGCGCTGTTTGAGAAGATGCCCCTTCGGCGGATGAACGCCGAGCAGATTCACGATTCCATCCTTGCCGCCACCGGTCATTATTGGAAACGGGAGGGCCCGCTGCGCCCGGCGATCACACGGAGCTACCCGCCGCCGCCGCGCGATTTTCTGGCGGTGTTCGGCGCATCGGATCGAGACACGCTTCTGCCTCGTTCGGCGTCGAGCAGCATTCAGCAGTCGCTCACGTTGCTGAATGGGGAGTTGGTGAATCGGGCTGTTGTGCTGCACGCCGATCATCCGCTGATTGCGTGGGAACGCGAGCGCGGCCTGACGCCGCCGCAGATGATCGATGCGCTGTTTGTGCAGTTCCTGACGCGACTGCCGACGCCCCAGGAACGCCGATGGGCGTTGAATTATATTGGATGGGGGACAAATGAATGGGCATGGGAAGACTTGCAATGGGCCCTGGTCAACACGCGCGAGTTTCAGTTCGTGCGTTGAGGGGCCGGACCGGCACTTTCAATGCGCGGGTATGTCCCGGCGTATGAATACGACGAGACCGGCAGCCCAGAGGACCGCGCCGGTCGCGAGCAGCGTTCCCATATGCCGCCAGGGCCAGACTTCCTCGCGGATGATCATGAGCGGGGCGTAATAGGAAAGGAAGCTGGTAAACGAGATTGCCTGAAGGGCAGGCCATAGCGTCGCCAGGAAGTTGATCACGAAAGAGTAGAACAGGATTCCGAAGGCGAGGGCGACGGCCATTCCCCGGCGGCTGGAGGCGGCGGAGATCATCAGGGCCAGTCCGCTGATGGAAACAAAGGCCGCGCACAAGTTGCAGGTCACGATGGCCAGCAGGCTCATCCGGACTTCGGCGAAGCCGGTCAGGGCGATGCCGATCTTTGCGCCGAGCCAGACGGCCCAACAGAGGGGCAAACCCATCAGCAGGAGCGACACGCTGACCGAGCTATAGATCGCCGGGCGCGAGAGGGGCAGCGCGGCAAGCAGGTCCGTCGTTCCGCGATCGACTTCACCGGCGAGAACTCCGCTGGCAAGTGTCAATGTAAACGACACAAGCAGCACCCATACGAGCGGGTGGCTGAAGGCGATGCTGAGCATGCCCTCGGGCTTGGTCAGCTCCATGACATCGGCCCCGACGAGGGCCACAATGAATTTCCGTACCCAGGGCACCTCGATCCAGTTCTGGGTCTGCTGCCTGGGAAAAGCGTCGAGCGCGAAGTTGAACAGGACTACGAATCCGCAGATGACGACGAAAACGGCCGAGCCGATGAGCAGGTAATCGCGAATCGTCCGGCGGACAAGCGAGAGGCTGATCATCGTGGGGCCTCCGGGGAGTCGTCCTGGTCGTTTCGATAGTACGCGGCGAACAGATCCTCAAGATCCGGCGGGCCGATGGCCACGTCGGCAAGATCAAGCCCGGCCAGCCAGCCGATCAACGGTCCGATTTCGCCCTTCCAGCTCATGGAAATCTCGCCGTCGTGGAGGGCGGTCGTGGCGGCGCCGTCAGGTAGCCTGAGTCCTGCGGCGGCGCCCCCGCGAAGCCGAAGCGTCACATGGCGCACAGCCCGCCCGCGGAGGCGTTCGATCGTGTCGTCCTCGATGAGCAGGCCACTGCGGATAATGGCCACACGATCGCAGAGCAGTTCCACTTCGCTGAGGGTGTGGCTGGAGAACAGCACGGTGCGGCCCTCTGCGGCCGCGGCGCGCAATTCGTCGTAGAGCGTCTGCTGAACAAGAGGATCGAGCGCGGTGGTCGGCTCGTCGAGAACGAGCAGCTCCGGACGATGGGCGAGGGCGGCGATGAGGCCGAGCTTCTGCTTCATGCCCCGGGAATAGTCCCGAATCCGCCGATCGAGGTTCAGGTCGAATCGCTCTCGCAGCCGGTGGATCTCGTTTCCGGCCCCGCCTCCGCGGGCCGCGTCGCAGAAAGAAAGCAACTGCCGTCCGGTCATCCACTCATACAGGCGCACGTCGCCGGGCAGATATCCGATCCGGCGGCGAATCTCGGTTGATCTCCTGACCGCATCCAGGCCGAGCACGTCGGCCCGACCGGCCGTCGGGCGGAGCAGTCCGACAAGAATGCGCATGGTGGTCGTCTTGCCCGCGCCGTTCGGACCGAGGAAACCGAAGATGGATCCCCGTGGAACGCAAAGGTCAATACCGCCCAGGGCGTGAATCGTGCCATAGCGCTTGGCGAGGCGGCGGGTTTCGATGACGTACATTCGGCGGTATTGTAGCGCGGGTATCCAGGACCGAAAGTCCGATTACCGGAGGCACCTTGTTCATGACCGGTCGTCCGCTTCGAAGGTATTGCGTCGTTGCGATCCTTGCGGTCATTGCCCATCGGGGTTCTTCAGCCGCTCTCCACGGCGCGCAGGACATTTACGTCATCAATGCGAAGATATGGACGAACGATCCGGTCCGCCCGACGGCGGGCGCGATGCACATTCGCGACGGCGCGATCGTCGCCGTGGGCAACGGCATTCGACCCGAGCCGAACGGAAGTGATCGGAAGGATTTGGACAAGCCCGTCGTCGTGGATGCGAAGGGGGCGCGGGTTGTCCCTGGATTGATTGACGCACATCTTCATCTTCTCGGCGGGGGGCTCCAGCTTTCGCGGCTCAACCTGCGAGATGTCCCGAACCGGGCTGCCTTCATTGCCGCCGTGGCCGAGCGCGCAAAGGCAACGCCGAAAGGCCACTGGATCACCGGCGGGCGATGGTCCACCGAAAGCTGGCCCGACCCGTCCCAGCCGATCAAATCGTGGATAGACCCCGCCACCGGCGAGCACCCGGTCCTGCTCTCCCGCATGGATGGCCACGGGGCGCTGGCGAACTCCGCGGCGCTCCGCATCGCGGGCATCGACAGGAAGGGCCCGCCCGACCCGCCCGGCGGGGCGATCGAACGCGACCCGGTAACCGGCGAGCCGACGGGCATCCTGAAAGACACGGCCATCGAACTGGTCTCGAAGCACGTCCCTCGCCCGTCCGATGCGGAGCTGGACGCGGCGCTGGCGGCGGCCCAGGTTGAGGCGCACCGCCACGGCATTACCTGCGTTCACACGATGTCGGAGTACCACGAACTCGCCCCCATCGACCGGGCAAGGGCGGCGGGCACATTGAGCCTGCGCGTTCGGTTCTACATCAGCGAAGACAACTGGGAGGATTACCTCGACAAGGCAAATGCGCACAAGGCCGACGACATGGTCCGCGTGCGCGGATTCAAGCAATACGCGGATGGGTCGCTTGGGTCGCGCAGTGCGTACATGGCGAAACCGTTTGCCGACAATCCGCATGACAACGCCGGCTGGCGCGGGCTTCCGAGAGCGGTGCTCGGAGTCGCAGGGCAAACCGGCAGCACGCCAGGTAGAGTTCAGACACCGCTGGAGCAGGAATGTCTCGGTGTATCCTCGATCGGCCTGTCGCTTGCGGTGCATGCGATCGGTGATCAGGCAAATCATTTAGTACTCGACACATATGAACGTGTGCAAGGCGCGGCGAGGCATCGCCAACATTCCGAAGAGCGCCAGAGCGCCACACGTGCGTTGGGGTCGTCCCGTCATCGGATTGAACACGCGCAACACCTGCTCCCCGCGGATATCGGAAGGTTTTCCCGCCTTGGCGTGGTCGCCTCGATGCAGCCCTATCACAAGGCCGACGATGCCCGCTACGCTGAAAAGGCCATCGGTCCCGAGCGCTGCAAGACGAGTTACGCTTTCCGCTCGCTGCTCGACGCTGGCGCGCCGCTCGCCTTCGGCAGCGACTGGCCGGTCGTCTCGCTCAACCCGTTCCTCGGCATCCACGCCGCCGTCACGGGCCGTTCGCTCGACGGGAAGGTCTTCGTCCCGGAGCAGAACATCACGGTCGAAGAATCGCTTCGGGCATACACAAGCGGAGCGGCTTGGGCGGCCGGAGATGAAAATCGCCTGGGAAAACTTGCGCCGGGTTATACGGCGGACTTCGTGTTGCTTGAAGAGGACCCGCTGGCGATCGCTGCGGAAGATCTTGAATCGGTTCGCGTGACGGCGACTTATGTGGCGGGCCAATGTGTGTGGTCAAGATAGGGAGTGGTTCGCCGTCGAAGACCGATAGCCCGGCGGCCTTTCAGCGTGGACGGTCAACCGGAGCCTGAATGTCGCCGCGCCGTTCCAATCGGAATCCAGAACCATTGCAGCCGATATTGAGCCTTGCGCTCTGCACGGTGGCGGTGCTCGCATGCCTTTTTGTTATCGCCATGCATCCCTATGACGGCGTGTTTCTGCTGGACGATTACGTGCACATCGTCGGCAATCCGCGCATCACGCGTCTGACGCCGATTGCGGCGTTCTTCAGGGACAGTGCCCGGCCGCTTGTCGATCTGTCACTCGCGGTGAATTATTCGCTTGGGGGACTTGCGCCGGCAGGCTACCACGTGTTGAATATTTGTGTGCACGCTCTGGCCGCGCTCGTGCTCTATGGGCTGGTGGGGGGTTCGCTTCAGATTCTCGGTGCTTATCGAGCCGATGCACATGGGCGCGATTCAGGAGTCATGATCTTGTCGCCGAAGGCGATGGGGCTCATGGTGGCGGCGGCGTGGTTTGTGCATCCGCTTCAGACGCAGAGCGTAAACTACGTCATCCAGCGGGCCGAATCCATGATGGGGATGTTCTATCTGCTGACGCTGTATTGCGTTTCTCGCGCGGCGGTACCGCGTCGCGATTCGATCCACGGCTACGATGGGACGCGGGGGTCCCGCGCGTGGGGTGTGGCAGCGATAAGCGCCTGTGCCGCGGGCATGCTCTGCAAGACGGTCATGGTCACGGCGCCGGTCATCGCGCTGCTCTACGACCGCGCGGTGCTGGCGACAGGATGGCGGGAGACATTTCGTCGCCGATGGTGGCTGCACCTGGGTCTGTTCGCGACGCTCGGCGTGCCGCTCGCACTCGGGGCCTTGAAGCTCCTTTACGACCCCTCGGCATATGCCTCCGGCACGGTGGGCTTCAACGTCGCATCGGTCACCCCGTGGCAGTACTTCCTTTCGCAGGGCGGAGTAATTCTTCATTACATCCGACTGTGCTACTGGCCGCAGCCGCTCGTGTTTGACTACATGTGGACTCCGGTGTCAGGACTTGCGCAGGCCGCCGCGGCCGTCGTAGCGGTCGCCGCGATGGTCGCTGTCGGCGTGTGGCTCTATATTCGATGCCCCCCCGTGGGGTTCACGGTATTGGCGTTCTTCGCCGTCCTCGCTCCGACTTCCAGTTTCGTGCCGATTGCGGATCTGTGCGTCGAACATCGAATGTACGTATCCCTCGCGGCCGTGCTGGTATTGACGGCGACGGGGCTGAGGTTCGCATGTGAGCGGGCGGCGGAGAAGAGGCGACTTTCGCTGAATGCGGCGCGGTGCGTGCTGATCGGCGGAGCCTGTGTCGCGATCGTCGTGCTTGCCGCCGGCACCACCCTGCGAAACCGGGATTACCGCAGCGCACTGGCCATGTGGAAGTCCGTAGTGACCACCCGTCCGGAGAACGCTCGGGCGCGGAGCTATCTTGGCGACGCCCTGATGGAAGCGGGGCAAAGGGACGAGGCGATCGCGGAGTATCGCGAATCGATCCGAATCAACCCGAACCTGACGGTCGTCGAGAACAACCTCGCCAATGCGCTCGCGCAGTCCGGGCGTCTTGACGAGGCGATTCCGATCTACGAGAAGATTCTGGCCCGCGATCCACGGCTTACCCATGTGCATCTGAACTTCGCGCTGGTCCTTCAGATGAAGGGTCGTAACGCCGAGGCGGTCGAGCACTACCGCATCGGGCTTTCGGCCGATCCGGGACAGGCAGGCCCGCGGCACAACATGGGCGCGGCCCTGCGGGCGCTGGGCAGGCTGGAGGAAGCCGAAGAGGCTCACCGCACGGCGCTGGCACAGCGGCCCCGTGACCCGGATGGATGGTTCGCGCTCGGGGGCGTCCTGGAGCAGCGCGGGCGGACAAGCGAGGCCACCGTCGCCTATCACGAGGCGCTTCGATTGCGGCCGGACCACGCCGGGGCGCGTTCGCGGCTGGCGGCACTCGGTGTTCGAAGCGGCGAGCCTGCACCGGAACGATAGATCAGGTCCGTTGCGGGCGATTGCGCGAGTAGATGGCCACACATCGAGAGAACGAACGCATGCACGACAGTTTACGTGAGCGCGGTGTATCGGGTCCGCTCTTCGTCAGCGTGCTGATCGGAGTTACAGTTGTTGCGGCGGCATACCGGCCCGTGCTGGACGTGCGCGCGGTCTATTTCGACGACGACCAGTATCTTCTCAACAACGCGCACGTGCGGGACCCCGGTTGGGAAAGCGCCGGCGTCTTTCTTCGCGAAGTGCTGGAGCCGTCCACAGTGGGTGGCTATTACCAGCCGCTGGCGATGATCTCGCTCATGCTGGACTGCGCGATGGGGGCGGGTCCGGACAATTTCCGGCCCATACATCGCACCAGCCTGGTAATCCACCTCGCCAATGTCGGGCTGGTCGCTCTGATTCTTTTTCGAGTGTTTGGAAAGCCCGTGGTGGCGACGCTGACCGCCCTGGTCTTTGGCCTGCATCCGATGACGGTTGAGACGATTGCGTGGATCTCCGACCGAAAGACGCACTTGTCCGCGTTTTTTGCGCTCACTGCGATGTTGCTTTACCTGCACTTCGCGCGCGGCGGCGGTGATCTTTCGCCTCCCGCGAGCGCGGTAGGAAACGCGGGTGCCCATCGATACAGGAGAGCATTTCTCTTTGCGGGAGTATGCGTATGCCATGTCCTATCGCTCGCGGCGAAGCCGAGCAGCATGCCGCTTCCGCTGGCGCTCCTTGTCCTGGATGTCTGGCCGTTACGGCGGTTCGACGCGCGGCGCATTTTTGAGAAGGTGCCCCTCTTCGTGATTTCCGGGGCCTTCACGGTCGTTGCGTATGTGTCCCAGAAACGCACCGCGGTCGTTGATCCGCCCGAATTCGGTGATTTTCAGCTTATCCCCCTGAAACTCTGTTACTCGCTGGTTCTGTACCTGCGGAAGCTTGTCTTGCCGGTCGATCTTTCGGCCTACTATCCGTGGCCCGATGCGATTCGCCTCACGAACCCCGTCGTATTGTGGAGCGTGGTTGCGGCGATTGCCCTCGCCTTGTCGCTCCTGCTACTGTTCCTGCGCCGAAGGGTCCGCGCCGCGCCCTGCGGGTTTGTCGTGTTTGTCATCCTTCTGCTTCCGGCAATGCAAATCGTGGGGTTCTCTCGGGTTGCCGCCTCGGACAAGTACGTCTATCTTCCGGCGATCGGGCTGCTGATGATCTTGGCGCACGAGATCATACAGTGGGCCAATCGCTTCGCAGCACGGCGAGGGATGCTTGCGGCGGGCACGGCGCTCGCATTGCTTGTTTTGCTTTGCGAGTTTTCTTTGACGCGGCGGCAGATTGCGACGTGGAGCGATAGCGAGACCCTGTACCGACACACGGTCGGGCACGCGCCCAGGGTCGCGTCCCTGCGCACGATGCTGGGCGCGGTACTGGCGGAACGCGGCGAAACCAAGTCCGCGGAATCGGAGTACCGCGAGGCGATCCGGCTTCGTCCCAGTTACCCGCCGGCTTATCACCGGCTGGCGAGGCTTCTTGAGGAGACCGGGCGCACGGACGACGCTGTTTTTGTGTACGAGGCATTGCACGCCGCGCGGCCGGATTTGTCGTCGCCTGTCAGGCAGATTCAGCGTCTGCGATCGTTGCAATAAGACGCGGCTCCTATTTGCGTTTTCGCGGCCGAAGCGACTTTTTCTTGGGGGAAATCCTGGTCTCCCTGAGACCGGCGCCCGCGCGCTCGTACGTGCGTCCGCAACGAGCGCAGGTCGCCCGCCGGGAAATCTTTCCCAGACGCCCGCCACACTCGCACACCCAGCCGATGCAGCGCGCCGGGACGCCGGCCATAAGGGCGTAGTCGGGTACGTCGGTGGTCACCACTGCGCCGGCGGCGATGAAGCAGTGCCGCCCCAGCGTATGGCCGCACACGACGGCGGCGTTTGCGCCGATGCTTGCCCCTTCCCTGACAACAGTGCGGACATAATGGCGGCTGCCGCGCTGGGGATACTTGCACCGTGGATCGACGATGTTCGTGAACACCATGGACGGGCCGCAGAAGACGTGATCCTCCAGCTCAACGCCTTCATAGACGGATACGTTGTTCTGAATCTTGCAGCCGTTGCCGATCCGCACGTTGCAGCCGATGTTGACGTTTTGACCGATCGAACAGTTCTCCCCGATCCGGGCGCCGGGCTGGACGTGGGAAAAATGCCATACTTTGGTCCCCTTGCCGATGGTCACGTCTTCGTCGACATAGCTGGATGGGTGCACGAAGTAATCACGGCCGCCGGTGCGCCGGGGACGCACCTCCATGCCGGTCAGCAGGCTGGCGGTGGCCTCTTCGAGGATCTCAAGCACCTCGACCGCACTTGCTCCGTCGGCGATGTCCGACGGGCCGCCGTTGAGCCGCCGAATGAAGTACTCGAACTCGACGGTCAGCGGCATGCGCCGTTCAAAGTCGATTATCTCGGTCGGCCCTTCGCGTGGAATCGGCTCGCCGCGAATCCAGTCGATTCCCTTTTCGTAGTAGTGCAGCTTTCCGCCGTCTGATCCGTCTTCGAAAACAAACATACCCTTCGCACCAATAATGACGAGGCGGTGTTCCTTGAAGGGATGAAGCCAGCTTACGAAGATGTGCCCCGTCACGTTTCCGGGATACTTGAGGAGCGTGAGAGTCGAGTCATGGATATCGGCTTGCAGGACGGCCGCGCCGCGTGAGACGACCTCGACAGGCGGCGCGCCGATCAGATACTGGAAGATTGAGATATCGTGGGGAGCAAAGCTCCAGAGAATGTTCTCTTCCGAGCGCACCGCGCCGAGGTTGAGCCGGTTGCTGTACAGATACTGAAGCCTGCCGAGTCGGCCCGCGTCCAGCAACTCGCGGATTCGCCGGATCGCCGGGTGAAAGAGCAGTACATGGCCCGCCATGAGGTGGACGCCCTTGCGCCCGGCCAGTTCGACGAGTTGCCGCGCCTCTGCGGCGCTGAGGGCGAGGGGCTTTTCGACCAGCACCGATCCACCGGCATCGATGATTCGTCGCGCCATGGCCGCATGGGAGGCCGCCGGCGTGGCGACGGTGTACCCGTCGAAGCCCGACGCGAGTGCGGTATCGAGATCGGAAAATGCCGCAGCCTGGGGCCATGATTCCCGGGCCCGCGCAAGCGCCGCGGGGTCGGAATCAACCACACCCGCCAGCGATCCCAGTTCGTGAAGCGTCGCCGCATGCCGGCTGCCCCAGCGACCGACTCCCACCGCGCAGATTCTCTTCGCCATCTGGCCAGCTCTCGAAGTCCCGAACCGCCGAAACCCTTGCGACGGACCGGGTGAAACCCTATATTGCCTGATTCATCATTCGGCAGGCAAACGGTCCTGCGACCACAGAGATTGCAGCTTAGAAGGAGTTACCAGTGGGATCAAACGGCAAGCTTCATCGGGGACGCCATCTTTTCACGTCCGAGTCAGTCAGCATGGGACATCCGGACAAGGTCGCGGACCAGATTTCCGATACCGTGCTCGACGCACTGATCGCCAAGGACCCGGACGCCCGTGTGGCCTGTGAGACGCTCGTCACGACGGGACTCGTCGTGGTGGCCGGCGAAGTGACGGTCCATAACAGGGAGGCTGAACTTGCCCTGAACAATATCGAGGAACGCATTCGGGCGACGATCGCCGACATTGGTTACACCGATCCCGCTTGCCAGTTTGATCACAAGAGCTGCGCCGTGATTCGCACGATTCACAGCCAGTCGGCCGACATTTCGCAGGGAGTGACCGCCACCAAGAAGAAGAAGCAGGGGGCGGGCGACCAGGGGCTTATGTTCGGCTTCGCGTGTCGCGAAACGAAGGCTTTCATGCCCCTGCCGATTCACCTTTCGCATCGCCTTGTTGAAAGGCTCGCACACGTCCGGGCCAGCGGCGAGATTGACTGGCTCCGGCCTGACAGCAAGAGCCAGGTGACCGTGGAATACGACGGTCCGATCCCCGTTCGGCTTGACACGATCGTGATTTCGACCCAGCACCAGGAGCGCGCGGAACTGCTCGACAGGCACGGCAATGTGAACGACAAGTTCCGCAAGATCATCATCGAGAAAGTCATCAAGCCGGTCTGCATGGCCGAATGTCCCAAGCTCTGGAACAACCGGGTCAAGTTTCTCATCAACCCCACGGGGAGATTCGTAATTGGCGGCCCCCACGGCGACACGGGTCTGACCGGTCGCAAGATCATCGTGGACAGCTACGGAGGCCGCGGGGCCCATGGGGGGGGGGCTTTTTCCGGTAAGGATCCGTCCAAGGTGGACCGTTCGGCGACCTACATGGCGCGCTACGTCGCGAAGAACATCGTTGCGGCCGGGCTGGCCGATGTATGTGAGGTCCAGCTTGCGTACGCCATCGGCGTGGCGGAGCCCGTCAGCGTACTGGTGGACACAGAGAACACTGCGCGAATCCCCGAGGAACGCATCGAGAAGATCGTACGCGAACATTTCGAACTTACGCCTGCGGGAATCATCAAGCACCTTCAGCTTAAGCGGCCCATCTATCGTCCAACGGCCGCGCATGGGCATTTCGGTCGGTCGGGTCCGGGCTTCACGTGGGAACGAACGGATGTCGCCCCGAAGTTGAAGAAGGCCGCCGCCCGCTGGATGTAATCCGGGCGGATCAGTTCCGCGCAAGGAACCACCGATCTAGAACGATTCGGCGCGTGAACCAGGCCGAGGCGAAAAGCGGTCCGGCGACGGCAAGCTTGATGCGCGTGGGGATGTGCGCAATCCAGCCGTCGCTTGATTCAGGGGGGCCGAACCGATCTATCAGGCTCTTGAGGTAGGACGCAAGGGCTTCGCGCTCGTAGTTTCCGCCGGCCGAAAGGATTGATTCCGCGGCGAGCAGGCCGGACTCCACTGCCGCGCGAATACCTTCTCCGCTGTATGCAGCCGCAAGCCCCGCCGCGTCACCGACGAGCAGGAGGCCGTCGCCGAGAAGTTCGCGTGGCGCGTGGCCGTAGAGCGTATAGGCGTGTCCCTGAAATCGAGTGGGGATGTCCTTCGGGATTCGATTTTGGCTTTGCAGCGTTTCCACGAACGCGCGAAGATGGTCGGACAGTCGTGTGGAATCTTCACGGCCCATGCCCACGTTGAGGTACTCTCCCTTGCGCACGCACCAGCCGTAACCCTGCAAGTCTTCGCAGAAGAAGAGTTCAGGAACCTCAGGGCGAACGCGGCAAATCCGCGCCTGCTCCCGGCTCAGCTTGAACTCCGTCTCCTGCGCCGCGACGACCGTCCGATCGCCGCTGGTTCGTGCTCCAAGATGCCGGGCGACCGGGCAGAAATGGCCGCCCGCGCCGACGACCATCGGAGCCTCCAGTTCGCCATTTATGAGCCAGGCGCGCCCGACCCGTTCGAGCGTTTTCAGCGGCGCGCCCAGGCGGAGGCGCGCGTGGGATCGATGCAGGAGATAGGTATCGAACTCGCAGCGGCGAATGCCGTAGCTGACCACCGTGCCATAATCGGTCTCGACCATCGGGCCACCGAGTCGGCAGACACTGAATCCCTTGATAGGCTGAAGAACGCGGCCTTGTTCGTGTTCCCGGGGGTCAATCCGAAGATGTTCCAGAACGGGTGGCGTAATCCAGCCGGCGCAGGACTTATCGCGAGGGAACCTGCACTTATCGACTACAACGACGTCAAGACCTGCGGCCCAAAGCCGCGCTGCGCAGGACGAACCGGCCGGCCCGCCACCCACAATCAGGACGTCGCAGCGATCGGGCATTGCGGCTACGGCTCCCGGTAAAGGTGGGCGCGGGTCAAGGGCACCTGATTGTCTGTGAAGCGGTTGAAGACGACCTGGTAGAGCTGGGTCCAGCCGGTGGTGAAAGCGGCCATGGAACCGGCCAGGTACAGACGCCACATTCGGACAAAGCGGTCGTCAAACATCTCGGCAATCGTGTCCGCCGCCGCCTCGAATCGCGTGAGCCAGTGCCGCAGGGTCAGGGCGTAATGCAGGCGGAGGTTTTCGACGTCAAGGACAGCGAGATTATTCGGCTCGAAGACCTGCATCATTTCGCTCAGGGAGGGGATCATCGCGCCGGGGAAAACGCGCGAGTCCATCCACTTGTTGAAATCCATTGGCCGGTGCCGGCCGATTGTGTGGATCAGTCCGCGGCCGGCCGAGGTCAGGCAGCGGCTGATGATCCCGCCAAAGCTGCGATAGTTCTCGGTGCCGACGTGCTCGAGCATCCCGACCGAAACGAACACATCGAAGCTTCCCGCGATGTTGCGATAATCGTCCTGGATAAACTCGACGCGGTCTTCCAGGCCCTCTTCGCGGGCGCGCTGCCGGGCATGCGAAACCTGATCCGTCGAGATGTTCCATGCCTGGACCTTCACACCGTAGCGGCGCGCCATGTGAAGGGCGAGTGAACCCCATCCGCAGCCTGCCTCGACCACGCGCTCGCCGGGCCGAAGTCGCAGCTTTCGGCAAACATGGTCCATCTTGGCGATCTGCGCGTCTTCCAGCCCGGTACTCTCGTCGGGGAAATAAGCGCACGTATAAGTAAGCTGCGAGTCGAGCCAGAGTCGGTAAAAGGACGTGCCGATATCGTAATGATGGTGGATATTCTTTCTTGAGCCCGAGACTGTGTTTCGATTGCGCCTTAGCCAGCGCCGGGGGTTGGGCGCTGCGTCGCCGGAGCTTCGGTAGATGCGCTCCAGGAGCTGAACCAGGTCGCCTGTCAGGTCCACGTGGCCGTCGGCATAGGCGTCGCCGAAGAAGCGGTAGGGATCGACAAACATCCGCAAGAGAGATGGCCGGTCGGGAACGCGGACGACGGCCGCGATCGGCTCGGCTGAGGCACACAGCTCCTCGCCATTCCAGAGGATCAGCTTGACAGGCGGATTGCCGAAACCGGTCAACAGACGCAAGACCAGGCCGCGTTCGAGCGGATTAAGCCTTCGCGCCGGTTCCGGGCGAATCGGGGGTGAAGGTCGATCGGTGGCCCTGGTCTGGAGAATCATGATCCGTGCCTCCCGCAGAATGATAGTCAGGGTGGCACCCAATGCGAAATACGGTGCGCGAGGGCGCGCGGATTCGCTCCATGATTCTGCCCATACGGTCCGAGGCGCCACACGCTACGGCTGCCCCCTTGCCCGTCCAATCACCCGCGCCTGTGATTCTCCGTGGGACGGACTAAAATCAGGGTTATGTTTGGACCGTACGAGATTATCGTGATTGGCGGGGGTCATGCCGGGGCGGAGGCGGCGTGGGCGGCGTCGCGCCTGGGCATTCCCACGCTTCTAGTCACGATGGACCCCACGGCGATTGGAAGGATGAGCTGTAATCCGGCCATCGGCGGGATAGGCAAGGGGCAGATGGTCCGAGAAATCGATGCGCTCGGGGGCCTTATGGGCCTGGCAACGGATCGAGCGGGCATCCAATTTCGAATGCTCAATCGGAGAAAGGGGCCTGCGGTCTGGGCCCCGCGGGCTCAATGCGACAAGCATCTGTACGAAAAATCGGTGCAGGAACTGCTCGCAACGTGCCGCAATCTCGACATCACGACGGGTACCGTAGAGGCGATCGAGACGCGGCGTGAAACAGGCGGCGGGCATGCCCTGCGCGTTACGGGGCTTACGCTGACCGACGGTCGTCGGTTTGCATGCCGGTGCGTGATCATTACGACGGGCACATTCCTCCGCGCCCTGATGCATTGCGGCGAGCAAAAGACCGAGGGGGGGAGAATCGGCGAAGGCAGCGCCGTGGGTCTGAGCGCGGCGCTCGCCGGAATGGGATTCGAGCTTGGCCGCCTCAAGACCGGCACGCCGCCGCGCCTTCATCGAGACAGCATAGATTATGACCGGCTCGAGCTTCAGCCCGGCGAAAATCCGCCTGTGCCGTTTTCGTACCTGAACGACGCGATCGGGCAGCCTCAGGTGAACTGCTGGATTACATGGACGGGACCGGTCGCTCACGAGTTGATTCGGGGAAATCTGGATCGAGCGCCGATGTACAGCGGGCAGATCACGTCTACCGGGCCGCGGTACTGTCCGAGCATCGAAGACAAGGTGGTTCGCTTCGCCGACAAGGACAGGCACCAGATTTTTCTCGAGCCCGAAGGATACGACAGCGAGCGTATTTACTGCAACGGCATCAGCACAAGCCTCCCGCCGGACGTACAGGAACCGATGGTGCGCAGCATTCAGGGGCTGGAGCGTTCGCGCGTCCTCCAATGGGGATATGCCGTCGAATACGACTATGTCCCGCCGCACCAGACGCGGCCTTCGCTTGAGACAAAGCGCGTCGCCGGGCTCTACCTTGCCGGGCAGATCAACGGAACCAGCGGCTACGAGGAGGCGGCCGGCCAGGGGCTCTTGGCAGGTATCAACGCCGCGCGCGGCGTGCAGGGACGGGAGCCGATCGTCCTGCGGCGCGACCAGGCGTACATCGGCGTCATGATCGACGACCTCGTGACCAAGGGCACGATCGAGCCGTACCGCATGTTCACCAGCCGTGCCGAGTACCGGCTACTCTTGAGGAGCGACAACGCGGACGCCCGGCTGACCACGCTTGGCCGCGAGGTCGGGCTTGTCGATGACCAACGTTGGACTCGCTTTTCTGAAAAGCAGCGGGCGATCTCGTCGATCGCCGAGTGGAGCCGTTCGCACCGCGTCGATGGCAAGACGCTGTTTGAGTGGTTCAATCGAACCGACCTCGACTGGGGTGGCTGCGAGACCAGGGAGATGAGCCGGCTGCTTCTCCGATCGCGGGATGCGCTGCCCGAACGGCTGCGGTTGCTGGACGCCGCGCTTGTCGATCAGGCGATCGAGGCGGTCAAGATCGAGGTCAAGTACGGCGGGTACATCCGCCGGCAATTGAAGGAAGTTGAGAAATTCCGAAAGGCCGAAGTGTGCCGCATACCGGAGGACTTCGACTTCGATTCGATCCGCGAGCTGCGGTTCGAAGCCCGCGAAAAGCTCAGCCGTGTCGCGCCGCGCTCCATTGGACAGGCCCAGCGCATCAGCGGGATTACGCCCGCCGATATCGCCATCGTGCTGCTTTACGTCGAACGACGCCGGCGTTTATCGGCCTGATGCCTTTCCTGACCCCGCGGTGGGCGACGGGGGCCAGTCGGGCGCGGGGAGTTGAAGCCGACCGCCTCCTCTGAGGGTCACATGATCGACGTGCGCAACGATCGGGGGCGACTCGCGGATCAGTACGTGCATGTGGGTCGAGGATCCGTGGTGGGTCATCTCGCCTGCTGAATCACGCGCAAAAAAACCGAGCAGAATGCCATCGCATTCATCTCGCACGATACGGAGAGGTCTGGTCTCCGGCTTCAGATCGGCATCCGGCGTGAGCCATGCGCATGCCCCGGATACGACGTGCCCCTTAAGGTTCGAAAGCCGCGTCCGCACTATGAATGGAAAGGGTCGGTAAATGTCCAGGCCGGATATTCGCGCCGCCTGTTCGATAAAGGGTTCCACATCGTTCGCAGCGATATCGTTCGGAATGGCGATGTTGTTCCAGAGTGAGACGTCGGCGGCTGTCAGAAGGGCGGCTTTTTGCGTGCCAGCTACGGAGGTCGTGGCAAGTGTGCGATCGGCCGTCACACGGCTGGTCCAGCAGACGCCGCTGACAATCAGGATTTCACCGTTCAGGGACTCGAGCGCTCCAATCGCAAATTTCTCCGGCCTTCCGACGAATTCGGACAGCGCGATCCGGGCATCGGACTTCCCGTCGCGCATGACTTCGCGCATTGTGCCCCACTGCTCGACGCGGCACGCCCAGCGGTTGGCGCGAGCGCATCCGCCGACGGCAAGGATAGCCATAAAACTGATTTGAGCGATGATCCGGGAGACTGGCATTCGCGGCACCGGGAATGTGAGCAAGATTCCGCCCGGACGGTCAAACACTGTGCCCCACGGGTTCGGGACCTAGGCTTCCATCTTGAGCGGCATGCCGGTGATCAGGGCCTCGAAGACCATCGTGCCCTCGACGTAGGACTGGACGTCGCAGACAAACCGCCGGGTCCGGGCCTCGACCATTCGGCCGACTAGGATGATTCGTGCCGGTGGTACGACACCGCCGCGGAACTTGCAGCGATCCACGCCGCCGAAGCCCATGAATGTTCCCTGTTCCATGATCGGGGCGAATTCGTGCTGCACGAAGGCGGCGAGCTGGGCGGCGCACTCCATCATCAGAACGCCGGGAAAGAGGGGACGGCCCGGCATGTGGCCGCGGCACCACCATTCATCGGCGCGAATCTCGCGTATTCCCGCCGCCGTGCCGACGGCGGGGTCCATGTGAATAATCCCGTCCAGTTGGGCGAACTCATACCGCTGCGGGAGGTGCTGGTAGATCTGATCCTTGGTGCGGATAACGCGCGTGGGGTCCAGGGTCGCGGGATCGACGATGGGGAGCGGCGGCATTGGTTTGATTACTCCTGATCGACGACCATTGGTTCGGAAATGCGGGGCGAGTCTGAAGCACGCCCGGCGTGCCTAAACAGCCTGGGAAACTCCGAACGTTCACCTGTATGCCGAGGAGACCACGGCCGCCCGCCTCGGCGGCGGTCCCATGTAGGCCGCATTTTGGAGGATGCGTTTCGCGATGAGCGGATCGGGCTACTGGTTCGGCTCCGAAGATCGAACCTCCAGAATCTTCTTGCGCACGGTTTGAGCGGCGTTCTTGATTTCCTGCATGGCCTTGCGGACGCGCGTGCCTGCCGCCTTGTTTCCGCCCTCGGCCTTGGCGACGTCGTCCGCAACTGCTTCCACAAGCCGCTTCAGGGTTTCGTAATCCTGCATTGATGATTCTCCTGTCCCTGCAATGCCCGAATTCGTTCCAGGTCAACCAAAACGGCCTCCTGCCCTCAGTGGGCGAGGAGTTTAGCAGAGGAGCGGGCGTTCTTAAAGTCAAAAAACCGCGATTTCGGGGTCAAAAACGGGGTTGGCCGCCCGGATGGGCGATAGTGGTCTGGTCGAATCTCAGCGGTTTGCACTCCTAGTGCGGGTGGACTGCACTGGACCGCCCCTTATCGGCGTCCTGCGAGGGCTATCCGCACGTAGCGCACTTGCCACCCTAAAGGGGATTGAAGGGCGTGCCGAGGGGTGTTAAACTGCGCGGCTCATTAATGAACCCCCGGAGAGGCAATCACCACCGCTTGAGGCTGCCCCAGGAGTTAACACGCCATGCATTACCCCCATCGCAAGAGCTACCGCAAGCGCAAGAGGAAGCAGGGTTTCCGCGCACGGATGCGAACCGCCGGCGGGCGCAAGGTGATCGCGCGGAAGCGAAAGCGTGGCCGGCGCGTCAACGTCAAGGAAAAGATGTGAGACACCCTGGGTATCCGCGGGGAGCGCGTTCCTGCGGAGATGTCCCTTCCCTTCGACGGCAACGGCGTCGCGGTGGAAAAGGGCGGTGCCTGTACGCCCGTTGCATGCGCGTGCGGGTCCGTTGCATGCGGATCGGCTTCCGATCAGACCTTCGGCGGATCGATCGGTGACGGAACGGGCCAGTTTCCAAAGAGCGAAAGCAGATCGCTGACACCAAGCGGACGAGGCAGCGCGTACAGTTCGCCGTAGTTGTAGCCGCATGCGCCTCCGTCGTAGCCACTGGCCGAGAGCATCCAGTGCTTAAGCCCTTCAAATCGCTGCGGCGGGAACTGCGACTTATAGCAGGCTACCGCGGCGATTTTCTGGTCAATCGTGTCGGTGATATCGACCACGAACTGGCTGTGCCAGTGGGGGATTTCCGCAGATCGGGCAATGGGACGATAGATCAAGTGGTCAACCCGGTGCGGTTTCGTGCCTGCGAATCGGTCGTCCCATTTCGTTAGCTGGGAATAGAACCGCACGGCCTCGGTAATGAGCTGCGCCTGGTAATGATCGGGCGAAGCGGCGACGGTACGCCCGGCAAGCCCCACGAGGACACGGGGGCGGTACTTACGAACAACGCTGGCGAGCGCGAATCGTGCTTCGGGCCCGTCCATTAGCACGCGGTTCGGCAGGCCGACCATCTCGCACACCTGCACGCCGAGAATGTCCGCGGCGGCTCGCATCTCCTTCATGCGCGTTTCAGGATCGCCAAGCGGTGTCGGCTCCCCATTGGTCATATGAACCATTCCGACCCGATGTCCCTGCTTCACCAGCTTGGCGATCGTCCCGCCACAGCCGATTTCGAGATCGTCAGGGTGCGGCGCGGTGAAAATGACATCCAGTTGCGTGCTCATGCGCTCAGGCTCCCAATCAAAAAACGGCGTAGGGTCGAATCGGTCCTGCGGGCTGAATCGGTGATGCCCGGCCGCAGGCAAGACCTCTCGCTCCGAAATTTCGGCCAACCGACCCGAAATCACCCGGCCGTCGTACTGCAATCGTAGCATCCAGACAAGGCGTTGGCATCGTCCGCCGCGTTCGGGTCGTTGCCGTTGCCGCGCGCGCCGCTTACCATGGCGCGCCATGAGGCGGCGGTCCTTTCGTGGATGGTTCCTTACGTCTGTGATAGCCCTGCACGGCTGCACGTCGACCAGGGAATACCGCGCGGCCATCGCCTCGGAAGACGTGGAAGCGCGAATCCGCGGAATCAAGATGGCCGCGGACAATCGGGACTACGGCGCGGTTCCGTTGATCGTGGATCGCCTGGAAGACGAAGACGACGGAGTTCGTTTTTACGCAATCTTGGCGCTGGAGAGGATAACGGGCGAGCGCTTCGGGTATGATTACGCCCGAATAAGCCGCGATCGGGCGGCCGCGGTGCAGAAATGGCGTCTCTACATCAAGCGTGGAGAGCATCTTTCCGCGGCCGAGCGACCTGAGAGCGGGTCGGATCGCGAGGATGCCGAGAACCCCGGCGCATGAATCCGGCGGGCGGTCCGTGAAAGAGGAAGCGCACGGTACGCCGGGCTTCCGCGCGTCCGTCGGCCCGCGAGTGGAGTCGTGATGAGCGACACGAGCCGCATAGAGTTGAACATCACGAGCAACGCGCGGAGCCTGCCGGTGGTGCGCAGCGCCGTCGAGCGAATGGCGCGCCTTGAGGGGTTTGGCGATGCCGATGCGCACGCGCTCGTTCTGGCCATTGACGAGGCGCTGGCGAACGTGATTGAGCACGGGTACGGCGGAGCGGCAGATCAGCCTATCGGGATTGTCCTTGCGTCGGTCCGTTCGACGGATGGACGGCTGGGTATCGAAGTGTCGGTGCGGGATCAGGGTCGGCAGGTGGATCCCGACAGCATTGTCGGGCGGGACCTCGGCGAAGTTCGGCCCGGCGGTCTCGGTGTTCACATCATCCGCTCGGTGATGGATGAAGTGGAATACCGGCAGGGGGAGGGCGGCGGCATGCTCCTGCGAATGGTCAAATACGTTGGCTCGGGCGGCAGTACGACGGACCGGCCCACGACACTTTCCGGGTCCTAACCGGCCCAGAGAAAGAGGCGAAGACTGTCATGGCTGACAACCAGAGAACCAACAACCTGGTGAAGGAAGTCCGGCGTACACCCGAGGGGACTGTCGTCGCGCTGACCGGAGACGTGGATCTGCATCACAGCCCGGCGCTGCACGCCGCGCTGGTGGAAGTCGCCGGCGAGCGGCCGCGCCGAATGATCCTGAATCTCGCGGACGTGCCTTACATAGACTCTTCTGGCGTCGGGACTTTTGTCGAGGTGTTCCGACGGGTGTCCGCCTACAAGGGAAAAATGGTGTTCTGCGGTCTGTCGAGCCGGGTCAAGAGCGTGTTCGAGATCACCAAGCTCGACAAGTTTTTTATCATCTGCGACACGGAGGAGCAGGCCCTGAAGGCATAGCGCAGGCGGCTTGTGGCATGAGTGACATCCCTACTAGGCCAGAAGAATCCCGTTCGCCGGTCGTCGCCGCTCTGGAAACGATCGGTACCGGCACGATTGAACAGGGAAGGCGAGCGCTCGGCCTTTTCGAGTTCTTCGGCGGCATGGTGTATCTGATGACCGACACGGTTCGATGGGTCTACCGTGCCCTGATTCTCCGGCAGGTCAAGTTCGGCATGGACCATCTGCTTTACCAGATGGTTCGGGTGGGCATCCAGAGCATTCCGATTATTGCCCTCGTGCAGGTTTTCATCGGGATCATCCTTTCCCTGCAGATGGCCCCGACCATGCAGAAATACGGGCAGATCGAGCAGATCGCCACGATCGTCGCGATTGCCATGACACGCGAACTCGCGCCGCTTCTGTCGGGGATCGTCCTGTCAGGCTTTGCCGGGGCCGCGATCGCCGCCGAGCTGGGCACGATGGTCGAAGGCGAGGAGATAAAGGCGCTGAGGGCCAGCGCATTGGATCCGGTTCGATTCCTCGTGGTCCCCAGGTTTCTCGCGACTGTTTTCATGCTTGCGGTGCTGACGATCATTGCAGACGTGGTAGGCGTGTTCGGCGGCTACCTGACCGGCACATTGATCCTCGACATCGGAAGCGATACGTACATCAATACCACGCGCATGGCCATCACGCACAAGGACCTCTTGTCCGGCGTGGCGAAGGCGCCCTTGTTCGGGATGCTGATCGCTCTGATCGCCTGCTATGAAGGCCTGAACGTCACCGGGGGGGCGGCCGGCGTTGGGCGGGCCACGACAAACACCGTCGTCAAATGCATCGTTGCGCTCATCTCCGCGGATGTGATTGCGACGAGTCTGCTGTATGCATTCGAGTTGTAACCGCGCCTGTTTCCGGAGATCTATCCATGTCGGTGACGGACCCGAAACCCGCCGAGTCTTTCGGCTTCAAGTACATCAAATACGAAAAAAAGAATGGCCGCGCGACGGTCACGTTCAACCGGCCGGACGTGCTCAACGCGGTTTGCGGGGACACGCTGGTCGAACTGAACGCCGCGTTTCAGGATGCATCGTGGGATGACGACATCGCCGTGCTCGTGCTCACCGGCGCGGGCGATCGTGCATTCTGCACGGGTGCGGACGTCAAGGAGCAGGCGGAGGAATTCGTCGGACGGCCCGGGAAATACTGGAAATGGATGGGCCTTTTCTGCGAGGCGCATGAGCGGCTCCGAAACATTGGCAAGCCGACCATCGCACGACTCAACGGAATGGTCGTGGGCGGAGGCAATGAGTTCAACATGTCGTGCGACCTGGCCATTGCCGCGGACGACATCATCATCCGTCAGGTCGGCGCGGCGCGGGGCAGTGTGGCCGCCGCGGGTGCAACGCAGTTTCTGCCGCTGATTGTCGGTGACCGCCGGGCCCGGGAGATTCTTTTCCTCTGCGAAGAGATTCCCGCAAAAAAAGCGCTCGAGTGGGGATTGGTCAATGAGGTTGTGCCACGCGCGCAGCTCGACGCCGCCGTTGATAGAATGGTGACGAAGCTCGCGAACAAGCTGCCGGGCTGCATCCGATACGCCAAACAGCAGCTCAATTTCTGGCGCGATTTGTCGTGGCACTTGACCATCGGCCACGCACGGGACTGGCTGTCGATCAACAACTTGTCGCCTGAGGTCGCCGAGGGGATGCAAGCATTTGTCGAGAAGCGGCCGGTTGATTACGAGAAAATGCGCCGCGAAATGAAATGAACGGCAACGGGAGCAGCCGTCTATCAGCATGTCGAACGACGCGGCGATGCCGGGGATATTGATCGAACGATTGGCCCATCCGGCGCGTGCGCGCGATCTTCGCGCTCTAGCGCGCATACTCGTTGAAACGGTGGAATCAGGAGACGCGGTGAGTTTTGTGCGCCCCCTGACACTGGAACAGGCGGAGCAATGGTGGCGAAAGACCCTGGCGGAATCGCATCCGAAAGCAGTATTCCTGGTGGCCCGCGAGGGCGGGGAGATCGTTGGGACCGTTCAAATGCACCCGGCATGGGCGCCGAACCAGCCTCACCGGGCAGAGGTCGTGAAACTGCTCGTCGACCACCGGCGGCGCGGCGCAGGGCTTGGCGCGCGACTCATGCACGACATCGAGGAGGAGGCGCGCGCTACGGGATATCGTCTGCTGACGCTCGATGCCAAACGGGGCGGCGCCGCGGAGCGGCTGTACCGGCGCATGGGGTGGACGTATGTCGGCGTCATTCCGAACTTCGCCGTAAACCCGGATGGGCAGACGTTTCATGACGCCGTGATTTTCTATAGGCCGCTGGATTGACAACGCGCGGGGCGAAAATGTACAAATGCGCTCGCTGGACATCGCGTATCGCCTCACATCCTTGGCAAGACAGGGCGGGTATTGGGATATCTCCTCGGCGATGATTCGCCCTGCGTGGGATGATATGGACGGCCGGTGGTTCAGGGCGTCTTCCCTTATCGGGCTTAAATCCGCTGCGGCCGCGGCAAAACAGGATCAGCACCCAGTCAATTACTTTCCCGTGAGGCGTTCGTAGTCTTCCGGTGTATTTACGTCGATCGGCATCGGCGAAGTCGTGATCGGCAGCTCTCGAACGCTTTCCGGTGAGCGCCGGGCAAGTTCATTGAGCCGGCGATCCGTTGTCCAGGTTTCGACCTCCCACATCAAGGCGGCGGAGAAGATGGCCGGATGGCCGCGCCGGCCGCGATAGGTCGCAATCAGGATGGGCGGCGGCGTCTTGCGCGGCAGCTTCCAGGCTTCGGCGCAGGTGGTGATGATCCCTCCGGTGATCTGAGGCTGATCGGCGAGGAGGATCATGATCCCGTCATCATCCTGCGCCTCGAATTGATCGCGAATCGCCTTCACGCCGACCTGGATGGAGGCAATCATCTCGCTTTCTGCCGCGTCGTTCCGGGCCACGATAAACCGCTCGGGTAGATCGTCGCCGAGGAAATCACGCACCGCGTGATTGGCCACGACGCATACGCCATCGACGGTGGACTCGAGAACCGCGTCGATAACCGCCTCGAGAATGGTGCCGTCGCGATAGGGCAGGAGCTGCTTGATGCGCCCCATGCGGCGGCCCTGACCGGCAGCGAGAACAAGTGCGAATACACGACGACTCATGGCACAGCCTTTCACCGGCCCGCGTAAATGATCAGGCCGGCGGGTACCCTTCAGCATTGTACGGCTGGAGCCCGGCCCAGGCACGGCAATCCTGCATCATTGCATGGCGGTGGTCGAGTCGGCGGGCAGGGGGCCGGTCACGCGCGTAGGCATCTGTTTTCGGCGAACCAGCACGAGCTGAGCGAGAATGCTGACCGCGATCTCGGGTACGGTGACGCCGCCGATTGGCAGCCCGATCGGGGCATGCACGCGGTCGAGCTTTTCGCGCGTGACGCCGAGGGCCGCCAGATCGTCGAAGATGAGCTTGACCTTGCGCCTGCTGCCGATCATGCCGAGGTAGCGTGCCGGAGAGTCGATCACGGCGTGCAGGGCCTGTTCATCGTGATTGTGTCCGCGGGTCACGACGACGACAAAGGTGTTGGCGTCGATTGGCAGCTCGCGCAGGGTCGCCACGATGTCGCCGACGACGGGCCGTATCGGCGGAGGCAAACGGCTGGGGCTGCACAGGTCGGCGCGGTCGTCGATGACAGTGACGTCGAAGTCGAGCCCGATCGCGAGCCGCGCGACTTCGCAGCCGACATGTCCCGCGCCTGCGATCACGAGTTTCGCCGGGGGTTCGATCTCGAGGCGATAGGACTCGGGCGCGCCGTTGTGGTCCACGCGCAGCAGGACCTCCGCGGGCAGGCCGAGTTCGAGGCGATCGGCGGCATGTTCGAACGGCGGCAGCGCGTTCGGGTTCCGGATCGTAGTGACTGCGACGCGCATTGTGCCGCCGCAGATCAATCCATCGTCCCATCCGTAATCGTGATCAAGCTTGAATGTAAGCAGCGCGGACCGGTCACGCTGAAGCAACTCGAAGGCGCGTTTGCGGACTTCGGCCTCAACGCAGCCGCCTCCGAGGGTCCCTTCGGTCGTCATGTTTTCATGCAGGAGCATCGCCGCGCCGGCCGCCTGGGGCGTGGAGCCGTATGCGCCGACGACGGTGCAGAGGGCTACACGGCGGTGCTGCTGAACCTGCCGGGAGAGGGAGCGGAAAAGACTGACGAAAGGGTTCATGGTTGTCTGGCAGTCTTGTTTCCGAGGATCGCCCGGGCCGCGGGTGAATTCTTCATCGGCAGAGTGGTTCGGCGGATCTTGTCGAACGCGTAGAGGGCCGAAGCCACGGCTGGGGCCGTGGGCACAAGTCCGATCTCTCCCACGCCCCGGGCTCCGTAAGGCGTCTCCGGGTCCGGCTCCTCGACGAGAATCACTTCGACTTCCGGCATGTGGTGCGCCCGGAGCACACCGCAGCTCTTGACGTCTTCATAGAGCGGCCGGCCACCCTCGCAGGGGAACTCCTCCGTCAGGGCATAGCCAAGGCCCATGTGAATGCTGCCCTCGACCTGGCCTTCGAGGAGCGTCGGATTGATGACACGCCCGACGTCATGCGCCGCGACGACTTTCTTCAGCCGGCCGGCGTCGTCAAGGATCACCACCTGCGTCGCGAAGCCGTACGTCAGGTGCGTCTTCGGGTCGGGCACGTCCGCGCCGAACTTGTCCGTCTTGTAGCAGACCCATTCGCCCTCATAGGTTCTGCCCGACAGGTCGGATAGCCTCCGGCCGGCGTCGAGGTCGGCCTTGAGCTTGCGTGCGGCTTCAAGGACGCCATACGCGCCGAGGACCGTCCCGCGGCTGCCGGTCGTCTGACCGCAGTCGTTCCTGTGTGCCGTATCTGCGAGGACATCGAATATTTCGGCCGGCAGGCCCGTCTCCGTCACGGCCGTCTGCACCAGTACCGTGAACAGCCCCTGTCCCATCTCGGTGAATCCGGTGCGGATGGTCACGCGGCCGCCCGGCTCAACGGTAAGCGTGGCGCGGCCCGCCTCGGGAAGGCCGTTTCCAATGCCCACGTTTTTGATTCCGCATGCGATGCCGGCGTACTTTGCGCCGCGGTAGATTTCTCTGACGGCTTCCAGCGTTTTTCGCAGGCCGAAAGGCTTGATGAGCTTCTGCCCGGTGCAGAACCGATCGCCCGGCTCAAGGATGTTCCTGCTGCGGATTTCCCATCCATCAACGCCGATCCGTTCTGCGAGCATGTCGAGGCAGCCTTCGATGGCAAAGGCCGACTGATTTGCCCCGAAGCCGCGCATCGCCCCGCAGGGCGGGTTGTTCGTATAGACGGCGAGTGCCTCGATATCGACATTGGGAATGCGATAGGGCCCGGCCGCATGCCCGGCGGCGCGTTCCAGTACCTTTGCGCCGACGGACGCATATGCGCCCTTGTCTCCGATGATCCGCGCCCGAAGCGCCGTGATGCGGCCCTCGGCGTCGCAACCTACTTTGACGTGCGACGTCACGGGGTGCCGCTTCGGGTGCAGGCGCAGACTTTCGGGGCGGGTGAGAACGGTCTTGATCGGCTGGCCGGTCAGGTGCGCCAGGAGGGCGGTCTGGGCCTGGATCGACATGTCCTCCTTGCCGCCGAAGGCGCCGCCGTTGGTGACGAGTTCGGCATGAATGCGCTCGAGGGTCCAGCCGAGCACGGAGGCAATCTGCCGTCGATCGTCGTAGATGCCCTGGCCCTGTGAGAGGATGTGAAGTCCGCGGGCGGAGCTGTCGCACCGCGCGGGCAGGCGCCGAATGGTCTCCCGCCATGACTCACGGGGCGCATGGCCATCCGCGTTCAGGGCGACCGGAATGGCGATGGAGGCCTCGGGTTCGAGGTACATGTGCTCGACACGCTGCGTTTGCCACGTTCCCTCGACGACGTGCGCGCTGGCGGCAAATGCCGCATCCACGTCACCACGGACGAGCGAAGACCTTGAAAGCAGATTTCCCCCCGGGTGAATCTTCGGGGCATCGGCCTTAAGGCCGTCTTCCGGCGTGCAAACCGGCGAAAGGACCTCGTAGTCGACTTCGATGAGTTCCGCGGCGACTCGGGCGGTTTTTTCATCGACCGCTGCCACGGCGGCCAGAATATCGCCGACGCAGCGCGTTTCCTCTCCCTCGGCGACGAAGATCGGCCAGTCGTTGATAATCAGCCCGACATATCGCGCGCCGGGCACATCCTTTGCCGTCACAACACGGACCACGCCCTCAAGGGCCTCGGCACGGGAAGTATCGATTCGGCGGACTCGGGCGCGCGGGTGGTCGCTGTAGCGCATCGCTCCGAAGATCATGCCGGGAATCGCGATGTCATCGATGTAAAGATGGGTCCCCAGGACGCAGGCCGCGCCGTGGTAGCGGGGCAGGCTGGTTCCGATCGGGCCCGCCGGAGCGAGAGACCTCCCATTCGCGGCAGCTGGCTGCGACCCGCCGTCCTTCCGAGCCGCGGCAAGCAATTCGACGGCATCGACAATCTTGGTGTACCCCGTGCATCGGCAGAGGTGGGCCCGCAGATCATTGGCGATCTCTTCGCGCGTCGGCCAGGGATTTTTTTCCAGAAGGGCGTGGCTTCGCATGGCAATGCCGGGAATGCAGAATCCGCACTGCACGCCGCCCGCCTGGACAAAGCAATCGGCGATACGTTTTCGTGTTTCTTCGGGGAGGCCCTCGAGGGTGGTGATCTCTTTACCCGCGGCCATGGTGGCCTTCAGGGTGCAGGATAGACGTGGCTTCCCATCAATCAGGATCGTGCAACAGCCGCATTGGCCAAGGGGCTGGCATCCGTCCTTGGGCGAAGTGATTCCACACCGATCGCGAAGAAGATCGAGCAGCGACAAGTCCGCGGCTTGCTCAATGGCGACTTCGGCGCCGTTCAGGGTGAAACAGATTGCTTCAGTGCCCGGTGCAATGGCCATGGTCGCCCCATGTGTACCCGACTGTTCCGACCGCCTGATCTTATCCCATCGGGCAAGCGTTCACAAAGGATCAGCGGCCCGAAGCGCCCGGAATCGCCCATAATGTCAATGATCCGGATGAGAATCCGCGGCGGCGTTCTCGGGCGACCGGGTCGGAGGCCCGCCTAAGCGGTCCGGCATGTCGGCGAGGACATAGGCCGTGACTGCCATCGCGGCGACGCATTGCTGAAGGTGTTTCGGGTCAACCTTGTCGAGCGTGTCGGCGTGGGAATGGTGATAGTCGAAGTACCGGGAGCCATCGACGGAAAAGCCCATCAGGAGCACACCGGCGGGCTTCATCGGGCTGATATCCGCCCCGGAGCCTCCGCGTGACACCTTCGTGGCCCCGATCGGCTCAAGCAGTCGCACAATCTCCGCGAGCTGCCGCGAGGCCAGCTCCTCGCGGGCGGGGTCAGCGCACTCAACGCTGAATCCCTTCGGCGCGAAGCACCCGGAATCGGATTCGATAGCCGCGATATGATTGTCGAGCTCTGCGGCGTGAGCCCGGGCGTATTCCCGGCCTCCCCCGAGGCCGTTCTCCTCGTTGGTCCAGAGGACGACGCGAATCGTCCGGCGCGGAATGAGCTTGAGCTTTCGCAGGACGTTGATCGCCTCCATGGCCATGACGCACCCGGCGCCGTCGTCGTGGGCCCCGTGGCCGACGTCCCAGGCGTCAATGTGTCCGCCGATGACGACGACTTCCTCGGGCTTTTCGCGGCCGCGAAGTTCGCCGATGACGTTGGCGGAGTCCACCATTCCCTCGTCGCGCGCTTCCATCTTGAGCGTCAGGCGCACCCGTTCTCCCCGGCGGCAGAGCCGCGAGATCATTTCCGCGTCCTCGATGGACACGGCCGCTGCCGGAATGCGAACACCTGCGTCGCCATAACTCATCGCACCTGTGTGAGGAGTGCGCAGGCTCTTGGCGGTGACGCTGCGAACGAGACAGGCGACCGCGCCCCGGGCCGCCGCGAGTTGCGCACCCTTATGGCGGAAACGTACGGCGCTCCCATATCCCGAGCCCTTCGCCTCGTCATACGCGGGCATCGGATTGTTGAAAAGCACGAACTTTCCCTTGGGGGCGGTCCCGGCCGCCTCCAACTCCTTTTCGTCCGCCACAACGAGCACTTCTGCCGTAATCCCCTCGGGCGGCGTCCCGACGGACATTCCGAGGCCGAGCATGGCGATGTCGTATTCCTGGGGCGAATGCATCGTCAAGGATTCTCGACCACGCACCCACTTTGGCACCTTGACCGGCTCTCCGCGGACGTTTTCCTGGCCGTCCTCCTTCATTTTTGCAATGGCCCAGTTCAAGGCCTTTTCGAGGCGCGGCGATCCGCTCAATCGGTGACCGATCCCGTCGCAGAGTTCCTCCAATTTGTGCCAGCCGTCCACGGAAGAGAGGGAGTGATCCATGATCCTGCGGGCTGGATCCAGGTACTGCTCGGCGATGCCGGTCCCGCCGGACGCGAAGGCCGGGCCACTGACAAGCACGAGGATTGTTGCGGTCAGAAGGCCGGGCGAAGGTGATTGCAGAAACGGCATGGGCATGCAGACTCCTTCAAGGAAGAACGATGAATTCCGACTCAGGGCCCGATCCGGGGCATCTTATCCTTCTTTTCGGACCAAGGCCAAACCGGCCGACGGGCATGTTTTCCTTCTCCGAGCGGGCGATACAATGTCCGAATTGCCAGGAGTCTCCTTGAATGGAACCCAGTCGTCGAGCGTTTCTCCGCACCTTTACAGGTTCCGGATTGCTTGCATTTGCCTGGTTGAAGGACGACTGGGCGGTGCACCTGGCGCGCGCGCAGGAAGCCGCGCCGTCGAGCCAGCCTCCGTCGGTTGCCGCCGGTAATGAGAACTTCTGGTTTCACATCCAGCAGGCGTTCGACATCGATCGCTCGATCATCAATCTGAACAATGGCGGTGTTTGCCCGTCGCCGCGCGTCGTTCATGAAGCCATGAAACGGCAGCTCGACTGGGCCAACCACGCTCCGTCGCGCCATCTTTGGGAAGACCAGGATCCACAGGTCGAGCTAATCCGCGTCCGGCTTGCCCGCCAGTTCGGGTGCGATCCGGAAGAGCTGGCGATCACGCGGAACGCGAGCGAGTCGCTCCAGATTGTCCTCAACGGGCTCGATCTAAAGGCCGGCGACGAGGTGCTGACCACCACGCAGGACTATCCGCGGATGCTGAACACGCTGCGGCAGCGCGAACGGCGGGAAGGCATCGTGCTCAAGCAACTCAGACTGCCCGTTCCGATACAGTCCGCCGACCAGGTGATCAAGCTCTTTGAAGAAGGAATATCGGAAAAGACAAAGGCCATACTTGTCTGTCATGTCGTAAACATTACGGGGCAGATACTGCCGGTGGCGGAAATCTGCCGGATGGCTCGGGAACGGGGAATCCGGACGATCGTCGACGGGGCCCACGCATTCGCGCAGATTACCTATCAGTGCGCGGACATCGACTGCGACATGTACGGGGTAAGCCTTCACAAATGGCTGACCGCGCCGATTGGGACGGGTTTTCTCTACGTACGAAAGGAATTGATCAAGAGCCTTTGGCCCCTGCAGGCTGCGCCGATCGAGAAGGATGACAACATCCGCAAATTCGAGGAGATCGGAACCCATCCGACCGCGCCGCGCCTCGCGATCGGCGAGGCGCTGACTTTTTACCAGGGTATTGGTCCCGCGCGGAAGGAGGCCCGCCTCCGATGGCTCCGCGACTACTGGGCGCAGCGGCTGTCCAAATATGAACGGGTCCGGTTTCACACCAATCTCGACCCGGCGCATTCCTGTGCCATCGCGACTTTCGGCATCGAAGGCATTGCCCCAAACGACCTGGCGCAGCGGCTGTGGCGACAGCACAAGATCATCGTGACGCCCATTGTGCACGAGGATTTCCAGGGGATTCGCGTCACCCCGAACGTCTATTCGACGACCCAGGAGCTTGATATCTTCTGCGATGCGATCGGCGATCTGATCGAAAAGGGGCTTCCGGAGAAAGAGCCCGCTGCGCAACCGGCCGTCACGCAGCCGGCCACAAGTGCACCCGCATCGGCACCCGCCAGCTAGGCTCGCGAGCCGAATTCAGCCCGGCCCATCCGAAAACCACTATCGGCGGGAATTCGTCCCCGGCAGGGCTCGAACCTGCAACCTTCGGCTTCGGAGGCCGACGCTCTATCCAATTGAGCTACGAGGACAGCGGCCTGATCGGGTCAGGTGCGAGTATTCTAACTTCGCGGGTCTTCCGGGCAAGATGCGGCCGGCCTGCGAAGCCTGTACCGAATGCCCCGCAATCGTGGGTTACACACCAATATTGCCGCCGCCGGAGGGCCTGATTATGATTCTGCCGCTTGAGAGGCTGGCCGATGCCGGCCGAAAACAGGTGTATTGCTTACTCCAAGGCGACGAGACCCCTATGGCGACCAGCGCGACGAGTACTCCTCCGGAATCGAAGACGCAACAGCATCTCAAGACCGCCGACAAGTACGGCGCGCACAACTATCACCCGCTGCCGGTGATCGTCGAGTCCGGCGAGGGATGCTGGGTCACGGACGTCGACGGCAATCGCTATCTCGACATGTTGTCCGCGTACAGCGCGCTGAATTTCGGCTATTCCCACGAAAAGCTCATCGCCGCCGCGACCAAGCAACTCAACAAGGTGACGCTGACCAGCCGGGCCTTTCACAACGATCAGCTTGGGCCGTTCTGCAAGGAGTTGTGCGAACTGTCCGGATATGAAGCCGTCCTGCCGATGAACAGCGGCGCCGAGGCGTGCGAGACGGCGATCAAGATGGCCCGCAAGTGGGGCTATTACGTCAAGGGCGTGGAAAAGGACAAGGCGGAGATCATCTGCGCCGAGGGCAACTTCCATGGTCGAACGACGACCATCATCAGCTTCAGCACTGATGCTCAGTACCGTGACGGGTTTGGACCCTATACGCCGGGCTTTCCGCTGGTAAAGTTCGGCGATCCGGCGGCCCTCGAAAAGGCCATCACCAAAAACACCGTGGCGTTTTTCGTCGAGCCCATCCAGGCGGAGAGCGGAATCCTCGTGCCGCCGGATGGCTACCTTCGCGAAATCCGAAAGATCTGCACCAAGCACAATATTCTGTTTATTGCGGATGAGATTCAGACGGGCCTTTGCCGTACGGGCTATCGGTTCGCCTGGCAGCACGACGGGCCGGAGGCGCGACCGGATGCGATGTGCCTCGGCAAGGCCCTCGGCGGCGGAATCCTGCCGATCTCGGCCGTTGTCTCATCCCGCGCAATTATGGACGTATTCAAGCCCGGTGATCATGGTTCAACGTTCGGCGGCAACCCGCTGGCGTGCGCCGTGGCGCGATCGGCGATGGAGATCATTCGCGAAGAAGGTCTGGAGCATCGAGCAAGGGAACTCGGCGAGCATTTCCGCTCAAAGCTCAAGGCAGTAAGCGCACCGGCCGTCAAGGAAGTGCGCGGCCGGGGCCTGCTCATAGGCGTGCAGATCCATTCGAATTACCCGAAAGCACGGTGGTTCTGCGAAAAGTTCATGGAAGAGGGGATCCTCTGCAAGGATGCCCACGAGGACGTCATTCGCTTCGCTCCGCCACTGGTCATCGACAAGAATGATATTGACTGGGCAATGGAGCGGATCGGGCCCGTGCTGTTATCGGCGAAGCCGGTCAAGTAGCGTCCGCTGCGCGGTGCCATTCGGGACAGGCGCTTTGCGTCCGCCGAATCGGCACGCGGCGGCGCCTATTCACTGAATCCCTCTTTGCCGATCAGCTTTACAAACCGCACGGGAAGCAGCGGCCGTTCGACGATGCGCGCGTGATATACCTCAATCAGCGTGACCTGCTGGGTATTCTCGCCTCCGATCGGCATGATAATCCTTCCCCCGGGCGCAAGCTGTTGGGCAAGGCTGGGAATAATGCCGGGTGCGGCGGCAGTCACGATAATTCGGTCGTAGGGAGCTCGTTCCGGCCAGCCGCAGGAGCCGTCGCCGACGAAGAACTCGATGTTCGATAGCCCGAGCATTCGAGTCCGTTGACGCGCGCCATGGGACAGTTCCTCAATGCGCTCGATCGTAATGACTGACCCGCAAAGCATGGCGAGGACGGCCGTCTGATAGCCGGATCCCGTGCCGATCTCAAGGACCCGATGGCCCGGCGCCGGCACCAGCGCATCCGTCATGAAGGCGACGATGTAGGGCTGGGAGATCGTCTGGCCAAGACCAATGGGCAGGGCGCGGTCCTCATAGGCAGAATCGGCCCCCTCGCGCGGAACAAAAAGTTCGCGCGGGATTGACCGCATTGCGGAAAGGACGGCGGGATTTCGTATTCCACGAGCGGAGATCTGCTCATCAACCATGCGGTGTCTGCGTTCCAGAAAGCGGTCGGGCTCGGCGGATAAGGCTGCGGCATGCATACCAGAATCCTTGTGCGGGCGTGCCACCTCGCAGGAGCGATGGAATCTTAGCGACGATAGGTCCTTGCCGCCGCATTGCTTATCGATCCCTAAAGATCTCGCGTGAACATGCATTGTTCGGGGCCGATAGAAGTAATAAACTGATTCGAGGGGTTTTATACGGGATGTCTTCACCGTTTCGACCGCATCCAGGTCCGATCGTTACTCCGGGGGCTGACGCCCGATGGCGGCGGTTGGCCGTTCCGACCCTGCTGGCGGGGCTGTTCCTCGGCGCCTGCCAGGATGACCCGACAGGGGGGCTGTCGAAGGCGGATCTTGCGGCCCCCGGCGCTGCCGCGGCGCGCCTTTTGAGGCTGGATGCCTGCACCGACGCGCCGTCGGCAGAAGAGAGAATTCGTGAAATGCTTGAGGCAGTAAATGCCGAACGGGCCAGGCACGATCTGCCGCCGCTGCGGACCGAGTCCACGCTGATGCAGATCGCGGATTTTTATGCGTGCCGCCTGGCCGAAGGCGGTTTCTTCTCCCATGTCGATCCCTACGACGCTTCTACGGTGGATTCACGGGCCACGAGTTTTGGATACCCGTTCATGAAGATCGGGGAAAACCTCGCTGTTGGGCAACAGAGCGTAAGCGAAGTGCTCCGTGACTGGATGAATTCACCCGGCCATCGGATGAACATTCTGGATCCCGCGTTCACCGAAATCGGCCTGGCGGTCAAAGTGGGGGTCGGCAGCGGGCCGTTCTGGGTGCAGGAGTTCGGGCGACCCTTCGCGGAGGAAGGGCGAGACCATGCGTCGCGAACCGCTGCCGCCAAGCCCACGTCCAGCGCGCCGGCCGGCCACACGGAGGCGCTGCCCTCCACGTCTCAATCGGGTGATTTGGATTAATGGCGAAGCCCGTTCGAGGTATGCCTGCGTAATCCGACTAATCGACCTTCAGCCGCTCCCACAGCTGATCCTCGGCCTTTTTGTACTTTTCCCGCGTTTGGGCCAGGTCCGCCTCGATCCTGGCCAATTCGGGGCTGTTGGAGGGTATCTTGCCGCCGTGCAGTTCGGCCAGGGCGCGAAGTTGCGAAGCGGCGTCATCAACCCGAGTCGCGGCCTCCGCGAAGCTCCGGGCGGCGTCGAAAATGGCCTGTTGTTTAATGTCCTTTAGCGCCGGCTCGTTGAAGATTCGCCAGGGGTGTCGCAGGACGTACTTGAGCCCGTTTTTCAGGTGGTCCGAAGACTCCTTGAAATTCATGAGCATCTTGTCGATGTTTTCGCGGTTGAGAATGACGACTTCGCGCGTGGTGCTCGTTACGGTGTGAATGTCCTCCAGCGCTCTGGTCAGTTCTTCGCCGGCTTTCTTGAACTGGGCCAGCAGGCTGCCCGGCCGCGAGGCATCGGTTTCAACGGCGATGTTGCCCGTCGTGGTCTCGATGTTCTTGAGGGATTGATTGATGCTGGCTTCGTTGGAAGTCAGGATGCGCGTGACCGTCGAAAGGCCGCTGGTCACGGAGTCCATCGCGATGTGGACCTTGCCGATCAGCGCGTCGCGGTTTCCGGCTTCCATCTCGGCCCTGAGCGAGCCGGTCATGCCGTTCATGTTGTCGATGATTCCATGAATCTTGGCGAGCAGGGTGGCCTTGTCCTGGGCGGACAGCTCTTTTCCGAGCGCGGCGGTCATGGCGTTGACGTCGTCGGCGCTCTTGAGCAGCTTGGCGAGCAGAGAGTTGTTCTCTTCGGGGTTGAGTTGGGCCTTGATCTGGCCGAGCAGGCTTTCGGAATTGCTGCCATCGAACTCACCTTGAAGCGTGGAGAGGATAGCGGCAAAACCCGCGGGATCGGAGCCAACGATGTATTCGCCTTCAAACTCCCTGGCGGCCACGCCCAGGTCAAGCTTGAGAATGCCATCGCCGCCGAGAGGGGGGCCCTCTGCAATGGCTTGGCAATCCGTGCGCAACTTGAGGTCTTCGCGAATCTCCGCTTCCACCCATACGAAGTATCGCTCTACCGGCTTACCGCTTTTCTCATCCAATACTTCGTATCGGTCGAGCTTGGCGTGCGTAATGCGGCCGACCCGTTGCCCGCCGACCATTACGCCGGAACCGGGCGACAGAGTCGGCATGGCGGGCGACGACCTGAATCGAACCGAAATGGTCTGGGTAGCGCCGCCGCTGGACTGGCTGATCCAAAGCAGGATTGTAAAGAACGCAGCCGCGACGATGACCGTGACGACTCCGACCTTCAGGGCATTGCGCCGGGCATTCATCGCGAGGCTACTCCTCTCCGGCTACCAGAAGCTTTTCATATTCGCTCAGGCCCTCGGCGTCCGTCAAGGGGCCCGACGTGTTCCCGTTCAGGAACTGGCAGATCAGCTTGTCCTCCCTGGTAGTCAGGTGATCCGTCGGTGTTTTTCTCAACTCGTCGAACTCCTCGCGCGTACCGATACGAAGAACCCGTCCCTTGTCGAGCATGACCATGCGGTCGGCGATTCGGAACGCGGAGTCCATCTCATGCGTGACGACGATACTCGTTACGCTCAGCTTCTTCGAAAGGTCCATGATTAGCTCGTCGATGGAAGCGCTTGTCACGGGATCGAGGCCCGCCGACGGCTCGTCGTAAAAGAGTATTTCCGGGTCCAGGGCGGTGGCGCGTGCGAGGCCGGCCCGCTTTTTCTGCCCGCCGGAAAGCTGCGATGGGAGCTTGTCGCGATGTGGAAGCATGTGGACCTGCTGAAGTTTCAGCGTCACGACGATGTCAATAATCGATGGATCGACGATGCTGTGCTCCTGAAGCGGCAGGGCCACGTTGTCGGCGAGAGTCATCGAGTTGAACAACGCGCCACTCTGGAAGAGGATGCCGAACTTCTTGCGAATCTCGTTCATTCGCTTTTCGTCGACCCCGACGATGTCAACCGGCTCCTTCATGTCCTTCGTGTGAAACGCGATGTGTCCCGAGTCGACCACGTACTCGCCGATCAGGCAGTTGAGCAGCGTGCTTTTTCCGCACCCGCTGCCGCCCATGATGATCAGCGTTTCTCCCCGATGGACGTCGAATGAAACGTCATCGAGCACGGTCTGCAGCCGGCCGTCGCGGCCTCTAAAGGTCTTGCGCAGATTACGAATTGAGAGAATGCGATCGGGCATCCGCTGCGTTGTCCTCCCGGCAGGGGCATTCTACATAGGCCGGGCCGCTTCGGCAGCGCGGTATGCCGATTCCCGCACAGCATCGCAAGGGCGGGTCCGGACAGGGGGTCGCTTAGGGTTCGTCACGCCATGCCGATGCATGGCTCGGCGGCCCCGACGGTCCACCCTCTGTCCCGCTGCAACGTGAAAAAAACAAGGGCCTTTTCGTCGTCAGCCAACGAAAAGGCCCCATGATCGAACGAGGCTGACGGGGCTCGAACCCGCAACCTCCGGCGTGACAGGCCGGCGCTCTGACCAATTGAGCTACAGCCCCAATTAAGAGGCAAGCGATCCGGGCCGAAGGACCGAATCGCGGACGATCAACCGTACATGGAAGTGCGAAACGTGTCAAGCGAGGCGGCCGCTTCGTTTCGTAAACCCCAGAGGCCGGTAAGGTTACGCCGAGAGGCCCGAAAACGGGGGCCGGAACGCGATCTAACTCCAGCAAATCAGCCCCGTGTCGTACCGGTGGACGAGGTCCGGATGCCTGGGGACGACGCGTATGGCGTATCCGTGTTGCCCGCTGCGGCGGCAGGGGATTCTGCCTTCGTAGCGGAAGTATCCGTTGTCCAGATGGTCCCCGCACTTCATTTCCTCGCAACTGCCTTCGACCAGCATTCCGTTGGGGTCGATGCGGCCGTGGTACAGCTCTACAGCGACATCCTCGGGACGGACGCCGCCCAGATGCACTTGCGCCCGGACGCCGACTTCGGATCCCACTGGCAGCTCCCTGCCATCGTCAGCCTCGATGTTTTCAACGCGGACGCCCGCCCAATCGGCGGCAAGTTTTCGCTTCCACTGCGAGAGTGACTTCGCGCCGGCGTACTGGTTCGCGGATAGGTGGCGCCAACGGTGGATCGCCGTCACGTAGAGCCGCCCGGCATATTCCTCGAGCATCCGGTTGGTGTTGAACATGGGGCTTATGGTGCGCATGGAGGCCTTCATGCGCTCGGTCCATCCTCGCGGAACGCCGTCAGCCGCCCGATCGTAGAACAAGGGGATAATCTCCTTTTCGAGGAGATCGTAGATTGCTTCGCTTTCGATGTGATCGCGATAGGCGGGATCGTCGTAGATTCGCCCTTCGTCGATGGCCCAGCCGTTTTCGCCGTCGTAGGCCTCCGGCCACCAACCGTCAAGAACCGAAAGATTCAGCCCGCCGTTGGGAACGACCTTCATGCCGCTTGTGCCGGACGCTTCGCGGGGTTTGATCGGGTTGTTGAGCCACACATCCGCCCCTTGCACGAGCATGCGTGCGACGGTGATGTCGTAATTCTCAATGAAGACGATTTTTCGGCGCAGCTCCTCGGACTGAAGCTTGTTGAAAATCTCCTTGATGACGGCCTTGCCCACCTCGTCGCGCGGATGGGCCTTGCCGGCAAAGACAAACTGGACCGGGCGTTCCGGATTCTTGAGAATGCGCAACAGGCGATCCAGGTTGCTGAAAAGAAGGGCCCCGCGCTTGTAGGGCGCAAAGCGCCGGGCAAAGCCGATCGTCAGGGCGTCGGGATCGAGGAGTTCATCAGCGGATTTCACCTCGGCGGGTGGAGCGCCGCGCCGCCGGAACTGCTCCTTCATGCGCTTTCGGGCGAACGCGACCAGGGCGATGCGCCGACGGTCGTGTACGCGCCAGAGCTCAAGATCGGGAATCTCATCGACGCGCCGCCAGACGTCATGGTCGACCGGATTCTCCATCCACGTCGGACCGAGGTATCGGTCCAGCAGTTCGGCCATTTCCGCAGAAATCCACGTGTTCGTATGTATGCCGTTCGTTATCGACGTGATGGGCACTTCCTCGCGGGGAGCGCCCGGCCATACCGGGTACCACATCTCCCGCGAGACGTGGCCATGCAGCGCGCTGACGCCGTTGGAACCGCCCGCCAGTCGAAGGGCGAGAACGGCCATGCAGAACTCCTCCTTCGGGTCGGAGGCGTCCACCTTGCCCAGCGCCGAGAACTCCTTGAGCGTGAGCCCGATGCTGGGCAGATAGGGCGAGAGGTACTTCTTTAGAAGGTCTTCTTCAAACCGGTCGATTCCCGCGGGCACCGGCGTATGAGTCGTGAAGACCAGCGAGGACGTGACGGCCTCGCGCGCCTCGCCGAAATCGAGATTGCCGTCTTTCCTGCGCTGGTGAATCTGCTCCACAGCGAGGAATGCGGCATGTCCCTCATTCATGTGGCAAACGTCCGGCGTCTGGCCGATCGCCGCCAGCGCCCGGACACCGCCGATGCCGAGGATGACCTCCTGGCGAATGCGCATCTCGTCATCGCCGCCGTAAAGGCGATATGTGATCTCCCGATCGCGCGGGTCGTTTTGCGGGATATCCGCGTCGAGGAGAAAGAGCGGAACCCGGCCGACCTGGCATCGCCAGATCTGAACCCTGACCTCTCGCTCGCCGACGGGCAGCACAATCGTGACGGGGGCGCCGTTTTCACCCAGCACCTGGCTGAGCGGCGTCTGGAAGAAATCGAGCGCGGGATACTCCTCGAGTTGCCAGCCGTCCGTGGTGAGCCGCTGTTGAAAGTAGCCCTGCCTGTAAAGCAGCCCGACGCCCACCAGCGGAATTCCCAGATCGCTGGCACTCTTCAGATGATCGCCCGCCAGAATGCCGAGGCCGCCCGAGTAAATCGTGAGCGATTCGTGCAGCCCGAACTCCATCGAGAAATAGGCGATGCGTCCGTCCCTGGCATCCGGAAAGTTCTTCGTGAACCATCCTTCGCGCGTCATGTAGTTGTCGAAGGCGGCCAGCACGCGCTGCATGTGAGACAGGAAGGCCTTGTCGCCCGCGGCCTGATCCAGCCGGCGCTGGGCGATGTGCGCGAAAAACTTCACGGGGTTGTGAACGACGTCTTCCCAGAGGTCAGGGTCGAGCCGACGGAACAGCTCCCGGGCATCACCGTTCCAGGACCACCAGTAGTTGTATGCCAGGTCCCGCAGGCGCGCCAGCGGGGCGGGCAGGGCAGGAACGACGGTATACGTGCGGAGATGATACATCTCAATATTCCCTGAAACCGGGCGAGCCGCGGGGGAAAATACTCCTTCCATCCGTGGAAGGACTTCACGGCGACTGCCCGTGTCTTGGTCGAAAAAGAGTCTGTCGCGCCCAACCGCGGCGGCCACTGAGGGCACGGCCGCAGGCTCGGGACGATTTTCTATATGCGGACTTCGTCTGCGTCAAACGGAGAGATTCCGGGCGTACCAGTTGATCGCGCGCTGGAGGCCTTCGGCAAAGGTGACCTTGGGCCTGTAGCCGATCACTTTCTCGGCGAGGCTGATGTCGGCCCAGGAATGACGAATATCGCCGTTGCGGGCCGGTACGTAGCTGGGCTGAATGTCCTTGCCAAGCAGCTTGTTGATGTCGCGGATAATCTCGTTAACCGTCACATGTCCGCCGCATGCGACGTTGATCACTTCTCCGGCGGTCCGGGGCGCGGTGGCGGCCAGAAGGTTGGCCTCAACCACGTTTTCTATGTAGGTAAAGTCGCGCGTCTGTTCGCCGTCGCCGTACACGGTAGGGGGCTGGCTGCGCAGGATGCTTGTCACGAAGGCGGGAATTGCCGCGGCATACTGGCTTTTCGGGTCCTGCCGCGGGCCGAACACGTTGAAATAGCGCATGGTTAGCGTCTGCATTCCATAGCAGCGCGCGAACGCCCGGCAGTAGTATTCGCCCGTGAGTTTCTGGACGGCGTAGGGGCTGAGCGGGTCCGTTGCCATGGTCTCCACCTTGGGCAACGTTTTGGACTCTCCATAGGCCGAGCTGCTTCCGGCATAGACGAAGCGGCGCACGCCCGCCTCGCGCGCGGCCACGAGGAGTTGAAAAGTGCCCTCCACGTTTGCGCGATGGCTCGTTGCAGGATCGGCTACGGACTTTGGCACAGACGGGATGGCTGCCTGATGAAGGACGACGTCGACACCCTGGCAGGCGCGCTGCGCGATCTGCGGATCGGCCATGTCGCCTTCGATGAGCTCAATCCTGCCGGCAACCTCGGTCAGATTCTCCCGCCTGCCGGTTGCGAAATTGTCCAAAACGCGGACGCGGCGGCCCTGTTCCACCAGTCGTTGCACGATGTGCGAGCCAATGAACCCGGCGCCGCCGGTAACGAGAAAATCCGTCAACTCTTAACCCCTCCCGGTGTCGCGTCGCAGCGACCAATTACGGCGATTCCGTGGCGATCGGCGAGTTCGAGCAATTCTTCCTTCTGGAGCATCAGCGTCTTGCCCGCTTCGATAACGATCGCACTTCCGCGGGCATCGACAATCTTGCGCACGGTATCCGGTCCAACCGTAGGGACGTCGAAACGCATGTCCTGGTTCGGTTTGGCGACCTTTACCAGGACCCAGCCGCCGGTCCTGCACAGCGATCCGGCCCGGGAAATCATGGCGTCGGTGCCCTCGATCGCCTCCACCGCGATGATGTCTTTGTCCTTCACGGCGACCGACTGTCCGATGTCCAGACGGCCCATTTCCTTGGCAATGCGCCAGCCCAGTTCGACGTCGGCGGCTTGGGAGGTGGTTAGGCTTATCCGGCCGAGCCGACCCTCCGAGGCCATCGCGTCCGCGCAGTATGCGGTGGAGTCTATCAATTCGACGCCCTTTGCCTGCATTTCGTCGGCGACCGCCCTCAGAAGCGTGTCGTTCCGGCGGTCACCGGACCTGAAAAACCAGACCCGGATGCTAGTCCAATCGGGCAGATACGCCAACATCTGTCGCCATTTCGGCATCTCCAGCATTTGGCTTTTTCGGACGCGGCCGGCCAGGATTGCACGGCTGACGCCCTCCCGGCGAAGCACGCGAATCCAACGGCCCAGCCTGGCTACGCCCGCGGAATAGAACACGTCCGCTTCCTCGCGAACTTCGTCGGGGCAGTTACCTCGAAGTCCGACAACCACGACGCGCAGGCCCGCGGCCTGCGCACCGCGAAGCACGAGCTTGGGAAAATCGCCCTGTCCGGCGATAAGGCCGATGGTATTCTGGCTGGACGTCATGCGTTACATATCGGTCAAGCAAACACGCGGTCGGCGGGCTGAAGTGAGCCGGCCGACGCACGCGGGTATCATAACGCAATGTCGGACCGGCCGATCAGTGATGAACAAACAGGGCCTGAAGGCGGATCGGAAGTGAAACCGGGGCATGCACTTCGCACGCGCTTCGGCGAGGCGGGACCGCGATGAACGATGACGCCCTTTATGAATCGTTCGCCCAGCCGCGGTACTCGTCGAGGCCATTCCCGCCCTATCGTTTCGTTCCGGGGCGGCATCCACACCCGACGGCGAGTCCGCTCGGACACAGCTATGCGGGGCCGGGTCATGCAGAGCCCGCGGTTTGCCCGGTTGCGCCGGACGCCTGGCGCGTTAGCGAGGAATATCTCTACGGCTGCGACCTGTACAACCATGCATACTGGTGGGAGGCGCACGAGGCGTGGGAGGGTCTCTGGCATCTTCCGGAGAGGGGAAGCCTTCAGAGGAAATTCCTTCAGGGGCTGATACAAGTGTCGGCTTGTCATCTGAAGCTGCGCCTTGGACACATGGACGGAGTGTCGCGCCTTCTGGAGAGCAGCCGAACGTATTTGTGCGACGTGCGGGCTGCCGTGGGCGATCACCGGTTTATGGGCCTCGAAGTCGCAGGTTTCCTCAATCGCGTGGAGGCCTATTATACGGCCGTGCGAGTGACTGCGGATGAAAAGCCCGGGCATCGCCCGGAACTCTTTCCATATTGTCTGCCCGGCTGAACGACGGTTTGCGCGCACAGGTGCTTGGGGCGTGACACCCCTGGTCGAAGGAATAGATTGGCCGGCGATGACTCGCGAGACGACCGGTGCCTGGCGAAATGAGTTTCAAGATCAGTTCAGCCTCGGAGCGGTTGCCCTGGGAAAGCGGAGTGGACATGCGTGCGCGGCGCGCGAATTGCCGGGATCGGAGGACGGCGACGCGAAGGACGCGAGCGCGGAAGTCCGGTGCCAGCGAGAGGTTGGCGAGTGAGTGACGCAGCTGCCATTGAAGGTCCGAAGTCATCGTCGCTCGGTCTCCTGACCGTGCGGCTGGACCGCCGATTTCTCGAAGCAGCCCTTACCTCTGCTTCACTCGTGTTTCTGATTATCAGTCTTTGGGGCGAGTCCGCCGGCTGGTCGCCGAGGGCTGTCGCTTCGGTCAGCGTCGCGGGGTATATCGCGGGCGGATGGTTTGGCCTCAAGGATGCATTCTCCTCGCTGCGGGCGCGCAAGCTCGACATCAATCTGCTGATGATCCTCGCGGCAATCGGCGCGGCGATCATCAATCAATGGCACGAAGGACTCACGCTGCTATTTCTGTTCTCGCTTTCCAACACCCTTCAGACCTATGCCCTCGATCGGTCCGCGCGGGCCATATCAAGTCTCTTGAAGCTGCGCCCGACCGAGGCGACCTTGCTCACCGAGGGCGGACCGCGCCGCGTGTCCATTGAATCGCTTCGGGCGGGCGACCGCATGCTCGTTCGGCCGGGCGAGATGGTGGCCGCGGACGGACGCATCGTCGCGGGGAGGACCGATTTGAACCAGGCTTCCATCACCGGCGAGTCGGTGCCCGTTGAAAAGGGTGAGGGCGAGGTCGTGCTGGCCGGGAGCATCAACGGCAGCGGGGCGATTGAAGTCGAAGTGTCACGCCCAGCCAGCGATTCGACGCTCTCTCAGATTATCCGCCTGGTCGAGGCCGCCCAGTCTCGAAAGGCTCGGACACAGCGCGTTCTCGAGCGTGTCGAGGGGCCTTACGCGGTTGTCGTCCTTGGTTTGGCGGCGATGGTCGCCGTCCTGCCGCCGGCCCTGGGCCACCGTGAGTTTGCCGCGAGCTTTTACAGGGCAATGGTCCTCCTCGTCGTGGCATCTCCGTGTGCCTTGGTCATCTCCACGCCGGCATCGATTCTCTCGGCAATCGCCAACGGGGCGCGTCGAGGGATTCTCTTCAAAGGGGGGTCGCACCTCGAACGCCTTGCTGATGTCCAAGTTGTGGCATTTGACAAGACCGGCACGCTGACCGAAGGAGTCATGCGCGTCACCGACATTTTCGTATCCGTCAGGTGTCCGCCGGATTTCGGCGAGTCGGAACTCCTGGCGCTGGCCGCCGCGCTTGAATCCCGCTCCGAACATCCCATCGCCCGGGCCGTTACGCACGCGGCGCGGGAGCGCGGGCTGAAGCTGCCCGATCTGGAGAGCTTTCAGAATCTGCCGGGCAGGGGGATTCACGCCCGATCGAACGGGTACCTTATCTGGATCGGAGGCGAGCGCATGTACCGCGAGCACGGGGAAGCGATCTCGCCCGAACTGCTGGAGAGAAAGTCGGAGCTGCAAGCCCAGGGAAAGACGGTGCTTGTCGTACATCGCGAGCTGCGCCGGGAAGACAATGTCGGGACTCACGAGGAGACCGGTGGCTGGCTCGGGCTGCTGGCCGTGGCGGACCAGCCTCGTGCGGCGGCCCGCGAGTCGATTCGTGCCCTTAAGCAACTCGGCGTGCAAAAGATCGTGATGCTTACGGGGGACAATCCGGTCGTGGCGCGCGGCGTTGCTGAGCGCACGGGTGTCGACGCATACTTCGCGGACCTGCTTCCCGAGGAGAAGGTTGAGGCAATCGGACGACTTCGCCGTGAATACGGTGCGGTTCTTATGGTGGGGGACGGGGTAAACGACGCGCCGGCCTTGGCCAGTGCCGACGTCGGGGCGGCGATGGGCGCCGCCGGCAGCGACGTCGCCCTGGAAACGGCGGACCTGGTGCTGATGTCCGACGCCGTGGAGCGGGTTCCGCACGCCATGGCTCTTAGCAGACAGGCCCGGCGGATCATTTGGCAAAACCTGTCGTTCTCCCTTTTGGTGATCGGGCTGCTGGTCCTTGGGGCGGTGGGGTTTGCTCTACCGCTGCCACTGGGCGTCGTGGGTCATGAGGGGAGTACCCTGCTGGTCGTGGCGAACGGGCTGAGGCTGCTCAGATTTCAGGTTCCGCGTCGATCAGCCCCAGTGCCAAGCAGTCGCGTAGAGGGGCGGGGGTAGATCTTCTCGATTGCAAGAAAAGAGGGGCAGGTCAGGGCGGACCCAGAGCATAGTACGTTACCTACAAAAAAGGAGAGGCCCGGGGGTCTTGCGACGCCCGGGCCTCAAAAAAGCTGGCACTAACCTACTCTCGCCCTGTTGGACTACCATCGGCCCCAAGGACTTCACTTCTGAGTTCGGAATGGGATCAGGTGTTTCCCCCTGGGTAAGGGCACCAGCACGGCCCCATGCGGCCTTGCCGGCCGCATGGGACAAGCCTAGAGGTGCCTCTCCCGGACATCATGGCGACGGTTTGAGAGCCGTCGCCCAAACAGCAGGGAGGGCATCCCTGAATACTGGGAATAGATTGGGGATTGACGAATAGGATCATCAGGAGGTCCTCCGCCGACGGAGGACATTCAATTGCTTTCAGGACACGCCACCCACCTGAAAGGGCGGGTGAAGGGAACTGTCAGCGATTGATAAATGTGGTCAAGCAATCGACCGTTAGTACCAGTCCGCTAAAGGCCTCTCAGCCCTTACACTTCTGGCCTATCGACCTCGTAGTCTACGAGGGGTCTCTCGTCACCGAAGTGACATCCAAACCTCATCTTCGGGGGGGCTTCACGCTTAGATGCTTTCAGCGTTTATCCTTTCGCAACATGGCTACCCTGCGCTGCCCTTAGCAGGACAACAGGTTCACCAGAGGTTGCTACAACCCAATCCTCTCGTACTAAGGTTGTATCCCGTCAAGTTTGGTGCGCCCACGACAGATAGGGACCGACCTGGCTCACGCCGGTCTGAACCCAGCTCGCGTACCGCTTTAATCGGCGAACAGCCGAACCCTTGGGACCG
>QEVG01000034.1 GCA_003576905.1 Planctomycetota bacterium | reverse complement strand
AATTTGTGCATGCCCCCATTCAGGTTTGCTTATCCGGACGCGGCAGCCGTCAGGTGAACATGCCGCCACAGGCGGCGCGGTACGCGTCGCCTCGCGCCGGGAGTTTCTCACTCCGACTCCTTCGTGCTTCTTCCGTCTCCATTTCACTCGCCCCGTCCCGCGCCCTCCCTCGCCCCCCGCGCCGTCGCGCGCCCCCCGCGCGCACCTCGTTGCCTTCAGAGGGACAGGACACGATTCCCCCGCCCCTGCCTTCTCTGTTCCCCGTTCCCTATTCGCTGTTCCCTTTTCGCCGTTTCGACGCCCCACCCTCGCCTTCCCCGCAGCGTCCCCTCCCGGTCTTCGACGGCGCCTTTTCGATTTTGCCGCAACTCCCGCTACAATGGCCCGAATCGGAATCGCCACACCGCTCATCCGCATACGGATTGCCCCATGCCCAAGACCCCCGCGCCCAAGGCGCCCTGGTACGCAGACGGCCTCAAGTTCACCTGCACCCAGTGCGGAAACTGCTGCACCGGCGCGCCGGGATATGTCTATGTCGACGACGAAGAGATCCGCATGATCGCTGAATTCATCGGCCGCTCCGACGGCACGCTGGGTCGGGAGCATCTTCGCCGCGTCGGCCGACGCTACTCGCTGACCGAGGACCGCAGGAGCGGCGACTGCTGCTTTCTCAAGGAGGTGGACGGCAAGCGGATCTGCTCGATCTACCCGGTGCGCCCGCTTCAGTGCCGCACGTGGCCCTTCTGGGACATCAACCTCGCGTCCCCCGCAGACTGGGCCGACGCCGCGAAGGGCTGTCCCGGCATGAACAAGGGCCGCCACTACGACCTCGTCCAGATTCAACTGCGCGCGGGCGCCCAGTCCTGGGGAGAGGTCCCGGTGTGAGCATCCCGCTGACACAGCTCGTCACGCAGAAAACCGGCGCGCCGCCCGGCATGGTCGGTTCGACTCCGGCCTCCGCCGACGGAACTCCGTCGCCCGGCGCCGGCGGCTTCGCGCGGGCGATGCGCGACTTCTACGCCGAGGTCGACGCCGCCGTCGCGGCCCACGCCCCGGTCTGCGTCAATCGCGGGCAGTGCTGCCGCTTTGACACTTTCGGACATCGGCTCTACGTCACGGCCGTCGAGATGATGTACTTCGCCAAAGGGTTGGCCGACCGGCCGCTCGCCCCGACGGATGGGGCGTGCCCCTACCAGATCGAAGGCCGCTGCACCGCCCGCGACCACCGCCCGCTGGGCTGCCGCGTGTTCTTCTGCGAGGAGCGCTCGCAGGCCTGGCAGGGTCCGGAATACGAACGGTTCCTCGCCCGGCTCAAGGAGATCGGCGAGGCGTTCACCATTCCCTACCGCTACGGCGAATGGCTCGCGGCACTGGATGAGGCGTTCGGGCCCGTCGAGGGTGGAGCAGACGCGCAGGCGTCCCTACGGCCGGGGGCTCGGGGGCCATAACCCGCGGCGGGTCGCGGTGTGCGGCGCCTTTCGCTTTTATGAGACGCGGCCGACTGGAGTTACCACGAATCGGGCGGAATCGTTGACGATGCCGCGCCGGATCGAATAAACTCCATATACTTTGGAGGGGAACATTCCACCCTGGCCGGCGGGAATCCGCCGTCATCCCGATACGACACCCGCCCCGCGGGGGCCTGCCCGACGAGGAAACACGAGATGAAGCGAAAACTTGCCAGCCTGGCTCTGCTCGCCATCGTCATGATCGCGCCGGCGGTCGGCTGCGGTGTCGCCACGACACAGCAGGAAAACAACCGCATGCTCAGCCGCGTCGCCGATTACGACGCCCGCATGCTGGTGGACGACATCGCCCTGTTCGCCCAGACGAACCGGCCGTTCCGCGGCTCCCGCTACGTCATCGACTGACCGCCCCGCCCTGCGCGGATGCTGTCGGGCCGGCGCGCGCCGATCTAAAATGCGCCCATGCCGTATGAAAGCTGGACCCGCCTCCTGCCCGTCGCCGACCTGCCGCCCGGCCGCGCGCGGTTTATCGCCCTCGGCCGGCACGAACTGGCGGTCTTTCATCTCCGCGATCCCGACCGCTTTGTCGTGACGCCCAACAGCTGCCCGCACGCCGGCGGCAACCTTGCGGCGGGCGAGGTGCGCGGCGCGGTAGTGACATGTCCATGGCATCAATGGGAGTTCGACCTGGACTCGGGGGCCTGCACGCTGTCCGACGCCGTTGCCCTTCGCCGCTTCGAAACCCGGATCGAGGACGGCGCTCTCTTTGCCCGCCTGCCGGCCTGAGCGGCGCTACCGCGCCGTCCCGTGCCGCGCCGGGTCGTATTCCAGCCCGAAGTGCTTCATCTTCTTGTAGAGCGTGGTGCGGTTGATCTGGAGCACCTCGGCGGTGAGCTGCCGGTTCCAGTTGTTCGCCTTCAAGGCCGCCTCAATGATCCGCCGTTCGGGCTCCTCGAGGGCATCCTTGAGCGACATCGGCTTCCACGCCCCCTCGGGCGTGCCGGCAGGCGTCCATCCGCCGCCGCTTTCACCGCCGGACGCGATCGGCCCGCTCTCGTCGAGCACGGCGGCCGGCAGGTCTTCGGGCAGGATGTGCCGTCCCTTGCAGAGGACGACGGCCCGTTCGACGGCGTTCTCCAGCTCGCGGACGTTGCCGGGCCAGTGGTAGCGCTGAAGCCGCTGCATCGCCTCGAGCGAGATGTCGACGATCTGCTTGCGGTTCTCGGCGCAGTACTTCCGGAGGAAGGTCTCCGCAAGGAGCGGAATGTCTCCGAGCCGCTCGACGAGGGTAGGCATCTGAAGGGTGACAACGTTGACGCGGTAGTACAGGTCTTGGCGGAATCGTCCGGCCTCGACTTCGCGTTTCAGGTCCACGTTGGAAGCGAGGATGACTCGGACGTCGGCGGTGATCGTCTGATTGGAGCCGACTGGTTCGAACTTCTTCTCCTGAAGGACGCGGAGCAGCTTGACCTGTAGCGCGGGCGAGGCAGAGTTGATCTCGTCGAGGAAGAGCGTTCCACCCTCGGCGGCCTTGAACTTGCCGTCCTTGTTGCCGACGGCGCCGGTGAAGCTGCCCTTGACGTGGCCGAACAGCTCGGACTCCAGCAGGCCTTCGGGGATTGCCCCGCAGGAGACCTCGATGAAGGGTTTGGCGCGCCGGTCGGATCGATGGTGAATGGCGTGGGCGACGAGGCTCTTTCCGGTGCCCGACTCGCCGGTGATGAGAACCGTCGTGCGGCTGTCGGCGATGGTCTGTACGAGATCGAAGATCTTCAGCATCTTGTAGTCGTGGCCGACGACGCTGTCGAGCGAATAGCGAAGGTCGAGCTGCTCACGGAGCGTGCGGTTCTCGCGGAGCAGGGCCTGCTGGGCGAGGGCCCGCTGGACGACGAGCCGGATTTCGTCGTCGGAAAGGGGCTTGGTCAGGTAGTCGTAGGCCCCCATCTTGATGGCCTCGACGGCGGACTCGATCGTGCCGTAGCCGGTGATGACGATGGCGACGACGTCGGGATGGCGGTCGTGAAGGGCGCGGAGGAGCTCGAAGCCGTCCGCCTGCGGCATGTTCACATCGGTGATGACAAGATCGCACGGGCGCTCGGCGAGCGACGCGAGCGCTGCATCGACCCCGCCGACGCCGTGAACTTCGTAGCCTTCGAGGCGGAGAAACTCGCCGAGGGAGTCAACGACGATGCGGTCGTCATCGACGACGAGGATCCGCCCCTTGGCCGCGGGGGTGGCGGACTGCGCGGCCGGCGTTCGGTGGGTCGCGGTATTTGCATGCGTCATGGCGGGGCTCCCGTGTATGTATAAGGATTATGCGACAGTCGAATTTGCCAGGTTGCGGTCTCTCGTCGTTGCTATCGGGTTTCCTGCGTTGTCCGACCCCGTACACCCGGCACCGCCGCGCAGTTCGCGACAGGGATTCGGACGGTCATAACCGTCCCTCTCGGCTCGTTGGGCGCGGCCGTAATGGTTCCGGCGTACTTCTCGATTAAGTCCTTGCAGACGGCGAGACCGAGCCCGGTGCCCTGGCCGGCGGGCTTGGTGGTAAAGAACGGCTCGAAGATGCGCTCGGCCTCGGGAGGCAGACCGACGCCGGTGTCGGCGACGGTAACGATTACGTCCGGCGGGCAGACGCGCGTGGAAACAGTCAGCGTTCCACCGCCTCGACCCATCTGCGACCTGTTTTCCGCCCTGGCGGAAAATCGACCCGTTCCCTCTGCCCGGCTCCCTTCCTCGCCCATCGCGTCAACGGCGTTCTTGATGAGGTTGCAGAACACCTGGAAGAGATTGCTGCCGCGGGCGACAGGGACATCGTGTTCGCTGAAGTTGCATACGACGGTGATCCCGCGTTCCTGGGCCCGGCCCTCCATGGCGCGGACGGCGTCCTCGGCGATGCGGTTGATCGTGGCCTGTTCGAAGGCGCTGGGCGTGGAGCGGGAGAACTCGAGAAGGTCGCCCGTGATTTCGCTCATCCGCACGACCGCCGAGCGGATGTTTTCGAGATAGCTGAGCAGCTTTTCATCCGCGCCGGCCTGGTCGGCCGCTGCTTCGCGGGCGCGGCGAATGGCGAGATTGGTGAAGCGAAGGATTCCATCGAGCGGGTTATTGAGCTCGTGCGCGACCCGCGCGGCAAGCTTCCCGACGGCGGCGAGCCGTTCCGAAACGGCGAGCCGGCGTTCCATGCTGATGTGCGCGGTGACGTCCTCGGCCAGCAGGACGCCGCCCGAGACCTCGCGTCCGTCCGGCGAAAGGAGTGGGTGCACCAGCAGGTTCAGGTAGGTTTCCCCCGCGTCGTCGCCCTGCCGAACGGTCACGTCAATCCGGCGCGGGAGGCGCGTCTCCATGACCCTTCGGAGTTCGACGGCCCAGTCCTCGAAACGTCCCTCGGCGGTGAGTTTCGACAACGCCACCGAGAGATCGGCATGCTGGGGCAACATGTTCTTGGCCGCGGTGTTCCCGCGGATGACTTGGAGCCGCCGATCGAAGACCACGACGACCGTGGGCAACGACTCGAAGACCCGCGCGAAGAGATCTTCTCCTGCGGTGGCGGGGCGTTCGGCTGGTTCGGATTTCGTGGGCGTCTTGATCATTCGTTCCCGCGAGAAGAAGGTCTACGGATACGATCGGGTACCGGCACGAGGTGCTTTGACCCAAACGGCCGGGGCGCATCCCACATTCGTCACTCACACCCCAAGGATCAGAGCGAAACGGGGCCGCACCGGCGATGTCCCCCGGGGTTGTGAATTGGCTAAACAAGTATCGGTGCGCCGCAGGGTCAATCAAGCAGAATGTTGCGTTTTCGCATCATGGCAGTGCAGGCGATAAGTACTTCCAGCTATTACCGGGCGTAAAGGCACAGCAACGGTGCGAGCCAGACCGTCGTTTGGCTGTACGCTGAGCCGGTTGCCGCAGTTTTTGGCGTTTGGCTTCGCTCTGCGATAGCATTCCCGGTCCCGGCCCAGGACCGACCGAGGCCGGGATCAGACCTCAATCGGAGCACCCAAGTCATGATCGTCGGCTGTGTGAAAGAAATTAAACCGGATGAATACCGCGTCGGCCTGGTGCCCGCGGGCGTGGCGGAGCTGGTTCGGGCGGGACACAAGGTTCTCATCGAGCGCGACGCGGGTCATGGCTCGGGCTTTACTGACGCCGAGTATGAACAGGTCGGGGCGACGATGGTGGCGACACCGGGCGAGATCTTCGCAAAGGCGGAGATGATCGTGAAAGTGAAGGAGCCGCAACCGGTCGAGTGCTCCCTGCTCCGCGATGGACAGGTGTGCTTCACCTATTTCCACTTCGCGGCGGACCGCAAGCTCACCGAAGGCGTCATCAACAGCAAGTGTGTTGCCATCGCCTATGAGACAGTGCGCGATCGCGAGCGCCGGCTGCCGCTGCTGACTCCCATGAGCGAGGTCGCCGGCAAGATGAGCGTCCAGGAAGGCGCCAAGTATCTCGAACGCCCGATGATGGGCCGGGGCATCCTGCTTGGCGGCGTGCCGGGCGTCGAACCGGCCACGGTGCTCATACTCGGCGGCGGCGTGGTCGGCACGAACGCCGCTAAAGTGGCCGCGGGCTTGGGCGCACACGTTGTCCTAATGGACGTGAATCTCGAGCGGCTGCGCTATCTTTCCGACGTGATGCCGGCCAACGTGCAGCTTGTTTTCAGCAATGACCACCTGATCAAGGAACATCTCGCACTGGCGGACCTGGTCATCGGCGCGGTGCTCATCCCCGGCGCCCGCTGCCCGGTCCTTATCAAGAGGGAGTACCTTAAGTTGATGAAGCCGGGCGCGGTCATCGTGGACGTGGGAGTTGATCAGGGCGGCTGCGTGGAAACGATCCGCCCGACGACCCATGCCGAGCCGACCTATATCGTTGACGGGATCGTTCACTACGGCGTTGCCAACATGCCGGGTGCGGTCGGCAGGACGAGCACTTTCGCGCTGACGAACGCGACGCTTCCGTACGTGCTGCGGCTGGCCAATCTCGGATATCGCAAGGCAACCCAGGGGGATCCGGGGCTTGCCGAAGGAATGGAAGTGTATCGCGGCACAGTGACCAACGAGGCCGTGGCGAAATGTTTCGGTATGGAGTACCGGCCATACAAGGCGTCGGGCGAATAAATGCCGCATCGCCGCTTGTGACCGCCCATGCGCCGGTGCGTCGAAATCCCGGCACCGGGTGCGTGGAACGGTATCCAACTGTTTGAGGGTACGTAACAAGGACATCGCGCGGGCCCGGAGCAATTTGCGCGGGCATCGACCCTGTTCCCTGCCCTCAATCCCCCCTAAAATACGCCCGGAACGAGAGTTGCACCGAGACGCCCATCGGGGCGTCTTGATTGACGCGGCCGTGCCTGCGTGGTATGGGCGGCGGTGTCGCGTTGAATCGACAGGCGGGCGTGGAAGAATTCCGCGCAGCCGGGGTACTACCGGGCAGGGCATGATGAACAAGAGACTGATAATCGCCGGAGTCGTCGTTCTCATTCTCGTCGCGGGTATCTATGGACTGTCAAAGGCGCGGATCAGCAATCCCTGGCTTGAGGGCGAGCGCGAAACCGCAAAACTCGGCAGCCTCGTGATACCGGTTACGGCGACGGGTACGGTACAGGCCAATCGTTTCATTACTATCAAGAGCAAGGCCAGCGGTCAGGTGGACCGGATCCACGTGGTCGAGGGACAGGTAGTGCAAGTCGGCGACATTCTGGTCGAGTTGGACCCGGTCGACGAGAAGCGCCGGCTCGAAGCCAGCCAGGCCAATCTCGACCGCGCGCAGTCGGCATACGAAAAGACAAAGATCGCGCTGGAGAACCAGCGGCTTGACCTTCCGCTGCAAACGCGGCTGGCGGAGGCGCGGCTTCAGGATGCCGAGGCCCGACTGAAAGAGGCTTCATACCGCTGGGAGAAGATGAAAGGGTATGTCGAGGGGAACGTCGCGGGAGACGTCGAGGCGGTGTCGACCGAAGCGGCGTACCTCGTCGCCAAGGCGGCGCGGGACCTGGCGGCCTACGACCTCGAGCGTGCCCGGAACAACCAGACGATTCTCCTGAAGAGCGCAGAGCAGGACGTCGTGCAGGCGGAGGCGGCGTATGTGACGTCACAGAAGGACCTGGACGAGGCGAAGCTGCGCCTTGAAGAGACAACGGTTCGGGCGCGCTCGGCGGGAATGGTCTATAACATTATCGTCAACCAGGGCGAGATGATTCAGAGCGGCACGTCGGGTTTCACCGGTGGAACGCCGGTGATGACGCTGGCGGACATCAGCGCGGTGTACGTGTCGGCGCAGGTCGATGAGGCGGACATCGGGGCGATTCGAAAGATCGCCCCGGACTACGCGCGGCCGGGCACGTCAACCAAGCAGTCGGACGAGGAATACACCCGGCTGGCGGAAGCGCGGCTGGCGGAGCTGGGCGGCCAGGGCGTGGAGGTCACGGTCGAAGCGTATCGCGCGAACACGTACCAGGGCGTGATCGAGCGCATTCTGCCTGAGCCGCAGCGCATCAACAACGCACTCGCCTTCAATGTACGAGTGCGGCTGGTGGGCGACGACCTTCAGAAGCTGATCGGCCTCCAGGCGGACCTGTCGTTTACCACGGAGAAGCTCGACCACATCGTGCTGGTAAAGAACGAGGCCCTGTTTTCAGAGGGTCGCGACTGCTACGTCTATGTCCCGGTGAAAAAGAGCAGCGGGCGGTGGGGCGAGGAAAAGAAGCCGGTGAAGATCGGGGCCACCGACGGCACGTTTACGGAAATCGTGTCGGGCATCAAGGCCGGCGACGACGTGTGGGTAAAGCGGCCGCGCGAGACCGAGCGCGAAAAAGAAGAAAGCGAGAACGCGGGTCTGCGATGAGCCGGCAAAACCCGGAACACCGCGCCACCGCCGCGCGAAAGGCGACGATCCGTTGAAGCGACCGCTGATTCAGATCAAGAAGCTCACGAAGCACTACGTGATGGGCGACACGACCGTGCGCGCGCTCGACGGGGTCGACCTGACCGTGATGGAAGGCGAGTTTCTTTCGATTACCGGCGCGTCGGGCAGCGGCAAGAGCACGCTGATGCACCTGCTCGGGTGCCTCGACCGGCCGACCAGCGGCGAGTACTGGCTCGACGGGCAACTGGTCAGCGCGATGACCGATCGCCAGCTGGCGGTGATCCGCAACCAGAAGATCGGGTTCGTATTCCAGACGTTCAATCTGATCCAGCGAACCAGCGCGGCGGACAACGTCGCCGTGCCGCTGTTTTACGCGCGCAAGAACTGGACGGGCGGGCCGGCGCTCAAGGCGCTGGAGCGCGTCGGACTGGCCCACCGGGCCACGCACAAGCCCAGCGAACTGTCCGGCGGCGAGCGGCAGCGCGTGGCGATCGCCCGGGCAATCGTCAATGAACCGAAAATCATTCTCGCCGACGAGCCGACCGGCAATCTCGACAGCCGTACCGGCAAGCAGATCATGCAGATCTTTCACGATCTGAATCATGCCGGCGTGACGGTGATCCTGGTAACCCACGAAATGTCGGTTGCATTGCAGGCGCGCCGCGTGATCCGGATGCGGGACGGGCTGATGTACGAAGATCGCACGGTGGATCAGTCGCTTCGCGAGGAGCTGCTGACCGAAGGCGGCGCGGCGCCGCCGGTTGAAGAAGCAGCGCCCCGGGCGCGGCCGCCGATGGCGCGCCCGGCGAATGTATCGTGAGTTCGGCCGCACACCGGCGCGGCTGCCGGCGGCGGGAAGCGGGAACGAGTCTTTTGAGCGGACGGGAATAAAGCGGCACCGATGTTTTTCTTTCGCATCTTCGTCATGGCGCTTCGCAGCCTGTGGATTCATCCGCTGCGGAGCATCCTCGCCACGCTCGGCGTCATCATCGGCGTCGGGGCCGTCGTCGCCGCGATGTCGATCCTGGAGGGCATGAGCGCGCGCATCGAGACGGGCTTCGCAACGATGGGATCGAACAAGATTTTTATTTCCCCGAACATCGAGCGCCGCAGCGGGCGCATGGTGGGCAATTTCGAATCGCTCAAACTGGAGGACGCGACGGCGATCGCCAAGGAGTGTCCCAACGTCGTCAACGTCATGCCGCAGATCACCAACAGTGCGCTGATCAAATTCCTCTCAAAGAACACCAACGCGACCGTCCTGGGGGCGACGGAGAATTACTCGGCCATCAACAATCACAAGGTGACCGAGGGGCAGTTTCTAAACTCGACCGACATTCAGGGCTCGGCGAGCGTGGCCGTGCTCGGATCCAAGGTGAAACGCGAGCTTTTCGGCGGACGCCCGGCAATTGACGAAAAGATCAAGATATCCGGCACGCTGGGCTCGCGGACGTTCACGGTGATCGGGGTGATGGAAGAGAAGGGAAACGTCGCTTTCACCGACGTGGATCGCCAGGTGATCATCCCGATCAGCACGGCAATGGACAAGCTCTGGGGCGTCAAGGCCGTGCAGATGATCATGGCCGAGGCCGCCACGCCGTCCGACGCGGATATCGAGAAGGCCAAGGAAGAGATCAAGAAGCTTCTGCGGCAGCGGCACAAGATTCGCGCCGGCCAGCAGGACGATTTCCAGGTTCAGGCGCAAAAGGAGTTCGTGCAGCAGTTTTCGACGTTTCAGACGCTTATCGGCGTCGTGCTCGGTTCGATCGCCGGCATCAGCCTCGCGGTCGGCGGCATCGGCATCATGAACATCATGCTTGTCGCCGTGACGGAACGGACCCGCGAGATCGGCGTGCGCATGGCGATGGGCGCGCAGCGTCTCGACGTGCTTCAGCAGTTTCTCGTCGAGGCCAGCATCGTGTCCTTCCTCGGCGGCGCGCTGGGGGTGCTCGTCGGCTGGGGGCTGGCCACGATCATTCAAAACGCCACCCGCGTCTTTGAAACGATTACGACCGGAGCGTCGATCCTGCTCGCCCTGAGCATGGCGACCATCGTCGGCATCGTCAGCGGCATCTATCCGGCGTGGAAGGCCTCTCGCCTCGATCCCGTTGAAGCGTTACGATATGAATGACGCGGACCGGATGCGCGGAATCCGGGCGGCGGGCGGTCTTCACAGGTTGCATCAGGTTTTCCACCCATGCCTAAGACAGCGGTATTCGCGGGGACGTTCGATCCACCGACCTCGGGGCATCTCGACATCATCCGGCGTTCGCGGCGGCTGTTTTCCAAAACGATCGTGGCGGTCGGCGTGAACCCGGAGAAGGAACCGCTGTTCACCCAGCAGGAGCGTGTGAACCTGCTCAAGAAGCTGGTGGGGAAAGAGCCGAGTGTCGAGGTCGAGGCGTACGTCGGACTGACCATGGACTACGTGCGCAGCCGGAAGGCCGACGTGATCGTCAAGGGAATCCGCGACAGCGACGACCTACGCAACGAGCTTCGACAGGCCAATGTAAACATGATCGCCGGCGACGTGGAGACGGTTTTTCTGTTTACGACGGACACCACGGCGCTGATTTCGAGCACGTTGATCCGGCAGATCTGCGAGCTGGGCGGTCTGGAGAGTGCCAACATGAACCGGCTCATCCCGCCCCTGGTGATCGAAGCCCTGCGAAGGAAGCTCGGGGTCAGCCGCAAGCCCTCCGTGCGAAAGAGGCGAAGAGCCGTCAAGGTATGACGACAGGGGCGGTTATGTTCGATTCTCTCCGGAACGACGCCCCGGGATTTCACCCGCGGGTTGCATCGTGCCCCGCGCCAGCAAGGACGCGAAAGTGACATGATTGATTACGAAGTATCCCGGCCGGCCGGAACGTGCAGCGTGACGGGCCGCGCCTTCGACGAGGGCGAGGTTTTCTTCACGGCGATATTCGAGACGCCCGAAGGGTTCGCGCGCAAGGATTATTCGACGGATGCGTGGACCGGCCCCCCCGACGGAGCACTCTGCCATTTCAAGACGCGCATGCCAAGGAGGGCGGAGACGAAGAAAACATTCGTCGACGACGATACGCTGATCAACTTCTTCCAGCGGCTCGCCGACAGCGAAGACGCCTCGAAGCTGCGCTTTCGTTTCGTGCTCTCGCTCATTCTGCTTCGCAAGCGCCTGCTCAAGTACGAGAAGACCATCCGCGAAGGCGGCGCTGAGTACTGGTCCATGCGGCTGATGCGCGACAAGTCGACGCACCGCGTGTACAACCCGGTCCTGACCGACGCCGAGATCGAAGACCTGACCGGCCAGCTCGGCAGCATCCTCGCGGGCTACGTTCCGGACGAGGAGGACGCCACGACGGCGACCGGCGGAGAAGCCGCGGCGCCGGATGATGCGTCCACCGGCGGCGACGCGGAAGAGGATGAAACGTGAACTTTCGGCCCGGCTCAACCATCATCCATGCTCGCCGCGCACAGCGCAGACTCGGCACGGGCGCACTGCGCGCGGCGCTTGTCCTGCTGCCCCTGGTGTCCTTGGGGGGGTGTCCGGGGCCGGATCGGCCGCCCGTCACGGAGGAAGAGGGCGGCCCGGTGGGCCCCCCTCGATCGACGAACGACATCGTATACGGCGTCGAAGAAAACGTATCGAAGTTGACGGAAGCGCTGTGGTCGAGCAGCGTGAGCACGACGGCCAGGTTTCGCGATGAGCGCGGCAAGGGGCACAGTCTCAACCTAGACGGCACGCTGCTCTTTGCCAAACCGCGGAACTTCCGCATGGACCTTCGGCCCGGCCTCGGCGACCAGGTGATGAGCATCGGCTCCAACGACGACGCGTTCTGGGTCTGGATCGAGCCGGAGACGGGGACAATGAGCTGGGGGCATCATCGCAATGCGGGCCGTCCGTGCTGCGAAGAGATGCCGGTCCGGCCGGACCAACTTATCTCCGCGCTGGTTGTGGCGGGCCTACCGACGGAAAGCGAGGGCCTTTACGGCCCGGTGCGGCGCTTCGGCAAGACGCACGACATCCTAACGTACCACCGCGCGCATCCACAGCAGGACCACCGCGAATACTGGGTCATGCGGAAGCCTCCGTACCTCGTGGAAATGGTGATTTTCCGCGATGCGATGGGGCGGATGGTGATGAGCGCCTACCTCGACGAGTATGAGCCGGCGTGGGACGGCGGGCCGGCGCTGCCGCACTCGGTCAACATCATCTGGCCGACGCAGGATGCGAAGTTCACAATGCGCGTCGACGGCTACCAGAAGAAGCGGCTTGAGGAAGTGAGTCCGCGAGCCTTCGCGCTCCCCACGCGGCGTAACCTGCCGGAGGGCGTTCGGCGAATCGTTCAGGTGGACGCGGACTGCGAAGGCGGCGGCGAAGGCGCTTCCGAGGAATGGCAGGAGCCGGCCGTTCCTGAGCCGGGCACGGGCGAAGGCGAACAGATGCCGATCACCGATGACGCGCCCGCCGACTCCACACCGGAGTACGATTCTGCCGAGGACCGCGAACGCCGGCAGTCGGCCCCGAACTATGATTCCGGCGCTGCCGCCGAGGACGAATCCGGGCAGGAACCTCCCGCGAGTGACGATGCGCCCGAATACCCCGAGGGCGAGGACAATCAGTGACGCGGCCGCCGACGCCCCCACGGATAATCCAATCATGAATTGTTCCCGCCGGATCGCACTGTTCGCGTGTTTCGTCGCCCTGCCGGCGGCGCAGGGCCAGACGTGGCACGCATCACGCGTCTGGGTGACGGGCGCCGACCATCACACGTGGGTGATCGGGGCAGCGGACACGGCGGACAAGGTGCTGCCGGAGCTTCAGATCTGGTACATGGGAGAGGCGTCGCCGGGGCTACTTGCGCCGTCGCTTCTGGCCGCGCTTCCGCCGCTGACCGGAAATCCGCTCTTCGCTGGTGCCGATGAATCGGCACTCCGCGTGTTCTTTTCGGATCTGACTCAGTACGACTACCGGCCCGCCGGCGCGCACGCGCCGGGGCCGCCCTGGCGGGGCGTCTGCCGCAAGCCTCCGCTCGCCTGGTGCGGCGACGCGGCGGAGGAGTCGGTCTGGGCGGTCGTGATCGGCGAGCATCTCGTTCCGCCGACGACACAGCCGCCCGCGGAAGAGGAATCGGACGAGGACGAACCGGCGGCGGATTCCCCCGCCGGCGCGCCGGCCGCCGCGTCAATGCCGACGGCTCGTTACGCGCTTCTGCACCAGCGGCGCGGTGTGTGGGCGCGCGTCGGTGCGCCGGATGAGGCGGACGAAGCCGAGCAGTTCTGGCTCGCCGCACGGGCGGGAGAGGTTTATCTGTTCTGGATGGAGGGGAAAGTCCTACGCGTGTCCACGCTGAAGGACGCCCAGTGGTCCGCGCCGAAGGTTGTTACCGCCGACGCCGCGGTCCGGCTGGCCTGGCCCGGCGTGACGGAGGCGCACGCCGTCATGGTGCTCGGCGTCGACGCCGGCAATGACCGAATCAACCTTCACATCCTCGCGCCGGGGACGGACGGCGAATGGACCCGGCTGGGCGTGGCTCGGGAGAACGAGGACTACCTGAGCCTGGACCCCCTGCGAAGCAGCGTCGCGATCTGCCGGGGACGGTTGAGCGTCGCCCGGATCGGCGCGGGCGGCGCGGTGGAGTATGGCGAGGGAGACACGGCGACGCGCGAGCCCATTCGGTTTGTGCCGCTTTCGCTCAGGCGCCCGGACCCGGAGATGTCGTCCGACTGGGGAGATTCGCTGTCCCTGGCGATGGCACTCATGATTCTGACCGTCGTGATGTGGACGCGGCGGCAGCAGTTAACGGGCGAGATCGTCCTGCCGGAGGGACTCGTCCCATCGGCGGTCTGGCGACGCATCATGGCGACGTTCATCGATATCGCCCCGGCGGTGCTGATCGTGGTGCCGTTTGTGGCCCGGAGCATTCCCGAGCTGTCGCACATCGGTGATCTGCGCGATCTTCAGACGCGCATCGACGAGCCGGTCATCAAGCAGCGCCTTGTTCCGCTGCAATTCGCCACCGTCGTAATCTATGGGCTCTGGTGCATGATCTGGGAAATGGTGATAAGCACGACGCCCGGCAAGTACTTCTTCGGCTGCCGAGTGCTGAGCGTGACGGGCGATCGCCCGCGGCCGCGCCAGATCGTCGTACGAAACATCGTTCGGACGATCATGGTGGGGATCGGCTCGCCAGGGCTGATCATCACGTTGATGATGATGGGCATGCTCAGCCGAAATCGCCAGCGCGTCGGCGATCTCATGGCCGGCACGATTGTCGTCGAAGACGGCATGCCTGAAGAGCAGCAGCCCCCGCCAACCGATGAGGGGCCTTTCGGCTGATCGGCATCGCCGTGACGAGATGGCATGCCGCGCCAACGATGCCACGCGTGGCGGCGTGCCGGAACGGCGGTTGCAGCCGGCCGACAATAGATCTCTCCGCCGCACGGCTACGGCGCCGATTGAACGGCCGCCACGGCGAGGACGGCGGGGCAGCGACCGCGTGGCTTGTCAAACGCCGAGGCGGTGGCTAAATAGGAGCCATGCCCCCGCGGCATTCCTGGGGGCCCGTAGCTCAATGGTCAGAGCAGGGGACTCATAATCTCCGGGTTCTCGGTTCGAGTCCGAGCGGGCCCAGTCGCAGTTCACGTGATCCCGGTGCGGGCGGTCGGCGAACGCTTTCAACACAGTGCATTAGGCGAGGCACCATGCGCGCGATTCCGGTTGCGGTGCATGTTGGGCGGAAGAGGGCCGGTTTCGGCGCGGAGCCGACGGCCGAACAGTGCCGCCGCTACAATACTCGCGGGTCCGAAGGCGGGCCTCGGGTCTATGGGGGCCGGCCTTCGACGGCCTGGCCGACGCGTGGGCGGATCCCGCCGCGAGCGGCGCGCCGCGCGGTGTGCGTTGCTCCAGTGAGGCTCGCAGCCTTTTGCACTCGCTTCGGGGAGCCTGCCCATGACATCGCTGGAACTCATCAGAAAGGCCGCAGCCGTGGCTCTCGTGCTGCTCGCGTCCGCGGCTGCGACGTGCCGGACACCGGACGATCCGCCGCCCGAGCCGGGCGGGAATGAAAAACCGACGACCACGCCTTCAACCGCCGAACGGCCCAGGACGAAGGAGCGGGCCCGTGAGCGCGAGCGCATGGTCGCCGATCAGATCGCCGGGCGTAGCATCCGCGACAAGCGCGTGCTCGATGCGATGCGGCATGTCCCGCGCCATTGGTTCGTACCGGCGGAGTACGCGGCGGATGCATATGACGACAATCCGCTGCCGATCGGCTGGGATCAGACAATCTCCCAGCCGTACATCGTGGCGCTGATGACCGAACTGCTGCGGCTCAGGCCGGGGGAAAAAGTACTCGAAATCGGCACTGGGTCCGGGTACCAGGCGGCGGTTCTTTCAGAACTGACCGACAAGGTGTTTACCATTGAAATCGTCCGACCGCTGGCGGAGCGCACGATCGAGACACTCCAGCGCCGCGGCTATGAGTACGTGCGGGTCCGCATCGGCGACGGGTACAAGGGCTGGCCGGAGCACGCGCCCTTCGACGCGATAATCGTCACGTGCGCGCCGGAGGCTCCTCCGCCGGAACTGGTGCGGCAGCTTGCCGTCGGCGGGCGGATGTGCGTGCCCGTCGGGCCGGAGCACGGGCTCCAGGAACTCCTGCTGCTGCGGAAACAGGCGGACGGAACGCTCAAGACCGAGAGCGTCGCCCCGGTTCGTTTTGTGCCGATGACCGGGGGCGATTGAAAGGGCCATTGCGTTAAAATAGCTTCAAGGTACGGCCATAAGGGCCGCGGGCCGGGGGGGGGTTCTCCGCATTTTCCGTATGAATGGGAAGGGAGGACGACATGTATGACCGAACGAGAATCGAGTGGGGTGCCGCCCCATCGAGGCGGTACGCGCGCGGCCGCCGGATAGGATGCGTCGGGCAGGCCATTGGGGCCGGCGGTCCGGCAGGGGCAATCTGCCTGACGATGCTGATCGCCGCCGCGGCGAAAGCCGCTCCGCAAAGTGCAACAGAGACGCTTGTGCCGGCCGGGCAGGTGCAGGCGATACCTGTTCCGCTTGTCGCACTGCACGTAGATGCGGCGGCGCCGGCGGAGGGAGACGGCCGCTCGTGGCAGACCGCGTTTAACACGTTGCAGGCGGCACTCGATGCCGCGAGCCAGCCGGGTTCCGGCGCGCGTCTGATTCGCGTGGCCCAGGGGACGTACAGGCCGACCTTTCAGATCACCGCAAATGACCCGCGTTCGGCGACATTTCTGCTTCGCGACGGACTAGCGATTCGCGGCGGGTACGCGGGACTTACCCATCCGAATCCATCGGAACGGAACGTAGCCGCGTATCCGACCATCCTGACCGGCGATCTGGCCGGCAACGACACCGGAGGGCACTACGACCCATCGCGCGCGGAGAACGCCTACCGCGTTATCACGATCTCGGATGGACTGCAAAACGGCAGGCTTGACGGACTTACAATTACGCGGGGATACCAGGGAACCGTACCGGGATCCGCCGGAGCACACGATCGGTCCGAGCGAAGCCTCGGCTCGCTCGCCATTGCAAACTGCACGATTATCGAGAACTGGGCCTACGTCAGCACCGGTGGTTTGTCGTTTTCCGACATCGCCGCCCTTGCAATTACGAACACGCGCTTTGTCGACAATGTCTCCGAGAACGGCTACGGGGGCGGCCTCGGGCTGAGTCGTTGTAACGCAGTCATTGAGGACTGCGCCTTCGAACGCAACGAGTCGAATGGGTATGCCGGCCGAGGCGGAGCGATTGTCATTTTCGGGGGAATGGTAACGCTGCGAAACACGACTTTCACGCGAAATGTCGCACAGGCCGATCGAAACGACTCAGATGGCGGAGCTGTTTTTGCGTCTGGCGCGGAACTAACAATTAACCATTGCACTTTCGAGGACAACCTGGCAGGTTCCGGCGGCGCGCTGTATTCGTACGGTGACCGAAACGTAACGATCACCCACAGCACCTTCCTGGGCAACTCGGCCAATGCTGACACCTGGGGCTCTGGCGGTGCGTGTACGCTGGCGCCGACCGCAACTACGCGAATCGAAGACTGCGCCTTCATAGGGAACTCCGCGAGGGACTGGGGCGCAGCCCTGAGTTTCCATCCCTGGCTGACAGGCGCTTTGCGAATGGAGCGATGCGACTTTGCCGGGAACAGCATCGTGAGTGCTCATGGGTTTGGAGGCGGCGCAGCCGATATCCAGGCCTCTGACGTCGTCATTTCGGATTGCGACTTCGTGCTGAACACGACGAACGGTGGATGGGGCGGGGGCCTGTACATCAGACCTCTTTTCCATGTGGACGTGACACCAACGGTGACGAAGTGCAGATTCGACGATAATTCAGCAAAGAATGGGGGCGCGTGCAGAGTCATCGGAGGAGAAGTCCGGAGCTGCTTTTTTGCCGGTAATCATGCCTCGTTGGAGGGGGGCGCCCTCAGCCTAGAAAGCGCGGCCGTCGATCGCTGTGTTTTTGTCGGTAACAGCGCGGTGTACGGAGGAGCAATCAGCGCCACCGAATCCAGGTTGATGAATTCCGCTTTCTCAGGCAACACGGCCTCCAGGGGCGGGGCGGTATTCGGGGATGAATTCGGCGCGGTCGATCCGGCGCGGCTGACCTTGACCAGCTGCACCCTCGCGCACAATTCCGCATCGAGTGCCGGCGGCGTCTACCTTAGCACGTCGGGCCGGATCGTGAACTCCATCCTCTGGGGGAACACGGATACCACCGGCGCGACGGAACAGGCCCAGGTGCGCGGTCCATCGCCCGAAGTCAGCTACTGCGTCCTTCAGGGGCTCAGCGGCGCGCTGGGCGGCGAGGGCAATCTCGACGCGGACCCGCTCCTCGCGCTTTCGCTTGGTGCGGACGGCGTGCCTGGCACGCTCGATGATGATCTCCATCTCCTGCCGTCGTCGCCGTGCATCAATGCGGGCACCAACTATTTCTCTTCAGGGGCGGACGCCGACCTGGACGGGGACCCAAGAATTCAGAACTGCCGGGCAGACATCGGCGCGGACGAGACGGCAGGAGGGTCGGCCTCGGACTGCGATCTGGACGGGATCGACGACGCGTGCGCGCTCGCGGGCGGGATTGCCGCCGACTGCAACCGAAACAACACCCCCGATGTTTGCGACATCGCCGCGGGTACGAGCATGGACGCCGACGGTGACGCCGCACCCGACGAGTGCCGGCCACTTGTTCTTTTCGTAAAGAGCGATGCGACCGGACTCGAAACCGGATTGAGCTGGCAGGACGCGTTCACTTATCTTCAGGACGCGCTTCACCTCGCCTACCGGCGTCCCTCGGACGTTGAGATCCGTGTGGCGGCCGGAACCTATTGGCCCGGTCGGCCCGAGTCGGGGACAAGTCATTACTTTGCGTTTCGACTGGCCGACAACATTCGGCTGTACGGCGGCTTCGCCGGCCACGAAGCCGACCGGGAAGAACGCGATCCCGCAGCGAATCCGACGGTGCTCAGCGGCGACCTGTCGGCCGGCCTCGCGAGGACCGGCGTACCGACGATTGGCGCGATCGTTTGGGGTTTCGGACTTGGCGAGTCCGCGGTAGTTGACGGATTCACGATCGAAGGAGCGTCGAATCAATCGCGCGGGGGAGGCGTCTATCTTGAAGACAGCAGCCCCACGATTCGAAACTGCCGAATCGCGCAGAACTACGGATACGAGGGCGCCGGGGCATACATCACCGGGGGACACCCGGTCTTTGAGAATTGCGTGTTCGAACTCAATGAGTCGCCCTTTTACGCCGCGGGGCTTAACGCCTCCCAAGCCCACGGACTGCGCGTCCGATCCTGCGATTTTATCGCGAACCAGGGGTACATCGGCGGCGGGGCCTGCGTGGGGGTCAGCCGCGATGTCGAGTTTTCCCGGTGCCGGTTTCTCGGCAACTCTGATTGCGGGTTCTACGGTGACCCGGAGAGCGAAGTGCGTTTCCGATCCTGCATATTTGCCGGCAACCTGTACGGTGGAATCTTCTTGTACGGATCAAACTGCGAACTCGACAGCTGCGACATCGTGATGAACGCCGATGTGGGCCTCCTGGCGGGCGACAGCACGGTCGCGGCCCGGAACTCCCTGTTCTGGGGAAACCGCGGGCTGGTTGGAGAAGCGAGCGAGGCCATTCAGATTCTCGACTACACAGGGGGCGGCATCACGGTGACTTTCAGCTGCATCGAGTTTCTCGACCTGTTTGCCGGCGGCGGGAACATCGACGTCGACCCCTTGTTCGTCGATGCGCTTGGCGCGGACGGGGTCGCAGGTACGGCGGACGACGACTTTCATCTTGAACCGGACTCGCCGTGCATCGACGCCGGAGATCCGGGCTTCGTGCCCCTTCCGGGCGAGACGGACATTGACGGCGACGCGCGCGTGGCGGGCGCGCGCGTGGATATCGGAGCGGATGAACATTCCGCGCCCCCGGCCGTTGGACGCTGACGGCCCGCGATGCGGCGCTACCCGGCGAGGTAGGTGTAGCCCTTCATGCCGGCTTCGTAGCGGCGGAGGAATTCGGCGGACTCGTGGAAGCTGATGAGTTTTCGGCGGACGGCGTCCTCGACCGTGCGGCGGAGCCGGGCGACGAGCTGGTCGGCGGAGTACTGCACGTAGGACAGGACCTCCTGCACCGTATCGCCGTCGACGACGTGCTCGATGAAATACTGGCCGTCGTCGCCGATGGTGACGTGCACGGCGTTGGTGTCGCCGAAGAGATTGTGCATGTCGCCGAGGATTTCCTGGTACGCCCCGGTCATGAAGATGCCGACGTAATAGCTCTCCCCGGTGTAGGGGTGCAGCTCCAGCACGCTCTTGATGTCACGCAGATCGATGAACTTGTCGATCTTGCCGTCGCTGTCGCAGGTGATGTCGGCGAGGATGCCGCGGCGGGTCGGCTCCTCGTTGAGCCGGTGGATCGGCATGATCGGAAAGAGCTGGCCGACGGCCCAGCAGTCAGGCACCGACTGAAACGCCGAGAAATTGCAGACGTAGGTATCGGCGAGCTGGGCCTGAAGGCCCTGAAGCTCATCGGGCACGTAGTCCTTCTCCGCCATGATCCGGGCGATCTTGCGGCAGGTCGCCCAGAAGAGTCCCTCCATGGTAGCGCAATCGCCGAGGGTCAGGTAGCCGAGCTTGAAGAGCGACAGGGCCTCGTCGCGCAGGTGGAGCGCGTCGTGGTAAGCCTCCTGGAAGTTCTTAGCGGTGGTCGAGTGATAGGTCTCGAGCAGGTTCTTGAGCACCTGCGGCGCGGACTCGGGCAGGGATTGCGGCGCGGCATAGTCAGGAAGCTCAGTCACGCCTAGCACGTTGAACACGAGGACGGAGTGATGGGCGGTGATCGCCCGGCCGCACTCGGTGACGATGGTGGGGTGCGGCAGGTTCATGGAGTTGCAGGCCTCGGTGAGCGCGGAGACGACGTCGGAGACATACTCCTGCATGGTGTAATTGGCGCTGGAGGCAAAGTTACTTGAGCTGCCGTCGTAGTCGACGGCCATTCCTCCGCCGACGTCGAAGTATTTCATGTTGGCGCCGAGCTTCGTCAACTCGAGGTAGATGCGACATCCCTCGGCCAGGGCCTCCTTGATCGAGCGGATATTGGTGATCTGGCTTCCGATGTGGAAGTGGCTCAGGACCAGGCTGTCGAGCATGTTCTCGGTGCGGAGCAGTTCGACGCCCTTGAGCATTTCGGTGATGGTCAGGCCGAACTTGGATCGCGAGCCGCCGGACTCCTGCCACCGGCCCGAGCCGCGGGCGGCGAGCTTCATGCGGAAACCGATCAGGGGCCGGACCTTCAGCGCCGACGCCCGGTCAATGATCCGCTCCAGCTCCGCGAACTCCTCGACGACGAGAATGACGGTTTTGCCGAGCTTGGTGGCCCAGAGGGCCATGTCGATGTACTCGTAATCCTTGTAGCCGTTGCAGATGACGAGCGGGTCGGGCGATTCGAGCACGGCGAGCACGGCGAGAAGCTCAGGCTTGGAGCCGGCCTCGAGGCCGAACGCATAGGGCGCTCCATACTGGACGATCTCATCCACGACGTGGCGCTGCTGGTTGACCTTGATGGGATAGACGCCCATGTACCGGCCGGTGTAGTTGTTCTCCTCGAAGGACTTCTTGAAAGCCTCGCAGAGATGAAGAATGCGCGTGCGGAGAATGTCCGAAAAACGCAGGAGAATGGGCGTCTCGATGCCGCGCTGCTGTAGTTCCTCGACGAGCCCCTTAAGGTCGATCCGCGGACCGTCCGTTCCACGTGGCGACACGACGACGTTTCCCTGCTCGTTGACGCCGAAGAATCCGAGGCCCCACTGGCGAACGTTGTACAGCTCGAGTGAATCCTCGACGCCCCACTTGTGGAGGAGGTCGGTGCGGGCGCCGCCGGTCTTGGTCATGTTGGCCATCGTTGATCAAACCTCCATGAACGGAGGCTCCCGATCGCGCCGCTTAGCGGTCGCGCGGCGCGTCTTTCCCGCGCCAGGACGAAAGGTCACGCCCGTCGGCGATGAAGTCGAAATGCCGGACGGAGAGCAGCGCATCAACACCGAAGGCGGCGCCGCCCAGCGCACTGAGAGGCCGCCGAACGGGCCTCGGCGGCTCCGTGCAGGGAACAATTTCGGAATGCTGCGAGAGATCGTCGTGCGATGTCGGCAATTCTTTGCTCATCCTCGGTACGCCGTGGCGGGGCGACCGGCCCTCCGGTTTGCCGACTGTGTCGTTCGGCGTCACCGAGAATTCCTAATAAGAGCAATGTTGCCCGACAAAGTCAAGCGGATTGCCCGCGCCCCGGCGCCGCCTTGACGAATTTTCGGGCGGACCTATGCTCTTGCCTGCCGGTCGTCGCCTCCGCCAGGGCCAGGGCCGTCGCCCGATCTCCTCCATGATGCGAACCCTTCACCTTTACCTTGCCCGCGAGCTTCTGAAGGCCTTCGGCCTGACGGCCATCGCCCTGACGCTTCTCGTGGTGCTCGGCGGCGGCGTCGCCAACATCTTCAAGGGAGAGGGCATCGGGGCGATGGATGTCCTGAAGGTGTTCGCGTTCCTCACACCCGTGGCGATCACCCTCATCCTGCCGGTTGCCGCCCTATTCTCCGCGGCCATCACGTACGGACGGAGCGCGGCGGACAACGAAATCACCGCCTGTCGCGCCGCCGGGATCAACATTCACAGGCTTCTGCTCTCGGCGGGTCTCCTCGGGCTCCTCGTCACGATCATCACGTACTGGGCGTGGAATTACATGATTCCGGGGCTGTCGCGGCAGATCGAGGAAATCACGCGCCGCGACCTGCCGGGCATCGTCGTGCAACAGTTTCAGCGGGCCAAGCCGCTGATTTTCGGCCGCCACCGCATCATGGCGAGCCGCTGCGAACTCGTGGACCCGTCCCGGATGGCCTCCGATCGTCCCCAGGACCATACGTACCTGCTGCTCACGGGCGTGAGCTTCGTCGAGATGGAAGACGAAGAGATCATGCGCTACGGAACGGCAGACGCGACGGTCATCGACTTTCACCGGAGCGAGGGCCTTCCCCGGGTCAGCGCCGACCTGCAAGGGGTCCACGTGTACGACGCCGCGCGGGGGCAGTATTACGACCTTGCCCACCAGTCCCTGCCGCCGATCGAGATTCCGCTGCCCATGAAGCGGAAGACCAAGTTCGAGGACCTCGGAAGCCTTCTTACCTATCTCCGGCACCCCGAAGAGAGCCCGGAGGTGGTCGGATGGCTGTACGGCATCAAGAAGGAGATGATGACCCTCTATCTGTATCAGTACGTGATCGAGGGTCTCCAGTCCGACGGGTACTTCCGGCTCAGCGGCCCCGGTGTATCGTACGAGATTCACTCCAAGGAAGGCTCGCGTGACCCCGACGACGGCCGGCCGATCATGCGGGTGATCCGCGTGGTGGAAAAGGGTCCGGAGGGCACGTTTATCTATACCGCCGACACGGCAACAATCGAGGTGCGCAGTACCTTCGACCGCGAGCGGCCGGTGATTCTCATCGAGCTGATCGACAACGTCGAAGTCTCCAAGCAGGGGGCTCCGGCGGGCGAAGAACGATCGGTGCGCAAGCCGAAGGAATCGCTCAAGCCGATCCAGTACATGGACCAGGAGCTGCTCCGCAGGCAGGCCGAGGCCTTTGACACGCGCGGCCTGCTGCGCGGCGAGACGATCCCCGGCCTTCCGCGAAAGCAGGAGCGCCAGGTCGAAAAGTTCCAGGAGTTCGCGTTGGCCTACCGCGCGGAGGTCAACGGAGAAATCCACTTCCGGGCATCCTACGCCCTGACCAGCATCGCCGTCGTGGTCATGGGAGCGGTGCTCGGGATCATTGTCCGCGGCGGGCAGGTGCTGACGGCGTTCGGCATCAGTTGCATCCCGTCGCTCTTCGTGGTGCTGTGCAGCATCGTGGGTCGGAACCTGGCCGACAAGCCGGAATACGCTTTCGTGAGCCTCGGTGTCATGTGGGGCGGGACGGCGATGATCTACCTGGCGACCGGATTTATTACGCTCAGGTTTCTCAAACAGTAGGCAAAGATATCGAGTGCGTTAATCAGATTCTGGAATGAAGATCCTCGATCGCTACATCCTGCGGGCTTTCTTCACGAACTATCTCATCGCCCTCGGTGTGATGATCGGGCTTTACATCGTTCTCGACCTTTTTGTAAACCTCGACGAGTTCACCAAGATCAAGTCGGATACGAAGGCCCAGACCTTTGCCAAGATTATTGACTACTACGGGTACAACCTGTTTCTGTATTTCTCCCAGCTTGCCGGCACGATCCTCCTCGTCGCCGCGTGCTGCACCCTTGCCCGGTTCCATCGCACCAATGAGCTGACCGCCATTCTCGCGTCGGGGACGAGCCTGTACCGGGTGGCGACGCCCGTGTTGATCGCCTCGCTCGGGATGAACGCGGTGTGGTTCTTCGATCAGGAAGTGGTCATTCCGCGCTTCGCGGACAAGCTGGCCCGCAAGCACGGCGACATCGAGGGCCGGCGGTCCTTCGCGGTGTGGTTTCAGCCCGACCGGGACAACGCGCTGGTGTCGGCGACGCAGTTTCATCCGCGGGCCCGTGAGATGCGCGGCGTCCTTATCATGAAGCGCGACAGGGAGGGCCGCATGATCGAGGTGATCCGCGCCGACCGCGCGCGCTGGGACGAGGAGCGGCTGGTCTGGCACCTGGAAAAGGGAATGCAGACGCGCTTCACCGGCCGGGCTGCGCCGGATACGGACGTGGGGAAGCCGGTCACGTCGGTGGAGGAGCTTGGCGGCGTCACCGTGACGGAATACGCCTCCGACCTTACGCCCAAGGAACTGGCGCTTCAGCAGGCGTCGCTGTGGACCAGCTTCCTGAGCCTGCCCGAGATCGAGAAGCTCCAGCAGCGCTTCGCAGAGACCGGCACGACGGAATTCATCAAGATCAAGCATCGGCGCCTGACCGTCATTCTGATCAACATGATCATGCTCTGCCTCGGCATGCCATTCTTCTTGAACCGCGAACGCGTTTCCGTCATCGTCGCCGGCGGGCAGTGCCTCGCGGTGTGCGGCCTCTGTTACGTGTTGACGTTCATCTGCCAGAGCGTCGACCTCGGCGGACTGGGTATGAGCCCCGCCCTGCCCGCATGGCTGCCCGTGCTGATCTTCGGGCCGATCGCGGTTCTGTTCATGGACAGCATCAAGACCTGACCTCGTGCCGTGAATCGTTCAAGGCGCCGTATCGGCCGCGCCAGACGGCAAGCGCCGCAACCGAAAGAATCGTCACGACCGGCAGCGCCGCAACCCCGACACCGGGCGAAAGCCAGGCCGGGTGCATGGCAGCCGTGCGCTGCCAGATGACCGACGGCGAATCGGACGCGGCATAGGTCGGCAGCATCACCAAGAGGGCACTCGCCGTTTCCGTGATCAGATAGAGCAGGCACCAGGCCGCGCCGAGAATTCCGCAGGTCCGCCTGCCGGGCAGCAGGCGAAGCCACTGAACGCCCAGCAGTATCATCCAGGGCATGACGACGGCCGCGTACCAACTGTTGGTCGCTACCATACCCAGCGCCATTTTCGTATGCACGGCGTGGTAGCCCAGCCCCGCGACAAAGAGAACAAGAAGGATACAAAGAACCCTCCCCGTGCCGGGTTCGGAAAAGATGGACCGTTCACAGCGCCGACGGCGCGACAGGGCAAACCATGCGCCGGTCAGCACGAGGGCGACAAGTCCCTGATACGCTGCGACAAGAAGCGCCGGCGGCTTGAGCATGCTCCATCCACCGACCCAAAGGCTCTTGCGCGAGAGCATGCGCCACGATTCGCGGAGCCAGTCAATCCGGGTGATGGCCGTAAAAAAGTCAGCCGTGGTCCTGCCGGCCGCGCGGTTCTGCACGGCTTCCTGCATCGGCGTGAGCATGCCGAACCGATTGAGATTCCCGGCAAAATAGCCGGCGGTGACAATCGCAGCGCCGGCGAAGTAGACCGCCAGGCCGACGGCAGTCGCCATGCCGCCCGCCTTCCAACGCCGGGCCATGAACAGGAGCGCGACGCCCCCGAACGCTGCCACGGCGAGATTTACGCTCTTGGCGAGAACCGCAAGGCCGACGATCACCCCCGACGCGGCCGTAACCCGCCACCACGACTTTCTTCCGCCCAGCAGAATGAGACAAAGGGCCGCCGTACCAAGAAACACCGCGAGGGCGTCGTTCGCCACGCGCGCGGTGTTCAGCAGAAAAATCGGCTGGACCGCAACCAGCAAGGCCGCCATGTAGCGATCGGGCGCGTCCCGCGTCAGATGTCCGATCGCCAGGAGAAACAGCCCGACCGCCGCCGCGCCGAGCAGCACGTTGATTAGCCGCAGACCGGATATCACGGCCAGCGGATCGTCGCCGCACAGGAGCGGCCGGACCAGCATCGCCATCGCTCGATAGTACAGCGGCCCGTGCTGCGCCTGGTAGAGTGCAATCGCGGGGGCATCCGGCCGAACCTGCGAGGCTCCACGCTCCCAGTAGGCCTCATACGGCAATGCGCCGAGTGCGCCGAGCTGTTCGACGCCCAGCGCTGAGTGGGGGTATCGAACAATTCCCGGATACATGGATCGCGGAACGGCGGCGCCTTCGCCAGGCGCGGGGGATTGCCCGTGTTCCACAACATGCACGATGCAGGCGAGATGCTGGTACTCGTCCCACCCCTCGAACGGCGGAAGAACGCAAAGTAGAAAAACGCCGCGCGCCAGATAAAGGAGAACGACCAAGCCGCAGAAACGCCGCCAGGGCGTAAGCCAGGTCACGCACTGCCGCAGCCCCGTCGCCATGCCTCGCGACTCTCCCGCAGCGCGGATCGGGCGTCAAGCGGGCGCCGGGCCGGCACACCGCAGCTGATTCCGCGCCCGTTATTTGACGATACTCCCGACAGCCCGGAATATGCGTTGCGTTCCTCCCAATAATTATGGGAGCAGCCCACTGGCGAACCCATGTCCATTGCCGCCCTGCCGAGAACCGTCCGCACCTTCGCACGCCTTCGCGTGATCGCGCAGGTTTTGTCCAAGCACGGGTTCGGACACTTCGTCGAGCGATTGCAGCTTTCGCGGTATCTGCCCTCGGCGGATTGGCTTCGCCGCGAAAAACCGGTCGAGGAGCCGGAAGTCGATCCGCTGGAGGCCATTGGCGCCCGGCTCGTGCGCGTGTGCGAGGAACTCGGCCCGACCTTTATCAAGCTCGGGCAGATCGCCAGCACGCGGCCGGACATCTTTCCGCCGCAGATCCTCACGGCGCTCGAGAAGCTTCAGGATGACGTGAGCCCGTTTGCCGCCGAGGTGGCACGCGACATTTTCGAAGACGACACCGGGATCACAGTCACGAAGGCTTTCAAGACGTTCACCGCCGAGCCGTTTGCGAGCGGGTCCATTGCCCAGGTCCACCGGGCCGTGACCCATGACGACCGGCAGGTCGTCGTGAAGATCAAGCGCCCCGGCATCGACCAGATGATCCAGCTCGACATGTACGTCCTGCAATGGATGGCGGAGCGTGCCGAGGCGCTGTTTCCGGAGCTGCGCCCGTTCCGGCCGCGGATGATCATCGAGGAGTTCGCCCAGACGATCCGCCGCGAACTCGACTTCATCAACGAGGCCTCGGCCACGAGCCGTTTTTACGAAGCCTTCAAGGATGACCCGAACATTGACACGCCGGAGGTTTGCTGGGAATTGACCGGCGCGAGCGTCGTCACGCTCGAGTACATGAGCGGACTGCATCTGAAGGACGCGCTTGCCAAGGCGGACGGGAAGAGCCTGACGCCGGGCGAGATGGCGATCAGCCGGAAGGAGCTGGCGCGCAATCTTTCCGAGTGCTTTCTCAAGCAGTTCTTCGAACTGGGATTCTTTCACGCCGACCCGCATCCCGGCAACATGCTGGTCCGTCCGCCGTCCGGCGTCGTGCTGTTCGACTTCGGCATGATCGGGCGGATCGACGACGAACTGGTCGGGCGGCTGGTCATCAGCATCGTCGCCATCGTACGCAAGGAGATAGACGTACTGATCGACGTCCTGGCGGACCTTGGGGCGCTGGGTCGAAATACGGATCGGCTGGCGCTGGCAGGCGATCTGCGGCAGATGTTGGAGAAATACTACGGGCTCCCGCTGCACCGACTCGATCTCGTCGTGATCTTTCGCGAACTGATCGACACGGTCCGGCGAAACGACGTGACGCTGCCGCGCGATTTTGTGGCCCTGTTCAAGTCGCTGGCCACGGTATCGGGCGTCGTGCTCCAGATCGATCCCGAGCTGAACCTGCTCGAACTGCTCCAGCCCAAGATTTCAAAGCTCCTCCGCGAGCGCTTCAGCCCGAACCGGCTGCTGCGGGCGTTCGGCCTTTCGGCCTGGCATCTCTTCAGCATCGTGCGTGACGCTCCGCGTTTTATCCGCGACACCATGCGGGGCATGGGCCGCGGGCAGTTCCAGATCAACATCCGCCACGAAAACCTGGATCACCTCGCGAGCGAACTGGACCGGTCCAGCAACCGCATCGCCTTCGCCATGCTCGTCGCATCGACGATCATTGGAAGCACCATGCTGCTCAGCATGGAGTCGGACGTGCCGGTCTTCGGCGTACCGATCCGCTACCTCGGCTTCGTCGGCTATGCCATCACGTTTGTCATGGCCGGCGGGCTGCTGATCGCCATCCTGCGGAGCGGGAAGCTGTCATAACCCGTCGCTTCTGAGCCGGCGGCTCACGTCGCCGATTCAGATCATCCGATAAGCAGGTCTGCAAAAGGGGCCATTGTTATCTGAAGCCTTCCCGCCGGACGACCGAAAACAGCGGCGAAGGCGCAAACCGCGCGCCGGGGACTTTTCATGCGCGCACTTAAACACCTGAAGGAACCCCGAACACCGACACCGGACGAGTTCGCGGCGTGGATCAATCCCGTCCCGCTGATCTATGAGACGCCCGAGCCCGACGCATGGAAGCGACATGCCCTGGATCGGCGCGATCTTCTCCTGGCCGGGGCGCTGCTGCTGGCCGCGCTTTTTGTTCGCTGGCCGCTGATCGATCGCGGTGAAACACTGCTTCACTCCGACGAGGCCATTGTGGGCCTCATGGCCCAGGACATTGCCGAAGGCACGCGCTATCCGATCTATTTCTACGGCCAGCGGTACATGGGCGCGCTCGAGGCCTACGTCATCGCCGCTCTTTCTCCACTCTTCGAGAATCCGATCCACGCGCTGCGCGTCGGCCCCGCCCTGTTCTTCGCGGCCCTTGTCGCGGCGCAATACCTGATGCTCGCACGGTGGTTCGGGCGCAAAGGCGGACTGGCAGGCGCGGCGACGCTGATCTGCGCCGCGCCGATGTTCGCCCAATGGTCCATCTCGGCGCGCGGCGGATACATCGAGATACTGCTCTGGGGGACGCTTCTCCTCTGGGCCTATGGATCCTGGTTCAGTGAGCGACGCACAAGCGAGGATCCTTCGCCCATCACGGACCGACTCGCCACTCCGCTCGACGACATCACCCGGATGCGCCGCTTTGAATTCGCGTCCCAGGCCCTGCGTCGACATCGGCGCCGGATTCGACAATTCGCGTTTGGCGCGTTGCTCGGGTCGGGCTTCTGGATCAATCCGTCCATCATTCTGTTCGTCATGCCCGTCGCGGCTCATCGCCTCCTGGTGCCGAAGGGCTCGGCCGGCAACGCCTTCGCGGCCCGCGTGTCCGAACGCCTGGGCTTGTTAACGCTGCCCGCATTGGTCGCCGCCGCGCTCGTGATCGTCACAGGCATCTGGTCCGTCCACGTCGATCGCGGCCGCGTGGATTCCAGGCTGCTGATGGGCGCCGTGCCGCGGCCGGTCGCGCTTGCGGTCCTTGCCACGGCCCTCGCGGCCGTCGGTGCGATTGCTCAACGCCGCTGGAACCTGATCGGGCGGCTGCGCGAAATGGCCCGGACCCGCGGGATGTTCCTCGCGGGCCTGCTCGCCGGGGCGCTGCCCGCGCTGGCGTATCTGCTCGGGGCAGTCGTCGGGCTGCACCCTCTTGATTCGTCACTGCCGCTTGGTTTGCGCCCCCTGTGGACCGTGCACGAGACGATGTCATATATATGGCACGGACTGCCGCTGCTCTTCGGCGCGGATGCCCGCCCGTTCATGGAGCTTGTCACCATCGGCCGCCCCTCGCCGATTCGCCCGCCGGACATCATCGCCCACGGCCTCGTGCGCGGGGCGAACCTCCTGGTCCTGGGCGCGGCACTCACCCTCGCCATCGCACTGGTCCAGTCCTATCGTGGCGAGATCGCGCAGCTGTTTCGCTTGACACCCACGCGCTATTCCCCTGCGATGTTCCTGCTGATCGGCGCGGCCGGCACAGTCGTCCTGTTTCTGGTCTCCGGGGCGGCACACGACTTCAACACGATTCGCTATCTCATTCCGCTGTGGGCGTTTCTGCCCGGACTCGTTGCCGCCGTCGTTACGCACAGGCACATGCGGCGCACCGGCCGGCTCGCGAGTGTGGCGCTCCTCGGCGCGTGGGCCCTGGGACAACTCGTCATGCACCGGCAGCTTGGCGCGCCACATCCGCTTCGCCCGGTGGCGGACGCTCTCATGGCCCGTCAGACTCCCTCGGCGGTCGCCGAGATCTTTGACGCCCACGTCCTTTCGTACCTCACGCGACAGGCGTGCCGGGTTGCAGAGCACGAGCCATTCTGGTCGCGGTTGGCGCACTACCAGCCCGCCGCGCAGTCCGGCGACGTGACACGCTATGTCGTCCTTACCGACGGCTCCCCGGCCGCGCGCGGCCAGAGGGCATGGATTCACCCCGGCCCGCCGCCGCCCGAAGTCCATAGGACGCTATGGCCCCGCCTGGAAAAAGCGATCGCAAAGGCCCCCGCTCGGCTTTTGTCCCGCGAATCCCTCGCGTCCGGTTACGAACAGCTTTCGGTGCGGCGGAAGTCGGATTGAGTCCTGCCCGCGACACATTCCACCCGCCCTGAAGGCCCCGCCCGCATTCGCAAGTTGGTCGATCGAGCCCCGACGCCACGCGTGCCTGCCTGTAATCGCTGCAATCAAGGGGGCCTTTGGCGGGTACAAGAATCGGGTCGCCGCGGGTCTGCCCATCCCCAGCCGCTGCGTTATAATTCAGTATGGTTTCGGGGCTTAGGCTAAAATGGGCGGTGTGATCCGGTTTGGCCGATAGAGCCAGGTTGCCCCTGTTTTCGGTACGCTGATGCCCACATTCACATACACAGCACGGAACGTCGAGGGTAAGACCGTGACGGGCATCCTCACGGCCGATAACCAGCAGCACGTCCTTCGCACGCTGGATGAACAATCCCTGTTTCCGGTCGAAGTGGTGGAGGGCGGCAAGGCCCAAAGCGCGGTCGGGGGGCGCAAGCGAAAGGTCTCGCCCGCCAAGGTCGCCGTGTTCTACTCGCAGTTCGCCGACCTGCTTCGCGCCGGCGTACCGGCCCTGCGCTCGCTTGACGTGCTGCACAAGCAGACGTCGAACCCGGTCTTCAAGGAGATCATCGGCGAGGTCCGCGAAGACCTGGCCCGTGGCGAGACTCTGGCCGACGCGATGGATAAACATCCCAATGCGTTCAGTCCGCTGCATGTGTCGATGATCCGCGCGGGCGAGAAGGGCGGCTTTCTTGAGGAAGTGCTCGTGCGCATCGCGGCGTTCACCGAGCGGCAGAACGAGCTGCGCAACAAGCTCATCGGATCGATGCTCTATCCGGCGATCCTCATGCTGGTTGGCGCGGGCGTCGTTACCTTTCTTCTCGTAGTGGTCGTCCCCAAAGTGAAGGCGTTCCTGACGGCGGGCAATCTGCCGGCCATCACCAAGTTCGTCTTCGCCTTGTGCGACTTCCTTCAGCAGAACGGAACGGCCGTCGCGGGAGGCCTAGTGGTTGCGATCGTCGGGGCCGCTTTTGTCTTTCGGAGTGAATCGGGCCGCGACTTCTGGGACCGGTTCCAGCTCAAGATTCCCAAGTTCGGCAAGGTGGTGACCCTGGTGGCCATCTGCCGGTTCTGTCGAATCCTCGGTACGCTTCTGCACAACGGCGTGCCGATCCTTCAGGCACTCAAGATTTCGCGGGACTCGGCCGGCAACCGCATGCTCGGCGACGCGATCGACGAGGCGACTGAGAGCGTTCGCAAGGGCGCGGCGCTCGCCACGCCCCTCCTGAAAAGCGGCTTGTTCCCGCTCGACATCGTGGACATGATCGCTGTCGGCGAGGAGAGTAACAGCCTGGAGCACGTTCTCGTCACGATCGCGGACTCGTACGAGACGCGCACGGCGCGGGAAATCGACCTGATGGTCCGGATTCTGGAGCCGCTCCTGCTCATCATGATGGCGGGCGTGGTCGCGGTCATCGCCGTAGCCCTGCTCCTGCCGATCCTTTCCATGAGCGCGGGCGGGGTGAAGTAAGTCTGCCAGTGGAATTACCGGCGGCGCGTGCCGCCGCGAGACATAATGAGGAATTTGGACTTTAATACCTTTTGCGAATTCCCGTTCTCAGGAATCTGATAAGGAGACGTGCCATGCGACGAACAACACACAGGCGGAAGAACATGCGGCGGCGGGGCTTTACCCTGCTCGAGATCATGCTGGTCGTCGGGCTGCTCGCCCTGCTGGCCGCCTTCGCCATCCCCAACTTCGTGGGCGCCGGCGAAAAGGCCAAGATCGACATGGTCAAGGGGGCGATCGGTTCCAACGGCACCATCGGCAGCTCGATGGACCTCTACAAGTTTCAGATCGGGACCTATCCCGAGGACCTGAAGGACCTCATCGAGAAGCCGAGCGATGACGACGTCGCCAAGAAGTGGAGCGGGCCCTACCTCAACAACAAGGAAGGCCTGAAGGACCCGTGGGGTCATGACTTCATGTACCAGTTCCCCGGCCAGAAGAACGAAGGCGGATACGACCTTTGGAGCGTCGGCCCCGACGGCCGCGACGGTACGGACGACGATATCGGCAACTGGTCCGACGATCGCTGATCGCGGCCCGATTCGCTCTGAACGGGGCGGCGGCGTGCCGCGCACGCCCGTGACGATCCGTTCGGCTCCTGCGCAGATTCACGCGCCGGGGCGACGCATCACCGGGCAGAGATTTGAGAGCACATGGCACAGCGCATCAGAAGTTCGAGCCGGGCGCGACAGGGTGGGCTCTCCCGCCGCGCCTTTACCCTGCTTGAAATCCTCATTGTGCTGGTGCTCATCACGCTCATGGCGGCGCTGGCCATGCCGGCGCTTGACAGCCAGCTTACCGCGTCTGAGATGCCCGAGAGCGCCGCGCGGATGCGCGACGCGCTTTACATGACCCGTTCTGCCGCGATGCTGGAGCACCGGCGGCATCGCATTCGCTTTGCGCCAAACGAGCAGCAGCCGTACTTCGAAATCGAGATCGACCCGATCTTTCAGCCCGGTGTCTGGACGCCGGTCGCTTATCCCTGGGCGGAGGAAACGATTCTGCTCGAAGACGTACAGGTCAGCGCGATTCAGCCCGGCCGGCCGATCTACCTTAAACCGGTCTCGGCCACCGAGGACGCCGAGGGCAAGGAAAGCCAGGAGGCCGCGCAGGAAGAGCTTCGCCTCGACGTCGGCGTCACCGACGGTCAGCAGATCGGCTCGATCAGCGTCGCCCAGGGCAACGACGAGGCGGAGTTCGATCCCAACCGCCCGCCGATCGTCTTCGAGACCGACGGCTCCTCCGACTGGGCGACGATTATCCTGTCGCAGCTTGAGCTGGGACAAGCGCTCGATGACGAAATCCATCAGCTCTGGATCGTCCTCGACGGTCGCACGGGGCTGGCGACCGTGCGCGAGCAGGTGACGCAGGAACAGCTCGCTGATCCGGACTTCTATGTTCAAAAAGAAAAGCTCGAACTGCCCGAAGAAGTCACGCCCGAAGACCTGACGCTTCAGATCGCCACCGACGAGTCGGGCAACCTGATGGATCCCTCCATGCAGCCGCCGCAGGGCGACGGCGCGCTCGATCCGCTGACCGGCGGCGCGGCTGCCGTGCCTCCCGACGGGCAGCTTCCGCAGGGCGTGGACCCTTCGATGCTCGACCCCGCAAATCTACCCGCCAACGGTCAGACCGACCCGAACCAGGCCGATGCCGAAGCCGGCGATAACCTTGAAGAGGGTCTGCAGAACTCCGACCTGACCGAGGAAGAGCGCGAGAAGATCCGCAAGGCCCTGTCCGGCGGCGGGAGCCGCTGACGCCCCCCGCGATGTCTATCGCCCGGCGGCGGCCTTTCGCGCCGCGTCGAGGGTCAATCCCGCGGCCTTCAGGTCGGCTTCAACCATGATCCGGGCGAGTTCCTCGAAGGACGTCTTCGGTCGCCACCCCAGTTTCGCGGCCGCCTTCGCGGGGTTTCCCTGAAGCGCGTCCACTTCGGTCGGCCGGAAGTAACGCGGGTCGATTTCGACGAAGCGTTTCCAGTCGAGGCCTACCAGCGAGAAGGTCGCATCCAGGAAATCCCTCACGCTGTGCGTTCTGCCGGTGGCGATTACGAGATCGTCCGGACTCTCCTGCTGGAGCATGAGCCACATCGCCTCGACATACTCCCGGGCATAGCCCCAGTCGCGCCGGGCGTCGAGGTTGCCGAGGTACAGCTTGTCCTGCTCGCCATTTACGATCCGGGCGAGCGCCCGGGTGATTTTTCGCGTCACGAATGTCTCGCCGCGGCGCGGGCTTTCGTGGTTGAACATGATGCCGTTGCAGGCAAACATGCCGTACGCCTCGCGGTAGTTTCGCGTCATCCAGAAGGCCAGCACCTTCGCGGCGGCGTAGGGGCTGCGCGGCGCGAAGGGCGTCGATTCGTCCTGCGGCGGAGGCGCGTTGCCGTACATCTCGCTGCTGGAGGCCTGGTAATAGCGGCAGGCGACCTTGGCATCGCGGATGGCCTCGAGGAGCCGAACCGTGCCGAGGGCGCATACGTCAATAGTGTATTCAGGAGTGTCAAAGCTGACGCGCACGTGGCTCTGAGCGCCGAGGTTGTAGACTTCGGTCGGTTCAATCCGGCGAATCAGCGAGGCGAGGCTCGCGCCGTCTGTCAGATCGCCATGGTGCAGAAACAGTTTGCAGGACGGGTCGTGCGGATCGGAATAGACATGGTCGATGCGGCCGGTATTGAACGAGCTGGACCGCCGGATAATGCCGTGGACTTCGTAGCCTTTCTCGAGCAATAGCTCCGTAAGGTAGGAACCGTCCTGCCCGGTAATGCCGCTGATGAGTGCTTTTTTCGCCATGTCCTTCGCCGGGCTGCGTCCCGCGCCCGCGTGGCACGTTATACACGCGCCCGAATGTGCTGCAAACCCGCCGCTCGCCGCAATCGGCCTCGACACTCGGCGCGCGGTCTGCGCGCCCGCGGCCAGGCCGCGCTCGCGGCGCGCCGAGGGTAGGCGCGCTTCCCGACCCGCGCCGGGCGGCTCGGTCGTGCAGCTTGGTCGGCCGGCGGGGATCGGGTACGATAGGGCTTCCGCCGCGAGCGGGCGGCGGGCCTTTCCGATGGACCACCCATGCGATTGATCGTCAATGTCCTGGCCTACAACGAAGAGAAAACGGTCGGCGCGGTCGTGCAGGCCGTTCCCCGGCGGATACCCGGCGTCGACGAGGTGATCGTCCAGGTGATCGACGACGGTTCGCGCGACGGCACGGCCGAGGCCGCGCGGCGCGCCGGGGCCGAGGTCATCAGCCACGCACGGAACATGGGCGTTGGCACGGCGTTTCAGTCGGGCGTGCGGACGGCGCTGCAGCGCGGGGCGGACGTCGTCGTGAACATTGACGGCGACGGCCAGTTCGACCCGACGCAGATTCCGGAGCTGGCCCGGCCGATCATCGAGGGGCGGGCGGACTTCGCAACGTGTTCGCGGTTCGCCGACGAGCGGCTCAAGCCGGTCATGCCGAAGTCGAAGCTGATCGGCAATCATGTCTTCGCCTGGTTCATCAGCAAGCTGATCCGCCAGCGCTTTTACGATGTGTCGTGCGGGTTTCGCGCGTTTTCACGCGAGGCCCTGCTGCGACTCACCCTCCGGGAGAACTTCACCTATACGCACGAGGTGTTTCTCGACCTGGGCGTGCGGGGCATGCGCATCGTCGAGATTCCGCTCAAGGTGCGCGGCGTGCGCGAGCACGGCCAGTCGCGCGTCGCGCGAAATCTCATGAACTACGGCCTGCGGACGATGAAGATCATTCTCCGAGCCTATCGCGACTACCGCCCCCTGCGGTTTTTCGGCATGCCGGCGATCCCGCTGGCCCTCGTCGGCATGGGCCTGATGATCTATTGCGTCGCATACTTCCTGATGACCGAAATCTGGATCAAGTGGGCGGGCTTCACCGGGGCCTTCCTTTTCAGCATGGCCATGGTGCTGGCCTTCGTCGCCATAATCGTCGACATGCTCGACCGCCTGCGTTTTGTCCAGGAGGAACTGCTTTACTTCGAGCGGCTCCGCCAGTACGGGCCGGGCCATCGGCCGATCGAGGCCGCCGCCGAAACCGGTCCGCCTCCGGCTCCCGCGCCGGCCTCGCCCCCCATGGCCGGCGCGCCCAACGTGCGCGAGTTGCAGGTTGCCCTCGAAAGCGAGCCTGACGAAGACGAGGACGAGCCGGAAGACATGGCCCCCGCCGCGCCCTCGCGCGCCCGCGACGCTCGGTGAACGATCGAGCGTCGAGTCCGGCATGAGTGCCACATTTCAGGCACCGGCAATCAGGCCGCCTTTTCGGCGACCGTGAGGCGATTAACCCCGAACATGAATGCGCGCGACACACGCACGGCGAGGCCCGCCTCGCGCAGAAGGTCCTCGACCTGCTGCCGGGTCAGGCCGTAGACCTCGCCCTCTTTCATGCCGCGCTCGGTCTGGTCATCGTCCCACGGGCGGCGCAGGGTGTGCCACACGGTTGAGATCGTCGGCGGAATCATGGTAAGGATGATCCGTCCGCCGGGGCGGAGCACGCGCCGCGCCTCGCGGAGCACGTCGAGGCGGTTGGGGATGTGATTGAGCGCGGCGATGATGGTGACCGTATCGAAGGACGCGTCTTCAAAGGGAAGTTTCGCGGTATCCTCGACAACGTGATCGACATCGCCCCAGTCGTGGACGTCGACGCCCACGCCGTTGCCGTACCGCCGCACCAGTCGGTTCGCGCCGCAACCGATGTCCAGGAGCCGGCCGCGGATATGCGGCAGCACCATTCGGATGCGCCAGTTGGCCAGCATTTTGCCGAGGGGATCGTTCATGGCGGTCTTTCGCGCGGATACCGCCGATCATCCTACGCATCGCGGCGCGCCGGGTCAAAGCGGCTTGACGATTCGCCGACGCGGTCGTTAGCCTTGGCCGCTTCGTCGGCCGCGCGGGACCATCCCGACCGGCGCGGCCGGAGCCTTCGCGAAATCACGTGGCAGAACAGGATACCCACACGACGCCCGCACCCACGACCGCCGAGCCAATCGCCGCGGCCCCGGGCGATCCCGCTTCGCCTTCGCCGGCACACGGCGCGACGCAGCGCGCGTCGTTTCTCCACCGACATGATGAACTGGCGGTTTGCGCCGTGCTCGTCCTGCTGAGTGTCGTCGCCTGGCCGGATGTCTGGCTCCGGCACGACGCGCTGTCGCCGACGGACCTGATTTACTTCTACACCCCATGGGCCGTTCATGCGACCGAGGACACGGTGCCGGGCACGAACCCGGTCCTCTCGGACCTGGTGGACATGTTTTATCCGCAGATGGAGTACATGCGGAAGTGCCTCAAGGAAGGGGACATTCCCTTCTGGTGCGACAAGATACAGAACGGAACGCCGTTTCTGCTGGTTATCAAGCACGAGCTTATGACGCTGCCGCTGCTTGCGCTCATCATGTTGCTCAAGGTGCCGGTCGGTCTGACTGTGTTCTTCATCTTCCGGCACCTGATCGGCGGGCTTTTTCTCTACAAGTACGCGCGGATCATCGGGATGGACCGCTGGGCGGGCCTCTGCGGCGCAATCGCCTTCTCGTACTGCAAGTACACCATTCAGGATTTCATCCTGCCGATGGACTTTCAACTCTTCCTGATTCCAATGGTCGCCTACGGGACGGAGCGGATAATCCGCGACCGAAGCCTGCTCTGGGTGTGGCTCATTCCGGTTCTGCACTGGATGAATATCCTCTCCGGGTTTCCGGCCGGCACGGCGTACTGCCTCTATTTCCTCGCGCTGTACGCGGCGTGGCGGGCGACGTTCCAACCGGGTCGGCGGCTGCGCCTGCTGGGGCTCTTTGCGCTTCTGAATGTCATTCCGTTTCTCGCCGCCGCGCCGGCGCTGGTCGCGACGGCCGACTTCTTCTCCGGATTCGACTGGTCCTATCGCGAGAGTTACTGGAGCTGGCGGCTTCCGATGACAAGTCTCCTGACATGGTTCTTCCCGATCATCTATGGGCCGCCGTATGCCCGCGGGACGCCGATTGGGTGGTGGTACGAGTATGCGTTTCACATCGGGACGCTGCCCGTGCTGCTCGTAATTCAGAGCCTGCTGTTTCGGCGGTATGACAATGTCCGCGTCTTTTTCCTGCTGTTTACCGCGTGGCTCATCGCCATTCTCTACAACGTGGGGAACATTCTCGAACACGTCGTGCGGCACCTGCCAGTGTTCAACAGCAATCCCAACACGCGCCAGAAGCTACTGCTGGTGTTCACACTCGCCATCCTCTTCGCGTACGCGCTGAACGACCTGCCGCGCGTCACGGCCCGGCTGCGCAAGCTCGCCGCGATCCTGGCTGCGCCGATTGGCGTCGTGGCGGCCGCATTCGCCGCCCGGTACGCGCTTTCCGCCGAGGCGACCGCATTTGTTCGTTCAGCGTTCTGGCTTCAGGCGGCGGCGGTGCTGGCGTCGCTGGGTGTTTTTATCGTGCTGGGGCTGGGGGTCAGGGCGGGCGTCTGGGTCAAGGCGCTCGCCGTGCTCGTGCTCTTCGTCGATCTCCAGTTGTGGGACAAGAGCTGGTACCCGCTGTCGTTCGGAGACCGAAATCTCACACGGGGAACCGGCGAGGCCATCGCGGAGCGGCGCATCGCGGTGGGCTGGAACCCCACGATCCGCCGCGAGACTTTTTTTCCGAAGATTCCGGCGATGGACTTTCTTATCGAGAACATCGGCCCGCACAAGTTGCTCGGCCTGAACACTACGTGCCTCGCCAACGTGCCGCTCTTTTACGGCGTCAACAACTTCAGCGGGCGCGGCTTCTTCGACGCGCGGCAGAAGGGCCTCTATCGCCTGGTCAACGAAGACGCATTTACCGGCGGCCAGAACACGGCATTCTTCTTCGAAAGCAGTCTGCGCACCCGGCTGGCAAGCCCGATCGTCGATGCGCTTGGCATCAAGTACGTTGCGCTCGACCATCGGATGCAGATCGAAGACCTCCAGCGCGACTACGCCGTGAAGCAGACCGACTGGAACGCGCAGATTGCGATTGCGCCGGGCCAGTCGCTTCGACAGTCCTTCACGCCCTCGCGGTCCATCAAGCTGGATCGCTGCATGATCCAGATCGCCCAGGGCCTGTGGAAAAGCGCATCTCCGGCGGAACTGCGGTTGAGGGATGCGACCGACGGCCGGGAGGCTGCGTGTGCTCACGCGCGGTGGATTCCGGCGATGCGCCGGCTGGAGTTTGACCTCGACGGCTTCGAGACGATCCCTGGACACGAATATGTGGTCACTCTGACGACAAAGCCGGACGCCGGGGGGCCCGTCGACGTTCTCTGCACGAAAGACGTGGACATCATCCGTAGCGGCAGTATCGACTGGGACGGCGGGCCGTGGAAGGGAGACCTCACCTTTTCGCTGTTTGCCGACCACGGCAACACCTACGCTTTCGACCAGAAGGAGTGGAACGACTCCGCGCAGCTGCTCGCCGGCGAGAGCCTGACGCAGACGTATCGCGCTGCGAGGGAGCTTACGGTCGATCGCTTCGACGTCCGCGTGCAGGAGAACGCTCTTTCCGATCCGGCGGGATGCCGGCTTACCATCACCGACGTTGAAAGCGGCGAGAAGCGCGAATGGACCGACGCCGAGTGGGACTCCGAGCGGGGCGTGCTCGCATTCGGGCTGGATCGGCACGCGCTGCCGCCCGGGCGCGAGGTCGAGCTGCGGCTGGATATCGACGGCGCCAATGCCGGGCACCTCGCCGTCTATTGTACGAAGGAAGTGGACGTCCTGCCGGAAGGGACTCTGAGCATCGGCGGCCGGCCGCGAGGCGGCGACCTGACGGCCTCCCTGTATGCCGTCGGGCGGCACGACCTGTCCAAGTACAAGCTTGTGTTCGAACGAGAGATCGTCGTGCTGGAGAACACGCAGGTGTACGGGCGCGCGTGGCTTGCGGGAGGGCTGAGCTACGGTTCGCCGGAGCAGGTCCTGTCGGCGCTTTCCGAGGCGACGGGCGATCTTCGAGAGTTGATCTGGGCGGAGGAGGACATGCGCGCGATCGCCGGCGCGCCGCGCCCCGCGGCGCGGGTTACGGGCCGCGTCGTCCCCGTGGAGCTAAGAAGCTCGAAACAGGTTTTCTCGGCGGAGGCGGATCGAGACTGCTACCTCGTCGTCGGCGATAACTATGACCACGGCTGGCGGGCTTTCATCGACGGCTCGGAGACGGGCGTCTTCCGGGCGGACTACAACCTCCGGGCCATATGCCTACCCAAGGGGTCGCACAAAGTCGAGTTCGTCTATCGACCGCCGTGGCTCGTGCCGGCGACGGCGCTGGCGCTCTTCACCATGGCGGGACATCTTTACCTTATCCGGCGAATGCGGCGCAAGGCCCGGCCACTTTCCGAAAAAGCCGCCGCGCAATAGGATCAGGCACATTGGAACGGCGCCGGGCCGGCGAGCCGCCTGCCGGCGGAGCACGTCGCCTGAACCGCCCGGTCCGACCTCAAAGGCCCAGGGGCAATGTGCGGTATCTTCGGCATTACAGTTCGGGAAGACGCGCCGTTCTCGCTCAGCGAATTGAGAGCGACCGTCAATGATCTGTTTCGCCTATCGGAATCGCGCGGCAAGGAGGCCGCCGGCGTGGCGATGCTGGCGGGCGATGAAATCCGCATTTACAAGGAGGCGGTACGAGCGCGGACGCTGGTGCGACGCCCCGAGTACCGAGGGCTTTTTTCCGAGCTGGAGCGCGGCGCGGCGTCGGGCAACGGGCACGCCGCTGGACGTCCACTGGCCATCATCGGTCATTCGCGGCTGGTGACCACCGGTCTTCAGGACAATCGCCTCAACAACCAGCCGGTCATCAACAGCGGTGTCGTGGGCATTCACAACGGCATCGTCGTCAACGACGAGGATTTGTGGCGCGCGCATCCCGACCTGCCGCGCCACGGACGGGTGGACTCGGAAGTCATCGCCGGACTGATACGAAAGCACCTCAAGGAGGCGGGCGACCTTGTGGCCGCGGCGCAGGCCACCTTTCGAGAAATCCGCGGCGCGGCCTCGATCGCGGTCCTGTTTGAGGATCTCGACGCGCTGCTTCTGGCGACCAACACCGGCTCCCTCTACATCGCGACACGGCCTCGACAGGACGCGATCGTGTTTGCATCGGAGGAGTACATCCTTCGCACGCTCCTGTCGCGCCGCCGACTCGGCAGGGATACGCGCGGATTCGAAGTCAGCCAGGTCCGGCCCGGTCAGGGTTGCGTCATTCATCTTTCGGATCTGTCGCGCACGCCCTTCGAACTTGATCGCGCCGCCGATGCGGCCGCGGCGTTTCCGCGGCGCGACAAGGCCCGCCGCGTCGTGGACATCCTGCCGACCTCGATGCTCGGGGAGGGCAACGGATATGCCACAGCGGTTGCACCCCCCCGCGTCGTGGCGCCGCGATTCAGCAACCTGCCGGAGATGAACCATGCCGCGATCGGGCGGCTGCGGCGGTGTACCAGGTGCATCCTTCCCGAAACGATGCCAATGATCGCCTTTGGGGCGGACGGCGTCTGCAATTACTGCCGCACCTATCGGCGGAACGACGTGCGCGGGGCCGACGCGCTGCGCCGCATCCTCGAGCCACACCGCAGCGCGACCGGGCGTCCCGACTGCCTCGTGGGCCTTTCCGGCGGACGCGACAGCACCTACGCGCTGCACTTTGCAAAGGTTGAACTGGGAATGAACCCGGTGGCCTTCACCTACGACTGGGGTATGGTGACCGACCTGGCTCGGCGGAACATCTCGCGCATCTGCGGCGCGCTGGGAATCGAGCACATTCTCGTATCGGCGGACATCGAGCGGAAGCGGTCGTTTATCCGTGCCAACGTCCTGGCATGGCTCCGCAAGCCGGACCTCGGCATCATTCCGCTCTTCATGGCGGGCGACAAGCAGTATTTCCACCACGCGAACAAGCTGAAAAAACAGATGAACCTGCCGGTCATCATTCTCGGCGAGAACATGCTGGAGAAAACGGACTTCAAGACCGGCTTCTGCGGCGTGCGGAGCGGCCGGCCGGACGATCCGGACCACGTCTACACGCTGACGATGGGCGACAAGATCAAGCTCGCCGGGTATTACGCCGGCGCGTACCTGAAGAATCCGGGCTACATCAACGCCTCGCTGCTGGACACCGCGTGGGCTTACGCCTGTTTTTACGTCATCCGGCGAGACTATCTGAACATCTATCGCTTCGTCCGCTGGGACGAGCACACCATTACGCGCACGATCATCGACGCCTACGACTGGGAGACCGCGACCGACACAGATTCCACCTGGCGCATCGGCGACGGCACCGCCTCGTTCTATAACTACATCTACTACACCGTCGCCGGATTCTCCGAGAACGAGACATTTCGAAGCAACCAGATTCGCGAGGGCATCCTCACCCGCGAGCAGGCCGTCGAGCTTGCCCGGAAGGAAAACGAGCCGCGGTGGGAGTCGATCCATTGGTACCTCGACACCATCGGCATCGGAGACCAGTTCGACGCCATCGTGCATCGCATCGCCCGGATCCCCAAGCTCTACCATGACGCCTGACCCGGTCGCGCCGCAAAACGAGACCGCCGTACCTTCCGCGATCGACGCGGCGGATGAGCCTTCGCCGCCGGCGGCGACGGGGCTGGGCGGCCTGCGGGAGAGCCTGTCGCTCAAGCGGCGTTTCAACGCCGAGGTGGTGTGGAACCTGGCGAGCGTCGGGATTCTCGGCGTGTCCGGAATCCTGATGAACGGCGTGATCGCCCGCTGGCGCGGCGCCGAGGCGCTGGGCATCTTCAACCAGGTGTTCGCGATCTATATCATGCTCTCGCAGATCGCGGTGGGCGGTGTGCACCTGTCGGTGCTCAGGTGCCTTTCTTATCATCAGGACGACCGCGCGAAGTGCGGCGAGATTGCCTCGGCGGGACTGCTCCTGGGCTTCGGGCTTTCGACGGTCGTCTCCGCCTGTGCGTATCTTCTCAGCGGATCGTTCGGCGCGGTCCTCGGCAGTCCCGCGGTCGCGACGGGCGTCGTGCTCGCCGCGCCGGGACTGGTCTTCTTTTCGCTCAACAAGATTCTGCTCAACGCGCTCAACGGCCTGCGCTGCATGCGGGCCTTCGCCGTGCTCCAGGCGCTGCGGTTTATCTTTCTCCTGATCTCCGTCGTGGCGATCCTGGCGAGCGGCCGGCCGTCACATGATATCGCGCTCGCGCTGACGACCTCCGAGCTGGCGCTCTTTGTCATCACGGCGACCTACGTACGGGTCCGGGCGGTGCACCTGTTCATCGCGTCGCCCGCGTCGCCCTGGATCGCGGAGCATCTCTCCTTCGGCATGCGCGGATTCTTCGCCGGGCTGCTCAGCGAGATGAATACGCGCGTCGACGTGCTGATGCTGGGTTATTTCACCAGCGATGCCGCGGTCGGCGTGTACAGCTTCGCCGCCATCCTCGCCGAGGGCTTCTGCCAGATACCGCTGGTCGTGCGCCGAAACCTCGATCCGATCATCGGCCGGGCCTTTTCGGAGAACAACCGCGAACGCATTCGCGAGGCCGCGCGAAGAGTAAAGAAGATCATGTACGTCCTCATGGCGGCGATCGCGCTCGCCGCGGTCGGCGGATTTCCAATCCTGCTCTGGCTTCTCGGCGCAGAGGCGGGACTCGGCCCGAGCTGGGCGGTGTTTGTGATTCTCATGGCGGGTATCTGGATCAATTCCGGCTATCGCCCGTTCCTGGGCATCTTCCTCCAGGGCGGCAGGCCGGGAGCCTACACGCTGATCATTTTCACGGCCGTCGCCGGAAACGTTCTTCTGAACCTGCTGCTCATTCCGCCCCTGGGAATCTACGGCGCGGCGGCGGCTACTTCGATAATGTTCGTCGGCGAGGCCGTGCTCATCGTCCTGTTCGCGCGGAGGCTGTTCGCTGTGGCGCTCTAGGCTGGACCCGCTTCCGGCTGGAATCCGGACCATCATCAGGTAAACTGGCGTGCTCGCGAATCGCACCGGGTCACGGGCGTTGCGCCCCGCACCGCCACCCCGCGGAAAGGGGTAAGATGGGTTTGGACCAGGCCGCAGCAGAGTTGAAGCATCCCGGCGCGGCCGCACTGGCCGACGCCGATGGATTCGAAATCGTCGACCGGGACATCCTCTGTCACGTGGATCACCAGGGGGCGTACACCGATCTCGGCTCGCCCGAAGAGAAAAGCCTGATCGACGAACTGCGGCGCGGATCCTGGCGCGACGTGGTTGCGCGTCGATACGCCCGGAAGCTGCCCTGGCTGTACAACATTATCACTGATCCGTCGCGTTCGAAGATGCTGGACGTAATGACCGTGCCCCCGGGCGGGCGGTTTCTCGACGTGGGCAGCGGCTGGGGGCAGGTGACCATTCCGCTGGCGCGCATCGGCGAGACGTTTGCGATCGATCAGACGGTCAACCGCCTGCGCATCCTGCGCGAGATCGCGCGGCAGGAGCAGGTGCAGCCGCGGATGATCTGCGGCAACATTCACACGCTCCCGCTGCGGAATCACTTCTTCGATGTAATCATCGTCAACGGCATGCTGGAGTACACCAATCTCGGCCGCGAGGAGGGCGACCGCGCCGCGCACCTTTCCGTGCTGCGAAAGCTCGGGGACGCCCTCGCCGACGACGGCTCTCTTTACATCGGAATCGAGAACGCCACGGGGCTGAAATACATCCTCGGAGCGCCCGACGACCACACCGGCAAGCGCGCGTTTACCTATCGCACCGACCGCGACGACGGAGCGGCGGCGCGAACCTGGGCCCTCGATCAGTATCTGAAGCTCTTCGCCGACGCCGGACTCGAGACAGAGGGAGCCTTTGGCTGCTTCCCGGATTACAAGCTTATTCGCCACATTGTGCCGCTCGAACAGGTGGACGCCTTCCTCCTTCGGCACGGACTGCCTGCCCCGGAACACAGCGGGGCGGACGGCGCGCCGCTGGACCTTTATGCCGAGCTCCGCAGCCTCTATCAGAATTTCGCCCGTATGGGAATCGCCAGGTACTTCGTGCCTTCGTTCGGCTTCGTGCTGAAGCGGGCCGGCCGGGTGGTCGGCGGGCGTGGTGTCCGCTCGGAAAGCCTGAGCGAAGTAGCCGCGGAGTTGCTCATGGAAGCGGGGCTTCTCGGCGAACACTCGGTCTCGGACATCCGCCTGCGGAGCGTCGGCGGTGCATTCGCGCGGCAGGCCGAAACGAGTACGGCCCGGTTTTCCGTAATCCTGGACGATCGGGCCGTCGCATCGATGAAGCGCGTGCCGCTGTCCAGTGCGTTCGACCCCGACGCTATCGTTTCCGCCTACGAATGCTACCAGCGGGCATCAACCTTTCGGCCCGTGCGACTACTGGCGTCGCGCCGGCACGCCCGCCACCTTTACCTTCTCGAGGAACACGTCGAGGGCACGCGCTCGCTGGATGAACTCGTGGCCGAAGGGATACTGACGGCCGACGAGGCGACGGACCGGCTCGTCACGATTGCAAACGATGTCTACGATCTCGGCGCGCCGTCCGGCGACGACGAGATCCGCGCCGATCTGCGCCTTGTCGAAGAGGCATTTCGGGCGCTCTTCGGCGAAAACCACATCGGCGAGATCGTGTGCAAAGCTTTCTGCGAGATGGTGCGTTCGCGCGCCGACGCGTTGAGAACCGTGATTTCCACGCGCGATTACATCGGGCGAAACATCGCGCGGACGGAGGACGGGCACTGGCTCCTCTTTGACTATGACCTTGCCCGGCGGACCTCGCTGTTCGCCCTGACGCTCGCGCGAAACTTCATACATTCACCGCACTGCACGCAGCGGATTTTCCGCGCCGAACCGTTTCGCGGCCTCGATCCGGCCCTCACCAACGTCGCCGCCGTCGCCGTCGAATACGTCCTGCAGAAGGAGTTTGCACCGCCGACCGACCGGCGCGACGTCCTTCGCCAGTATCGCGAGCACGTGCTCGCCGCGCTGGCGCCGGACGCGATGGAGGACGTTCGGGCGCACCAGGTACAACTGGAGCACGACCTCGCCGCGGCCCGCGAGTACCAGGGATCGCTTGAACGGGAGATCGATCGTGCCCGATCGTATCAGAAGGGCCTCGAAGACAACATCCGCACGCTGGAAGCGGTGATCCGCAAGCGTACGGTCGCGACCGTCGACATCATGGTCGTGTCGTACAACTCGGCGCGGTGGCTCGACGGGTTTGTCGGCGGCCTCAGGAAGCTCGATTATCCGCCGGAGTGCCTGCGGGTAGTCTTCGTCGACAACGGCTCGCGCGACGACTCGGTGGCGCGCATGGTCGCCGCCGCGTCCGAATTGCCGATGCGCGTCGAGGTCGTCACGACCGGCAGGAATCTCGGCTTCACCGGCGGATACGAACAAGCCTTCCGCCACGGAGAGGCGGACTACTATTTCGTCGTGAACCTCGACACGGTCATCGAGCCTGACGCGATCCGCCTGCTGGTCGATCGCATGGAAGCCGACGCGACGATCGGCATCGCCGAGGCCCGCCAGGCCCCGCGCGAGCACCCCAAGTACTACGACCCGATCACAGGCGAAACAAGCTGGTGCAGCGGGGCGTGCATGATGGTGCGTCCGACGGCCCTGCGGCAGATCGGCGGCGGATTCATGCCGTCCTTCTTCATGTATGCCGAGGACGTGGACCTCTCGTGGCGAATGTGGCTTCGCGGCTGGAAGTGCATCTATGTGCCCGAGGCCGTCGTGCAGCACTTTACCGAAGACCTCGACCCGAAAAAGACGCCGAAGCTCCAGCATTACTACTCAATGCGCAACGGCGCGCTGATGCGCGCGATGTACGGCTCCCAAAAAGACTTGGCCCTGCATTACCTCGCCATGCTGCGCGTCGGAACTATCTCACGCAATCCCCTCTGGCATAAATGGGGCACGCTGAAGGCCGCGCTGGCGTCGATGCGACACCTGCCTGCCGCAATCCGCGGGCGCGACGACCGGGCCCGGCTCGGCACGCACCGGTGGGTCTATTTCAACGGCTGGACTTACGGGCACCACGGACAGGACCTGAGCCTGAAAGAGATGTCCCCACTGAAGCCCGCGGCCGATCTGCACGCCGAATTCCCGCGCGCGCGCAAGCGGCTGAAGGTGCATCTCCCGGTCGATTCGCACATCGTCGCACACGCCGGTGCGAGCGTCGCCGGCGCGGTGCGCCCGGCGATCCTGGCGTTCAATACGGCTGAGATCAGTTTTGACCTGCCCGTGCCCGCCGACGCCCGACTGTCCGGCGCGGTCGCGGCGCCGGAGGAAGCGTGGAATGACAAGGCCGTCGGCCTGTTCAGCGTGGATCAGAACGGTCGCACGGTCTGGCAGCAGCGCGTCGAGCTGGCCCGGCGCGAGCATCGGCGCTGGATTCCATTTGAAGCGCCGCTGGAAGCGCCTCCCGGCGACCGACGTTCAACGATCACGCTGCGCTTCGTGGGCGAGACCGATCTGGCATGGGGATTGTGGGGCGGCCTGCATCTGGGCACTCCCGCGGAGGAGAACGCGGACGCAGACGCGTTGGACATGGACCGGCTTCCGCGCCCCGCGGTTTCGATCGTGATTCCCACGCACAATCGCGCCGACCGCTTCGAACGGGTTATCCAGAGGATCATGGCGCAGGACATTCCCACCGACTGCTATGAAGTCATCGTGGTGGACAGCCGTTCCTCCGACCACACGCCACAGCTTCTGGCTGATCTGGCGCGCCGGTATGAAAACCTCACCACGCTGCGCTGCGAGAAGCCCGGCGCCGCCGCGGCGCGGAACATGGGCCTCGATAAGGCCGGCGCCCCGCTCGTCTTCCTGATCGACGATGACATCCTCGTGGGCCGGGACTTCCTGCGCCGCACTCTGTCGGCTGCAAAGCGTCGCCCGGGCCGTGTCCTGCTGGGACACATCGAAGCGCCGTGGACCGATTCGGTGGACCCGTTCGAGCGCTATCTGCTCCAGGCGCAGGACGTCAACATCTACAACTTCCCCGACAACGACGATGTCCCGGCCAACTACTTCTACACGGCCTGCGTGGCGATTCCGCGCGAGGTGCTCGGATCGACGCGCTTCGACGAGGGCTTTTCCGTCTATGGCGTCGAGGACATCGAGTTCGGCTTCCGCCTGCTTGGCGAAGATCGCCGCATGGTTTATCTGCCAGACCTCAAAGTACTGCACGATTATTACCCCAAGTACGACGCGTACCGGCGCAAGAAGCGCCGGGCGGGCTATTCCCTCGGCTACTTTCTCCAGCAGCACCCGGAGCACGCCCATCGGTTCGTCTTCGAGCGGAAACTGGTCAAGTACCGCCGGGCGCTGAGCCTGCTGCGCTGGATCGGGCTGCCTGTTGCCAGGCTGCTCTACGGCATCGAGAGCATCCGCTATGCCCCGCGGCCGTTGGGCAAGTGGCTCTATCGCTGGCTCTACATCGATCTTCGCCTCACCATGTATGATGGGCTCCTGCGGTTCCGATCGGGCAGGCCGGTCGAATGACGTCGCGCGCCGGGCGGCGATGGAGCAACGGAATGCAGCCGCATCGGGCTCCGGGAATATTCAATCGCGAGCGGCTCTGCCATGTCCTGCTTGCGCTTGCTGTCGTATCGCCGACACTTCTGATCCGCTGGACCCTCGTTGAACGGACCCCCGGCCCGCACCTCGATCCCCGGCCGGACGCACTGGAGTATGCCGCCGCGGCGCAGGCCCTTGCCCTCGAGGGCCGCTACTGCCTGCACGTCGGGCCCGAAACGGTCCGTCCGCGCTATGCACCGGGCTGGCCGATGCTCCTGTCGGTCGCGATCCGCTGCGGGATGGAGACGGAATCGCTGTGGCGGCTGACCGGGCTGTTTGGCGCCGCCCATGCGTACGTGCTCGCCGTGATCACGGTTCACGGCGTGCGCCTTTTAGTCAGAGCGCGGATGCCCGATCTGGCCCCGCAAAAAGTAAACCGCCGCGCGTTTCTTGCGGGGGCCTGCGCGGGATGGGGCTGGGCCATCACGCCAGTGTCCATCGAATGGGACCGGACGCTCATGAGCGATGAGCCGACGGCGTTCTTTGGTACCCTTTCCCTCGCCGCCTGCGCGCTGGCGCTCGTGGGGGAGCCGTCGGCCCGACGCGCTCGCGCGGCGATGCTTGCCGCAGGGGTTGCCGCCGGCATGGCACTCGCCACGCGTCCGATTGCCGGATGCCTGCTGGTCGCTCCCATCGCGGTCCTGTTTGCCTGCGGCGCGAAGCGGCATGGCGCAGAACGCGCGGCGCGCCGTCTCGCCGTCGGGCTTGCCGGGCTGATCCTGGTCGCGGGGCTCACGATGTTCACCATGCACCGCTCGGGGTACAGGGCGTGGGAGTGGAGCGGATATCGGTTCTGGATACCGAAACTCTACGACCGACTGGGGGATTCATTCAGCCTGCGCAACGCCTTCGAGGGCCACCCGGATTTCGCGCTTCGCCGGCGTCAATCAGACGAGAGAATCGGAAACCTTGCGGTCGCGGGCAATGCCTTCCTCGGCCTGCGCGGACTTCGTCCCGACGGCAACCAGGGTCTCGGTCGGTACTGGCCGATGACCGGCTGGCTCTGTGCGGCGTGGGTTCTGGTCGCGTCCCGGCGTGCCAAGGGTTGGACACGCGCGACCTTTGGGGCCGTGGGACTCGCCGTCGCGATTTGGATCGGCGGCCATATCGTCGTGTATTCGCTCTATTTCTTTCCGGCCGTTCGCTTCTACATCGCGCCGCTCGCGTGGTGCTGGGTGGCGACGGCCATTGCGTGCGCGGCGGGAATCGGCTCCAGCCGGCGGCTCAACATCGTGCTGGGGTACGTCGCAATCTCCAGCGTGCTGCTTGCGCTTTACAGTCTCCGACCCATGCTGACGCTCACCAGCCTCGGGCCGGACCCGGACCATGCCGAAACCCGCCGGGCGCTTTCGGCGTGGCTCAACAAATCCGCCGCGCAGCGCGCCGTCGGACACACGCCTTTCGACCCGGTCGAGGCGCAGGCCCTGGGACTGCTGACGCCCGAAGCGCTTGATCGCATCGGCACGGCATGGGGGACACTTCCGAACACCGAACACGTCTGGCGGCTGAAAGCCCTGGGGCGGCTCGCGAATGATCCGAAGTAGCTCCGGAAAGCCGTGATCGAAGTGAGGACGCCCGGTCACCCTCCGCGTCGATAGACATCAGTGCTCAGGTACTTGAGCCCCGAGTCGCACATCAGCGTCACCACCCTGGCATTTGGGCCGAGGCGCCGGGCGACTTCAATCGCGGCCGCGACGTTCGCTCCGGAGGACGTGCCGGCGAAGAGCCCCTCCTCCCGCGCAATCCGGCGGGTCATTTCCTTTGCGGCGTCCGTCGCGACCGGCACGATTTCATCGACCAGCGACGGTTCCCAGAGCGGCGGGGTATACCCGATTCCCACCCCCTCGATCTTGTGAGAGCCCGCGCTGCCGCCCGAGAGCACGGCCGATTCTCCCGGCTCGACGATGACGATGCGAATACTCGGGTTGTGTTGCTTGAGCACTGTCGCGACGCCGCGCGACGAGGCGGCGGTGCCGACCGAATGCACAAAGGCGTCAACCCGGCCATCGGTCTGACGCCAGATCTCCTCGCCCAGCGCGTGATAGCCCGCAATGGTGTCGGGGTTGTGGAGCTGATCGGTCCAGAAGGTGTTCGGCTCGCTGGCCATCTGCCGCGCGGTCTCGATCATGTCGAGAATCAGCTTCTTCGACGTGAGCCCATCCGGGCTGGGGACGATGGTAAGCTCGGCCCCCAGCGCCGCCATATGGTCGCGCTTTTCCTGGCTGAAAGCGTTCGAGGTGACGATCTTGATGCGGTAGCCTTTTGCGGCGCAGACCAGCGCCAGCGAAGCACCCGTGCTGCCGCCGGTGTATTCGATGACCGTGTACCCGGGGCGCAGACGCCCATCAGCCTCTGCGCGCGTGATGACGCTTTCAGCCATTCGATCCTTCATGCTGCCGGTCGGGTTTTCCCACTCGAGCTTCACGAGGATTTCCGCGCACTGCGGCGGCACGACCCGCCGCAGCCGGACGATCGACGTACTTCCAATGGCACGGAGGAGGTCCATGGATACGGTCAGTAGAAAGCAGGGCCCCCCGGCAGGCAAGTCCGGAGCATGCGTCGCAAACGGACCACCGACGAACGGCACGCGTGGAATGGTCGCGCCGGATTCCGATATACTGCAGCAATGAACCCGACCCGGATTTATGACTACCTGGCACTATCCCGCGAACGCGTGATGGATGCCGTGCGACGGCTCACGCCAGCGGCCTACCGCCGCGAGTTCGCCTTTGGGTTGAAGACGATGGGCTCAACCCTCACGCACATCATGATCGCGGAGTGGTACTACATCGAGCGCCTCGAGGGCCGCACCGTTCCGCCCTATGCCGAGTGGCCGTTCCAATACGAGCGGCCGCCCGCGTTTGAGGTGATCGATCAAACCTGGCGCGAACAGGCGAAACGCGTGCGCGCGGCCGTTGCGGCCGAAGGCGACTGGAACCGGACGATCTCGTACCTGACCTTCCCCGACGACCGCGGCAGGCGATACTACATTACGGCGACCGCGGGCGACTTCTTCACCCAGCTGGCCCTGCACGAGGTCCACCACCGGGCACAGGTGCTTGCCATGCTCCGCGAACTGGGCGACGCGGCGACACCGGTGCAGGATATCGATTTCAACGACATGATGTATGACCGCCGAGAGCTTGCCTGAGGCGGCGGCCCGGCGTGGGCGAATCGGCGCGTCTGGGGCTTGACTTAACGGCACGTGCAACGCGGCCTGGCGGCGAAGCGGAGCCGACAACAAGCTACCGGTTGCGGGACCGTGCAATGGCTTGGTGCGTGTCTCAAGGCCCAGTTGGATTCAAGTATGGCTAATCGGCAGATCGTGGCGATGGGCGGGGGCGGGTTTCTGATGTCCGGGGATTACGACGCCCTGGACAACTACATCCTTTCTTTAACGCGAAAGCGCAGGCCGCGCGTGTGCTTCATCGCGACTGCGGGGGGCGATAACCGGGACAACATCGTCAAGTTCTACGAGGCGTTCCCGGCAAGGCGGGCGGAGGCGTCTCATCTGCGGCTCTTCGGCGTGCCCCGTACGGATATCCGCGCGTTCCTGCTGTCGCAGGATGTGATCTACGTGAGCGGCGGCAATACGGCGAACATGCTGGCCGTCTGGCGCGTCCACGGAGTTGATCGCGTGCTGCGCGAGGCGTGGAAGCGCGGGATCGTGCTCACCGGCGTCAGCGCGGGAATGCTCTGCTGGTTCGAGGGCGGCGTCACCGACTCTTTCGGGCGGCCGCTCTCGGCCATCCGCGACGGGCTGGGTCTTCTCAAGGGAAGTTCGTGCCCTCACTACGACGGCGAGACGGATCGACGCCCCATCTATCATCGGCTGCTGCAGCGCGGATTGCCAGCCGGCGTCGCCGCGGACGACTGGGCGGCGATTCACTATGTCGGCACTAAGATTCAGGCGTGTGTTTCGACGAAGCCCGGCGCCGGGTGTTACCGCGTCGGCATTCGCAACGGCGTTGTCCGCGAAGAAGAAATGGGGACGCGATTCATCGGGACGTGATGGGACGATTCGGAGCGGCATGCGTCATCCTTCCACTGAGTGGGATCAAAAGATCGGGATGTCTTTAACCGGGGACCAAGCCCTCGGCTACCATCATGCGCCCCCCAGTCGGGAGGCATTGATTCCGCATCTCCTCGCCCGCTCGGAATAGTCGTGCATTCGGCGGCCTATGGGCCCGGACCTAACGCACAGCGATCCCAATGGGCCTTGCCGGCGGGCGGGAACGTTCATGGCCGCGGGCTTCGATGCCTAGCGGCTGACTGCCGACACGGACGTGGAAAGGTTCCGATCCGAGTTTGGTTCGAGTAAAATTCTCTCCTGCCCGGCGAGCCTCGCGACAGGAAGAGTCAAATGGAGAAAGTCGATTGATGTCCTTTCACCTCGAATTGCGAACTGATAGGTGGCCGGGAAGGGCGCTGCGCGGTTCCAGACGGTCCTGATGGGCAGGTCTCCGCGAGGGCCAACGGCCCGGCCGGATGCGGAGGAATGTCATGACTCAGCCGACAAAGCTTCGCCTTGAATCGACCCTGATTGTGGTCGTCGGCGCTTCCCTTGTCCCTTTCGTACCTCGGCCCGTATCGGCGAGCCAACTCGGAGATATGGACTGCGATACGGTTGTCAGCGGCCTCGACATTCAGCCGTTCATGCAGGCGATTCTCGACCCGGCGGGCTACGCGGCCGATCATCCGGGCTGCCTCATTTCGGGGGGCGACATTGATGGCGACGGTTCCGTGTCTGCCGAGGACGCACCTCCATTTGTTTCGATTGTTCTGACAGGTGGGGCAACGCCCGTCACGCTCACGACGACCATGATCGGAACCGAGGACGTCTCCTCGCCGATCATGCTCGCGGCGGTTGACCCCATCGAGCCCGATGCTTCGTTTCAGTTCACGATCACGTCGCTGCCGATTGCCGGGCAGTTGATGCAGTCCGATGGCACGCCCATCAGCGCGGCGCCGGCACTGGTGACGGATCCTGACGGAATCGTCCGATACCTCGGCGAGGAGGACGCGTGCACGTTTCCGGGCGACTCATCACTCGCATCGTTCGGCTACACAGCGACGAGCCTGCCGTCGGGACGCGTCTCGTCGTTTGGCGATGTCGCGATCTACCTGACGCCGGTCTACGACGCTGTGGAGTGGTGGCCGCCGGGAATGGGCCCGCCGACGCCACTCCAGGCAACCGAAGACACTCCGCTCTACTTTCAGCTTCCACCGTCGCCGGAAGGCCGATACTATATCACCGAAACCTTTGACGATTTCGGCCTGTTCTACCAGGTAGAAAGTGACAACCTGACCCCCGGCTCCCTGATCATTATTGACACGAGCACGGGGCACGCGCCGGTGCAAGTTACGAATGCGGCGAACTGGCTGCTGTTCGTTCCCGGAGTGAATCAGAACGGCGACACGACTGCGTTCTTTGCCTTCGCCCACTCTCTCGATCACTGGCCGGAGTTGCCGCTCTATGCAAATGACCTGCGCGTCGATGTCGATGTTGCGGCCGTCAACGACGCGCCCGTCGCCTATTCGGGAAATATGCCGGCCCCCAATTTTGCCCTCAACATTCAGTTTGATGTTCAGTACAACGACGCGGCCGACGGTTCGGTTTGTCATGGCAGTATGACGGTCGACATCACAACGCTCCCGCAGACGGGGCGCCTGTACGTCGGCCATTATGCGAACACCGCACCGCCGCCAGAGCAGGAAGTCACCGCGACGAATCACGAATTCGGCGGCTGCATCACGTCATTCACGTATGTTCGAGATGCAACAGACTGGGATTTCATCTACCAGACGGAATGCCCTTTCGACGCCATCTCCTTCCGCGCGAGCGATGGCGAGCTCCTGTCCGAGGAGGTCTCCTACACATTTTGTTTTTTCATGCAGAACCTGCCGCCGGTCATGGATCCAGATTGGGAATCGACGGTGACGCTAAGCGAAGACGTTTCCGGTATTACTCAGTTTACGCCGACCGATGATGACGGATACAGCAATATCAATGTCCGGCCGATAAGCCTTCCCCTGCATGGAACGCTGTATTACCTGCAGCCGCAATTCCAGGCTCCGCCGCTACGGATGGCCGTCGAGCTGAATACGCCGCTTCCGCTTCCACTGGGAGAGGAACTCAATTATTACCAGCTTGAATACGTTCCAAACCCGGACTTCAACACGGCAGGCGGCCCGCCGGACAGCTGGTCTTTTCAGCTCGAGGATTACGAATACTTCTACACGATCGATACCGACCAGCCGATTGCATACGACTTTCCTCGAAGAACCTTCACCCAGCAATTCGAAGTCCTTCCCGTAAACGACGCACCGGTCATCAACGCGCCCGCCTCCGTGCCGGCACAGTTCAACATCCCCTTCACGATCGAGAATATCTCTGTTTCGGATGATGCCGCGCCCGCTGACGTGCTGACCGTGAACATCTTCTGCACGACGGGCCTGAATATTCAACTGATTGACCCGGGTACGATGACGATCCTCCAAAATGGCCCGGGGCAGGTTCTCGTCGAAGGGACGCTGGCACAGCTTTCGCTCGGACTGAATGCCACCGCCCTTTCGCCCGTTGACCAGACGATCATCATCATTGTGCAGGACCACGGCGCTGGCGGCCCGGGCGAACCAATGCCTCTGAGCGCCACGAAGTCAATCACGGTCAATTTAGGCCCATAGCGATTTGAAGCAAGTCGGTAGAGGACGCCGGAAGTCTGGCTCTTCCTTCTGGGCCTGCGAGGCGTCTCTTCAGATCGGCGGTTGATTTCTGCCGATCCTCCGACTTGCGTGTTGTGTGCATGCAACCTGCTGACGCACAAGGGCGCCAGCGTCGGGTGATGGCCGTGTAACAGCTGGATTCCAACGCGCGGCGTTCCCCTTGGCCATCGGCTCCGAGGTTGCGCGCTCATTGCCCTGCGTCGCGGCGCCTGAAGTTTGACGGATCCTCCGGCACCGGGCAGCTCAGGCTCCTGGCATACATGCCCGACCGATCGAGGCAGCACGGGCGGCGCTTGCCCTTGGCGAGCATGTCGCAGGCGGTGGCGATCCGGCGGGCGCGCGTCTCGGCCTGCTTTGCGGAGACGATCCAGAAGACAAAATCGCGGCGCGCGGCGGGCGTGATGTCCGACCAGGCCTCGCGCGCTTTCGGCGGGGCCGCCGCGAGGGCCTTGCGCAGGTCGGGCGGCACCTTCGGCTCCGGCTCCACGCTCACTGGCGCGATTTCCAATTCGACGACGTCGCCCGGCGACGCCGCCGCCGCTTCGCGGAGCTTCCGATCCACCTTCAGCCAGTGTCCGCCCTGTCCGTCAGGCTCAAGCGTGGCCTGAAAGGGGCGGCCGTTGAGCGTGCCCTCGACGGTGACCTGTCCGCGCGAGGGGAGCTTCGCGCTGGCCTGCGTGGGCAGGGTCAGAAAGGTCCACGTGGGAGGCTTGCCGGTCGCGCTGGGCCGGTGGAGCGGTGCGCTAAAGCACAACCTGGTGCCGGCCCCGGCTTCTTTTCCGGCGTCGCCCTTTTTCTTCTGGATCGCGGTTGTCGGTCGATTGGCACTTCTCATGTTCGAGGAGTCTCCAAAGTCGCGCTTGTCAATGCTGCCAGAGAAGGGCCTCCCGGTTTCCGCGGCACACGGGGCTTCAGCATACCAGTCTCCGGAGAGCAGAAGCACACGCGCCGCCGTCACTCGCCGGGCAAACTCATTCTGCCTTCCGCGCTTTCGGCGAACGCGATCGACTTCGTTTCCTGACATCACCTTTCAAGATCCGCACAACCTCCATCACGGTGTTCCAGTTCCGCGTCGTCGCGGGAACACCGAAAAGCTTGTCGATCTTGCCGAGATAGGCGATGGCTTTCATGTGACGCCGGTACTCTCCGAAGACGAATCGGCTCGTCGCCGCGATGATCCGGAGGGACCACTCTCCATCCGGGGGCAGCGTGAGCGGCACGGGTACCCGGATGCGGCGACTCTTCGAGAGAAAACTCACAAATCGCACGATGTCGGGCCGCGCCGGCCTGGGCCCGAACGGGCTATCCTGCTCCATGCGGATGAGATCGCGGCCGTCGCATAGCACCACTTCCGCTTCGAACGGCAGCTTCCGCAGCACCGCCGTGCGCAAGGTCGCCCGTGATACGGGCTTGCGAACCACAAAGGTTCCGGCCGCGCCGACATTCACGACGTCGAACTCGCTCAGTTGGCGCGCGAGGACGCTGGGGCGAAACGTCCGGTGCCCGCCCACGTTGACGCCGCGCAGGAAAACGATCAGAGCCATGTGGACATCATAATGCGCCTTGCAACCGGGAGTGCAGTACGGCCGAGGTTGTCCAGCCGCCCCCGCCTTCTGCCGCCGCTGGAGCAGGCCCCGCCAGCCGCGAGTGTGCCTGGGGCGGGGGCGGCGCAGGCGGGAACGGCGCATGGGGGCGCGGGACGGCGCGGGGGGCGGTTCCTGGGGCCGGATAAGCAAACCTGAATGGGGGCATGCACAAATTATTTTTATCCTGAAAAACGGCGTTCCTTGCGCAGGAAGGCTGAATGAAACCTGAACAACCTGAATGCATTCAGGTTTGGGGCGGGGCGGGGCGCGAACGGTGAGTTGCGGATT
>QEVG01000033.1 GCA_003576905.1 Planctomycetota bacterium | reverse complement strand
GATCTCCTTCTGGATGTCGACATACTGGGTGTAGAACTCATCCTGTTTGGCGCGCTTCGCTTCGCTTAGGCTGCGGTTGAGGGGCTTGCCTTCCGCCTTCGGCGGCGCGACGGTCATACGGCTGGACCGCGCCAACCTGATCCGTGCGCCTTTCCTCGATCCTGACTTCGCCATGGTGCGGGCAGGGTACCTCACAGACCCGGAGCCGGCAACGCGCTCTACGCCTTGATGGCGCCCTCGTCTGCCATTCGGGAGTGTCACCCATTTGTGACGCTTCCGGCGCTCTTGCCACCTTCGTCGATGCCTGCCCCGAACCGCCCCCGAGGCAATTCCATCATTACCATGATCAGGTTTTCACCACCGGCGTGTCAACTCGCTGCGCGGCGCGGCGGTACGGAAGAGCGCAACTCCCCGCCCGGGCCGTGCCGTCCCCAACATGGCCTCGCCTCCGCCATTCAGTGCCCGCGGTTCGCCATTCGCCATTCATGATTCGCGCGTGCCCGCCCGAACAGCGCCCCGAGCGCCAGCGAGCGGGGATTCCCGGCGCGCCGGTTCGATCACCCGCCCCCTCCCGCACGTGCCCGGTGCGTTCGAATGAGAACCGCGGGGAGCGTCGCGGACGCACCTTCCTGCTGCTCCGCGGCTGCCGCCCGACAGGCAGACGTTTAGTACCAGCTGGCAAGTCTCGCCAAGCGCGCGAGCGCCGAGCAAGTCATGATGTCAAAAGCTGGAAGCCCGCCCGGCGATCGCGCGCGATGCTCCCGCGCCCCTCGCCCCCGCCCGCTCCGCGCACCGAGGACGCCCCTATGTCTTTCTCACGAAATCTGCAACTCACCGTTCGCGCCCCGCGCCGCCCAAAACCTGAGAGCATTCAGGTTGTTCAGGTTTGATTCAGCCTTCCTGCGCAAGGAACGCGGTTTTTCAGGATAAAAATAATTTGTGCATGCCCCCGTTCAGGTTTGCTTATCCGGACGTTCGACAGGTCGCGCGCGTCTCACCGCGCGCCGCGGAAGAAGATACCCAGCGTGCGAAGCAGGATGATCAGGTCCAGCTCCAGCGAGATGTGCTTGATGTAGTACAGGTCGAGTTGCAGCTTGCGCCGCGCGTCCGCCACCGTCGCCCCGTAAGGGTAGTTGATCTGGGCCCACCCCGTCAGGCCAGGCTTGATCAGGTGCCGCTCGTTGAAGAACGGGATCAGGTTCGCCAGCGGCCGCACGAACTCCGGCCGTTCGGGCCGTGGGCCCACGACCGACATGTCGCCGCGCAGGATGTTCCAGAGCTGCGGCAGCTCGTCAAACCGCAGCCGCCGAAGCACCCGGCCCACGCGCGTCACGCGGCGGTCATTCGCGGCGGCCCAGGTTGAGCCGGCGGCCTCGGCGTCGGCCCGCATCGTGCGGAACTTGTAGAGCGTGAAGGTCCGCCCGGACTGGCCCACGCGCGCCTGCGCGTAGATGACCGCGCCGCGGTCCTCGAGCCAGATGATCAGGGCGATGAATGCCATGAGCGGCGCAGCCGCAACGGCCGCCCCAAGGGCGATGGCGACGTCAAACACGCGCTTGACCACCGCGTGTTCCTCCCGATGGCCGCGAAGGTCCGCCGAAAGAAACCACTGCGGCGTGATGTGCGAGACCGGCACCTCGCCGTACGCCGTCTCGAAAAACGTCGTCTCGTCGGTCACGCGGCAGCCGCAGCCAAGACAGGCCAGCGCCGCACGCTGATACCGGGGGATCCGCAGGGCCGTCTCCGCGACGACCACCTCGGCCACCTGGTGCCGGCGGCACAGCGCCTCGACCGAGTCGATGTCGCCGATGATCGGGATGTCCCCCACACCGCGATCGTCGAGGCCCGCGCGATCCGCCGAGACCACGCCGACAAGCCGGTAGCCGGGCACGCTGCCGCGCCGCACCGAGCGGATGATCGTCCCGGTCAGCGGCCCCTGGCCGACGACAAGCAGGCCCCTCCGCACGTCCAGCACCACCCGGTGACACAGCAGTCGCACCGGGCACGCCGTCAGCAGGTAGAGCAGGACGCCGGTGGCCGCCGCCCGGCGGCTCAGGCTCGTGTACATCAGCAGGTGCATCACCAGCCACGCGACGAGCATGGCGATGATGACAGTCAGAAGACACCGAACGACGATGCGCGACCGCGCCCAGAGGGTCGCCGGCTCGTAGAGCCCGACCACGCTGCCGGAAAGCATGACGGCGGTCGCCAGCACGACGTTGATCATCCAGAACTGCGCGTCCCACTCCGAGAGGCCCGGCGACGCCCACCACACGAAGAGCCGGTCCCCCAGCGTCGTGCCGATGCACAGGAGCATGATGTCCAGCGCCATCCAGCAGACGCGCGGAAGGTGCAGGACAAGCCCGCCGAGCCGACCCGCGCGCGGCTGCGCCGCGCGCCGCGCATGCCTTGCGGGGCGCTCGACGCGCGACTCGCGCGGAACCGGCAGCGTCGCTTCGAGGAACACCGCGCTGTGCGTTGACACTGTCGAGACCTCCGGGCCACCCAATCGTCTTAGACCTATCGGACGATGGCGGCGCCGGGGTGAGCTACGTCCGTTACGCAGTTCCGACGGCGCCGCGCCGGCCGCATGCCGGCGCGCGCCGCCCGGCCTGCTGCGCTCGTTATCGGGTGATGCGGCCGAATCCGCGCGAACGGCAGAGCGGCGCGGCATGTTCCGGGACCCGTACGCAAGCGACCCCACCGGACCTCCGATAAGCCCGTCAGTCGCCGCCAACCCCGATGGCCCGATGGGCGCATGGACCACGCCGTCCGGCCGAACGAAACAGGTGTCACGATGAACACCCCGTCCCGCTCTGCCTCACGAAGCGTCTTCGACGGCCCGTCCGCGCGCGGCGCGGCATGGTTCGCGGCGTGCGCAACCGCCCTGCTCATGGGATGCGCGGCCTCGACGCCACCCATCGTTTCTCAGGACCTGGACGCCGCGCCGGTGACGACCACGGATCTGGGTGTACCGGATTCCAGTGTGTCTACTCCCGGCGAACATCATCTCGACACATCGCGCACGACCGGCCGCTTCCCGGCGGGCCTGTCCGTCGCGCGCGTCGTCGTCGCGGTAGATGACGCCTCGGGCGGGCGCGGCCTTCGACCCGGCGAGATGGAAGTGGATCGCGCGGCCTACTGGAACCAGGTCATGGACACGCTTCCGCCCGTCCGCGAAGTGACGCTGCTGAGGCAACTTGGCATCGACCCGCGCGGCGCCGGCTGCGACGCGTTTCTCAGCGAGTCGGTGCGCATCAACTGCAACCTGTGCGTTCTCTTCGGCCAGCGCTCCGACGAAAGCGGCGAGGAGGAGCTGATCGGCGTATTGTGGGACGCGAAGCAGCGCCGCCCGCTGACGGCGTTCCGCGTGCCGATCAGCCCGGACCCGATCCTCCTGGCCGAGTGCAAGGAAGACGATGCCGAGCGGCGTTCGAAGATCCAGAACCTTGCCGAGGCGAACGCGGAACAGGAACTGCGGACGATGGTTCGCAACACGATCTGGGATCTCGTCAAGCTGGATTCGGCCGTGACCACGACGCAGCAGAGCCCCTGGCGGACGGACGACGCCCTGCTGCCGCGCGACCGCGACCCCCTGCGGCGGATCGAGGAGCTGCTGCGCGGGCAGTCGAACCGCCCCTAGGCGCTCGGCGCGGATTGCGCCGTGACAGCGAAAGACGATTCCCATGCACCGCCCGCCCACGGCCACGCTGGTTTCCGATGAGCCGGTCATCCTGGCCATCCACCGGCGCGCGCTGGATCTGCTGCCGGCGGTGCTGACGCTCGGCCTGGTCTACACGTGTCTCGTGCCATTCGATTTTCGCGGCTTGCCGGACTCGGCGGGCGGACCGGGATGGCGCCTGGGCCTTCGCTCCGACGCACTGAACGCGCCGGACATCCTCGCCAACATCACGATCTACATCCCCCTTGGCGCGAGCGTGTGCGGTGTCGCGCGCCGGCGGACAAAGGGCCGCCTCCGGGCGATGATCGCGGCCGTGTTCTACGGCGCCCTCCTCAGCGCCGGCATCGAATACGCGCAGAACTTCGTTCACTCGCGCGTCGGGTCGTGGGCGGACGTATGCGCCAACGTCGCCGGCAGCGGGATCGGGGCGGGCCTTGTTCTCGCCTTCGAGCCGTGGCTCAGGATTGCGGCGCGGCACGCGGTCGCAGACGCCCGTCGCAACTGGCGACTGGCGGTGTGCAAGGGGTTTATCGCGCTTGTGCTGGTTGCCCAGCTTCGACCCTATGACGTGGTGGTGGACGTCACCCAGACGGCCGCGGCGGCGTGGCGCAGCGCGGACTTTCATCCGCTGGCGCGCTATCGCGAGATGGGCGAGAAGCTGGCAGCCTCCCGGTCGACGGGAGATGTCGCGGCGCAGACCGAACTCCAGCGCGAGCGGATGGAATACGCGCTGGATCGCGGCGTAGATGCGATGCTCTTCGCGGCGATTGCAGCGCTGGTCATTCTGGGGCTGGCGGAGGAGCGTCGCCGCCGGATCGTGACCGTACTCAGTGCCGGCGGCGTTTCGCTTCTGATCGCGGGGATGATTGTCTTCGTGCGCATCTTTCTGATGTCGCACGGGTTCGACGCGGCGACGGCCTGGTGCGCCGTGGCCGGATGGCCCGTCGGCGCGGTCGCGGCGTTTCTCATCGAGCGACGCGAGAACCGGGCGGCGGCCGGACGCGCCGGGCCTCCGGACCGGCTGCCCGCCGCGCTGGCGGCGGGTTGTGTTTTTATGGTGGCACTCTTTGAGCTTGTCCCTTTTGACTTTGATCCGGCGGCTGCCCCCTCGCCCGGGCGCGTATGCCTGTTTCCCTTTCGGGCGCACTTCGGCAGCGACGCGAACATCGCGCTCGCGGACATCTCGGGCGACTTCGTGCGGTACGGCATTCTTGGAGCGGCGATCGCGGTCCTTCTGGAAGGCTGCGCGCGATGGCCCTGGCGACTGCAACTGGTGACGACTTCGCTGGCATCCATGCTGGCCGCGGCGCTCGCCGAGACGCTGCACCTGTACATGCCCAGCCGCGCCTCGGACATCACGACGATCCTCCTGGCGGGCGCGGCAAGCACACTTGCCGGCATTGCCGTCCGGTGGGTGCGCGACCTGCGCGCGTCGCTGCGCGTCGTCGAGGTTGACGACCTGCTCACTCGGCAGCTGATCGAGGGCGATACCTACAAGCCCCTTGTCACGGGACCGGCGGACCGACCACGTGCCGGTGCTTCCCGGACGGGTCGGGCGGAATCCGATCTACGACCCTGATGCGCACCTCGAGGCTCTCGCCAAGCTGCCGTCGAAGGCCGCGGGCGATGCCCTCGATCTGCGGCGGACTGAGCTTGCCGCGCGGCACGATCTGCACATCCAGGTCCAGCGACGGCGCCTGCGTCACCTTGAACTCGGCGATGCCCGGCGCGTCCCGAAGGACGTAGATCACCGAGAGACCGTGAGCCAGTCCGCCCGACGTCGTTCGGAGCATGTCGGTCCGGCGTCCCTCGATGGAGGTGATCACGTCGTGGGGGCGGCCGCAGGGGCAGTGTTCCGCGCCGCGCCGTGCCATGTCGCCGGTGCGATACCGGATGAACGGCATGCCAAAGGCGTCCAGGTGGGTCAGCACGATCTCGCCCAGCGCCCCCGGATGGACATCATCCCCCTTGTCGTCGAGCAGTTCGACGACGTGGCTTTCGACGGTCACATGGTAGCTTCCCATCGGGCACTGGTGCGCGACGAAGCCGCCCTCGCGCGAGCCGTAGCCGTCGGCGACGGGAACGGCAAAGGCCTCCTCGATGACGGCGCGATCGGCCCGCGTGAAGACTTCTCCGGAGACAAACACGGCGCGAAGCGACGGGGCCTCGATCCGACGACCGCACTCGCGGGCGAAGCACAGAAGCCGGGCGAGGCTGCTCGGGTAGGCGAAGATGTGAACGGGATCGAATCGGCGGACTTCGTCGAGGGCGGCCTGCATGGCGGCCGGGGTCATATTGAAAGCACTGACCAGCCGATGGTTTGTGAGACGATCGCGGAGGCCGCGGGCGCGATCCTGAAGGGACAGTTCCACCGGCGAGCCCCAAAGGTAAAACTCGCGCTGACCCAGATCGATCCCGAACCATCGCCGCGACCGGGCGCGCGCCGCCTGATCGGACGCCTGGCGTCCCCGGCAGGTGAAGAACTGAAGCGGCTCGCCGGTGGAACCGCCGGTGTTAAAGGGGTGCAGCCCTCCCGGCACGGAGCGGTCGCACATGTCGGCGATATGCGCCCGGATATCGGCCTTGGTCAGCAGCGGGAGGCGCTTCAGGCCCGCAGGTCCCGCATGCGTCGGATCGAACCCGGCGGCATCCATCCGCTCGCGATAGAAAGGGCAGTTGCGGTGCGCATGGGTCAAAAGCCGGCGCAGTTTCGCAGCCTGAAGCCGCGCCAGACGCCGGCGGGACCAGTGCTGCGATTCTTCAAGGCGGCGGAGGTAGCCGAGGGTCCCGCGACCGAGGATTCCCTCGTGGACGGGCAGAAGAACGTGCTTTACGAGCGTCGGGTTCACGTCGGCTTCCGGCGGGCGGCGCGGGACTGAAACCCAGGTGAGTCGGCAAATACCGCGCCCGGGCCGCCGCCTGGGGTTCGCAGTTTCTATCGGCCATGGCTACGACGGGAGTGGACAGATTGGCGATTCAAGCCGATCGGAGATATGATTAAAGAGGTTAATGCCCCCTACTGGCAGGGAGACCTATCATGACGCCGGCGCCGCACATCCTGGCATTTTTTCAGAATCTCGGCTGGCCCGAGTTGATGATCATCGGCGTCATCGCCCTGCTGATCTTCGGCAGACGACTGCCCGAAGTCGGCCGCTCCCTCGGCAAGGGCATCGTGGAGTTCAAAAAGGGCCTTCAGGACACCGGCGACGAAGTGAAGCAGATGCCCCACAAGCCGGAAGCCGGCGGGAATCGTTACGAGGTCAGCGACAACAAGAAAGTCGAATCGACACCGGCCAAGTCCAACGAATAGCCAGGTTCGCGGTGTCAGGCGTCGCCCGACCCGCTGCCCGATAGCTGCTCCATTAACAAACCAATCGCCTGTTCGACGGTCGCGGGCGTCGCGTGGCCGGGAATCTCCAGCGGCTTAAGCAGCGCGAATCCAATGCCGGCGTGCACAAGCTGCCAGGCAAGCCCGGCGGCCGAGACGTCGCGTCGCACGAAACCACCGCGTTGGGCGCGCTGAAGGACCTGGGTCAGGAACTTCGCGTATTTTTCATAGTGGCGGCGGAGGGCCGCGAGGATTTCGGGCTCGTGAAGCTGGGCCTGTGCCGCAAAGATGACTCTATAGAGTTGACGCGTCCGGGGATCGGTCGTTGCAGGATTCAGCCGAAGGAGGACGCGAAGCTGATCCATCGGCGACCGGAGGGGGGCGATCGCCTTTCGCCACTCGCGCAACACCTCGCGCCCGACCTCTTCGATCAGGGCGACGAACAGATCGCGCTTGCTGTGAAAGTGCTGATAGAGGACGGGTTCGCTGACGTGGGCAGCACGGGCGAGCCGCGCGGTCGTCGTGCCCTGGTAGCCGTACTCCGCAAAGCACGAGATACTCGCCTCCAGAAGCTGCATGCGCCGATCGGTCGCGGCCATGCGCGGCGCCGCTCGCGCCTCGGGCACGACCGGCAGTACGGCGGTGCGATCGCGGCGAGACCGGTCGTTCCTTTTCATGCTCATTCCGGAAGATCCTCTGGAGCCTCCCGCCGCGCGGGCCCCTCGGCTCCCGCCGGAATCGATTCGCCCTCGGCGCGACGACTTCGCCGTTCGCTGCGCCGGGGCCGTTCTTCCTCCGCCAGCGCATCCTGAGAAGTCGCCGCGGCTCTTGTGCCCCGTCGGGGCCTGTTTGCTCGTGCGTCCGGCCTGCCTTCCGGCTCGGCCGCAAGCTTCTCGGCGGACTCCGTGGAATCAGCCCTTGCCCGAGACCTCTTCGGCGGCTTCGCAGGGCGGGATGTGAAGGGAGCGTCTGCCAGGCGCCCCTCGCGCCCGACAAGACTCTCGTCGTTGCCGACAAAAATCGGTCCAATGTACCGGCGGACGAACTCTCGACTGGTGCAGTCTATGTGGCCGCCGTCGTAGCCGGCCCCGGCGAAGTCGATGCGCCAGGGGACGTTAATCACCTTTGCGTACTGGCGCTCCGTATCAGGACCCTTGATGTCAGGCAGGCGGAATCCGCGAAGGCCGGCGATGCCATCTTCGGGCGACGCGCGGTCAACGGTTCCCGTGTACCAGACGACATTGCGGAGAATGGGATCGGAATCGGAGTAAATGACGTAGAGCTTTCCGTTCATTCGGCGCAGGGCGCGCGTTAGGTCGTAACGGCTCGACATGCTGCATGCCAGGAAGACGCCATTGTCGATCTTCACGTCTTCGGGGAGATACTCAAGCGCGAAGGCCGCGATGCCCGTTCCGGCGGAGAGGGCGACGATGTTGATCTTCTTGTTCGGGTATTGCCTCCGGTAATCGCGAATCTTGTTGGATAGCTCGACGCCCTTCGAGCGGTTCCGCGAGAGATTCATCTGGTCCCCGGCGTGGGTGAAACCCTGCCAGGGGAAGACCTCGATCGCCCCGTGGTATCCGGCGTCCTGAAGGCCGGCGGGGACGTCGAGCGAGCCGACGTTTCCGATGGGCCCCGCACCACCGACGTAGATGGTCAGTCCGAAGGCGGGATTCCCGGTGTTGGCGATGAAAGTGACCGCCTTTCCGCACCCCGAAAGCGGCATGGCAAGCATGACGAGGGCGAAGAGCGGAATGTATAAACGCGATGGAATTCCATGAAGCGACAAGGCCGGCACATTTCTCCAAGGAGGCGAGACCAGATGACGCGAATTATAGGTGGGGTCCGCCGATTGTCGACACCGGGGCATCGTCGCCCTTGGGAACGCGGTAATCGGGCTGGCAAACGCGTGACCGGCCGCGGCCGGACTGCTTGGCCTGGTATAGGGCATGATCCGCGCAGGCAATCAGGGCTTCGGGTGTGCGGGGCTGGTTGTTCCTGAGACTGGCGATGCCGGCGGTCATGGTCGGAGCCGGCTGGAAGTCGGTCATGACCTTTACGCGCTGCGCAAACATGCTTGCGATGCGACGGACGATCGCCAGCGCGTCCATGGCTCCAATGCCGGGGAGTATGAGGACAAACTCATCGCCGCCATACCGGACCGCGAGGTCCGTGCCGCGTAAGCACTGTCGAAACAGCTCTCCGGCGAAACGAAGCACCTCGTCGCCGGCGCGGTGTCCCTGTGCGTCGTTCAGCTTCTTGAAGTGATCGAGGTCGATCATGACAAGTGAGAGGTCCTGCCGCGCGGCCTGCTGGGTCGCGAAAAGGCGCGGCAGCTTCTCCTCAAGAAGGCGGCGGTTTTTCACGCCGGTCAGCGGATCAAGCCAGGCCTCGCGCTGCAATCGCTTGACGTCGCGCATGATCCGCTCGGCTTGCTCCGACAGCTGGGCGTTCATGCGGCGCTCGACGCGCTCCACCTGGGCGAGGGCTTCCTCGGACTTCTGCTGGATCGCGACCATTCCCCTCGCGACCGCGCCCCACTCGTCGCGGCGGCCGATCAGCGCGAAGGCCTCCGGCGGCACGCTCGACGCGCCATCGGCCCGGGCGAGGCGGGCCAGCGGCTGATCGACGTGATGGCTCAACCGCCAGCGCGCGCAACACATCAGGCCGATGCAGAGAAGGCCGAGCACAGCCGGAAAGCCCCACGTGTCGGCCAACGCAGCGTCATCCGCCAATATGAGCGACGCGCGGACCGGCCTGTCGCTCGCGCTGTACTCGCCCAGTTCAAGATCGACACGGCGCAGCGGCGCACCCCCCGCGAGGGAATCGGTCGGCTCGACCGGTGCGTTCGAAACGCGGCAATGCGAAAAGGCGGGAGGCGTTTCAAGAAGCTCGAGAAGGGACTCGTCGATCGCGCTGTCCGCGACGACGCAGCCGGTGACATCCCACATGCGCACGGCCAGCACCGCCGCGTCGGTCACGAGTCGCTCGCAGACGCCCGCACACCAGAACTCGGTCCGTTCATCGGAATCCACCCAGGCGATTGAAAGCCCGTCCGCCAGCAGGCCAATGGACCGGTCGCGGCGCGCCGTGGCCCGTGCAGGCGCGAGCCAGTACCAGCCGGCCAGGGTCACGACGAAGAAAATGAACAGCGAAACGTTGTGTGCGCGAGACGCGCCGTTTCCAATGGATGTTCGAACAGCCCGCATGCAAATGCCTCGCAGCCCGAATCGAGGCCGAGGCCGAGATCGACCGGTAGGGTCCGCGCCGCGGGCGCCGGCCCGCCGGGCGGCATCCCCGGTGACGCGGGATCGGCTGCGCCTCGCAGTACACGCCAAACGTACGATACGATTTAATGCGGGGACAAGTGGATTCTCGTCCGCAAACCGGTCGGCGATCGCCGTCCGATAGCCATGCCGCCGGCGGGCCGGCCGGCGCGCACGAGCAAGCGCGGACGGCACGGTCGCATTGCGGACGCGGCGAACCGCGGCGGGCTATCTGCCAAGGATTTCGGCAACCAGGGGGGAAGCGTCGTAAATCTTCTCCAGCGCATCGATGATCGCGCGGCTGTGTACGCCGACGGCGCGGGCCCGCTTCATGTCGAACTGGAAGTCCCACACGAGGCCGTGAATGTTGCCGTCAAAGACGATGCCGACGATCTCGCCATCGCGATTGAAGATGGGGCTGCCCGAATTGCCGCCGATAATGTCATTGGTGCAGACAAAGTTGAAGGGAACATTGAGATCAAGCTTGTCTTTTCGCTCGCGCCAGCGGGCGGGCAGTTCATAGGGAGGCTGGTTGTCGCGCTGGGCGGCCAGCTTGTAGAGACCGCGATAGGTTGTCATGGCGGGGACGGCGCGATCGGGCTCGTCGTAGCCGGCGACGGTGCCGTATGATAGGCGCAGCGTGAATGTAGCATCGGGATACACGCGGTCGCCGTGCAACTCGAAGAGCGCCGCGGCGATCCGGCCGTAGGCTTCCTTTTCGACGCCCTCGAACTCATCCTCGTACTTCGCGCGGTACTTACGGACGAGCGGATCCAGTTCGCGGGCAAGGCGGATCATCGGGTCGTCGCACTCGGCGATGGCCGACGAACCGCCTTCGTAGAGTTTTCGGCGGACCGCCACGTCTTTGAGGGTGCACCCGGTCAACAGCTCCGCCGCGCGGCTTCGCGCATCGCGCCCGGCGAGCGCGGTCTTGACCACCGGGTGGCTGCCGCCCAGGACGCGGCCGAGGCGGACAAGACCATCGGAGAGCCGAAGCTCTTCGAGGGCGTCGTGGATCGGGGCCTCGGAGAACAGGTCCAGCTCGAGTGACGGAAGACTGGCATCGCGGTACTCGTCAAGCCGCTCGCCGTCGGGCCTCGCCCGCTCGGCCGCGGCCTGCACGAGCTTCAGGGCGACTCCATAGAGCCGGCCGAGCGAGGTTCGCCGATTTGTCGTCATCATGTATGCCGGGTAATCCGGCCGGCAGCGGTCGATCGCCTCGGCAAGCATCCTGTGCGCGCCGCCGTAGGCGGCCTTTCGCCGGGGATCGGCATTGATGAAGTCGATGAGCTCCTGCTGGGCCTTGCGCTTCTGTGCCAAAAGCTGTTCGTCGAGCAGGCCCTCGAGGATGCCGCCGTAGGCTTTTCGGCCGTTCTGGATGCCAAGCAGGTCCTCGGTGGCGATTCGCTTGATTTCCGGGCTGCGGCCCATGAACTGAAGCAGGGCCACTTCCCGCTGGTTGTAGGCGCTGAGCACCAGGGGGATATGAACATCCCTCAGAAACTCGAGATGTTCGACGGTATAAAGCCGCTGCGTGCGGGCGGGGTGACCGGCGATGAACGTCAGTTCCCCCTCCTTCGGGCCGGCGGCGCTCCATTTGAGGTAATGCTCGGTTCGTGCCGGCTTGCCGTCTTCGTATGCGCGAAGGAACGTGACGTCCAGGTTGTAGCGCGGGTATTCAAAGTTATCGAGATCTCCGCCGAAAAACGCGATGCCCGCTTCGGGCGCGAAGACCAGGCGGACATCGGTGTAACGCTTGGAGAGATAAAGGTGATACCGGGCCCCGTGGTACAGCTCTACGACCTCGGGCGTCAGGCCGGTGCGCGTGCGCGCCTCCTTTTCAATCTCGGCCATGGCCTTGCGACGAAGTGCCTGGGCGTCGGCGGCGGACAACTCCGGCGTGACGCCGGAATTGACCCGCGCCGTGACATCCTCCGTTGACATGAGCACCGAGAGCTCAGTCTGCGGGCACTTCAGCTCTTCGGCGAGCGTCCGGGCGTAAAACCCGGACTTCATGTAATCATTCGCTTCGTTCGAGAGGTCGGCGATCATATCCGACGCGACATGGTGATTGGTCATAAGCAGGCCGTTCGCCGAAACGAAAGAGGCCGAACCCCCGGCTCCGACCCGCACGCAGCTCCGGCGAACATGTTCAATCCAATCCGGCCGAGGCTCGAAGCCGAACTTCTCTCTGAGCTCCGCTTCCGGAAGGCGATCGAGGAGCCACATGCCCTCGTCGGCTCGCGCGACGGCGACCAAAAGGCCCATACATATGATCTGTGTCAAAGGAATCCGGCGAAGACGCATCATCTGGGCTCCCCAGGGCACGGTGGAACTCGAAAACGGACAACGATGTCAAGGGAAAGTATATCACGAGACGGAAGAGTCGCTGACATGTCGAGAATCACCGCCCGGAATCCCGGTCCGAGTGGGCCAAAGCGCCTCGCCCGGATGGGAGCGTCAGCACTGAAATTTCGGGCGGACAGAGGAAGCGAATCCGGGGGGCCTCGCCGCGTTCGTGCCCCACGCCCCGGCTGACGTAAATCAGGTTTCCGCCGAGTTCATGCAACCCGCCCGCGCCCACGTCGCGCGGCACATTTGAAAAAGTAATCGGCGGGCCGAAGAAGGGGATGCACACCTGCCCGCCGTGGGTGTGTCCGGCGACGACCAGGTTGATGCGTGAACCGGCGTCGAGATCGAGGGCGACGTCAGGGCGATGGGTGAGGAGGATCCGGTAGTCACCGCGCTCGGGCAGGCGCTCCAGTTCGCGAATGGTGCGCCGCGCCTCGTCCGAGAAGTACCGAAGTTCGGTGCCGGCGATTGTGACGGTGCGGTCGCCGAGCGTCGTTTGCGCGATTTCATTCACGAGTACACGCACCCGCGTACCCTCAAACGCACGACCCGCATAGTCGGGCCACCATCGCTCCACGTCACCCGGCACGAAGTACACGCCGCCGGGCGCGGAGAGGCGGGCCATCTGTTCGCGCAGGGCCGGGAGCTGCGCGTCGAAAGCGTCGCGGGGGCCGTGAAAGAGATCGCCGGGCATGAGGATGATGTCCGGGTCGGCGGCGAGGAGTTCATCAATGGCGCGGCGTTCGTGTGCCCCGATGCGGTCGGTCTGGAAATCGGCGAGGACGCCGATTCGGATCGGCCGCGCACCGCCGCATCCCGTCGGCACGGGGATTTCCGCGCGCTCGACGACGAGCCGTTCCGGCTCGACATAGCTCGCATATGCCCCGAGCGGAGCGCCGGCGAGCGCCAGCAGGCACGCGCAGAGGGCCGGACGCGTGACACGCAGCTTGAGCGTGGATTCCGTTCGGCGCGACGAGAGAACGAGCACGGCGGCCGCGACGAGCGGAGCGAGGATCACGGCGTCGAGGTAGGCCATGTGCATGAGACCGAATCCGGACAGCGCGCCGGTCATGACGAGTCCCAGCTTGATAAAGTTTACGACAAGGATCGCCGTCACGACGGCGAGCACATCGAAGAGATGAATCACGCGAATGCCGACCGCCTCGCGCCGCCGCCACGGCGCCCAGATCAGAAAGGCGCAGATCAGGGCGTCAACGAGCAGCGAGCCCCAGAGCAGGGCGGAAAACGGCGGTCGGTTCATGAGCGGCCTCCGAACTGGAGATACGGAGATACTTATCGGCGAGTTCGACCGCCGCGTAGAATGCGGCGCCCTCCCTGGTGGAACCGTCACGAATCGCCAAATAGGCCCGCCCAGACCCCCGCGCCCGCGGTCAGGCATACCACGATCAGGATGAGGCCAACGACGCAGGGCAGGAGGACAATCGCGGTGAGAACGATCCGCAATCCCCCCAGCACGTGTTCATCCGGCGGCATGCCGGCCCTGGCCGCGTCGTCGCGCGACGCATAGACCAGATCGATCGGGGCATGATCACCTGTCTTCACCCGCGCATCCGGCTGCCTGATGGACCTTTTCGAGGACATCGCCCATTCTATTCGCAACGCCGGGACGTTTCCGGATCAATGGATGGAGTATCGCGAAATGCGCATCGGCTGGATCGGGACGGGTGTGATGGGCCGGAGCATGGCGGGGCATCTGCTCGCCGCCGGGTACGAGTTGACGGTGTTTAATCGCACGAGGGACAAGGCCCGCGAGCTGCTTGATCGCGGGGCTGCATGGGCAAACAGCCCGGCGGAGACTGCGGCGGGCCGCGACGTGGTATTCACGATGGTCGGCTACCCGCGGGACGTGCGCGAGGTGATCCTGGGTTCAGCCGGCGCGCTGGGCGGTATGAGCGCGGGGAGTGTCATCGTCGATTGCACCACGAGCAGCCCTTCTTTGGCCGTCGAGATCGCCGAAGCGGCGTCCGGACGGGGTGTGGCAAGCCTGGATGCGCCGGTCAGCGGCGGCGACGTCGGGGCGCGCAACGCGGCCCTGTCGTTCATGATCGGCGGCGATGCAGCCGCCTTTGAGCGCGTGCGACCGCTTTTTGATCGCATGGGCAAGACGATCGTGCTTCAGGGCGGGCCGGGCAGCGGACAGCACACCAAGATGGTGAATCAGATCCTCATCGCGCCGGGCATGGTGGCCATGTGCGAGGCCATTGTTTACGCGCGGGCGGCAGGGCTTGACCCGGCGCGGGTGCTGGAGAGCGTGAGCGGCGGCGCGGCGGGCTCGTGGAGCCTTTCGAATTACGGCCCGCGCATTCTCAAGGGGGACCTCGCCCCCGGATTCTACGTGGAGCATTTTCTGAAGGATATGCGGATCGCGCTGGAGGAGGCAGACCGGATGAAGTTGTGCCTTCCGGGTCTGGCGCAGGCGAAGCAGCTTTACACGATGCTGACGGCGATCGGAGGGGGGCGCAACGGGACGCACGCGCTGATCAAGGTGCTGGAAGCGATGTGCAATCAGTCGGGTCCTGGCAGGCTGGGGACGGAGTCATGAACAGCAACCCGTGATGGGGCCGATTAGGTGCAGGGTGGAGCCTTGTTCGAAGCCCGCATGCCCGAGTGGGTCCGCGCAGAATCGGGGCCGCGTTGATATCTATTCCAGCGAACAAGCGGCCGTCGGAGTATCCTGCGGCTGCCGCGGCGACCGCGCTCCGCGCGGCGGAATCTACTGGCCCCGGCCGCCCTTCTTCGCCTTTTTCGCCTTCGGCGTGTCCACTGCGAAGAGGTGCTTCTCGCCGCGGATGAAGATCATCCCTTCGCTGATGGCGGGCGTGGCCATGCACGATTCATTCATCGAGTTCGTCGCCAGCTTCTTAAACTCCGGGCCCGGCTTCACCACGATCACGTCACCGTCTTCGCTGGTGTAGTATAATTTCTTATCCGCCGCGACCGCCGACGCCGTGAAGCCCGAGATGCCCCTGCCGACACGCTTCTGATAGATGCGCTCGCCGGTGTGCGCGTCGAAGCAGGAGAGCACGCCGTTGTCGCGGCAACTGTACAGGTGGTCGCCCAGGAGCAGCGGAGTCTGCATGTAGTTGCCAAGATTCGGCGTCCACCACGCGACATGTTCGCTCGTATCGCCCGAGTTCTTCAGCACAATCTCTCCGCGCGCCGTCGGCTTGATCGCATAAATCGGGGCCATGAAGCCGTGGGCGTTGGTGATGTAGATCAGGCCGTGGCCGCAAACGGGCGTGGGCACCGGAATGTCCCCCCCGCCTTCGAGTTTCCACAGCTCCTTTCCGGTCTTTAGGTCGTAGCCGCCGATGTGCTTCCAGCCATTGGCGACGACCTGGACCACACCGCCGGCGTCGACAATGGTGGGCGAGCCCCAGGTGGGAACTTCTTTGCGCGGCGTGCGCCAGATTTCGCCGCCGGTCCTCGCGTCAAAGGCCGCGATGAAGGAATCCTTCTGAACGTCGCACTGGAGAATCACCTTTCCGTCATGCATGATCGGCGAGCTTCCAAAGCCCCACTGGGCGTCCGGAACCGCAAAGAATCCCGAATCGATCGGCCCGAAGTCCTTCTTCCAGAGCAGGTTGCCGTCGACGTCGTAACAAAACATCCCCTCGGCCCCGAACATGGCGACGACGTGCTTTCCGTCGGTCGCCGGGGTCGAGTTTGCATGGCTGGCCTTGGTGTGTCGGGCGATCTTCGGAACGCCGGTGTGCGCCGTTTGCGTCCAGAGGATCTGCCCGGTTTTCTTGTCGAGGCACAACACTTGCCAAGAGAATTCCGAGTCGTCCTTGACCGGCTGAATGTCGCCGTACAGTCCGACCTTGAGCGGCTGATCGCCCTTCGCACGCACGGCGGTGGTCAGAAAGATGCGGTCGCCCCAGATGATCGGACTCGATAGACCCAGGCCGGGAATTGGCGTCTTCCACTTTATCCCCTTGCCCGTCGAAACATCCCATTTCTTTGCCGTGTCGAAACCCGTGGCGATGCCGGCGGCTCCGGGTCCGCGAAACTGCGGCCAGTTCACTCCCTGCTTGTCGTCGGCGACGGCGCCGGACACGGCGCAAAGGGACACAATGCACGAGCGAAGCGCGATCGAAGCAAACCTGGCGAGCATGGAAGTCCTCTCTTCGGGGCCGAACACGGCGCAGCAGGAGTAACAGGATCAAAAGAGCGAAGCGGATACTTGCCGGATTCCGAATTCGCGAGCGCACCGCCCGTCGGACGGCCGCCCGTCTTCCGGCGGCGCGCGACGAGGCGGGAGCCCGCCGGCGCCTTAAGGCTCCCCGGCAGCCCGGAGAATTATGGCCGGCGCGGCGCTACAATTCAAATGAACGGGCGCGGGCCCGGCATCTTTCACCCACGCCGGCCGGACCCGACATGCGAGTGAACACGATGCGTCACCGGGCGACAGAGTCAGGGATGGGCGCGACGCGCGGAAGCCACGCGGGCCGTCGAACGGAAAATCCCTCAACCTCGTTAGCATTGTGGACCGAATCCGACACGTATCAGGAGGTCACCATGAGACTTGAGATTCACGGCCAGAAGGTACCTGTTTCGGCGAAGCTCCAGAGCCATATCGAGCGTCGGCTCGAGTTCGCGCTTGATCGCCTTGCGCCGCGAATTACCAGCGTCAGCGTCTATGTCGAAGATGTGAACGGCCCGAAGGGCGGCGTCGATAAGCAATGCCGTATCCTCGCCCAGGTGAAGCCGTCCGGCCGCGTGATCGTGAAGGAGACCGGCGAGGACGCCTTCGAGAGCGTCTCCCGCGCGGCGGAGAAGATCGGCCGGGCGATCAAGCGCCGGATTGATAAGCGAAGGACCAACGCGCGCCCGAAGGCGCGGACGCCTTGAGGCCAAGGATCACCAAATTGCCAATGTGAGAAGCCCGGAACTCGAGTTCCGGGTACTTTTTTTTGGTAAGACGCCGCTTACTTGTGCATCTTCTCAATCAATATCTTCGCCGTCTCCGGCCGCATGATGCGCGGGTCCGGCATGGTGCCGGCGATGAGCTGCTCGCGCACTTCGCGGCCGCTGATGGACCAGGGCTTCTCGTCCGGGTGGTTCTCCACCAGATCGACCCGGCCGACGGACTCGTAATACGCCGCAAATCCGACCTTCACCGGCTTGATGTGCAGCTCGCCCGGTAGCGCGTCGAAGATACGCTGCGCCGCCAGCCCGTCCCAGATGTCCTTGCCGTCGTCGTACGGCGCGTCGGCGTGCTTGCGGCCGATGATGATGTCGGTGAAGCCGAAGTTCTGGCGATAGATGCCGTGCATCACCGCCTCCTTCGGCCCGGCGTAGAACATCTTGATATCCAGGCCGAGCAGGATCACCCGGTCGGTCAGCTTGTACGGCTTCGTCGCCCACAGCTTCTCGTCGCTGTCGCCCTGACCGAGGGCCTTGTTCTCGATGAGTGCCCGATAGGTGCGCATCCGCGTCGCCGCGTCCACGTCGTCGCTCTTCACTTCGCCGATCAGCGGATTCAGCACCGCCCCGGCCGTGTCGCACTGCCGCACGAGTTGCTCCAGCCCATACACCAGCGCGTACTCGTGTGCCCGGTGGAGCGGGTTACGCGTCTGAAAGCCCACGACGCGCGTCCAGCCCTTCTCGGCGAAGAGCTTCCGCGTCTCCGTCGGCCGAAGGACGAACTGCCCGTACTCCGGGTGCTTCGGCTGCGGCAGGACATCGACCTCGCCGCCAACGAGCAGCTCCCGCGTGTCGGCCATGGTCATCTTGCCGCCGGGGTGATCGGTGCGCTCGGTTTGATAGACGCTCTTGATGTACTTGGCCTTGTCGTACGGAAAGATGTCGCTCACCAGCAGCGTGCCGACAATCTCGCCCTTGCTGTTCTGAAGCTGGGCCTTCTGGCCGGGCTTGATGGCTTTCGCCTCGTCCGCCGTCACCGGAAACGAGATGGGAATGGTCCACGCGTAGTTCTTCCCGCCATGCTGCACGACGCCCTGATCGAGGCTGCGGTGCCACTGATCCCGGTTCATGGGGCCGGTGAGCGGGGACAACCCGCCGTCGCCGAAGCGGTACAGGCTGGACAGATCGGCGTCTTCGATCCGAACGGCCGGAAGGGCCGCCGCGGCCTTCTTGAAATCCTGCATGCGCTCGGCGGGAACCGTGCGATCGACTGGCGCGGACAGGCCGCCGTGAACGGGAATCAGATCAGACATGACTGAAGGCTCCTTGATTGTAGACTCATCAGACGGCCGAAGTTTCCCCTCGCGGGCCCTCTGCACATTGCGGTAAAGAACCACCCATCTTAGGGATTGTGAAATGGGGACACAAGAAGCGGCCGCGCCCGCCGCGGTGCGTTCGCCCCCCGTCCACGCGGGTTGACCGCCCGGCGCCGGCCGATAATACTGATGAACCCCGGCAAACGAACTTCGGCCGCACGGCTTCGCGGCGACCGAACGAGGGAGTGTCCCTTTGACCACCACGAACGCATCACCGGTACCCGCAGCGATGCTTGCGGACTCCGCCCTCCCCCGCCCTACGCCGCTGACGCATTACATGACCTTTCGCAACTGGCGGGCGACGCTCTTCTGGTCGTGGGCGGCGGTGACCTTCTGCGCCGTCTGTTACATCTTCGACAAGTGGGGGTTCGATTTTTCGTTCGCAGCCCGGCGGGACATCGACTACCGCATGTTCAAGAACCCGACCGAGCTGCCCATGCGCATCTTCGGGCTCCCCCACTTTATCGTCGCTCTCCTGTTCGTGCTCTCGTCGCGGCGCATGAAGCAACCGAGGAACATCGCCTGGTTTGCCGGGCTGCTCGCCGTGGGCTCCGCCTTCTGCTTCCTCTTTTACCGCCTTGGCGCGCACACCAACGCCTTCCTCATGTTCCTGTTTTATTTCTATTTCCTGATCCACGGCTTCCGCGACGACGCCTACTTCTACAAGGCCTACGGCGACATGCCGCCGGACGAAGCGAAGACCCATGCGCGGATCATGGTCGTTCTCCAGTGCCTCGCCATCGGACTTCTGCTCTCGCTCATCTGGCCGACGTATGCACAGATGTCGCTCACAAAGCCGCGCCTGGCCGACCCGATTCTTCAGAACTTTTTTCCTGCCGACTGGCCCTTCGTCGCAAAGCTGATGTCCACCTTCATGCCGATGGTGCTCATCGCCCTTTTTGCCCTTTGGCGCATCGCGCGAATCTTTCCCGACGGCCTTGCGGGTCTGTGGCGCACGCACCGGCCGATCCTCGCGATTCAGCTCGCCTCGCTCGGAATCGTCCTTCTCGCCCTCGTCGGCGGGCCATGGACCTTCAACGTCGTCGTGCTGATGCACTTCGTAGGCTGGTACCTCTTCGCCCTCTACCTGCTTGGCAGAAACCCGCCGAAGGAGCCGCCCCGGGGCGTCTGGCAGTGGATGCGCACGACGCGGAGCGGTTTCATGACCCTGCACCTGGGCCTCGCCGCCGTCGTGACCGCTCTCATCGCCGTGGATGTCTACGGGTTCGGCAAGGACTGCTGGCTGGACGTCGTCGTCGGCTCCAAGAACTTCTACTACTGGACCATCATGCACGTCACGCTCAGTTTCCTTCCGAGGTAGGCGGGCGATCGGCGCGTGCCGGGGCCGCTGCTGCCCGCCGGCCCGCCACGATATTTCCATACCTGCGAGGACGGGCTTCACCTATCATCTCTCGAATGGACGCCGAACGAGCACGAGTGCGCGTCGACCTGGCCGAACGCGGCTACGACATTGACATCGGCCCCGGCCTGCTGGCCACGGTCGGCGGCCGCGTGTTCGAGACAATCGGGCCGTCCCGCGCCACGGTCGTCACCGACACGAACGTCGGTCCGCTCTATCTCGATCGCCTCCTCGACACGCTGTCCGATACGGGCATCGACGGCGCGGCGATTACGGTCCCGGCCGGGGAGGAATCCAAATCGGTTGATGGGCTCATCGCGATATACGATCAGCTCGCCGAGCGGCGGCATTCGCGCGATGAGCCGATCATCGCCCTGGGCGGCGGCGTCGTCGGAGACCTGGCGGGCTTCGCGGCGGCGACGTGGCTTCGCGGCGTGCCCTTTGTGCAATGCCCCACGACGCTCGAAGCCGATATCGACGCATCGGTCGGCGGAAAGACGGCCATCAACCATCCGGCGGGCAAAAACCTCGTCGGGGCCTTTCATCAGCCGCGGCTGGTCCTGATCGACACGGATTGCCTGAAAACGCTCGCCCCCCGCGACTTCGCCGCCGGGCTGGCCGAGTCGGTCAAGCACGCGGTGATTCGCGACGTGCCGTTTCTGGAGTGGCACGAAGCAAACGCGACGAAGATCCGTTCGCTCAATCCGGAGAGCCTGACGGAACTTGTCCGCCGAAACTGCCGGATCAAGGCGGACGTGGTGGAGGGCGACGAGCGCGAAGAAAGGAGTGAAGCCGTCGGACGCGCTGCACTGAATTTCGGCCACACGATCGGCCACGCGATCGAGGCGCAGGCCGGATACTCTCTGCGTCACGGCGAGGCAGTTTCGCTGGGCATGGTCGCGGCACTCGATTTGTCCGTGCGCTGCCGCGGACTGCCCGACGCCGACCGCGCCCGCGTCGAAGGCCTGCTTGCGGCCCTGGGCCTGCCGGTCAACTCGCCTGTTCCGCTCGACGTGCCTGATCTGCTGACGCGGCTGGGGACGGACAAAAAAGTCCGCGCCGCACGGGTCCGATTCGTTGTCACGCCGCGGCTTGGAGCGGTCGACTGGCTGGTTGATCCTCCCCTGTCCGATCTCGAGGCGGCCATCGCCCGCGTCGCCTGATCCCGCCACGACGGACCGAGGGCGACCGTTTCGGACGTGCATCGGCCGATTTCGTCCGAGAGGCATGTAGCCGCGAGGCCCCGCGGCCGGTCGCGCGTGCCCTCCGGGTGCCTTCGCCTCCATCCGGCCGCACGACCGCAAAAAAACCTCCGCGTGCCGCCCGAACAGACGGTTCGCGCGCAGTCAGCCTCCGGAAATCCACATCGAACCGCCCAGCGGCATGATGCCGCGCCGGCGCGCGCCGCTACAGACGAAACCGCCGGCATGAACGCGGAATCTTTCCGCGCACGCAAACGGTCCGCGCGCCAGGCAGGCTTTTATCGCGCACAGATCGTGACCGGCACGCCGCGGCGGGGGCGGCCCGGCGGTTGCAAGAGTCCCTCGCGTTGGAGCGGTCAAGGCTCCCCTCGCAAGACTCATAGGCAGCCACGGCGGGGCGAGTCAAACGGCCGGAAGGAAGAACGGAAGGCATCGAGAAAGGGGACGCACATGCATCGGAACACACGAGTCGCACTAATGGCACTTGGATTGGCCGCGATCGCCGCGCCGGCCCTCGCCAACCCGATCTCGTTCAACGGCGTCGGCCTGTACGAGACCGTGAGCTACAAGCTCGACGGCGAATCCAAATCGACGAAGGCGGGGCAGCTTCTGATTGAGTTCAACAACCAGGACCTCATTGCATACTGCGTCGATCTGCGTCATACGATCAAGAGCGACTGGAACGTCGACGTGAAGCCGGCGAACTTTTTCAGCGGCGGCAAGGCGGCGGCGTTCCTATACGACACGTTCGCATCGACTGTGACCAACAGCGTCCAGGCCGCCGCCCTTCAGGTGGCGATCTGGGAAGTTATCGAGGACTGGAACTGGATCAATCTATTCGGCGGCGACTTCAAGTTCACAAATGCCACGAATGTGACTCAACAGGCACAGGTGTACCTCAACGCCCTGCCCGGCAACCTGTCAAACTATTCGCCCACGGCGTTTATTCTCGAGAGCGGCAACTACCCGCGGAGCCAGCACCTCATCGTGCCGGAACCCACAACCCTGGCCGCCCTGCTTGTCGGCCTGCCGATGCTGCTTCGGGGGCGCCGACGAGCCGCCTGAGCCTGCGGCGCGCCGCGAGGACGACGCGGCCCGCCGAACGTACAGACCTTCTCTCCCTGCAAAGGTACGGGACACACACCTCAATCGCCGACGCCGGGCACGTTGCTCGGCGTCGGTGGTTTTTTTCGCGTACATCAAACGGGATGCTGCCCGGCGCCGCCGGCTCAGGACTGGGGCAGGCCGGCTCCTGCCTTGCGAACCATGCTGGCCTCGCCTTGCGTAAGGGTGTCTTGTGCCCGGTCGATGAGCGCCTTGGCCGAGTCAAATGCCTTGGCGCGCTTGGCGTGCTCGACGAGCACAACAAAAGCCGTCGGCGAGGAGTCAAACTTAAGGACGCGCTCCGCAAGGGTGTCGGCTTCGTTCAGGCGTCCCGCGCCCAGGAGCGCCTCGTAGAGCTTTCCGGCATCGGCCACGACCTGCTGCCGCAGATACAGGGCCAGGTTCTGCCGCGCCCGCTGATCCAGCTTCGACTCTCGCTTGTCGTTCTCCTCGCATCGGGCGATCCTCTCGTCAATGATCGTAAATACGTCGCCGGCCAGCAGGACGATTTCCTGATAGCGCCGGCTTCGCAGCAGCAGGTCGAGCAGGTCGCTGAACATCGCCTGTTGGAGGGCCCGGCCGAGGTCGCCGCGCTCGCTGAGCGCTTCGAGGACGGCGATGGAGCGGTCGGCGTCACCCAATGCACGATTCAGCGAGGCCAGTTCCTTTGCCGTGAGGGTCAGGTTCGTCGTTGCGCCCGGTTCGTTCGGACCCTTCGCGGCCAGCAGCGTCTTTTCGGCGACGTCGCGGCGCTTGCGCAGCTCTTCCAATGCCGGAGGATACGACTTGCCAAGACCGGCGATCTCGGTCGGCACGGTCGAGAGGCGGATGCGCGTGAGACCAGGTCCTTCCTTCTCGCCATGATCAAAACACCAAAGCCACTCGGAGAGCGCTTCGGCGTTCTTTCCGGCGGCCATAAGTTCGCGCCCGCGCTTCATGCGGTCGAGCATGTTCAGCGGCGGGACCTCCCCCGGCCGGGCCGCGGCCGGGGCCGCCGCGACAGGCGTCTGCGGAGCGATGATTCGGGCGGCATTCATCAGAAACGGGGTGGGCTGCTGAAAGCCGACGGTGCGCGAGATCTCCACGCCGTCGGGCTTGAGGAAAACCATGGTTGGATACGAGCGGACCTTGTAGCGCCAGGCCAGCTCGCGATTGCGCTCGGCGTCGAGCTTCATCGGGACGGTGTTCGCCTTCAGCCACTCCTTGACCTTGGCATCCGGCCACGTGTAGCGATCGAGCATTCGACACGGCCCGCACCAGGTCGTATAGAAGTCGATCATGACGACCTTGTTCTTTTCCTTCGCGAGACGACAGGCCTCATCAAAGGAGCCATCGAAAAAGGGCTCCTCCGCGGAAACACCGGCCCCCGCGCCGGCCACGGCCGCGCAAACCAGAAGTACTCTTGAAAGCACAGCACGCATTACGGATGCTCCCTTCGGCGACGCGATGCGGTCGGAATATTTCGGAACCACTGCCCGAACACGGACGCCCCATTGTAACCGATTTGCGACCGGTTTTCCGGGCGGGCAGACCAGGCTCACTATTCACCAAACCCTTTCCCGGCTGTGGCCCACTGTCCGGCCATTCAGGGCAACGGGTCCGCCCGCGTTTCGTCGATGGGTACCGCTGAAAGGGCTGTTTGGGGATTCTGCCGAAGGCTGTTCAGCGCGGCTTTGCAGAAACGGTTGAGGAGGCGCGCACCCCCGAAGCACTCAAACAAAGGGGGCTGCCGCCAGCCCCCCCTTGTGCGGATTGAACATTGCGTCGTGAACCCGAGTCGCGCTTGGTGTGAACCCGCGGGAGTTCAGAACTCCGTGTTGTACTTCTGCACCATCGCCGTGCGGATTTTTGCACGAGAGGCCTCGATTTCCATTAGGATCCGGGTCGCGATCTGGGCTGTCGCAGCTCTTTGTTCCGCGGAGGCCGCAAGGCGCTGTCGCTTTACGTTCTGCTTGGCGATTCGGTCATTGGGATCACCGGTAATTTCGAGATCGGAAGTGCTGCTTCCGCTGACATACGCGTCCTGTATGCCCACGGTGCGGGACCGCGCCTGAAGCCCTCCCAGTCCAACCGCGGTTGCGAGTTCATTGAGATTTGCGGATACGCCGTTGCCCCACGCCACGAGATCGGGGTCCACATTCGAAATTGGAAGCCTGGCGATACGGCGAGCGTCCGCCGCCACCCACTTGGCACCTTGAGTAAGTGAGGTTGAGCCGCGCACTTTCTTGCCGACATTCTCGGTAATCCTGGCGATCGCCGTGTAATATTGTTTCGACGCGGCGACGACTTTCGCATCGTTCTTGCCGGCATTGTCAGAATCGTCCGCATGTTCGGGTGAATCCTTGGAATCGTCCGCCGCGAGCGGGCTGGGCGGATCCACAATGCTCACAAGTTGTCGCAGCCCTTCGACCGGAAGATTGCCCTCGAAGGTCACCGCGCTGCCCTTGACGGCGAATCTCCATTTATCCAGACCATCGATCGCAGCTCCGACATCTCCGAGGATCTCGAGAAGCAGCGGCTTCGCAAGTCCCTCCAGGGCAGTCGCGGGGTCGCTGAAATCAACCACTCCAAACCCCTCGGCCTCTTCGCCAATGCTGACGCGCAGAGTCACGCCCCGGATGCCGCCGAAAAGCTCGGCGATTTGTTCAGCATCGCGTTTCTTGTCATTGAGCGACGCAAAGTCGTCTGATTCGATCCGCCGGCGGGCTCTGACGGGACTTACAGCGTCGCGTAGATCCATCGCAAACAGGTAGCTGGTTTTCGCGTTCATCGAATCCGCTGCCGACTGCAGGTAGGTTGACAGCTGGTTTCCCTGCGAAGCGATATGCCGGGCCCACCAGCCTGCGAATTGTCGATTGGCAGGAGCGACCACGCCGAGGAGGCGCGAGTCCAATCGCACGTAGTACGCGTTGATCGGAGACCACACGGCCTGTTTGCCAGCGACGGAGTCCACGAATCCACCTTCCGCGGTCGCGATTCTCTTCATCGACGGCGTGGACTTGAGATTGATGATTGACACCTCCCACTCGGGCTGCATCGTTGATGGATTAATCTTCGAGGCCATAACGAGGTGGCTCGCGTTTGGCGGGACGATCAGCGGCTTGTCGGTATATGCGTTTTTCAGGTTTTCCTTCCAGTGTCCCTGGACACCCATCGGACTCTTCAGGATCTGATCAACGTCGATAATGGCAATCGCATTGGCACCCGGGGGAATGAGTGACAGGCTGGTCGCATCAGCCGCCTGCGTTGGGCTGTGAACAAGAAAGGGCACCAGGGCGAGAACGAGCCAGACGGTGGAATAGTGAGATGTCATAACGATTCTCCCTTATTGCGTCTTCCGTACTTCGGATCCTTAACAGCCTACGTGGCGCCACCTTGTAAAGCGAAGGCTTTGGACCGGCAATTTGGAACTCAACATTCGTGCAATTCATGTGCCAGGAGCCGGGATCGCGATTCTACGCCACTCGAGCTACGATCTTGCTGGCTGAAAGCCCCTGAAATGCTGCGGAAACGCAGGATTGCAACCCCATTTCCTGCACTCTGAAGGTGTCTGTGACTTCCGCCTGTAGATAGGAAGCGGTCGATGGGCCCCAGACACGGGAGGGATAATCCCCTCCATTAAGCGTCCGACTCCCCAACCGGCGGTCGAATGACGTAAGTCCGAGGCACAGTCCGAACGGTGAGCCTTCGAACAAGACACGCACACGGAAGGAGCGAATTGGCGGCAAGACGGTCGGCCCGCCCCAAAAAGGGCTGCGCGCGGGTATCATCTCGGGTGCGGCGGCGGTCGCTTGATGTCAACGACGCTCATCGAACGTACGGGTTTGTTAGACCAACATGGTCCCCGCAACCGCTTAAAAAAAAACCGGAATCGTCGAGAGGAGAGACCCTTGGCTGCCAGTGACCGCACCATGTTCGAGATCTACCGCGAGGCCGACTACGCCCGGCTGTATCGCGTCGTCTATTTCACCGAGCTCGACGAGCACAACAAGGAACTGGAGATCAGCCGGGCCATGGCGGGCGAGCACATCTACGACGGGTTTCTGACCGACCTGCACAAGGACGAGGCCAAGCAGCGGATCGCCGAAATCGTTCGGCGCCTCAACGCGGGCGAATCACTGACCGCGGCGGACATCGAGCGGCAGCTCGGCGGCATCCTCGCCTGAAGGCCCGGCTCCCCACTCTTTCGCGGCTTCGCGCACCGTATCGGCGCGCCCGTCCGTGACAAGCCGCTGCCACCTCGAGACGGAGACGACCACCGCGTCTATCAGCTCATCCTGCCGCAGCGCGGCGAATCGGTCGGGCGTCATCAATTCCTCCAGGCTGATCGGCGGCCGCAGCGCGGCTTCGACCGGGCGGTACGCCCGTCGGACGTTAATGCCGATGCCGGTGATCATCGCGACAAGACGTCCGGATTCGACCAGGGCCTCGGTGAGAATACCACCGAGCTTTCCGCCGTTCGCGACGAGGTCGTTTACAGGCTTGACGCGGACATCGACTCCGGCGCGTTCGACAAGGACCTCGGCGCAGCCGATGCCGGCGGCGAGCGTGTGAAGCGCTGTGTCGGGCGTTACACGCGCGGCATCGGGGTCGACGATCGAAAGGTAAATGCCTGCACCCGACGGCGAAGCCCAGGAGCGGCCGCGTGTGCCGCGCCCCGCCGTCTGTCCGTTTGCAAGGAGAACGGCCCGATCGGCGATGCGGCCCTCGGCGAGCAGTCGCCGGGCGGCGTCGTTCGTCGAGTCGACCATGTCGAGGCGAATCATCCGCATGTGACTTGTCGATTCTCGGCTTCGGACCAACTCGAGTGCAGCGCGGGCTACCGGGTAGGATCCGCGTCTCCGGCTTCGGCGCTCAACTTCCGCCACTGGCGACCGGGAAGCTGCCGCCGAAGAGTCTGTGCGATCAGGCTCGACGCCTCAAACACCTTTCCAAGATCGACGCCCGTGTGAATGCCCATGCGATCGAGCATGTAGACGAGATCTTCCGTGGCAAGGTTGCCGGACGCCCCCGGCGCATAGGGACATCCCCCCAGCCCGCCGGCCGAACTGTCAAACGTGGTCACGCCGAGTTGCAGGCCGGCCAATACGTTGGCGAGGGCGGTCCCGTACGTGTCGTGAAAGTGCAGGGCGATTTTTTCTCGCGGCGACTGCTCCAGCACGCAGCCGACGGTCTCGAACACATCTCTCGGCGAAGCCGCGCCGATCGTATCGCTGATGGCGACTTCGTCGATGCCCATGTCGAACAGCCGAAGCGCAACCTCGCGGACGCGCTGCTTCGAAACGTCTCCCTCGAAGGGGCAGACGAAACACGTCGAAACATAGCCGCGAACCGTGATGCCCCGTTCGAGCGCCGCCGCCACCACCGGCGCAAACGTCGCAAGCGACTCGTCCACGGTCATGTTGATGTTCTTCTTCGCAAAACTGTCCGACGCCGCGGTAAACACGGCGATGCGGCGCATGCCGGCTTCAATGGCCCGGTCGAGGCCCTTCTGATTTGGAACGAGTGCCGAATATGTGACTCCCCCGGCGGCGGGGAGCCGGCGGGCGACCTCCACGGCGTCTGCCAGTTGCGGAATCGCCTTCGGATGCACGAACGAAGTGGCCTCAATCTGGGAAAGGCCCGATTCCGCGAGCCGGGCGATGAATGCCAGCTTGACATCGGTCGCGATCGGCTCCGGCTCGTTTTGCAGGCCGTCGCGCGGGCCGACTTCGACGATCTTCAACCTGGCAGGCAGCGGCATCATGCGCCGGAATCCTCGAATCGGGCGAGCAGGGCATTCATTTCCACGAGTTGCCCCGTTCTGCACAGGATGTCCTTCACGCGGCCCGGGTGCGGCGCGGAGAGGGTCATCTCCATCTTCATCGACTCCATCACGATCAGCGGCTGGTGGGCCTCGAACCGGTCTCCCGGCGCGATGTTGATCTTCAGGATCGTGCCCGGCATCGGCGCGGTCAGCGCCGTCTGGACGGCCGCGGCGGCCCCGCCTCCCTCGGTCGCGCGCCGGGCGGTTCGCTCAACGATCTCAAGCACATGCGTGCGTCCGTGCATCCAGACATGTACGCTTCCTCCGTCGCGCAGGGTATAGAACGGATGCACGCGGCCGTGCGCGCGGATCAGCCCACCCTGTTCGCTCAGTTCAATCACTTCGACGTCAACCGCCCGATCGGCCAGGGTTACGCGGACTTCGTCCTGCGCCGAGAACGCGGGCCGCTCGACCCCCACGGCAATCGGTTCGCCGCTGCCCGACACTCTGAGTAGGACTTCGCTCACGGTCTCTCCTCTACACGCCCCGCCATGCCCCGGCGGTCTCCCATGGATCGGTCGACGATGCGATGTCCGCAGCCCTGGCCGACTGCCTGCCACCGCCGACCTGCCGCACATGCAGCGCCGCCGCGATTACGGCCGCCTCGGGCGGCTGCGCCGACCCGTTGCCGCCGATCGAGTGTTCGCCGAGGAAGTGCGTGTGCAGATTGCCCCGCCGAAACTCGGCGTGGTCGATGACGTCGCGCAGGAAGCCCGTGTTCGTGGTTACGCCCATGATGGCGTACCGGTCCAGCGCCCAGAGGGTCTTCTCAATGGCCTCATCGCGCGTGCGCGCCCAGCACACGAGCTTGGCCAGCATCGGATCGTAATACACGGTGACTTCCGAACCCTGCCGAACGCCGCTGTCGATGCGGATGCCGGGCCCGCGCGGCTCCACGTAGCGCGCGAGCGTTCCGATGGAAGGAAGAAACCCCCGCCCCGGGTCCTCGGCATAAATGCGGCACTCGATGGCGTGACCGTCCTGACGAAGTTCTTCCTGTGTAAACGGCAGCTTCTGCCCGGCCGCAACGGCAAGCTGTGCCCGGACAAGATCGCGGTGCGTCACCATCTCGGTCACGGGGTGCTCGACCTGAAGCCGCGTGTTGACTTCGAGGAAGTAAAAGCTGCCATTGGGGTCGAGAATAAACTCGACGGTGCCGGCGTTGGTGTAGCCGATCGCCTTCGCCGCCATGACGGCCGCGCTGCCCATCTTCTGCCGCAGCTCCGGCGACAGGGCCGGCGAGGGCGACTCCTCGATGATCTTCTGATGACGCCGCTGGATGGAGCACTCACGCTCGAAGAGATGGACCGCGTTGCCATGCGCATCACCGAAGATCTGAATCTCGACGTGCCTCGGCCGCGTGATGTACTTTTCCATGAACACGCGTGAATCGCCAAATGCCGATCCGGCCTCGCGCTGTGCTGCCTCGAGGGCCGCGGCCAGTTCGCCCTCGGCGTTCACAATGCGCATGCCCTTGCCGCCGCCGCCCGCCGCCGCCTTGATCAGCACGGGATAGCCGATCTTCGACGCCTCCTGTTTCAGCGCGGCGATGCCGATGTCCGTCGATCCTGCCCAGCCGGGCACGACGGGCACCCCTGCCTTCGCAAAGGTCTCCTTGGCGATGATCTTGTCGCCCATATCGCGAATGACACGCGGCGAGGGGCCGATGAAGGTGATGCCCGCATCCTGACACGCCTGGGCAAAATCCTCATTCTCCGAGAGGAAACCGTAGCCGGGATGAATCGCATCGACCCCGTGCGAACGGGCGAGGTCGATGATCTTGTCGCCGCGCAGGTAAGTCTCGGCCGAGGTATTGCCGGGCAGCGAATACGCCTCGTCCATGGCGCGGAAGTGGACGGCGCGGCGGTCGGGGTCGGAATGGACGCCGACGGCGATGATGCCCATCTCCTGAAGCGTCGCGGCGATGCGCACGGCGATCTCGCCGCGATTGGCGATGAGGACTTTATTGAACATCACTCGCTGATCCAGCTGGGTTTACGCTTCTCGAGGAAGGCCTTGAGGCCCTCCTGGCCCTCTGGTGACACGCGTAGCTCGGAGATCTTCTTCGTGGTGATGTCTTCCACCTGATCCCACGGCACACCGACGACGTCCGACAAGATGCGCTTGCAGTGGGCGATGGCGTTCGGGCCGTTCGCCGCCAGGGCCCTTGCCACCTTCTCGATCCACTCGTCCATTTCTTCGATTGACTCGGCTGCCTCATTCACGAGTCCGAGCCGTCTTGCCTCGACGCCGTCGAAGACCTCGGCGGTCAGCGCGTAGCGCCGCGCCGCGCCAGGACCGATCTTCTCTAGCACGAACGGCGATATGACCGCCGGCAGGATGCCCAGCTTGACCTCGCTAAGGCAGAAATTCGCCGACTTCAGCGCCACGGCCATGTCACACGCTGCCATCAGGCCGACGCCCCCGCCGTACGTCGCCCCGTGCACTCTCGCAATCACCGGCTTGGGGCACTCGCGAATGGTGCGCAGCATGCCCGACAGGACGCGGGCGTCGGCGACGTTTTCCTCGAAGGAATAGCCGACCATGCGTTTCATCCAGTGGATGTCGGCCCCTGCGCAGAAGCTCTTGCCTTCGGCGGCAAGGACAATGACTCGAACAGCCTCATCTTTGCCAAGTCGCTCGAAAGCCCCGGTCAGCTCGCACATCATGTCGTCGTTGAAGGCGTTGTGGAGGTCGGGGCGACGGAGTGTCACTCTGGATGTACGGCCGAGACGCTCAATGGTTATTAACTGATCCATGAAGTCATTACTCGACGAGCCGGAGAATGCGCAAAACCCTGAAGCGATGAATCGTATCAGTTGTTGCGGCGACGCGCCTACGCAGCATGAACCACGCTGGCGATCGATCGGGCGGGTGAAACAGGTTCGCCCGATTCCCGAAGCAGTTGAATATGCCCTGTGATCGCCTCGCGAATGGAGTCAAGCGCCTGTCCCGGCGAATCTCCGCAGGATACGCATCCCGGTAAGTCCGGCAAATAGGCGCTGTAGCTTCTGTCGTCCGCCCTTTCGATGACCACAGTGTAATCCACTGCCAATGCTCCTCTATCAAACCGGCCTGCCGCAACACGGATCGAAGCGTCCCCGGAGCAACATCGCGACCCGCCTTGCCGCATTCTGGTATTGTAACAATGCCTTTCTTCGTCTGGTGTCGAAAACGCAGGTGACTGCCAGTAGTGCGAAAGTGTTACCACACGTCGTTTTCGATAAGTGTCTTGAGTTCGCGGTACTTCAGATCGCGGTACTCCCTGGCCCCAGTCGCATGGCAATCGGTCACATCCGGAACACACCCACCCGCCGCTCCGGAAACGGCGCATTGAGCGATGCGGCGATCGCCAGGGCCAGCACCGTCCGCGTATCCGCCGGGTCGATGATGCCGTCATCCCACAATCGCGCTGTGCTGTAATAGGCGCTGCCCTCGTGGGCGTACTTCTCCAGCGTCGGCCGCTTGAAGTCTTCCTCTTCCTGCGGGCTCATCGGCGGCTTGCCCTCGCGGGCAAGGTTGTCCTTCTTCACCGTGAGCAGCACGTTCGCCGCCTGGTCGCCGCCCATCACGCTGATCCGGGAGTTGGGCCACATCCACAGCATCCGCGGTTGATACGCCCGGCCGCACATGCCGTAATTCCCCGCTCCGTAGGAGCCTCCGATGATGACCGTGAACTTCGGCACGGCGGCATTCGACACCGCCGCGACCATCTTGGCGCCATCCTTGGCGATGCCGCCGGCCTCGAAGGCCCGGCCGACCATGAAGCCGGTGATATTTTGAAGGAACACGAGCGGGATGCCGCGGACGCTGCACATCTCGATGAAATGTGCCGCCTTCATGGCACTCTCGGAGAAGAGCACGCCGTTGTTGCCGACGATGCCGACCGGGTATCCCCATATGTGCGCAAATCCGCAGACCAGCGTCGTGCCGTAGAGCGCCTTGAACTCGTGAAAACGGCTGCCGTCCACAATCCGCGCGATGATCTCGCGAACGTCGTACGGCTTGCGGATGTCCTTCTGGATGATCCCGTAAATCTCGTGGGCTTCGTACAGCGGCTCCTCGCTCGGGCGCATGGACAGATACGCCCTCGGCCGGGGGTTCAAATGCTCGACGATGTGCCGCGTGATGGCCAGGGCATCTTCATCATTCTGCGCATAGTGATCCGTCACGCCGCTCTCACGGCAGTGGACATCGGCCCCGCCGAGATCCTCCGCCGAGACTTCCTCGCCGGTCGCCGCCTTTACCAGCGGCGGCCCGCCCAGAAAGATCGTGCCCTGCTTGCGGACGATGACCGTCTCGTCGCTCATCGCCGGCACATAGGCCCCGCCCGCAGTGCAGGAACCCATGACCACTGCGATCTGCGGGATTCCCAGCGCGCTCATCTGCGCCTGGTTGTAAAAAATGCGTCCGAAGTGTTCGCGATCCGGGAAGACCTCGGCCTGCAGCGGCAGAAACGCCCCACCAGAATCCACCAGGTAGATGCACGGGAGATGGTTCTCCTGCGCGATTTCCTGTGCCCGGAGGTGTTTCTTCACCGTGATCGGGTAATAGGTGCCGCCCTTCACCGTCGCGTCATTCGCCACGATGACGCACTGGCGACCCTGCACGCGTCCGATGCCCGTCACCACGCCGGCGCACGGCGCGTCGCCGTCGTACATCTCCCACGCCGCGAGCGGGCTGAACTCCAGAAACGGGCTGTCCGGATCGATCAGCCGCTCAATGCGATCGCGGACGAAGAGTTTGCCGCGGCTCGTGTGCTTCTGGACGGCGGCCGCACCGCCCCCCTCCCGGACCCGCGCAACCCGCTGCTTCAGTTCGGCAACCAGCCCCTGCATGTGGGCCTTGTTCTCGCGGAACACCGGGTCGTCGGCCCTGATTTTCGTTTGAATGACATCCATGGCTCACCTGGGTCCGCATGTTTCATGCTGGAGTCCGACCGAACGGCATACAAGATACTCGGCCACTGGCCAAAATGAAAACCAACGGGATTGTCATGCCGCCCGCCCTCGCCACCCTGACCGCCCGCTCGTCCCGACGCTTCGACGATTTGACGTTTCAGCATCTTGCCGTTTTGACGTTTCAGCGTTTTGACGTTTCGATGTGCATATGGCTGCTCCGGTTCGCCTCGGCTGGCCCAACCGTATCTCCATCGGCCGCGTCCTGTGCGTCGCGCCCTTCGTCGTTATTCTCCTGAAGCTACATGAGCCGGGCCACGGCGCCCTGCGCTGGTTCGCGATCTGCCTCTTTGCGGTCATGGCGGTCAGCGACTGGCTCGACGGCTACCTCGCCCGGCGGCTGCATGACACATCGCCCCTCGGCGCGTTTCTGGACCCGCTCGCCGACAAGCTTCTCATCTTCGTCGCCGTCATCATCCTCGCCGTGCGCGGCATCGCCGATGACACCGACCCCGCGGCACTGCGGCGCCTGCGCCTGCCTGAATGGGTGGCCGTTGCCGCAATCGGCAAGGACCTGATCGTCTGCATCGGATTCGCCATCCTGCGCCTGAGCACAGGGAGGATTCACATCCACCCCCGGCGGCTCGGCAAATGGTGCACGACCGTGCAGCTTCTGACCGTTTTGAGTATGCTGGTATGGCCGGACCTGCCGCCGAGGCTCGATCGGGTGCCGGAGTTGCTTTGGATCGCGGCTACAATCCTCGCGGCCTTGGCGGCACTCGACTACATCCGCCTCGGAAGCCGGCTGGCCGCCACGAACTCAACGGCCCGGCCCGGCAAGGGAGACTTCCCGCATGGCGACGCATGATGTGACGTTCTGTTCAATACCCGAGGCCTTGGAAGAACTCCGGGCCGGACGGTTCATCATCCTCGTTGACGACGAAGACCGCGAGAACGAGGGCGATCTCGTCTGCGCCGCGGAACGAGTCACGCCGGAGATGATCAACTTCATGATCCGCCAGGCCGCGGGCAAGCTCTGCCTGACGCTGACCGCCGACATCTGCGAAAAGCTCCACCTGTATCCGCAGACCAGCGAGAACACGGCTTCGCACGGCACCGCGTTCACCGTCTCCATCGATGGGGCGCCCGAGTTTGGAATCACCACCGGAGTCTCCGCGGCAGACCGCTGCGCGACCATCCGCCGATGCCTCGCCGATGACGCCAGGCCCACCGACTTTAACCGCCCCGGTCACATCAGCCCCCTCAAGGGAAAGCGCGGCGGCGTCCTCGTCCGCGCCGGGCACACCGAAGCCAGCATCGACCTGGCCCAGCTCGCCGGCCTCAAGCCCGCCGGCGTGATTATCGAAATCCTCAACGAGAACGGCGAAGTCGCCCGGTTGAGCGACCTCGCCGGCTTCGCGGCCCGCCACAATCTCAAGATTGCGACGATCGCCGCCCTTGTTGAGTACCGGCTCCAGCGCGAGCGCTCGATCATGCGAATCGAGTCCATCCCCATGGTGAACAAGTACGGAAAGTGGACGCTGCACGCGTACGAGTCGGTGCTGGACAGCGAACCCCACGTGGCCCTCACGATGGGCGACTCTGTCGGCCGGATCGACGAAAAGGGCGAAATCGTCGAAGTGGACCACCCTGTCATGGTCCGCGTCCACTCCCAGTGTCTGACGGGCGACGTGTTCCGCTCCATGCGCTGCGACTGCGGCGACCAGCTCGACCGGGCGATGCAGGCCATCGCCGCCGCCGGAGAAGGTGTCATCGTCTACCTGCGTCAGGAAGGGCGCGGCATCGGCCTGACGAACAAGCTCCACGCCTACCGGCTTCAGGACCAGGGCCTCGACACCGTGGAGGCGAACGAAAAGCTCGGCTTCCCGGCGGACAAGCGCGACTATGGCGTCGGCGCGCAGATACTACGCGACCTCGGCGTTCGACACGCCCGAATCCTGACGAACAATCCAAAGAAGACGAGCCGATTGCAGATTTACGGGCTGGAGGTGGTCGAGCAACTGCCCATCAAGGTCGAACCGAACGACCACAACCGCCGATACCTTGAAACCAAGCGGACGAAGATGGGCCACATGCTCGACGAAGGCTGAATCCCGCCCAAGGGGACATCCCGCGGATGGGCAATATTGCCCCCGGGACGATGAACGCGACGACGGCAAGGGGATCCACTACGTGTCGATGGCGACGCCGAAAATGACGCTTGAGCGCGCGACGCGCCCGCCGGCGCGCCCGGCCGGACCGCACCTCATCCCCTTCTCCGAAGGCCGAGCCGCCCTTATCGCCTCCTGGGTCAGGTCCGACGCCGAGTTGCTCTGGCTCGCCCCCGGCACGCCCCCGCCGCTGACCGCCGAAAAGGTCCTGCTCTGGGGCGAGGAGCGCCGCCAGAGATTGATGCTGCGCAATGGACGCGATGAAACCCCCATCGCCTACGCCGAACTCAACGAAATGCCCGGCCACCGCCGGCAAATGTGGATCGGGCACTTTCTCCTCGATCCGGCGCAGCGCGGCCGGTCCTGGGGCGTCCGGTTCGCCCAAGCCCTGCTGGCCGCTGCCTTCGAAAGCCAGGGCGCGACCGACGTGCTGCTCGTCGTCTTTCCGGAGAACGAACGAGCCATTCGATGTTACGAGCGAGCGGGTTTTCTCCAACTGGGGCAGGAGCGAAAACACTTCAAATCAACGGGCCGAGAACATCTCTTCACACGGATGGGTATCAGCCGATCGCGTTTCCGAAAGCTCACGAGCATGGGACGCATGCCCGCCGAACCGCTGCCGCTGATCGCCGAGGCGACGTGATCCACGATCTGCGAGGTCCGTCCTGCAGGAACCGCGACGCGGTCATTCCGGCGCTTCGATCGTGACAATTCGATGGCATCGAAGCCCGCCCTCCGGCTCCTCCGCCGTGACGCGGATTGGCCGGCCGACCAGCCGGTCGGCGTGGTCTATGACGTATTCGCGCACCGTCGTCGCTCCCGCGGCGAGCCGGCGCACCATGCGCGTCTCGCTGCGCCGATCGGGAAACAGCACCATCGCGCGCAGGTCGAGGGCGCGATCTGTCCGATTGGTAATGCGCTGGACGATGTGCAGCCGCGTGCCGTCGACGCGCGTCAGCACGCCGACATCGAGTCCCGGACTAGTCACGCGGACCGGCGCGCGAAGCGTCAGTTCCGGGGTCGAATCGCCCTCCCGCGTAAACCGCGCCTCCAGCGCGAAATCACCCACCGCCTGGTTCGCCGGCAACTGGATCGACACGTCGATTTCGGCCCAGGCGCCCGGGCCGAGCGAAATTTGGTGCCGCTCGGGAGACACTCTCCACCCCTCGGGCGGCATGAGAACCAGGTCCCCGGTCATCGCAGCGCCGAAAAAGTTGCGCAGCCTGAGTCTGCGGCGATTCGGCTCCACCTGGACCTTTACGTCCACCGGCTCCACATGAAAACTGCTGACCGTCTGGATGCGCTTCGTGTCAACCGGCATGATCACGGACGGCGCCGCGTCCACCGTGAAAACCCGGCCGCGCGGGGTCGACGCCGTCGGACGCATGCGCCCTCGAATGTCGTAGTGAGCGGCCTCGAGCAGCGCGTCGCAGACCACGCGCGCCGGATTCGGGCCGTCGCCCTCCGTCCACACTACAAGCACGCCGGATCGGCCGGCCGGCTCGCCGAACAGACGCGCCGTCACGCCCGGGGCGAATGCAACGTCGCCCATGGGCGCGAGGCCTGAAAGGGCATTGCCCAGCAAACGCAGCGCCACGAAGGCGCGATCCGGCACGACCGGTCCGCCGCCGTCCGGCGCGCACCACGGCTGCGGGACAAACACCGTGTCGATCCCGGCCGAACGGGCCTCGACCATCCGCCGCGCCGTCTCCGCGAGATGCACACGGGGCTCCAGCGGGTGCGCCGGCAGCGCCTCGAGCATGGCCCAGTTCGCCGGAGCGTCTTTGCGGACGAACCCGGCGATCTGCGTGGAAAGCCGGCTCGAACCGATCTCCGCGGGAACGAACAGCGAAGCAACGTCGGCTCCCAGACCCGGATCCGCGGGTTCGATGCGAATGTCGTGAGACACGGCTATCTGGGGAGAGCCGACGAGCGGCCGCAGGGTCTCGCGCACATTCGCCAGCGCCGCGGACAAGGAAGCGCGCTCTGTGCCGAGCTGAGGCTTGTCGCCCCCGACTTGCCACGCGCTCACCTCGTCGCCATACCTCGCCAGGAGAAACGCCAGGTACGGACGCCAACGGCCGGGCGAGGCGGCGAGCACGTCGATTACGCTGTAACCGGGATGTCCGAAGGCGGCCGCCAGACTATGCGGCGGTTCATCAAGTACGCCCACCACGCCCACGCCCCGCTCGCGGAGAGCGCGAACGAGTTGATCGCCGCTCTTATCCCCCTCGACAATCGCCGCGTCGCTCATCGGCCCGCGCCACAGCGGTAGCTTGACCGCCGATGGGGCCGCCAGTTCCACAAGCCGCTGCGTGACATGGCGGTTCTGAAGCGCCGACGCATTGAGCGCAATTCCGAAACCGCCGCCGCCACCAATCGGGGCGGGCAGCGCGGCGAGGCGAACAAACGACTGCCGGCGTGTAATCGCCTCATGCCCGTCGGCATCCACGGTCAGTCGTGCTTCGTAATAGCCCGGCAGAAGCGGGCCCAGGTCGAACGCATGTGCGGGACCGCCGACGGGCCGGGTTGCCACGCTCCGACTGTCAATGGGCAGGCCCTCCTCGTCAAAAACCTCCAGCCGCGACTCGAGCCCGCGGCCGTCCAGGTCGCCGACGAGAACCTCGCAGAGGACGGGCGTCTCCGGCGGGAAGACATTGCCCGGCGCAGTGAACCGAAGGCTCACGCGGGGAAACCGAAGCACTGTGATGTCATCAAACCACGCCGTCGCGTGAACGTCCTCGCGGTGAATCGGCCGCGGCTGCGCCGGGCCGGCCACCGGCGGTTCGGCCTGCTCCACGTGCACGCTCAGTCCGATCCAGCGCGCGTTTGCGAAACCCGAAGGCAGCTCAATCGCGACGCGCGTCCAGGGCTCGTCCCGGCCGGCCCCGCGCACTTCGGCGCTGCGCCGACGGCTGTTCGATATCTCCTGCATCGCGTGATCAAGATAAAAGGCCGTCACAAAGGCGCGAGCGTGCGCCAGGCCGCGCGGCCGAATCCATGCGGTAATGAGATACTCACATTCAGGGTGAACGCTGATTTCGCTCGCAGCATACCGGCAGGCAAGGCTTCCACCGGCAAGGCCCAGCTTGAACGAAGGCGGCGCGTCGTGACCAAGCTCTTTGTCAAAGACTGGCTCAAGGTACCGGGGATATCCCGCGCCGGTTACCTGCTGCCAGTTCATGGGCATGGGCTCGTAATTGCCGAGCGGCTCTTCGTTGAAGTCGAACTTCTTCAAAAGGCGGTCTTCGATGCGCGACGACACCAGGGACGTCACGTTTGCGGGGCGATTGGCAACCGCCTGTCCGCAACCTGCCGAGAGAAAAAAGGCTGTAACGATCTGCAGCAACATGACACTCCAATCGATCGGGTCGCCGCGCGGCCAACGCGCATCCACGGCGGCCGAAACGAGCAAATCCGCCTGTCCGCGCTCGGCACCCGGTCCCCGCACATCGTTTATCGGGACCCCGCAGGCTCATGTTGATGTCCGCCGTCGTCAATTCGGCGTGCCCGGAGGAGGCGATGGTTTCGCGCGCGTGATCGGGGTCAGGGCCGATATCCGCGCGCTCGCGTGGGCCTCCGGGGCTGCGCCGATCCACTTTGCCGATACTGAAAAGTGGACCGTTGCTCGCCAATCGCCCGAAGAGTGAACAAATGCGACCTGTCAGGCGGATGAAGATTGTGCGTCGGTTCGGAGTGCTGGGGATCTCGCTGCTGCCGATCAGCCTTCCCACGATTGATTGTCTGGGAAGCGACATTGCCAAGCGATTTCGAGAGGTCGCGGGCCCGGCATTCATCGAAGGAGTCAACACCGCCATCCTGAATCCCGAATCCGCCGAGGAGGGTCTCCGCCAGGCTGGAGCGGCATTTCTCGAAGGCCTTGGCGGAATAATCGACACCCGAACGCCGTCATCCCTGAACGGCGAGCTTCCCTGAGCATCGAAATCCTGAATTGCTGTCCATGCAGTGGCCCAAACCAGGCTTGCGGACGAAATGCTGGCCTGTCGCGTCATTTCGGCACAGTACTTGCATACCTGGATTCCTGTCACTTCCTTACCGGACGGGCATCTAAGGGAGAGGAGATTGCTGGCTCGCAATGAACGAAATGAGTGAATTTTTTGTTGATATATTGCCATTAAGTCATCAGAATACATGATTAAAGTTCTGTCAATAAAGCTTTTATAATTTATGTGATGGTACTTGCCGAGATTCCGTTATGGGTGTATAATGATCGTAGTGATTGAATTCTAACGAGCGCTTTTTCGATGTAATCAATCCAGTTAATCATGGAGAACAAGAGGCGGCGGTTTCGGTATACAGGTATGGCAGGGGCGAGAAAGTAAGCGGGCCCGGCTCATACCTAAACCAGGCACCCATAATCAACAACGAATCGGCGTTGTTGGGAAATGGAAAGACCCATGCTCAGAATCACGACGAAGCCCTCTGACCGGCGCGCCCTCCGGAGCTGGATGAATCCCCCGCCCTATATCACCAACGACGAATTGAAGCGACGCGGGATCGAGGAAGAGCTCTTCGCCAACTGGCCGGGGCCGGCTCTGGGGAGCGGCCGCGTGCAGCATGACGACGAAACCCTCCTTTTCAAGCAGCTTCACTACTGCGGCTATCGCCTCAGCCGGCTCTATCGCGCCGCCCACAAGAACCCGCGCAGCGTGAGCCCGCGGACGTATTCGAAGTGGGTCGAGCGATACAACCTCATCCGAACGCGCCTGACCGAGGGCAATCTCGGCCTGGTCTACGACCTGATCGGTCGCAGCCGCTTCGAAGCCCTCGACCGCGAGGAAATGACCAGCGAAGGAATGATGGCCCTGCTCCGCGCCGTCGACACGTTCGATCCGTGGAGAGGATTCCGATTCAGCACCTATGCCTGCAACGCCATCCTCCGGGCGTTTGCCCGCGCGGCGTTGCAGGACTCCAAGCGACGCTCGAAGGTCGCCGGTCCGTGGGATCCCGAGTTCGAAGAGAGCGACGCCCCCGAGCAGCGCCGCGACGATCAGCGCGCCCTCTTTACCGAGCGGCTCCAGCGCGTCCTTCACCTCGAAAGCGCAGACCTCTCCGACGTTGAAAAGACGGTCCTGACGCGTCGCTTCCCCTTGCAGCAGACGCGGCGCCGCCAGACACTCGAGGAGATCGGCCGCCAGATGCGCGTCAGCAAGGAGCGCGTCCGGCAGATTCAGCTTTCCGCGATCGGAAAGCTCCGAAAGGCCCTCGCCGCCGACGGCGTGCTCCAGTAACGCCGGCGGTCACGCCGTGCCGCACACGGCGCCAAAGATTTCGTTCCTTTTTGAGCACGGCCCGTTGATCCCAGTGATCGACGGGCCGACTTTTTTGGCAAACGCCTCATTCCGCCGCGGGCCTCACCGCGACCTCCGGCGCAACGAAATCCCGAATCCAGTCCGTGAGCAGCACGTAGTCCGTGTGACCGCCATAGTGCGCATACGCCTCCCACGCCGGGTCATAGGCAATCTGCCGCAGACGCGGATCGTCGCCGGGAAAGCCGAACGTGGCGGCCGGCTCCCCGCGCGTGCTGTCGGCAAGGCTGAAAATGTCCCGAATCTCCAGCGTAAAGTCATCGCCGCTCGACCAGAACGAAACGAATCCCTCGCTCGTGCGGTCCAGCGCCGTCGTCATATCGTACGCACGATCAAAGGCCGGGCTCATCAGAATCACCCGGTCAATCGTCACGCCGGCCGGCAGCCGCTCGGCGACGAGCGTCGCAAACCAGCATCCCCCGGAATAGCCAAAAAGCGTAATCGGCAGGTCAGGATTCATGCGCCGAACGGCGGCCAGCCGATCCGCCTCCTGCTGTGCCCGGGGACCGTTTCGCTGCTGTGCGCCGACGGGATCGAACATGTGTTCGAGGAACGTAGCCCACTGCACGACTTCGATCGCCTGATCGACGCCGGCGCTCCGCAGCCCCTCGTAGAAACCGACCATCTCGCTCGTGGTGTTCAGCGAGCCGGGGTACATCACGACTATTCCCTTTTCATACTCCTCGGGTAATGGAAGCGGCGGACGCCAGATCTCGCACCCCGCCGCAAAGAGCATGAAACAGACCGCCGTCGCGGCCCGGACCTGCCGGCCACACGCCGGGCGAACTCCGCATTTGATAATCATGAAAGGACCCCGGGGACTCCGGCGAACGAGGCACTCGTCGGCCCGCCGCCGTGACATGCCGGGGCGATTGTATGAAACGCCGCGCGCCTGCACAATGGTCTCGCCGCACGGATCGCCACGAACGCACGTCGCGCCGTCCACGGTTTCACGCGGCCGCCGGGTTGACCCGGCTCGGGCACGCGCATTCGCGCGGAGGATCATCATGGAAACGCTGCGTTGTCAGGTCATCGAAGAGGCGAGCGCCGTGGTGATGAAGCTCTCAGGCCATCTGACCTTTTCCGAAATGGAGGAGTTCGAGTACCACGGCGGACGCATCGTGGCGAACCGACCCGCGCTCGTTGTGATCGATTTCAGCGAGGTCGACGTCATGACCAGCGCCGGCATCGGCGCGCTGCTCAAGCTCGAACGCAGGCTGCGGGACCACAAGTGCCCGGTTCGCATCGCGGCTGCTCAGCCGAAGATCGCCGAGATCCTCCGCATCGCCCGGCTGGACAGCATCTTCGGCCTTCTGCCCACCGTCGAGGACGCGATGCACTAAGGCCACCCCCCGGGTCCAGCGCAGGAAAACCTCGACCCGATCAGCGGCCCAGGAGTTGTGCAACGAATTCCGCGACATCGCGGGCATCAACGACGCCATCGCCTGTCATGTCGGAATTGACCACGAAACACGATCCGTACGCCGCCGAATAGGCGGCGCTGTCGATTACCACCGCCGCGAACGCATCCACGTCGGACGCATCGGCCGCGCCGTCGCAGTTGGCGTCCCCCGGCAGCGGAACGGTCCACGCGGCGAATTGCACGCCCGGCACTGCGGTCATGTCCGGCGACATTCCCAGGTTCGGCCGGCCCCCGCCCACGCCGGGCAGCCACTGGTTGCCGACCTCTCCGTAATTCTTCACGATCGCCGCGGCTAGCTTGAACACCGCGCCGGGGGTAAATGTCATTCCGATGTCGGCGTAAGGGATGCGCAGCTCGAATCCGCTCGTTGCCGTTTCCGCCCCGGATGCTGTCAACTCGGTGACACCCGCGGCGTTGCGGTTGTCGATTGCAACCTGCAGGCCGTTTGGGTTGACGCCGCCCGAGAGGTTCCCATCTCCATCCCCGACCGTGCCCTGACCCCGATACACCTTCGTGCCCGATCCGACCGAGGGCAGGAGCACCTGGTCGACGTAAATGTTTCCGCCGCTGGCATTAATGAAGAAAAGGTGGTCCGGCGCAAACGAAGCATCGAGCCGCAGGCCCGTAAGTTGCTGCAACCCGCCCGGCGGCGGACTCAAGGCGCTCGTGTCGAGAACATTCTGCCCGCCCGGGGTCGTGTCGATCCACAGGGCGAACGCAGTGCCGTTCGCCGGCAGATTGCCGGTGACCCCCACGCGAAGTCCCGCCGGCTCCGCCCGGACGAAGAGCTGATTGAGTTCCGCGACATTGTCGCCGAACCAGGTCGCGTTGTCCTGCGTCGCGACGAGATTCACCGGCCCGAACTTCGCCGGAATGTCCGTGCCGTTGATCGGATTCGACGCCGGCGGAGTCGGAAACGCGTTGATCTCCAGCACGCGTGTGCCGTAGCCGGGCATGCTGATGGCGTATGCCGCCTTGTTGGCATCGGTCAGGGGCGTCAGGAATTCCCCGGTCACGATGTCGCGCACGGTCGTCGAGCCGCCCGGGATCGTCAGCCCGCCCAGGGAGAACGTCGGCGCAAGCGCGGACGACGACAAACGATGCGCCACCAGCAGCGTCTGTTCGCCGGGGGCATGGCGGAGAAACGCCCAGACGAAGTTCGAACTGACGCTTACCGGAATGTACGCGCCGTACTTCAGCGCCCGGCTGGCCTTTCGCGCCGCGATGAACGTGCGATAGGTCTCCAGGACCGAGCCGGGCACGCCCAGCTGCTCCTCGACGCTTCGTCCGTCGTTGTCCTGTGCGTAGCGATTCGTATAGGCCTGGTTGTTGAGGACGTAGTAGTTCGACATGGGCGGCCCGGCGACGGCGTTCCACTTGAATGGCTCGCGCATCGGAATGTCGTTCGCGTCGCTGCCCCAGTTGCCCTTCACGCCGCGCATGGCGATCTCGTCGCCGAAATAGATCATCGGCGGACAAGGCTGGGTCAGGAGCACGGCGGCGGCGAGTTTCGCGCGGCCCAGGCTCCCGCCGAGCACCGAGGCAAGCCGGTCCACGTCGTGGTCGCCGATGATGCCCATGAAGGTCTTTCCCGGCGGCGTGTTCGCGACGATGTGGGCCATCGTGCTGTACAGCCCGGAGGCGCCGGCGCCGTTGAGGGCGTCGCGTGCGGCGAACTCAAAGGGCTTGGTCATCGCCGCGTCAAAGCCGAGCATGAGTTCGACGCCGGTGATGCCCCAGTCCGCCTGCTCGGCGAACGTAAACACGTGCGGGTTGACCTCGCGCAGCGACTGTTTCCACGGCAGCCAGAAATCGTCGATGTTGTAGCCCCACCCGTTGGGGCCGGTCGGATAGTTCTCCCAGACATGATCGAGCCGGTAGCCGTCTATCCCGTCCGACGGGTCGCCGTCGTTGTTCGGATCGAGCCACTTGCGCGCCCATTGCGTCACAAGTGCATTGGCGTTGGCATTGGCGAGATTCCAGTGGATGAATCCGACGCTGGAGCCGTTCCATGTCGAATAGACCGATCCGAGATAGGTCGTGTTCGAGGCATTCGTGAATGCGAGCCACGCATCGTAGGGACTTGCCGGATTGTTTCGCGCGTCCTGGTACCACACCGTGTTGTGGCTGATGCCGTACACTACGAAATCGAGAAAGACCTTGATGCCCCGGGCATGGGCGGCCGAGACGAACGCCAGGAACTCCGCCTCCGTCCCGAACCAGGGGTTGATCTGATCGGCCGGCCCGTGCTGATAGCCGTGGTACGCCGGCGATGGAAAAATCGGATTGATCCATACGGCCGTCACGCCGAGCGTCTCAAGATAGTCCAGTGAGGCGGTCATCCCGTCGAAGTCGCCGAATCGGTGCGCGTCGTTGTCCGAGTCGCGCCAGGCGATCGGCATGATGTGATAGGTGATGTCTTCCCGGATATCGCGCACGAGCGGCCCCTGCGCGCCGGCGGACACGCAGGCCGCACACAGATCGATCATGGCAAGGAGTACGAGTCGCTGGGTCATTTCGGGCCTCGTTCATCTGGCAATCGCCGTGACAGGCGGGTCGGAATGCGTGCTTCATCGTATCCGCATTCGGGCCTTTATTCAAACGATTTACCTGAAAGTCCGATCCAAACGCGGACCCTGCGTAAAAAGCGGGCCGGCGACCCTCGAGAAATCGAAGGCCGTCGGCCTGTCACTTCGAAAAAACGCTGCGTGTGCCCCGAATCAGCGCCTTCGCCGAAGGAACAATTGCGCCGCACCCAGGAGGACGAGAGATGCGGGCTCCGGCGACACGTTGAACTCCATCGTGTAGGTTGCGGCCGACGTGCCCGTCTGCTGAATCCAGAACGTGTAGTCGCCACCCGGCAGCGGTGGTGTAAAGCCGATGGCATCAAACCCCATGCCGATCTCCGGGAGGATGTCCGCGCCGACATTTCCGGCGCCGGGTCCGAAATGCGTCCAGCCGAGAAGATTCGCCGGGTTCGCCCCGCTCGGCGGCTCGGACATGATGTCCCCCGCCTGCACGCCGATGAAGGCCGTTTCGTCCAGACCCTCGTAACTTACGAGAACGAGGGAATCGAGTTGCAGGCCGGCGGGAATCGTCATGGTGACGTATTCGCGATCATCGCGAATCGAAGTCGCCGTGATCAGATTGACTCCTTCCGAGAGAACCAAATCGGTCGGGTTGAAGCGGTCGCCGGAGAAATCCCCGTCGATGCCTTCATCATAGACAATCCCGGCCGGCGCAGTGGACGCGGAAAGTGCAAGAACAAAGATCGTGGGAAGTGAATGTGCCAGTCGCGAGCGCGGTTGCATGCGTTACCCTCCTGGGGTTGAATGGCCCGGCGCTCGGCTCTGACGCCATTTTGAGTTGTATGTCGTATCCCGCGATTTCCATTGCAGCCCGCCGCAATTCTCGACCGCCATGCGTCACCGCGCCGCCGGCCCATCTGCCCGCGCCGCGTGGATCCATGAGTAAGCCGATGTGCCTGGCTCACTTACGGCAAATGCCTTCCGGCCGCCTGCCGCACTTGACGCGGCCGGCACGCGAGGCGAGGCTGCCGGGCATTGAGGTGAGTGTCCGTGGAGACCGTGCGCGTCAACTCGTGGCTGCAAATCCCCCTGGCGGATCTGAAGTTCTCCTTCTCGCGCAGCCCCGGGCCGGGCGGGCAGAACGTGAACAAGGTCGCCACCCGTGTGACTCTGAGCTTCGACCTTGCCGGAAGCCCCAGCCTGTCGGACGCGCACCGGGCAATTCTTCAGCGAAAACTCGCGACGCGCATTACGCGGGAGGGCGTCCTGCACGTCACCAGCAGCAGCGAGCGAAGCCAGAAATCAAACAAGGAGGAGGCAATCAGCCGTTTCGCGGCGCTTGTCGCCGATGCGCTGCGCCAGCGAAAGCCGCGTAGGAAGACGCGCCCCACCGCCGCCGCCCGCGAACGCCGCCTCAGGGAAAAGTCCCGCCGTGGTCAGATCAAGTCGCTGCGCCGCGGCCACGCCGATCAGGGCGACTGAGTTATCAGGGATTGAGCAGCAGCAGGCCGGCGGCGTTCTCCTCGACTGGGTCGTTCGCCCCGTCATCCACGATCGAAAAGACCGTGTACGTCCCGTCGGGGACGGTGTTGCCGTCCTGATCGAGGAAGTTGAACGTGAACGTGCCGTTATTCCCGTCGGCCGACAGCAACGCGTTGCTCAGCAGGATGATCTCGTTGCCGCTGTCGTGATCGCTGTCGGGGTCCAGTCCCAGCGTCACCAGCGCTTCCGCGTTGGCATTGCCGTTGTCCGTCCAGGTAATGTCAAACGTATTGCCCGTCGTCACGGTCGCATCCGCCGCCGGCGCGGTAAAATTGAACACCGGCTCGGGCAGGCTCGTCGTAATCACGATCGCGCCGTCGCCCCCCTCCTCGATGGACCGCGACAGAACGGTCTGCGTCTCGCCCGTCGGCGATTCAATAATCAGGATAATCGTGTATTCCCCGACCCGTACGCCGGTGATGTCCCATAGAAAGGTATCGCTCTCGCCGTCGGCCAGGGCGTCACGCCCGGACCCGACGGTCCCGTCACCCACAAGGTTGATCGGGTCGGCGTCATTCTCGAGAAGCGCGTTCTGCCGTTGTGCAATCACGCGAACGGTCGTGCCCGGCACGGTCGCGATGTCGGCCCACTGGATGACCGTGGCAACTCCCACCGCGGCGGTCACTTCATCGACAGGCTGGACCAGGGCGATGGCGGTCGTCACGTCCGACGTGGGCGCGGTGCGGGCAGGGACCATCCCCTCCACGATGACGTTGCCGGTACAACCGAACGCAACGGCGATGCACGAAGCACCGACTCCGCACAGCACAGAGCATCGAGACCATTTGCCAAGAAGCGCGTCAGGTCGTCTGGTCACGGTACAAAACCCCCGATCCGGCCAAATGCCGGCCGAACATGCCTGGGCGAGGAGGAGTCGCTCGATGGTTCCGGCCTCTTGCCCAGCCGGTCGACGAGGACTCACCGATTCTTGGGGACGTGCGGCATGCAAGTCAAATGCGCGACTTCGCCCCCCTCTTTTTTCGCTCCCAGGGGCCTCGACTGAAGAAAAATCCCTTATCGGAGGAAAAATCTCCCAATCCTCAGGGCGTAAGTCTGCTCCCGGAGATGATTCTAAGACCCCGGCAAATTGCGGCCGGCGCCGCAAATGTCGCGTTTTCTTGACGGGGGAAATCCCCGTTAATACAATTAGCAGCCTGTCCTGCCGAACGGATGACCGATAACCACGCGGCCCGCAGGTGGGCGGCCCCGCACGCTGATCCGTCAGTCATGCAAAGCGTTCCTCGCCAGGTATTCGGGCTCGATGTCAACCGGGTGCACCTGCCGCCCCATCGCGCGACAGGACATCGGGACTTTGAGGAGTAGAAGCACATGTCCGCTCAGAACACGAACAGCAATCACAATGACATCCCTTCCCGCTCCCGCGCGTTTCGCCGAATCGGCTCAATCCTTCTCGTGCTGACCTTATCCGTCACCATGGGCCAGTCCGGCACCTGCGGCATCAATAACGGCGGAGACAACAACGGCGGCAACAACGGGGGCGGCGGCAACGGCGGAGGATCAAACACCATCACCATCCTCGCGGACGACCACGTGATGGGCAGCCCCAATGCCCCGGTGACCGTCGTCGAATACTCCGATTTCCAGTGCCCGTTCTGCGGCAAGTTCTCGCGGCAGGAGTTTCCCATCCTGAAAGCCAACTACATCGACACCGGCAAGGCGCGGTTCGTCTTCCGCCATCTGCCGATTCGACAGTCCCATGATCGCGCCGAGAATTGTGCCCGTGCTTCGGAATGTGCCAGCGACCAGGGGGACTTTTTCGAGTATCACGACAAGATCTTCAACACGCCGGACATCGGCTTTGATGACACGATCCCGACGGATGCCCAGCTCCGCCAGTACGCGGCCGACATGGGCATGAACCTCACCACGTTCGACGCGTGTTACCCCCCCGGCGACGGAAAGGCCAGCCGCGTCCAGCGTGACGTGAACAGCGCCACCGCGCTCCAGGTGAGCGGAACACCGACGTTCTTCGTCAATGGCCGAAGACACACCACCGGCAACACCGCCGCCAAGCTGGGTGAAGCGATCGACCGCGCCATCAACGGCGGCTGATCACGGCGCGCCCTGCGCGTTTCGTCAGGCATCCTCGCATCACTGGGTAACCCGGCGCATGCATACCGGAACCGCCCGGGCTTCGTCTTCACGAAGCCGCACGGAAGCGGCTAGCGCGGCTCTCCGCCCCGACGGTAACAACCCCCCGCAGAAATTGCCGACCGCGGACCAACCCGGCAAGGGCCGATTGTGCTCGCCGCGGTTCCCTGCCGATCTAATCGTGGGCTTCGATGGTTTCGGCATGCCGTGGCGACCTGCCGCGGGTGCGCGGCTCGCGCACCGCCGAGTGCCGTCGGATCCGAAATCGCCCGCCGGGAGAGAATTCTTCACATGCGCCGCGCCACTATGAAAACTCGACGCTGGATCGCCCTGACCGTCGCCTGCGCGGTGGTCTCCGCCGCCTGCACGACAAACGCGCTCCTCAACCTGACCAGCCCGACCAGCGCGCTCGTCCCCCCCACCGGTACGCAGGCGCCGCGCAACATTGTCGTCGGGTTCATTAACAACACCCCCTTCCGCGCGATCTTCACCTTCGGCGCCTATGACCAGTTGGACAACGAGACGCTCCCGACCAACTTCGGTCAGCTTCGCCTCGAGGGGCTTACCTCCAGTGCCCAGATCAACCAGCCATGCCGCAAGACATTCTCCGTCGGCGGCGCAGAGCTGATCCGCCTTATCAACGACAACACCGGCAGCCCCAACATCAACGTCACAGACCCCAACGCCCTTGTGGTTGGCGTCAATTTCTCGGGCGCGCCGCTCGGAGACCCCCTGGAAGCCGAACCGACGGAAGGCACCGCGGAAGGAATGGTCCGCCTCGCCGGCGTCGATTTCAGCTGCGCTCGGACGGACATCCAGCAGCTTACCGGCACCGGCTTGCTTATCTTCGCCTTCGAGCAGGACGCCGCGGCCCCCGGCGGCTTTCGAATCGACTATACCTTTATTCCGCAATAGCCCCCTGTTCCGGCGCGCGGGCAACGCCGCGCTTTGGGACCGCGCGGATCCGCCGAGTGCAATAAACGTTCGCCAGCTGCGCGGACGGGGGATATAATGACGCCGTATCCGGCCGCGAGGATCGCCGTCCGGGCCATTGTTTTTTTCCATTCCGCGGTTGCCCGGCCGCATTGATCATCCTGACGTACCCGCCGCCGGCGGAGCGTTCGTTACCGAACGATTCAATTCATGCTGCTCCAGTATTGTCTTCGCGCATTTCTGGTGGTCGCCCTGATGGCGATCGGAATGAGCTATGCCGAGAAGGGCGAGTTTCTCAGTGAGTATCGGGTCGTATTTATAATCGGCGCGGTCGTCCTTTCCGCCGTCGTCATCGCCGTTGACCTGATCATCCCCCGCAAGAGTCTCCAGGCCCTCTCGGGCGTTTTCTTCGGCCTGGCCGTCGGCCTGCTCATCGCCTACGGCGTCAACCTTGTCATCCAGCTCATCTTCTCCTCCTTCGCGCCAAACCTCTACGCAATCGACGGAAAGGAGCACCCGGCCATCGGCATCACCAAGGTTCTGGTCGGCATCATCTGCTGTTATTTCTGCGTGAGCTTCATCCTCCAGACCAAGGACGACATTCGATTCGTCATTCCCTACGTCGAGTTCGCCAAGCAGCTCCGCGGACAGCGGCCGATCATCCTCGACACCAGCGTCATCATCGACGGCCGCATCGCCGACATCTGCGAAACCGGCGTCATTGACCAGAAGCTGATCGTCCCCAAGTTCGTCCTGCTCGAACTTCAGGCAGTCGCTGACTCGGCGGATAAGCTCAAGCGCACGCGCGGCCGCCGCGGGCTCGACGTCCTGAACCGTCTGCAATCCAACGCCAACGTCGATGTCCAGGTGCTCGATGAGAGGCTGCCCGGAGAGCAGGGTGAATCGGTCGACCTGAAGCTCCTCCTCCTCGCCGAGCGCGTCCACGGCCGCGTCGCCACCACCGATTACAACCTGAACAAGGTCGCCAAGGTCCGCGGTGTCCAGATCATCAACATCAACGATCTCGCCAACGCCCTCAAGCCCGTGGTTCTGCCCGGCGAGGCGCTCCAAGTGAAGATCATCAAGCCCGGCGAGGAAGCCGGACAGGGCGTGGGCTACCTCGACGACGGAACAATGGTCGTCGTCGATCAGGGCCGCGGCTTCATCGGAGATTCGGTGGACATAGCCGTTACCAGCGTGCTGCAAACATCCGCCGGGCGCATGATCTTCGGCCGCGTCGAAGGCGCAGGCACGCAGCGCAGGCGAACCGCCGCCCCGGCCCAGAGCGACCGTACGTGATACGCGCACGACACCCGCCGGTCACGACCTTACGCCTGCGTCATCACAGGAGAGCTCGTTTCGAATGCCCGAGTACAGCGCACACCAGCGGAAAATCATCGACCGGTACTACACGCACCGCGACACGATCATGCTCAACAAGCTGTCTGAGCTCGTCGCGGAGTTGTACTTGGCCGACACCGACAAGAAGAAGGATCAACTCTGGAAGCGCGTGGCAACGGCCATGAAGAACCTGAAGATTCCCCAGTCCACGGCAGATCATATCCTCGCCGGCCGCAGCGCCGAACAACTCGCCCGCCATCTCAAGGACTGGATGGGCCGTTCATCCTGACCCACCGCAGGCGGCGCGCCGCGCCGCGCGACATCCGCTGACGATCCGTCCGGCAAGACGACAGCTGTCTGCACAGTGCAGGCTCGTCACGCCGAAGCACACCCCTCAATACTCCGTCGGGTCGCCCATTGTCGCGCCGATCACGCAGAACAGGTGCAACACGATCCCCGGCAGCAGAAAGAAGAAGTATCCGGCCGATACGGAAGCGAACCACAGGATCGCCCGGAGAATCTGCCGCTTATAAAGCTGCCCCAGCCCCGGAATGAAAAAGCTCAGCACCGCCGCGATGCCCGGGCTCCAGAGGACCGGCCGACCGCCGACCGCCGCACTCGCCGTGGGGCCAAACCGAGACGCTATGGGCTCCCCGCACGACGGGCAAGCCGCCGCCTTTCGTGACACCTGATGCCGGCATGCCGGGCAGTAAACCAGGCTCATTCGCGTACTCCTACTTACCCTCCCACGGGATGATATTAGCTTCGCGCCCCGGAAGATTTCACCCCTCCGGCGATGCACCCTCTTTCCAGCCGGAAGGCCCCTTCCCGATCAACAGCGGCGATTCTCATTTTTTTAGGAAGAAGAACCGGAGGACCGGGTACCCCCGGTGTCGGACGTCGCGTGACGGCCGCGAAGATCAGAACAAACAGAACAAGACGGGAGTCAGATCATGAAATCTCTCAAGGCAAACGCAAAAACGGTAGTGGCCCGAACGATCGTGTGCATGGCGGCGTTGACCCTGGTGGCCGGTACCGGCTGCGATCTGGACGGCGGATCGGGCATGTTCGGAATCGACAGCCTGATGTCGGATGCGTTCCAGTACGGCGGGTTCAACACTTCGTACGGTTCCGGTGGCGGCAACTTCATCGGTGGCTGGGAGGACTACTCGAACGGAAACATCACCGACTCGTTCGGCCTCAGCACCGGCTCAGACATCGGCGAGTCGCTCGACAACTACTTCGCAAGTAACTGGTAAACGAGCCACATTTCTGAACGATCGGGAATTGCTCCTGCTGGCCGCAACTCGGGAGCATTGCTCGAAGGAAAGGCACGGCACGGTCCACTCGCGGGCCGTGCCGCTTCTTTTCAATTCGCCCCAAAGATGGGTGATTTCGCGCGAGGTTTGACTCCTGATATCATCCCCGATTGGCAAACTCGAGGAGACCGCTCCGATGTACAAAGTCATTCTGCTGCGGCACGGCGAAAGCGCGTGGAACCGCGAAAACCGCTTCACCGGCTGGACCGATGTCGATCTTTCGGAAAAGGGCGTCGCCGAAGCCCGCGAGTCGGGCCGCATCATCAGGTCCGCCGGCCTGGCTCCCGAGGTCGCCTTCACTTCGGTCCTGAAGCGGGCGATTCGCACGCTGTGGCTCGCCCTCGATGAGATGGACCGCATGTGGATTCCGGTCCACCGCCACTGGCGGCTCAACGAGCGACACTATGGCGCGCTCCAGGGCCTGAACAAGGCCGAAACCGCCGCGAAGCATGGGGAGGAACAGGTCAAGATCTGGCGCCGCAGCTATGACATCCCGCCCCCGCCGCTCGCCGACACCGACGAACGATTCCCCGGCCGCGACCCGCGCTATGCCGGGATCGATCCGCGCATCCTCCCGCGCACAGAGAGTCTCAAATGCACCGTCGAGCGCTTCATGCCCTACTGGCACGATGCCATTGTGCCGGTTATCCGCGCGGGGACACAAGTGCTCATCGCCGCCCACGGCAACAGCCTGCGGGCGCTGGTCAAGTTTCTCGACGGCGTGTCGGACACGGACATCGTCGAGCTCAACATTCCGACCGGCGTTCCACTTGTCTATGAACTCGACGGATCGCTCCGGACGATCCGCCGCGATTACCTCGGCGACCCCGCCGAGATCGCGCGCAAGATGGGCGCGGTCGCGGCGCAAGGCAAGGCGAAGTAAGCCCCGAAAGGAATCCCGTTCGCGATTGAATCAGCGAAGCTGCAATCCGACCGAGTCCGCCAGTCCGGTGTACCGCTTCGAGCCGACGCCGAGCTGCGGAGCGCCCTCGGGCCACACGCTGAAGTTGATGCCGTAGTCGTCAATGGCCTTGTCCCAGTCCACCGCGATCGCCGTGTGCCACCGCGGCCACTTGCGGACGTAGATGAGCTCCGTCGAGTAGTTCCGGCCCTCTTCGATGTCATAAAGCTCGCGCAGCCCCACCGTGTGCTTTTCGCTGAGCTTGTAATTGCCGCCGAGCGCCAGCAGGTTGTTGTTCGTATCGTGGATGTAGCGCCATCCGACAAAATACGACAACCGCGGGAGCCGCTCCACCGCCAGCGTCACATTGCTCGTGCCCACGTTGCCGCGGTTCCAGTCGTACACGCCGTCGTGGATGATCATCGTGCTGTCGCTGATCCGGTACTGGAAGAGCGTCGCGAGGAAGTTGGACGAAATGCTCTCCTCCGGCCGGCTTGCGATGTAATCGCCGTGGCTCCGGTTCGACTGCACCGGCGGCGTAAACGCGTTGATCGTGCGCTGACCGCCCCAGGGCCACTGGCCGTACACCTGGTTGACGACGTCCTCGCTCTCCTCCTTGTTGTTGAAGAACCCCGCCTCGACGTCGAAGACGATCCAGTCCACCGTCCGCCAGTTCCCGGCCCCGCCGCGCTGCGTCTGGAACTTCTGCCGCAGCCCGACCGTCCCGCCACCGAAGTCATCGATGTCTTCCACGCCGGGGTCGAACGGCGTCATCTCGTTCGGATTCCGATTCGAGTGGGCGTTCCAGACTCCGAAGTCCGGCTTGATGATGTGCCGCAGCCGGTGCAGATCGAGCATCTCCGACTCGATCGAGTCGTCCACCTTTGACAGCACCATGTTGCCACGAAGCCCGTAGGCCCCGAAAACACGCCCGAAACCGCCGCTCGTGTTGTCCTCGCCCCACCCGCTCGGACCGTCGTCATACGCGCTGGCCCGTCCCATTACGTACGGCGTGATCTTGACCGGGCCGAGGTCGGGCAGAGGGAACTGAAGCTCCTCGCGCGAATCGGCGCGGAGCACCGAGCCCGTTTCCCCCGTGTTGTCGCGGCGGTCCTGCCCGTTGAAATAGCGGCGGTCGTCGGGGCGATAGCGAACGACCCCCGCCCGCGACTCGCTGTACAGCGTGGCGTACTCGCCCAGCGGTTCGCCGATGAGGCTCAGAACGTTATCCGGAAGGTGTTCCGTCTGCGTGAGAAACTCGTTGATGCGCCAGTTCACGAGAGACGAAATCTGCCAGTTGTCCTGCCGCTTCACGAGGTACGCGAGCGTCTCCTGGTCCTTTCCATTCTCAAACTCGCCGCGTTCCCAGGATTCAAGGTAGTTGTCGTCGCTGAGGTACGATGCCTCCAGTGTCAACTCCCAGTCCTTCGGCAGAAACTGCCGGTGGCGAATCGTGAAACGACCCCGGTTTTCATGGTCCGGCGTAATCGAATTCCGCTCGCCCCCGAAATCGTCCTTGCCGTGATCGTTCACGTAGTAGCTGCGAACCAGCCCGTAATAGTCCTCCTGCTCGTAATCCATGTCGATGCCGGCCGCCGGACCGCGATCGGAAAAGTAGTCCGTCTTCAGCGTCGCGTCGTAGCCCGGCGGCTGCTGGAGCCCCAGCAGGTTGAACAGGTGCCACCGGGTCTCGACCGTCGCCCCGAAGTCATTGCTGTACCCGAATTTCGCGTTGCGAAACGCCATGCGGTCGCGCGAAAAATCGCCGCTGGAAAAAGGCCAATAGGCGATCGGAAGCCCCTCGACGTTCAGCGTCGTGGCGTAGGCTTTGTAGCTGCCCGCCTCGACGCCGATGATGTCGCCCGCCTCGTTTCGCGGCGTCTTGTCTTCGAGCAGCACGCGGTCGGCCCCGATCGCGACATGCGGTGTGTGGAATTCGCTCGTCGTGATCTGCGCCTGGGTCGCCTCATACTCGGTCGCCGAAAGCTGCCGCGCCTCGGCCGCGCGAACGTAGATCGGCAGCCCACGCGAAGGCTCGGTCGCCCGCATCACAACGTCGAGAATCAGCGCCTTGTCCTGGCTCAGGTCGTAATACAGCCGCGAGGCCCGGATCATCCGCTGGCCGCGGGTCAGGACGACGTCCCCTTCAAGGTAAACCGCCGAGGCCCATTGTGCCGCCTTCTTGGCATCATCCAGCGGCGTCTGGCCCTCCTTCTCAACGATCCGTGGAGCGCCGCCCTCCGGCGCGCTCTCCTGCGGCTTTACGCCGCGCTCCGGCTTTTCGGCCTCGTCGCCCAGAAGTCCCGGCAGCGCGTCCGAAACCTGGTCGCGGTTCAGAAAGATCACCGCCGCGTCGGCCCGCAGTTCGAGGTACTCGCCGCTCGCCGAGGGAGATCCCTGCGACACCAGCACGTCGTTCATGGCGATGACGACGGTCTGATCCTCGCCATCCATCTTGATCGTCTCGTATTGAAGCTCGCCGTTTTCGGGACTCACCGAAAACTGGACCAGCTTCGGCGGCTTTTGGACGGCCAGGCGCATCAACTGTTCCTGGTCGGGCGCGACCGCGACCGGCCGCTCGGCCTCCGTCGCCTCCGGCGCCGGAGCCACCGAAAGCAGTCGCCGCGCCCGCGACGCTTCCTTGTAGAGTTCTCCGTCGGAGTCCGACTGCGCCGAATGCGCGTCGGCGTTCAACGAGAGCTTGCCGAAGGTGCGCAGCGTCACCAGCAGCGCCGGTCCGGAAACCACCGTGCCGGCGGGCTGGATGATCTCGGCGTCCTGCCAGAGAAAGATCTGTGCCTCGACAAAGGCCCGATCCTGCCATTGCTGCGTCCGAAACCACAGCACGGCATCGCGGCTGGCCAGCTTGTACTGACCCATGCGGCCCGAAAAGTCGCCCTGAATTTGTACCGCGTTCCAGCCATCCTCGGCCTGCCACGTGTTGGCAAGCTTGCCGTACAGTTCGAGATCGAAATCACTGATGCCCGGCGGCAGAATCGGCTGAATCTCTTCCTGATCGACGAGAAACGGCGACTGAGTCTGGGCCGTCGCGCGGGGGGACGCGGCGAGGAAAAACGCCAGGATCGCCAGGGCCTGCACAATCCGTTGCATCCGCCTGCTCCAATCCATGATTGCGGGCGATTCGGCCTTGTCGTGCCCCCCTGCGGTTGCTGCGCCGCCGGTCGTGGACCGTTGGGTGGCACACGGGCCCCAATGTGGGCGCGATTATAGGTCGTGGCAGAGGCCTGTCAATCCAAGCATGGCCCATTCAAGGGCTTGGCGTCGGTTCGCACCGGCGACCGCGTCGGCCCGACGGCGGCGAAAGGAAGCGAATCACCTGCTGCGTAACAGAAACCCGCCGGTGGATACTTGGTCACAATGCGAACGCATGATGCCGCCGCACAGGGCGCGATAACATCCGCCCTCCCGCCACTGCCCCCACGCGGCGAAATAAATGCGCCATTCCCGACCGGCCGAATGGCGGTTTTACAGTCCCTTTTGAGTTAACCCGCCCAATAACCGCTCCGATATGGGCATCAGCATTCCCGGATTTGCGCGCCGCGCGACGGGCATGCAGTCCTGAAACTCTGGGCCGATCGCGGCCGCGGAGCGGCGTCGCCGACGGATCGGGCGATTGCACCGCCAAGGCACGGAAGCACGATGAGACGCGGACGACCCCTTCACCAATCGACCCGAAGCAGCGAACGCTGGGCGCCGCGCCGCCGCAGCAGCCCGCGGTTTCACGCCGTCCTCGTCCTGCCATTTGTCGCCGGCTGCACCGAGCTTCCGCTTCACGCGAAGCAGGAAGTGAGCCAGGCACAGGAAGACTATCTCGATCGCAAACTGCCGGCCGCCCGGGCCAGGCTCGACAATGTCCTCAACACATTCGGCGACTACACCGGGGCGGCCGAGGCCTATTACCTGCGCGCGAAAATCAACGCAGAGACCTCGAACAAGTCCGCCGCCCTGCGCGACGCCCAGCGATGCATTGAGCTTTCCCAGGATCGCGAGCTGACGTCGAAGGCCCACGCCATGGCCGGAACGCTTCAATTCGAAACCGGCGCGACTGCCGCTGCGATTCCGCACCTGGAGGCCGCGCTCACGCGCATGCCCGAACGCCCCCCGGCCGATCTGATTCGCTACCGCTACGGCGTCTGCCTGCAACACGAGGGCCGGTGGAGCGAAGCCCGCCGCGAGTTTTCGACCCTTGTCCAGCAATACCCGGCCGGCGATCTGGCCGAGAGAGCCCGGCGGATGCTCGAATGGCCGGGCGATCACTTCGCCATCCAATGCGGCGCGTTTCACGATCGCTCGAGCGCCGAGTCCCAGATAAGCGCCCTCCGTCACTCCGGACTCTCGCCGCGGATCGAACCGCGGTCGCGCTCCGGCAAAACGCTTCAAACGGTCCTTGTCGGACAGTTTCGCACGTACAGCGCCGCCCGTTCGGCGCTTCCATCGGTCAAGAAAGTCGTGTCGGGAGCGGTCATCGCGCCGTAACGACCCCGCGAACTTTGGAGAGTCAGGAATGACGTCCTCAAGAAAATCTCACCTGTTCGTCCTGAGCTTCTTCGCGATGGCGATGCACCCCGCGTGCTCGCGCACCGGCCAGCACATTCCCGACGTCGCG
>QEVG01000006.1 GCA_003576905.1 Planctomycetota bacterium | reverse complement strand
AATCATAGCATCGCGTGCGGAGTTGCGGATTGCTCGCAGGCCGGGGTCGATTACACTAGCTCCGGCGTAAACGGCTTTCCGCGAAGGATTTGCGAGCAGGCCCAGTCAGAAAAGTTCGAGTTGCTGGGGAGGTCGAGCCGGGAGTTTGCGGCGTTTTCCCCAGAAAACGCGCATGCGCTCGAACTGCTTGTCGGTGATGGTGAGGACGCGCACCTCTCCGTCGTCCGGCAGAAATCCCTGCACGCGCTGCACATGCACATCGGCGTTCTCCTCGCTTGCGCAATGGCGAATATACACTGAGAACTGCATTCGGGAAAAGCCATCCTTAAGAAGAGCCTTGCGAAACTGCGCGTAGGCCTTCCGCGCCGATTTCGTGTCCACCGGCAAATCAAACATGGCGACGACCCACATGCAACGGTACCCGCTGATGAACATGGCTCAATCGTTCTCGCCGGCGCGCATGGGAATCTCCAGGCGCTCAGACAGGCCCTCAAGGCACTTCACAAAGGACGCCGCGTACCGGTGCAGGGCGACCATGAGGGGGCCGGTCTGGTCGCCGGCGCGGACCTCTACCGTCAATAATTCCAGAAGCCCGCGCTTGGCGTCGGGTGAAAGCTCCGTCTCCCCGCCCCGGACGAGATCTGCCACGCGCACATCAACCATCGGCCGGAGCGGCTCCACGAGATCGTCGGCGAGACAGAAAGCGTTGGCGCGGTGCCGGTGGTGAATGCCGATGGCAGGCAGGAGCCCGGCAGCGACGATGGCACGCGCCACGGCCGCACGGAGGACGGCGTAGCCGTAGTTGAGGAGGTTGTTGGGTGGTGGCCCGTCGGGGTCGCGCCGGAAGGAGCTGTTTGCGGGTTGGAAGTCCGTCCCGCCCAGCGCGCTTCGCCACGCGTTCCAGTAGGCGCGGGCGGCCTGCGCTTCGATGTTCTCGGGGTCGCCAGAGCGAATGTTTCGCGCGAGTGCGAGGAGCTTCGATCTGGTGTCGGACCCGCTGGGGAGGTTGAGCGCCTGGGCGCGGACCTTGGCCCGGACGATCTGCCGCCAGAGGCGCTTTCGGAGAGGGCGTTTCGCAGCCAGTTGCAGGCGAATGCGCCAGACGACCTGCGAATGCTCGCCGATCGGAAGCAACAGCCCGGCCGGCAGGTGGTCGCGGCCGCATAGAACGACGGCGGCATCGTGTTCGAGCAGTGCGGCCAGAGCGGCGTGGGAGTAAGTGACGGCGGGATGATCGACGAGCAGAACGCCAACGTCCTCGCATGGCGTCTGTCCAAGCAGGGCGTCACGGTCCCCGTCGCGAGGATGGATCAGCAGTTGGCCGTTTCGTACGGCCAGATACGCGGCCCGTTGCGAGATTTCAATGGTTCGCTTGATCACGGCCCGATGCTCCGGCGGTTCGGATATCGGGCCGAAAAGGGCGCGGCTTTCAGTCCTTTTCAAGCACAGTAACGTCCCCAAGCGGCCCGACGCGGACTTTTAGGGGTGGTTTGCCCGGTTCGGGGCCGAGGTCCTTGAGCTTGCCAACGACTATGGGAATCTCTTCACGGGCCGAGCCGGGAATCGGCTTGCCGTCCAAGTCCTTGCGCTCGCCGCTTGGGCGAGCGTCCCAGTGATGAATGAACTGGACAGTTCTGGGCTTGTCGAGCTTGAAGACGACAAAGTAGTCCATGTAGCCCTTTTGCGGGTGCTTCATGTGGACCATTTCACCTTCGGCGAGCGACATGACAAATCGTCCGTCGGCATTGTCGGATCGATCGACGGCGTCGCGCTTGTGGATGCGGACGCGTCGCGCGGCATCGTAGGTTGTGACGATGGCGCCCGTCCATCTTCCCCTGTCGTCTTCTCGGATCTCGATGTGGTGGTTGTTTCCGCCGATATAGACGCGCTTCGTCCGCGGGTCTTCATCGATCACCATTCGGTTGGTTGCGGCGTCCCAGCGCTTGCGCGGCATGATTATCGGATCAGTATTGGTCCGGAGCAGAACCACGCCTTTGATGGGTACACCGCTGGCCATCGTGAGCCTACCTTCTTTGATGAGAGGCTTCAGCTGGTTAGCGGTGAAGTCGTCTGGGTCCAGACCGTCGGCTCGAAGACACTTTCGCAGCCGATCGCGCAGTGCGCGGTCTCGGACGATACCAGACTTTCCGGGCGGCGGATCTGGCATCGACGCAAGTTGCCGGCGAATACGGCGGTTTTCGTTCAGTGGGAGTGATTTGTTGTCCAACAATACGCTTTGTTGATCCCAGCCTTCGGGAACACGAAGGTGGTTGGGCTTGAGTCGATCGGCGCTTATCCGATTCGTGTAGAGTGTTTCGGCATTCTCGGTGCGGTGCGGCGGCAACGGTTCGACGACTGGGCCATAGAGAGTGGCCTCGTGGAAAGCCCCCACGAGCCGCCGTTTCACCGGTCGATGGGCCACCGTGAGTCGCTTGTGCTCCACCGCTGATTCTGATGAGATACCATCGAATCGATCATAAACCAGCGCAAGTATCTGTCGGCGAAAAGTGGGAATGTCGGCCCATGGAGGGATTATCGCATCGCGGCGCGGCCATTTTCCGAATTTTTCATGGTATTCCGCAGCGCTCGCGGCCCAGGATGAGAGTCGGTTCTTGATGTCGGGCTCGGTGAGTGCAATTGCAACCGCATCGAGGGCATGTTGTCGGTGATCGCCACGATTCTTTTCGGCCAGCAGCAACTCCTCGTCAGCGCTCATGCCGCCGGAGTCCGGCTTCAGAGTTTCGAAGAGTTGCCAGTCTCTGCGAAGCATTGACGTGAAACGGCCCATCGTGAAGAAAATCCTCTGCCTATCTGCGCCGTCGCCGCGCTCGGGCAGGCCGCGACCGTCGTACAGCGCGTCGGCGAGGTAGGCGGCGACCTGCCGGGCGGCGTAGGCCGTGTCGGAGAGCTGCGAGTTTTTCCACTCTTCGCCTTCGCGGATTTCGCGGGTGAAGTTCTGCCACTTTCGGTCGAAATCGCGCTTGCGGAAGTAATCTCCCTTTTCAGGCTCCGCGTCCTTGAAGAGTTTTTCCGCGAATTGAATGCGCTCGTCGAATTCAGCGCGCCACCATTCACGAGGAGTATGATTCGCTTTTCCGCGATTGCATTCGCGGTGAACAAGCACCTTGTTGTTGAGGCTGTTGTCCCCGCAGCGGCTGTAGGGGACGATGTGGTCGATTTCAAGGTCGTCGCCCTTTGCGGCGATCTTCTCGGTCAGGCCGGCTTTTCCGCAATAGGGGCAAATCTGGGTCTGCTGCCGCGCCAGGATCACGCGCTCGACGGCCGAGCGTTGCTGGTTGAGCGACAATCGAGACACAGCAGTGCCGAAGGCCGTCGGCAGGACTTCGTCAATAATGTTCTTACGAATCTTGTCACGCGCGCGGTTTCGCGCCAGGGCGTCGTTCCGCTGGCGCTCGGATTGCTTGGTGACGCGGGCCATTTCAATGACGACACGGTCGGGCTTGCGACCGTACTGACGCAGATACGCGATGACGTGCCTTCGGACTTCGTGAATCGCCTTGCGTACTACCGGGTTAGAGAGCGTCGGAGCAGGCGGCAATGCCGGGGTGCCTTCCGTGATCTGGTGCTTCTTCTGGCGCATGTAGTAGCGGTCGCGCGCAGTGAGCCCCGGCGCGGCGGTCTCATAACGCCGGCGGGCGTGCTTGTCGGTCAGGGTCTTGGCGAAAGCCTTTCGGGCTTCCTGTTGCGTGGGCCAGCGGTTGGTGGCATTGTCGAAGGCTTCCATGAAGGGAAGAAGGTTCCGGATCGCACGGCGTGAGAGGTTGAGGCGTTTTTCAAGCCTGGGGCGATTCTTCCACGCCTCAACGAGTCGATCCGCCGCAGCGGCGTCCAATTCCCACCACTCCATTGCTCCTTTGCGGAGTCGGGATGCGTCGTCCGGTTCGTCCGGGTCGAACTTGAGTATGGCGCGATTGACACCTTCTCTTCGGGATTCGTCCCAACTGTTCCACACGACTTCGCCGATGCCGCCATGGACGATTTCGCGGTGAAACCAGTCGGTATTGATATCGCGATCCTCGTCGGCCTCGATGCTGAGTTGAACTGGATCGCTCTTGCCTTTGCGTTTACCCAGGCCGAGGGCCTGGCGAATGTCAGACGCGGAAACCGAAGTCTTGGGAATCAACTTTCCCTTAGACTTTCGCTCGCCGAGGGGACCGCGGAGCAGTTTTTTCACATCTTCGCGCTGTTGCTCACTCAGGGGCCTATCGGATTGTCCAAGTGTTCGAATAATGATGTTGTTAACTGTCTCGACCACGCGGTAATAACTGGCGTGGCGATCCGCAATGGGCGCGCAGCGTTCCGTCGGCTCCAGGTCGCATCGGCCCAGCGTGCCGGTGTCCCAATAGGTGCGGCGCTGGCCGAAGAGCAGGCCGCGATGACGCCAGGCATCGGTCTGCCGAGGATCGTCCAATTCTCTGAATAACGTATCAGTCAGCATGGCAGCGAGTTCGGAGCCTTTGAAGGACCGCTGTCTCTCGACGATCGTGTGGAACTCCTTGCGGATCAACTCACGTCCGGCGAAGAGCTGATCTGCTTCAGCGATGCGATACTGCCGATTGCGAACTGGCTCGTTCCATGAGACGCCGACATGCGATCGCCGACGTTCGTCGATCAGGTCGGCCATCAATTGGCCGATGGTCTCCGCGTCCCGCTCCTGCATGAGCTTGTTGAGCCGATCCATCCCCTCCTTGACCTTGCCTTCGTCGGGGTCGTCCGGGTCCGTGGTCACACCCACTGCTCCTCGGCGCTGCGAAAGATGAACGACCACGCGGCCGAACTCGTGCACCGTCAACGGTTCTTTCAGCGCCTTTCGCCGCACCGCCCACGGATCGGAATCGTACAGACCGCTCAACGCCGCGGTTTCGCGCGGGAGCAGTCCTTGGTCCATCAGGAAGTTGACGATACGGCGCTTCCGCATCGCACGGCGGTGGATGTTCCGCCGCTGAGAACGAGTCATCCGACGCGCCTGGTTCTTGGGTGCGCCGCGCTTGTCCTCCTGTTCGTCCACCCCGGCGGGAAAGACGCTGGCCGCAAGGCGGACTACCTTGTTTTCAGTGTCCACCCAGGCGCTACCTACGGAATTGCTGCCGATGTCTAGACCCAAGACGATCATCGCTGGCCCCGCTACCGATTAGTAGTAAATAACCCTTGACGAGATTATCCAAATCTGTTACGGTCTTGCCAAGTGTAATCGACCCCGGTCTGCGGTTTTTCGCAACAAGACGAAAGATTCGCAGGCACCGCCGAAAGGCGACCGCCGCAGCTCGCACAAACGACCTGCGGCTTTTTTGTTGCGCGCACGGGGGCGGCGTTGAATTGTACTAAATGCACGTGTAGCGTGTTCAGCGTTGAGCGAGTCGGGAGAGGACTTCGCAGCCGCGGTGGATGTTTTCGTCGGTGGTGGCGTAGCTGATGCGGAAGTGGGTGTCACGCCCGGAGAAGATGCCGCCGGGGATGACGATGACGCCCTCTGCGAGTGAGGCTTCGCAGAAGGCGGTGGCGCTGGGGTAGCTCCTGGGGGCCTCCGGGAAGACATAAAAGCCGCCGGAGGGGCGCTCGAAGGCGAAGCGGGGGGCCAGCAGCCTGCATACCAGGTCGCGCTTGGCGGCGTAGTCGCGGCGGTGGCCGCTGACGTCGGTGTCGAGGGCGGCGAGGGTCGCGGCCTGTGCCATGGACGGGGCACAGACGTACGTGTACTGGTGAAACTTCGTCATCTCCTCGATGAGCCACGCCGGGCCCGCGGCGTAGCCCATGCGCCAGCCCGTGATGCCGTAGGTCTTGCCGTAGCCTCCGAGGACGACAGTATGGTCCGGGGCGAGGGCCATCGGGCTGGGGTTCGGCCCGTCGTAGCAGAGCTTGTCGTAGATCTCGTCTGCGATCAGCACGAGGTTGTGCTTCCTGGCCAGGGCCGCCGCCGCCTCCACCTCGGGCTGGGTCATGACACGCCCGGTCGGGTTGCCGGGGGTGTTGATCATGAGGACCTTGGTTCGGGGGGTGATGGCGGCTTCGACTCTTTCGGGGTTAAAGGCGAAGTCCGGGTAGGAGGGGACGGGCCTGGGCACGCCGCCGACCATGTGAACGAGCTGAAGGTAGGAGACGAAGTAGGGGTCCAGGAAGACGGCCTCGTCGCCGGGGTCCATCGTGGCGAGCAGGGCGAGTGTCAGCCCGCCGGACACGCCGGAGGTAATCAGGATCGAGCGGTCGAGCCCGGTAGCGCGCTTGAGCTGATCGACGAGGCGCTGTCGGAGTTCGGGCATGCCGGAGCTGGGTGTGTACCTGTTCTTTCCGGCGCGGATGGCGGCGATTGCGGCGTCCTTGACAGGCTCCGGGGCGTCGTAGTCTGGGAGGCCGATGGAGAGGTCGCACGGGTTCTTTATCCGCGCGGCCATGTCGAAGAACTTGCGGATGCCGGAGAACTCGACTTTACGCGTGCGGCCGGCGAGGAGTCTGGAGGTGTCCATTATATCGGGGCGAAAAGGGCGAGGGCCGGGCTGGATCGCGAAGCGCCGCGCAGCCGCGCCCCTTTCGATTGCACCGCTGAAGGTGCCGGCCGCGCGGGATGCGTGGAGACTATTTATTTCTTGGCCGGAGCGGACTTCGCGGCGGGGGCGGCAGCCGGTGCCGGTGCGCCCGGGGCAGCAGCAGCTTCGCCTTCCTTGGCCGGTCCCTTCTTGCCCTTGCCGGCGACGGGGGCCTTGCGGTTCGCGACCTTGGGCAGGCCGACCGGCGTCATCCCGTCCTTGAAGCGCTCCTCATCGCGGAGTCGCTTGATACGCTCGGTTCGCGTAAGGACGTTGCGGTGACGCGACAGGGAGGCCTTGCTCTTGAGTGAACGGTCCATCGACATGGTGAAAACTCCGGGATGCAAAACGGTCAGACCGGGTCCCCGGCCTGCGTCGAGCCGTAGCTGACGAAGAAACAACCCTTGAACTGGTACTGCCCCCCGAGCTGGCGGAACTCCGCGCCGAGCTTCTCGACGTGTCGGATGAACGCCTCGCGCTGGCGGCGCGTCTCCTTCCCTGGGGGGAAGCCCTCTTCAGCGAAGAGAACATAACCGTTGTGGCGCTTTCGGGCAAATGTCCGCACCCCGCGCTCAGCCAGGAAGGCGCGGACCTCGGCTACATCCCGGGCGAGCTGCTCGCTCGTCCGGTCGCGGCTGACGAGGAAGGACTCGATCTGTAAGTAGTTGAGGCTCTCGGGTTTAGCACCGGCGGCGGGGGCCGAGGCGTCGAGGCGGACCGGCTGGTTGGGGTTGACCTGGGGTTCCGCCATCTGGGGACGCTTAAGCAGGTGCGCAAGGTCGGGGTTGTCGGTAATCGGCTCGTCGGCGGGGGCCTGTGGCGCGGGGGACGCCGGGGAATCCGCACTCGAGAGGCTCGCGGTCTGAGGCGAGGCGGGACCGGGGAGGAGCGGAGACGAGGACTCGGCGACGGGGGTCGAAGTAGCTGCGACGGTTGCGAGTCGGCCGCCCTTTCGCGCGGCGCGCTGACCCATGACATAGGCGCTGAGGATCGCAGCGCACACGAGCCCGACAGCGCCGATACAGGCGGCCGTGCTCAAAGAGAAGATGAATCGGTTCCCGCTGGCCTGAACGGGGGGCATATCGGCGGGGGAATCCGCCTCGGCGGCGCGGCGCGCAGCGCGGCGGGCTTCTTTCGCGGCGATGCGCGCGGCCTTTTCGGCCTCCTTGCGGCGGAGCTTTTCTTCGCGGGCCTGTCGTTCGGCGTCGTGCTCGGCGCGTGCGCGGGCGAGCTCGGCGGCGGCTTCTTCTTCGGTGAGGGGCTGCGCGACGGGAAGTACGTGGGCGTCGGGCTGCCGCCGGCGACCGAACAGCCCGAAACTTCGCCGTGGGGGCTGGGTCACCGGGGCCTTGTTCATTACCTCAAAAAGGCTCGGTCCTCGTCTGGAAGGTTTCACGATGATGCATCCATCCCTAGATAAGGCGCAGGTGTTGCGGCGAATCCTGTTGCCTGGGTTGCTTACGTGATTGAAGGATAACGAGTTCCGCGCTGTTTGCAATCATTTATCCGCGCCGGGGCGGGCGGTTGCCTGCGTCGCTGCGGCGTGACATTGGACGCGGGTCATGCAGGAGGATTGTCAAGGAGAGGCGAAACGACGCGCTAGGCGACGAGCACGATCTCGGCGTCGCCGCGGGATTTCACAGCCCCGACGATCGCGGCATCTGCAACGCCGCGGGCGCGAAGCTTTGTGAGGGCGGCGTCGGCGACACTCGCGGGAAGGGAGAGAAGAAGTCCGCCAGACGTCTGGGCATCGCTGAGAACGCCGAGGAGGGCTTCTTCGACGCCGCGATTCCGGAAGCGGTCGCCGATGGATGCCAGCGTGCTCTTCCAGGCGCGCGTGAGAACGCCGGCGCGGGCGAGATCGAGGGTCTGCGTTATCAGGGGGACCGCGTGGGCGTGCAGTTCGATGGTGACGCCGGAAGCGCCGGCCATTTCCCAGGCATGGCCGATAAGCCCGAAGCCAGTGATGTCCGTCACCGCGTTTGCGGCAAACTCGCGGGCCACGTCGGCGGCGGTGAAGTTCAGCTGGATCATGACGCGAATGGCTTCGGTGAGATCTCCTTCGCCGATCCTGCCGGCCTTGGCAGCGCTGGTCAGGACGCCGGAGCCGATGGGCTTGGTGAGGATCAGCATATCGCCGGGGGCGGCGCGGTCGTTTCTGAAGAAGCGATCGGGGTGTACGACTCCGGTGACGGAGAGGCCGTACTTGATCTCGGCATCGCGGAGGGAGTGTCCGCCGACGATGACCGCGCCGGCCTCGCGGACCTTGTCGGCGCCGCCGGCGAGAATGGCGCTGAGGACGTCGACGGGGAGTTCCTTGTCGGGGAAGCAGACGATGTTCAGGCAGGTGACGGGTGTCGCACCGACGGCATAGGCGTCGGAGAGGCTGTTGGCGGCGGCGATCTGGCCGAAGACGAATGGGTCGTCCACAAGGGGAGGAAAGAAATCGACGGTCTGGACGATGGCGAGATCGTCGCGCAGACGGAAGACGCCCGCATCGGAGAAGTGCTCGGCTCCGACGAGGAGGTCGGGATGCGCCATCGGCGGTAGTTCCCGCAGAACCTGCGAGAGTGCCCCGGCGGGCAGTTTGCCGGCTCAGCCGGCGCACGAGGCGTAGGCGGTCAATCGGATGTCGCGACCGGGAGCCACGGCGCGCTCGCTTTCTAATCGCTCTTGGCGGACATCATCGCCATGAGGCGTCCTTCAAGCTGGAAGAGATACTGCTCGCCGGCCATGGTGACGAGCTTGAGAAGCTCGGTCATGGAAGAGACTTCCTCGACCTGTTCGTCGACGAACCACTGGAGGAAACTTCGGGTGGCGTAGTCCCTTTCCTTTTCGGCCTGCGCGACGAGGTCGTTGATCTGGCTGGTGACTGTCAGCTCGCTGTCAACGGCGGCCTGCACGATCTGTTTGGCCGTCTTGTAGTCGCTCTTGGGCTTGTCGAGGCCCTCAAAGACGACCGAGCCGCCGACGTCCTGAATGAACCGGGCGATCTTGAGCGCGTGTCCGCGCTCTTCGTCGGCCTGCTGATTGAAGCGCCGGGCGAAGATTTTCAGTCCCATGTCCTCAAAACAGTAGGCCATGGCAAGGTACTTGTGGGAGGCGTTCATTTCGTTGGCGATCTGCCGGTTGAGGCTGGTGTTCATTGCCTTGGAAATCATCATGGGTCGTTCGCTCCGCGAGGGGCCAAGTGTCACCAAAAGCTCGCGGATGATAGTTCGGGCCGCATCGATGGGCAAGGAACAGCGGCAGGCTGTGCGGCTCGCGGCGGGCACTTATGCCGCCTGCACACAGGGCGGCCATGAGACTTGCCGGGTATGATGGACTATTACGGCGCGTCGTGCGTGCGTGGCCGGCGTCCTGTGGACGTTCGGATCTTTGTCATTATCCGTTGCGCGCGAGCCCCATGAGTGCTTCGACGACTACATGTGACCTGAAAATGGCGGTCGCTTATCACGGTGATCCCGCGCGCTTTCGGGATGTCGCCGAGGCTGCCGGTCACGCGGCGCGGCTCGGCGCCGGAGGGATCGACCTTTGTTGGTATGCGGGAGATACATCGCGCGGCGCGGAGGATATCTGGCGCGAAGCGGGGGAAACTGTGAAACGGGCCGGATTGTGCGTCTCGGGCGTGCGCGTCTGTGGAACGCTGGAGGCACCCGTACCGCGCGGGCCTTCGGCAGGGCACTTAAACGGGCACGAACCGCTGGAGGCCGCGTTTGCGGCGGCCGCCACGTGCGCAGCACGGCTGGTCGTTGTTGGCGCGAATACGCTGTATGGTATGTCGGGCGCACCACGCCGACACGCGGACCGGCTGGCGGCGATACTGGCGCGACTGATGGGGATTCGGTTCGCCGCGGCGCACCATGGAATCACGCTCGCGATCGATCCGGACGATGTCGGACTGCTGCCGACTCCCACTGAGGCGCGGCGATTCCTCGACGAAGTAAATTCACCGCATGTCGGGGTTGAGCTTGACATCTCGCGCACGACACAGCGGGCAGACCCGGCGGACTGGCTTCTTACGCTGACGCACCGAATCGCCTGTATCCGCGTCGGCGAGCCGGAAATACTGGGTGAAGCGGAGGGCACGGCGGCGGCGGACGCCGGACGACCCGCAATTCGCGACGCGCTTCGTCGGATTCGCTACAAGGGCATGATTCATGTCACCGCGCCGTGCGAAACGCCCGCCGCGGCAGAGACCGCGGCGCGTGTGCGAAGGCTTCTGGCCGATTGAATGTGTGCACGGACAAACGCGAAGCGGCGGACCTGGGTTCGTTGACGCCGGCATGCGCGGTGATAGACTCCACGCGGTAGCATCGGGGTCCTGGTCATCTCGGGTGTCCATCATGTACCATCGCCTCTCCGAAAGTTCGCATTTCCAGCGACTGGTCATCCGCGAAAAGACGAGCGCTGAGGAACTCCTGTCCGGGCCGTATATCCGATTCAGTCCGACCGATGCGTGGAGGCCGAATCTCAACATCTACGAGTCGCGGCAGGCGTTCCTGATCTGCGTGGACCTTGCCGGGATGAAGCCTGAAGAAATCAACGTTGACGTCAACGGCAATATTTTCTCCATACGCGGCGAGCGCTCCGCGCCAATGCCGAGCCGGGCCTCGGAGATCGGCGTGCACCTGATGGAGATCGATACCGGCGTGTTCTGCCGGCAGGTGGAGCTTCCGACACCGGTTGATCGAAGCGCGGTCACGGCGCATTACCGCGACGGCCTCCTTTGGGTCACACTGCCAAAGGTCAAGTAGCGTGGGCTGCGCCGCCCGGCCTCGGACCGGCGCGAGGTACTCCGACCGCGGGGCGGAGGCGGCCGGTTTGTGCGATCAAAGCGGGATGAACTCGTCATGACGATGGATTCGACAGAACTCGATGGAATGCCGGACCTCGACGACGACGGTGAATCGGTCGGCGAAGGTTCAAACCGGCCGACCGCGCCGGAGATGGTGGCGATTTCGTCGGCGGGTTCCGAAGAGGGCGAGCGCAAGCTGGTCATTCCGGAGCTTCTGCCCGTGCTGCCGGTGCGGGACACGGTCATATTCCCCGGCACGATCGTTCCGCTGACCGTCGGGCGCGCGAAGTCAAAGAAGCTGATCGATGACGTGGTGACCGGCACCAAGATCGTCGGCGTGGTGACGCAGCGCAATGCGAAGACAGAGGACCCGGGGCTGGACGACCTGTATCGGGTCGGCTCGGTGGTTTCGATCCTGAAGCTGCTGAACCTGGGGGAGGGCCAGGTTTCGATCATCGTTCATGGGCTCCTGCGGTTCGGCATCGAGGATTTCGTCTCGACGGAGCCGTACCTGGTGGCGCGGGCGCACACGCGCGAGGACACGTACACGTCGACGACGGAGCTGGACGCGCTGATTGAATCGGCCAAGAGCCAGGCGACGCGTGTCATCGAGATGACTCCCGGCGTGCCCGACGAGGCCCTTGTCGTTTTGAACAGCATCACGAAGCCGAGCAGCCTGGCCGATTTCCTCGCGGCGAACCTGTCGCTGAGCACGATCGAGAAGCAGGAGATCCTCGAGACGTTCGACGTTCCGGACCGCCTGCGGAAGATCAATCGGGCGCTGGCCCATCAGCTCGAAGTGCTGGAGCTGTCTAACAAGATCCAGGAGCAGGTAAAAAACGAGATCGACAAGACGCAGCGCGAGTACTACCTGAACGAGCAGCTTCGGGCGATCCAGAAGGAGCTGGGCCAGAGCGACGGGCGCGACGTCGAGCTGGAAGAGCTGAAGAAAGCGGTGGCCGAGGCGAAGATGCCGGAGCCGGTGCAGAAGGAGGCGGACCGCGAACTCGAGCGGCTGTCACGCACGCCGCAGGCGTCGCCGGAATACAGCGGCACGGTCGATTACCTTCGCTGGTTGTGCGAACTGCCCTGGTCGAAATCGACCGAAGATCACCTCAACATCTCGAAGGCGGAGAAGGTGCTCAACGAGGACCACTACGACCTCGAGAAGGTGAAGAAGCGCATTCTTGAATACCTGTCGGTACGAAAGCTCAAGCCGGAGGGGCGCGGGCCGATCCTCTGTTTCGCCGGGCCGCCGGGCGTCGGAAAGACGTCGCTGGGTCGATCGATCGCGCGGGCTCTGGGCCGGCAGTTCATTCGCATGTCGGTCGGCGGCGTTCGCGACGAAGCGGACATCCGCGGGCATCGGCGGACGTACATCGGGGCGCTGCCGGGGCGGATCATTCAGGAGATACGCAAGGCGGGGGCGAACAACCCGCTGTTCATGATCGACGAGGTGGACAAGATCGGAGCCGACTTCCGCGGTGACCCGTCGTCGGCACTCCTCGAGGTGCTTGACCCGGAGCAGAACAACACGTTCGTGGATCACTATCTCGGGGTTCCGTTCGACCTGTCGCGGGTGTTTTTCATCTGCACGGCGAATTACATGGAAGCCGTCCCGCCTCCGTTGAAGGACCGCATGGAAGTGATCTGGATCCCGGGGTACACGCGGCTGGACAAGATGTTCATCTGCAAGAAGTACCTGGTGCCGCGTCAGCTTGAGCAGTCTGGCCTGAAACCCGAGCAGCTCCGATTCGCCGACGAGGCGCTTCAGACGATCATCGAGTCCTACACGGCCGAAGCCGGGGTTCGCAATCTCGAGCGCGAGATCGGCGCGGTGTGCCGCGGGGTCGCGGCGCAGGTGGCGCGCGGACGGAAGCACCCGAAAGTGATCACGAAATCCCTGCTTGGCGCGTACCTGGGTCCGATCAAGTACGAGCCGGAGCTGGCACTGCGCACGAGCGTGCCGGGCGTGGTGACCGGCCTGGCCTGGACGCCGGCGGGCGGAGATATTCTTTTTGTCGAGGCGACGTGCATGCCGGGCAAGGGGACGTTTCAACTGACGGGGCAGCTCGGCGATGTGATGAAGGAGAGCGTTCAGGCGGCGTACAGCGTGGTGCGGGCCTCGGCGATGAAGTACGGCATCGATTCGCGGCGGCTGACCGAGCTGGACCTTCATGTTCACGTGCCGGCCGGGGCGATCCCGAAGGACGGACCCTCCGCGGGGGTGGCCATGTTTACTGCACTGGTGTCGCTGCTGACGGATCGCCCGTGCCGCAGCGACGTGGCCATGACGGGTGAAATCACCCTGCGGGGGCTGGTTCTGCCGATCGGGGGGCTGAAGGAAAAGACGCTGGCCGCGCACCGGGCGGGCATCCGCACGGTGATCGTTCCGCTGCGGAACAAGAAGGACCTGGTCGAGGTCCCGCCGGAAATCCGGAAGCAGATCAAGTTCGTGCTCTGTAAGACAGTGGACGAGGTGCTTGCCGCGGCGCTGGCGCCGCGCAGCGTTGTGCGGAAAGCGCCGCGCGGGACAATGGGTCGCCGCGGGACGGGCGAGGGGGCGGCGCGGCGGTCATCGCGTGGCCGCGGGCGGGCGCGTCGCTAATCCGAGGCGAATCACCGGCAGAAATCCGAGGCGCCGCCGGCAGGGCCGTCGGTGTCGTACGAATGGCATCTCGGTTGGACGCGCTGCGCCCTGGGAGGCCGTGAATCGGGCCAGCGCCGGGCCATTCGCCGCGCCGCGCGGGGGGAAAGCCGCGCTTGCCGGCCAGGCACGGGCGACGCCCTCGGAAGAACGAACAATGGCCGCCGTCAGCCGTGCAGGCTGCCGGCGGCCGGGTCCGCAATCGGTCAGCCGCCGATACCGACGACGCCGAGAATGGACTGGAGAAGCTGGCCCAGCCATCCGAACAGCGACTCGAAGATCGACTGGAACGGACCAAACAAACTGTTGAAATCAAAGGCCATGAAAGAGGTCTCCTCTTTTTCGTGAGCCCGCCGTGTGCACATCCGCCCGACCCCGTGCCGGGCGGCCAGAGAGAAAGAAGGCAGCGAGCGTGCCAACCGAGAATGTCCTATAAAATGCGCTTTCCATGTGTGCAATGTGGGTTCCTGGCATATTGGTTGGGTAATATTGCTCGGTCGTGCTCGCCGGCGCGGTTCCCGGAAGCGGGATAAAGGGAGCGATCTGAGGGGGGCGGCGGCGGGGCACCCGTCGCTGCAGGGATACATTCCGACCGACGCAAGAAGGCCGGTACGCTCCCGTCGTGCGGCAGCAACACGCGGAGCGCGTTCGGAAACGGGGGGCAGCCGGCTAGGGCTGTGTCGGTGCCGAGGCACCGGGAAGCGCGTACATTCGGAAGCCGGGCAGATCGGCCATCTTCTCACCCAGGATCAGTTCATCGGGCGGGCGGACGATTTCGGAATGAACCAGGGCGAGATCGCAATTCGCGGCGCGGGCCGGAATGCATCGTGTTTTTCCAACCTCAAACCACTCGCATAGATCCCGGCGCGAAAGGTACGCCGCGGCGGTGAGCAGGACCTTGTCGCCGTGGGCCGACGGGATGACGGCCAGGAGGCGCGTGCCCGCAGGTGTTTCGCGGTCGAGACGGGTGGCAAGCGATTCGGCATTGTTCCAGATCCCGGTCTCCCGCGCGTCCATTCGATTCATGGCCCGGGAGGTGAAGATGAACTCTGCCGCATGAATCGCGCCCAGCGCGGCCGCGAGTGTCATTATGACGACACGACAGGCCGGTCGCCGGCGCAGCGCGGACAGGACCGCGCCGAAGAGCCAGGCGACGCAGCCCCAGATGAACGGAAGAACCGGCACGATCAGCCTCGGTCCTTCATCCCAGGGCCAGAGGGCGAGCATCATGAGCGTGGCGACGAGATAGGCGTCGGGGGCGGAGCGGAAGCGGGCGAGGCGATAAAGGGCAATCGCTGCAATCGGAAGGCCGATCAGCCACGCCGCCGGGCTGCGGTTTTCCCCGTGCAGGAGCCGCCAGCCGAGCCTGGGCGGGACGACCGCGGCTCCGACATCGGCGAGGCGCATCGGGCCGAAAGTGCGCAGTCTTTCGAACTGGAGAGCCGCGCCGGTGGCATCGGAGTTCTCGCAATCCCGCGCCCGGGTCCATTGAGTCGCGTATCCGTATGCGGCGGGGTAGCGGCCCTGGCGGTGGTGCCACGCGACAGGGATCAGCGCGAAGGCGACCAGGAATATCGTGGCGTGGCGAACCCGGGCGCGCCGGACGTTATGCGGCGAAAGAACGAGGCAGGCGAGGAGAACGGGGACCAGGACGACACCCATCGCCCGAACGGCAATGGCGCAGCCGGCAAGCAGCCCGGCGACGGCGGCCTCGCGTGCGCCGGCGCAGCCGCGCGACTGCCAGTTCACGGCGAACAAGAGGCTCGCGAGGGCGAGCGGCAGATAGGGGATCTCGGAAAGCAACGTGGCGGACTGTGCGGACATAATGGCACTTACCGCGGTGAGCCACGCGGCGGCGAGACCTGCGCGCGGGCCAATCGTCCGGGAAAGTATCGCTTGCGTGAGGAGGACGGCCGCCACAAAGGAGACGGACAGCAGAATGCGGATCGCCAGAAACGGTGCATCGCCCAGTGCCATGAGCGGGGCGAGGAGTGTCGGAAAGCCCGGCGGGGCGATGAGACGCTCCGGCGGAAAGGCGCCGGTCTCCCATAGGCAGCGCGCGGCGGATAAATACTTGAAGCTGTCCGGCGTGAGGCGGCACCAGGGACCAATGAACGGCACCGTCGCCGCAAGGGCGGCAAGCAGTGGGAGAACGCGTGCGGCAGCGGCGAGTCCGGCGGTATGCCGGCGCTCGCGCGCCGCGGGGGTCTCGATCCGTGCGGGACATGACGCGGGAATGGCGGTCACGGGGGCTCCGGTCGTCGGGGTCGGCAGTTTCTGCGCAGCCGTTGTTGCGGCGCGCGGGCATCACATACATCGACGAATCGGCCGATAGGCACAAGTAACCGGGAGAGGTGTCCCCGGCCGGAGTACTCAATGACCTTTGTGCGTGAAAGCGTCAGTCGAATGGACGTTGAATCAGAATGTGCCGAACCGTGGGACAGCGCGCCGGAGTTGTCTGTGCTGGTACCGGTATTCAATGAAGAGCGGACAGTGGGGCGCACGCTGCGCCGGCTGCTGGCGGTGCCGTTTCCAGGGCCGTTCGAAGTGATTGTCGTGGATGATGGGTCGACGGACGGCAGCGCCGAAGTGATCCAGCGCCTGACGGGCACCGAGGGCGTCAGCGTGGTCCGGCACGAGGTCAACAGCGGAAAGGGCGCCGCAATTCAGACGGCGCTGCGGCACGCGCGGGGCCGGTTCATGGTGATCCAGGACGCGGACGACGAACTGGACCCGATGGACCTGCTCCCGATGTTTGAGAAGGTGCGGACAGGAGTGTGCCCGGTCTGCTATGGGTCGCGCTTTCTGGGCGATGCGGGGCGGTTCCGGTTTCGGCCGATTTATCTTGCGAACCGGTTGCTCAACGGGCTGTGCAACGTGCTCAACGGGCTTCGCCTGACGGACATGAACACGTGCTACAAGATGATGCGTACGGACATCGCGCGGAGGCTGAATCTGTGCAGCCGGGGATTTGCGATGGAGCCTGAGATCACGACGAAACTGGCGCGCATGGGGATCGACATCTTGGAGCACCCAATTCGCTACAAACCGCGTCTGCGCGCCGAGGGCAAGAAGATCCGCGCGACGGACTTTTTCAGATACCTTCTGGCGATGATTCGCTTTCGCTTCGAGCGGCCGAGTTTCATACCCATTCCGACGCAGCTCATCGCGGGCCGTGTGTAGGAACAGGTGGGCGTGGGCCGTCGGGCGGGCCGTAAAAAAAGTGTGGTGCGGCGGGTACGTCGGCTTCGTCACGAGTGTTCGGGCCGGAGAGAGGAAGGATCGTGACCAAGCCCTTGGATGACGCACCCACCGCACATCCTCTGTGACGCTAAGTGGCAACTACCATGCCGCGTGGACGAAGGTATGGTAGATTCCTGTGGCCACAAGGAAACCGGGGGTTTCCTCCCCGCACTCTTGGGGCAACTTGGGTGCGCGGTGGCATGGCGGGCAGTCCTGAGGGATCGTCTCGGGAGGGAAGTGATCGGCCGAAGCGAACTTTTCCCTCTTCCGTGCGAAAATATCCTCACACATCGGATCGTGAATGCGCGCCGATGGGCCGAGAACAATGATCGCACGGTACAAAGGCAACTGCACGAGGCGAGTTAGAAGAAGGCGGGCGTTGAAATCGAGGGCAAGTACCTACTGCATGGGGGTGTGAATCGCGAGGGGAGTGAAATGGCATGGTTGCAGTGACTCAATTCGAACCGCTTGTGATTCTGCTCGCTCATGACCGCTGGGCGACGAGACAGATTCTTGATTCGTGCCAGGGGCTAACGCCGGAGCAGTTTCAGCGGAGTTTCGATATCGGGCCCGGATCGCTGCACGACGCGGTCACGCATATCCTCGGCGCGATGCAGAGCTGGTGCGATGTCCTTGCGGGGCGGGAGCGCCGGCCGCGGTTGCAAGGGGTCACGCGAAACGCGGCGGAGCTTGGCAAACTTCTCGAGAGGCTTGCCGATGAGTTGGCGACCCATGCCCGGGCGCGGCCGCTGGACGAAATGGCCACATGGACACGCGAAGGGAAGTCGTATCAACTGACGCGGGGCGGGGTGCTGACGCACGTAACGACGCACGGCGGGCATCACCGGGCACAATGTCTTTACATGCTGCGGCAACTGGGCGTGGATCCCCTCCCGCCGGTCAGCGTTCTGGAGTGGATGCTGCTCGTCGATGGTGCGCGACTCCAATAGGGGCCGTCCGTGACGCGGGAACAGGGCAATGATGGTGGGTAGCTAAACTGGAGTGCGGCAATGTCCCTCATATCGTTCCTGATTGTCGGCGTGGTGGCAGGCTGGCTGGCGGGGCACCTGGTCAAGGGCGGCGGGTTCGGGCTGGTGACGAACCTGGCTGTCGGGGTCATCGGAGCCATCATCGGGGGCTACGTGTTTACGCTGCTGGGCGTCACGGCCGGGGGGCTGATCGGGAACATCATGATGTCCACAGTCGGGGCGGTCGTGCTGCTCGTTGCGGTAAGCGCGATCAAGAAGAGTTAAGACGCTCCCTTCGAAGCGTGGGAGTCAAAACTTGAGTCAACGAGTCAGAGACGTGTCGCTGACGAATCGGCCCGGCAGAGTGGACGGGGTCGCAGACCAGGGGTGACGCTACGGCAGCCGGCGATGCGCACACGTCCACGTGCGGCCGCAGGACCTTGCGCACAACGCTAAAAAAACCAAGCGTCCGGAGGAATCGCCGTCGGAGGGTGTTCCACACGGACGCTCGGTTGTGTCATTCGCCTGGCAGCTCCGGCGGCCTGACGGCGCGTCGATCTGTCTTACTGTGCGGCCAAGGCGCCGGGGCTGAGCTTTATTCAAAGCACAACGATCAACCGGGCGCGCCGAAGCGGGCGTTCAGGGGTTCGGAATCGTACACCCGCAACAGACCGTCTGCGTTCCGTTGCCATGATCGACTACGTTTCGGAAGCACGAGAAACCGGGCGGACATCCACCCTGGCAGAACGGGGTCGACGGCGCCGGAGACAGCTCAAGGTGACACGTGTTCAGATTCGTGCAGGCACAGTCAACAATCTGAATGACCTGCTGCGTGGCCGCCTCGACCAGCACGCATCGGGGGCGGCATTCCTGGCCCGCGATCGGGCACTGCGTCTGGTAGCACTGGCCGGTGGCGGGATTCAGGCCGCACGGCGGCGGCGGGGGTTCGCAAGCTTCATCGACGCCGTTTCCGTCGAGGTCCCCTTGGCAGAAAGTGCCCGGCCCCTGAGGGACGCCATTGTAGGCGAACTGGCAACACGTTGGTTCGGCGTCGATGCACATTGACCCGCCGCCCGCGACGTCGATGCAGCAGGCCTGGGGCGCGCCGGTACTGCACGTCACGCCGGGTGGCAGCACACTGCCACCGGCCAGCTCGCAGCAGCGCGGCTCGAGAAACTGGCACGACCCGTCGGGCATGCAGCAGGCGGTGTAGCTCTGACACGGCCCGATCATCAGGGTGCCGAACTCGCACTCCATGACGCCGGGGGCCAGGTCCTGGCAGTTCCCGTCGGGCAAACAGCAGGAATACTGCCGATCGTCGCAGCACAGGCCGTTCCTGGCGCGCACGCTCCCGGCGACGTTGAGCCCGGTGGGCGGCCCGCCGGTGTTGTGCACGCGGATCTCGATGCAGTTCTCGCACGCGAGGAACAGATCGGGATCGGTGATGAAGACGTGGGTCGGCTGCGGCGTGTTGAAGGCCCAGCCGTTGGGCGTCTGCCCGACGAGCACGCCGTTGAGGAACACTTCAGCAAAGTCGTCGGCCCGCAGATACAAGTCCAGCACGGGGTCCTCAAAGCGCGGGTCAAGGCAGAAGCAGTACTCGTAGTGATAGACGCCGTTGGGTCCGTTGTAATTGGCGGAGATCCACTGCGTCCCTGGGATGGTCAACCACAGCGGGTGGATCATCGTGGCGTCGAGCACGGTGGCGGGCCGGGGCGTGATGCCGCCGCTCGGGTCCACGGTCACCGTCCAGGTGTCGTCGTCATTGCCGCCGGGGATAAGGACGTTGCTGTTGTCATAGACACCGGAGCCGATGGGCTTGTCGAGATCGGCCGGGTCGCAGCAGCAGACGCCATCGTCGGCGGTCATGGTGCCGTTCATGTTGAATCCCGTCGGAGCGCCGCCGATGTTCTGCACGAGGACGCGCACGCAATTGGTGCCGGGCTGGAAGAAGGCGGGATTGTTCACGGTGATCGGCGGCACGACGGCAACATTGAAGCCCGCGCCGTTGCCGATGAAGTTTCCGTTGAGGAAGACCTGGGAGTCGTCGTCGCCGCGCAGCTGGAGCGTCAGCACGGGGTTTGAGTATCGCTCATCGAGGCAGAAGCAGAATTCGTATCCGTATTCGCCGTTGGGGCCGAAGTAGTTCGCGCTGACCCACTGCGTACCGGGGAAGGTCTGCCACGACGGATGGGCAGCGACGACGGTGGCCGGCCGCGGTGTGCTGCCGCCCGAGGCGTCGAGGAACACGGTCCAGTCCGGATCGTCGTTGCCGACGGGTATCAGCGTGTTGTCGTCATTGACGCCGGTGCGAAGGTCCTCGACGAGGTCCTGCTTGGGGCAGCAGGGGGTTTCGTCGCAGCGGTACTTACCGAGGATGCGCTGAATGAAGAGTGAGATGTCGAAGGCCGTGTATTGCCCATCCTCGTCGATGTCGGCGCACTCGCAATGGTCTCCGGGAATCGGGATTCCGAGGAAACAGCGCACGAAGGGATTGATGTCCAGGCCGTTGATAACGCCGTCGCCGTTGACATCGCCTCGGCAGCGGCAGGTGTCCTCGATGCAGTCGCAGCAGATGTCAAAGGACCCGTCGGGGTTCTGAATGAGGCTCTGGACGCAAGTCTGGCCGGGAGGGCAGGCGCCTTCGCAGTAGGGGGTAATGCCCGGCTGCCAGACCACATGACACTCAGCGAGGCCGCGACAGTCGCAGTTGATGACTTCGATCGTGCCGTGGTTTGTCATGCGCACGCAGCGAGGCTGGCATTCTTCAAGGGCGCCGTTCTGCGGACACTGGAAGGGCACGCAGGCGGTGCGGTCCGGCGTGGGGATGCATTCGGGTGGGTCCTGGACGCACTCGCAGCAATACCGGGTGCCTTCCGGCGTGGCGAAGACGCGCTGGATGCAGACCTGTCCGGGCGGGCAGCCGCCGATACACTCGGGGATTTGCGCGCCGGGGAGAAGTTCCGCGTGGCATTCGTTGGGGCTGCCGCACTCGCAGTCGGTGACGCGCGGGACGCCGTCAAAGCCGATAAGGATGCAGCGCGGCTGGCATTCTTCGCCGGCGATGGGGCACTGAACGGGCGCGCAGGCGGATTGATCGGGGAGCGGCTCGCAGGTCGTTATGGGCACGCAGTCGCAGCAGTAGGTGATCGTCCCGTCCGTATTGACGGTTTCCGAGCGAACACACTCGGTGCCAGGGGGGCAGAGACCGTTGCAGTACGGAAGGGCCGGACCCATCTCGATATGGCATTCGATGTCCTGGCGGCATTCACAATCGACCACCACGGGGCCGGTTGCAGTCATAGTGACGCAGCGCGGGAAGCAGACTTCGCCGGAGTTTGGACATTGTGTCTGATTGCAGCCCTGTCCGCCGGGAGCCGGCTCGCAGGGCGGGTTCGACGTGTTGCAGCCGCAGGAGAACTGCGTACCGGGAGGGTATGTGGTAAAGATAACAAAGGAACTGCCGGAGGGTACGCCGTTGACTAGGACCTGGCACTGGTTTCCGGTGGGCGGGACCGGGCAGTCGCCGTCGCAGCGGATGATATCTCCCTGCAAGGTGAGGTTGCCGCAGTGTCCCTGAAGCACGCAACTGCACGACGAGACCCGGACGAGGTTGGGTTGCGTCGGGTCGTAAATCGCGCTCACAACGCGACACTGCCCGGAGCCGGTCGGAGAGACGCACTGGCTGGCCTGGAACGGAGTACAGGGTCCGTCTCCGAGCGGGCAGACCGCGCCGCCTCCGCGCGGGGTGGTCCCCGCGTCGCCGCTGACCTCAATCATCTGCAACTGGTCAGCGGCGACCGGCTCTCCGGCAGATACGGGAAGTCCTGCGACAGCACAGATACAGATCAGAGTGAGACCACAAATGGCGGCATTGGCGGGACGCAGTTGCATGGGATTCTCCTACCCCGGAAAGGGCGCGGTCGAGGCGACCGCGCATCTCCTGTTTTCCTTTTTTCGCGGCCCGAACGGGCGCGAAACACTCCCTACACGGATATGCGTTTCGGATTCCTGTTTTTTCTCACTTTCGATGTAACTAATGATATTTAAATGGGTTATGAAGCGACCGCCCACGCCGGGCTGCATGTCGCTTACCGGTATAATGAGGGCTGGACCGGTGCATATGCTGCCAATCACGGCATCCATCACGTCAACCGCCTTGCTCGAAGGGCTTTACGACGCCGCCAATCATGAGATTTGGCGGGAGTTTGATTGCCGCTTCCGGCCGGTCCTGGTGTCTTTCGGTCGCCGGCTCGGCCTGCATGCCCAGGACGCCGCGGACCTTGCCCAGGAGACGCTGCTTCAATTCGTCCGCGACTACCGGGCGGGAAAGTATGACCGGTCTCGGGGGCGACTGGGGGCGTGGCTGATGGGGATAGCGCGGCATCGGCTCCAGGACGCTCGCCGCGCGAAGCTTGCGCGGCGCGAGGTGCGCGGCGAGTCCGCCATTGTGACTATTTCGGACGATTCGGATCTGGAAGCAGCGTGGGATGCGGAGTGCCGGCAGGCGATTCTCGAGGAAGCGCTGCGCGAACTTGCGGAATCCTCGCGCGTGACCCGGCAAACGTGGGCGGCGTTTCGGCTGCACGTTGTGGAGCAGATTCCGGTCGAAGAAGTGGCTCGGCGGCTGGGGACGACGATCAAGGCAGTCTATCTGGCAAAGCACCGATATCTTCGCCGCCTTCGCGAGGCGGTAGAGGTCATGAATGAGAGGTATGGTCTTGCATAAAGATCATGGCGAAGAATGTCGGGGGCCCGGCAGAGGGTCCGTGAACTCAACGACCAGGGCCGCCGCCAGCCGATCTAAAGGCTGACTCATGGCCCATGGCGCGGCGGAGCGTCGAGGCGTGTCGTGCATGACGTGGCGGGGACAGCTCGGGGGATTGCACGTCAAAAACCTCCGGCGGGAAGTCCAGCGAATTTAGAAGTTAATCGTGTTGACGCGATGCCTTTCCATTGAGGACCTCGAACGCGCTCTGTCGAAAGGGGAGCCGCCGGAACCGGTTCGGATACATCTCGACGGTTGCCGAAAGTGCGCTGCGCGGGCACGGGAGATTGACCAGAACAATGCGTTCCTTCGAAGGACCTCCGCGGGGGTGGCTTCGGGCATTCGCGACGCGGTTCGCAAGACGGATGGAAAAGCGTCCGCGGGGGCACCCGAGATTGAAGGCTTCGAATTCGTTCGCGAGTTGCATCGCGGGGGCCAGGGGGTCGTCTATCTTGCGCGGCAGACCGCCACCAAGCGAATGGTTGCGATGAAGATGCTCCTTTCGGCGACCCTGGCGACTTCGCGGCAGCGGCGCCGCTTCGAGAGGGAGATCGAAATCGCCGCGGGCCTGCGCCATCCGGGCATTGTCACAGTGTTCGAAAGCGGGTCGACAAACGATGGCTGGATGTGGTTTGCGATGGAGTTCGTCGAGGGTGTTCCTTTCGACGCGTTTGTGAATCAGCGCCGACCCGCCCGGCGCGAGATCGTCCGCATCGTGGCGGACGTGTGCAACGCGGTGGCATACGCGCATCAGCGCGGCATCATCCATCGAGACCTGAAGCCGGCGAACATTGTGATCGACAGCGAGGGGCGTCCGCACGTTCTTGACTTCGGGCTGGCCAAAGTGACCGGCAGCGCCGCGCCGGATGCCGCCGTCGCGGCGACTCAGGACGGCGAATTCATGGGGACGTTCGCTTATGCCGCGCCGGAGCAGTTTCACGGTGCGCCGCGCCAGGTCGACACCCGGACGGACGTGTATGCGCTCGGGACGCTCCTCTACGAGGCCGTGACCGGACGCCACCCGTTTCCCGCGTCGGGATCGCTTGCCGAGTTCGTCCGGGCGGTGGATACACGTGACATCGATCCGCCTTCGAGTACGGCGAGAGATCTCAGCCCGGAGTTGGAGGCCGTGATTCTCTGCGCGTTGGCGCGCGAACCGGTGCGAAGGTACGAATCGGCGGGAATGCTGGAGCGGGATTTGCGGCGCTACCTGTCCGGCGAGCCGGTCGAGGCACGACGGGACAGTCGCTGGTACCTGCTTCGCAAGGCAGTACACCGACATCGCTTCGCCACGGCAGGCGTAGGGATACTCGTCCTTTTCGCGGTGACGTTCGCGGTAATGGCGACCGTGCAGGCCCGGCGGGTGGCCCACGAGCGCGACAAGGCCCTCGCCGCGGAGGGAATCGCCGCACGCACCGCGAGTACCCTGGCGGACGCTCTTCGTGAAAGCAACATCGAGCGCGGGCGTCTGCTCATTCATTCGGGAAGCCACGCCCTGGCGGAGCGCATCATCTGGCCGGAGTGGTTTGCTTCGGGATTGGCAGACGACCTGACCGGGACCCGGCCGCCGGATGACGCCGCATACTGGTCGTTGTGGGAGCTGTATTCGCTCTCGCCGTGCCGGAGGACGATGCGGTCCGCCGCAAGCCCGATGCTCCGCGTGGCGCTGAACCGGGACGCCGCGCTGATCGCCGGAGGCTCGGCGGGCGGGACGGTTCATCTCTGGCGCACGCCCGACCTCGAAATCGTTGCAGATCTGGCGGGGCAGGGCGCGACGATAACGGCGGTGGCGTTTTCCCCGATCGCTGACATGCTGGTGACCGGCGACGACGCGGGCTTCCTGACGATGTGGGACGTGGCCGCAAGACAGCACATCGGGCGCTTTCGCGCCAGCGACTGCCCGATTCGCAACGTCGTTCTCGCGGGCGATGGCGCGACGATGCTCGTACACGATAACCTCAGGCGCTTTGAGGTCTGGTCGGTTGATGGGAGGCGTCTGAGTGCCCCGCCGATCTCCCTCGAGGGCGTAAGGGCGTTTGATGCCGATTCGACAAGCCGGCGCATCGCCGTCGGCGGCGCTAATGACACCGCGACGGTCATCAGCCTGGACGGTTCGTCCGCGTCGGTGGAACTGCCGCCGGCGATCGGCCCGCGGCAGGATGTGACCGGACTTCGATTTTCGCGCGACGGCAGACGACTGGCGATGGGGCGGGAAGACGGGTCGGTGGATGTCTGGGACCTCGCATCGGCGCGTCGCATCTGGTCGGCACGAAAACACCTGGCGTCGATCGGGACTCTGGATTTTTCGCCGGACGGTCGGCTCCTGGCCAGCGGCGGTCAGGATCGGCAGATCTGTGTTTGGGACGCGGACATGGGAAGTGTCCGGCGGGCGCTCGAGGGCCACGCCACAGCCGTGACACTTGTGCGATTCATCGAGGGCAACGCAGGGCTCCTGAGCGCCGACTTCGACGGGGCGGTCAAGGTCTGGGATGTGGCGGATCGTCCAGGCGTCACGACCGTCACCTGTCCGGGCCGCACGATCTTCAACGTCGCGATCTGTGCGGACGGCCGACGCCTCGCGGCGTCGTCGGCGGGGGGACGGGAGCCCGCGGTCCTTTGCGACCTGGCGACTGGAGCGCGGGTCGCCACACTTGTTGGCCATCGGGGCGTCATTTCCGGCCTGGCGTTCAGTCCCGACGGATCGGTTCTTGCGACGGGCGGATACGATCACGACGTGCGGATGTGGGACGTAGGAGACGGCAGTTGCGTCGGCGTCCTGAAGGGGCATGAGAACTTTGTGGAGTCCGTGGCGTTCTGCCTCGGCGGCGAGCGGCTGGCGAGTTGCAGCGACGACAACACGGTCCGCATCTGGGACGTCGGTTCGCGCACGTGTCTCATGATCCTGCGCGGACATACAGGGCGGTGTCCGATGGTCGCCGCGTCGCCGGACGGGGAGACGGTCGCGTCGTGCAGCATTGACGGGACGATCCGGGTGTGGTCGGCTCGGGATGGGAGTCCCAGGGGCGTGTACACCGTCAGTCCTCCGCAGAGCATCCGGGCGATATGCTTCACGCCGGATGGAAGGTACATCCTGTCCGGGGGCGACGGAACGCGCATTTCCATCTGGGACCTTTCTGAACAGCGCAGCGCCGGCGTCATGGATGGCAGCGACCATGACGTTTTCTGTATCAAGGTCAGTCCAGACGGACGATTCGCCGTGACAACGACGAGGGGCGGCGCCGTGCAACTCTGGTCGCTGGCCCGGAAGCGGAATCTGGTGACGTTGGCCAGAGATGAGTCCGCGGTCTTCGCGGCTTGTTTCACTCCGGACGGCCGAGCGATCGCGTTTGGAGGCGAAAGCGGCTGCGTGCAGACACTTCGACTCGATGCGTTTGAGCCGCACATTCTTGGAAACGCAGGAATGTGGCGCGTCGGAAACGCCGACGGACACGGGACGGACGGCGCGAGCGGCCCAGGACGCTCCGGCGATTAGATCGCATCTGAAGTTCGGATTCTCCGATGCCCGCGCGCGGCGGCAATGATGAGTTCAGCCGCGTGGCGAAACTGATGTCTCAATCGAAACGGCTTCCTGATTCGGCGCCGGGCCTTGGTTCCGTGTCTTCGCGCGACTGCATACGATTGCGGTTCTGCGCCCCTGTGCGGATTTGCGCCTGGGCCGCTCCGTTTCGCCTGTGAGGGCATGCCTGCACGATGTCGATCGTGCGGTTATCATGTCGCCCTCGGATTCTTCGTATTGTTTCGCGGAGAGTCCCTCAGGCCATAAGTCGCGAGGGCCCCAACATGGCGGATCAGGGAGGAACATCCAATCATACCAATGCACAAGAATCCGTTGCCGGTCCGAGAGACGGGAGGACGCAAGAGAGTCCGCCCGTCCAACGGCGTCGGCGGCGATGGCTGAGAGTGCTTTTCGTAGTCGGCCTCGTCGGCTTCGCGGCCTTCGTCGCCGCGGCACCGCGCATCGTTTCGCTGCCGGCGGTCCGGCCCTATGCGCTATCGATCGTCAACAGCCGAATACCCGGGACGATCCAGGTGGAGTCCGCATCGCTCTCGTGGCTGGGGCCGACGCAGGTGCAGGGCCTGCGCGTGCTCGACGCGGAGAGCCGCGATGTTCTCGACGTCGCCGAGGTCTCTTCGGCGGCAGGAGTGTGGGGGCTGATTACGTCCGGTCAGTCCTTCGGCGAGGTGATCATCCGCGAACCAAGTGTGACCCTGTATATCAACGAGAAGAACGAGATCTCCCTCGTCAAGGCATTCGAGGAGGACGATGGCGAGGCCAAAGAGACCGAGGCAGGCGGCACGCCGGCCCCACGCGGCACGATCAAGCTTGCGGACGCGCGCGTGGTCGTCGTGCGGGAAGGCGGCGCAAGTTATGAAATACCGCAGATTGCCGGAGAAGTTGCGCTCGATACGCTGACTTCCATATCGGCGAACATTGGCGCGCGGATGGCGGACGGTACGCAGGTCGATGGGAGGATGGAACTGAATGGCCTGATGGATTCCGGCGGGATCGCATTCGACAAGGCGCGAGGCACGGTCGCGCTGGCAACCAAGGGCGATGTTGACCTTGGCCCGGTGTGCGCGGTTGTCCTGCCGAAGCAGGAGATTCGCGGCAAGACCGGCTTTCGGCTCGACGCGACGTTTGATGCGGGGAACATTCAAGGCGACTACTCGATCAGCGTCAGCGGACTGGAATCCGCCGGAAACGCGGACGGGGCGGTCCGGCCCATCAATCTTTCCGTGCGCGGCCAGGCGCTCATGTCAGACGGGCTTCTCGTCGCAAACACGAATCTTGAAGGCGAGGCCGGCACGGCGAGCGCGGACATCGAGTACCGGCCGTCGGAAAAGCCGCTGGACCTGTCATTTGAACAGATCGCGAGCGCCGTGCTTACGGGCGATTCGATCGCGCTGCCCGACCTGACGTTGAACGCCCAGGCGAGTGTTGATCTTGCGGCACTTGATCGGGCGGTGCCGGGCCTGCTCAACGTCCGCGAGGGTCAGCGGATCGCGGCGGGCCGTTTCGAGGTATCGGGCCTGGCGATCCGGGGGAGCGCCGCGCCGACGGCAGGCGGCGAAATCCGGCTGTCGGACGTGGTAGCCGAGGGCCGTTCGGGCCGCGTCACGCTCCAGCCGATCACCCTGGCGGTTGAATCATCACTGGATGCGGGAAAGGGACTTAATGTGCGCAAGGCCCGGCTCGCTTCCAGTTTCGCGACGGTGGAGGCGAGCGGCTCGCCGGCCGATGTCCGGGCGGAGATTGACGCCGACCTGACGGGTTTGCGACAGGAACTGGGACGGGTGTTCGATTTCGGCCGAATGGAGCTTGCCGGCCGCATGAAGGGACTTCTGACGCTGGCCCGGTCAGACGATCGGATCAACGTACAGCTAGACGCCGGCGCCGACGCGGTCAAATACGCCTCGGGTGAGGTCCGGCTCGATCTGCCGAGGGCGACGGTTCGCAACAAGGGATACGTCCAGCTTCGCGACGACAAGGTCGAACGATTCGTGGCGGAGAAGGTCGAGGCTGATCTGAACGGCGAAGTTCTCGCCAGCGCCACCGGGTGGTACCAATTCGACACGCGCGGCTTTGACGCCGACGTCAACCTGTCGCAGGCGAACCTGAGCTTTTTTGCAAACCGGCTCGCCGCGCCGGGCACGACGGAACTGCGCCGCTATTCCGGCGCGCTGGCATCGCAGATCAAGGCGGCGCGGTCGGGGGCCGCGGACCCGATTCGCGTTGAGGGCAACATGATCGCGCGGGGCATCGGCGTAGACGGCAGCTCGCTGACCTCTTCGGATGCGACGGCGCAGGTAGCCGGGGCGACGATCTCCGGTGGTTTCGAAGATGTGCAACTTGCCCGCGTCAAGCTCGAAAGCGATCTGGCGGCGGTGAGCGCCTCGGACATGCGCATTCGGTTGAACGGGGGGCTTCAATTCGAGGGGAAAGTACAGGCGGCGAGCGACCTGTCGCGGCTTGCCACGGCGCTGGCCCGTGTTGCGAAGTTGAAGGAGCCGCCGCGCATCGCGGGCCGGCTGACGATGCAGTCGACGGCGACGTCGGCAAACCGTCGGGTTCAGTTCGCCGGTACGGGCGGCATCGAATCACTGGAAGTCGGCGTGGGCGAAAAGGCCCATCGCGAGGAGCGCGTGACGTTTGAGTTCGACACGGGTATCGATTCGGCCGCCGACAGTGTGGACGTGCGATTCGTGCGGCTCGCTTCGCGCCCGCTCCGGGCGGAGATCAGCGGCCGAATCGACCAGTATCAGAATGCCTGCATGTTGGCGCTTTCGGGTCAATACGAAGCCTCTTGGCGCGAATTGACGACGGTGATTCACACGCTGGCACCGGGCACAAGGGAGGTGCTTTCGGTTGAGGGAACGTCGGCCAGCCCCATCAGGCTTTCCGGGCCCGCCCGCGCGCCGGGCGCGCGGCCCCCGTTCAAGGGCGTTCGCGGCGGCCTGGATGTGACCTGGCAATCCGCGACGGTGCTGGGAGAAAAGCTGTCGCCCGCAACGCTCGCGCCGGAACTGGAAGACGGCCGGATCAATGTTCCGGAATCGCAGTTCGCGGTGGACGGCGGAGGGACGGTACGCCTCGGGGGCGTTGTCGATTTCGCCGGCGACGACCCGACCTTGCGCGTGGCCGACCGCCTCAATGTGCTTCAGGACGTCGTCGTTACGCGCGAGCTGGCGGCGAATCTCCTGAGCCGCATCAACCCGATCTTCATGTATATGAACAAAGTCGAAGGGCGGGCGTCCCTGGCGGTGCAGGACATCGTGTTTCCGTTCGGCGAATCGCTCAAGTCGCAGGGGAACGGCGCGGGGCGGCTGGACCTCATTGATTTCAAGGTCGAGCCCAGCGGCATCATGAGCGAGCTCCTCGTTCTGGGCGGGCAGCCGCGCGATCAGCAGCTTGCCGTTCTCGTCAGCGGACTCGACTTCGTCATCCAGGAGGGCCGAATCGTCTATAAGGACTTCACGCTGACGTTTCCGCCCGATTTCGACATCAAGTTTTACGGATCGGTCGGCCTCGACGAGACAGTGGATCTCGTCGTGTCACTGCCGGTTCGGGCGGAGCTGCTCGAACGCATCGGGGTCAAGGGGCCGATCGTCGAATACACCGAATTGCTGGCCGGTTCGCGGATCGACATTCCCATGGTCGGGACTCGGGAGAATCCCAAGCTCGATCTGAGCCGCGTCGATCCAAAGCCGTTGATTGATCGGGCGATTCAGGGTCTGGCCCGGAAGAAAGCGGGCGAACTGCTCGGCGGCGCCGGGGAAAAAGGGGACCGCAAGGCGGACGCGCCGCCCAAGCCCGATTCGGATCGCAAGCCCGGGTTGATTCCCGGCCTCGGCGGCCGGGATGACAAAAAACCCAAGGCTGCGCCGTCACGCGAGCCGAAAAAGAAGGGCAAGACCGGTCGCGTGATCGGCGGCGACGACAAGAAAAAGTAGCCGGGCGGGGATTCGGGACGGACGGGGGCGGCACCTGGGCACGGCATGAACGGCGTCGGCAAGGCGATTGAGCGGCTGATCTCCGATCCGGGCCACGAGCTTGGCCGGTGGGCGAGGTTTCTGCGGTTTCAGATCAATTTGTGGCGGTTCTGCGCGCGGCGGCTGCGCGAGAACAACGTCATGGCGATGAGCGCTGCGCTTTCGTTTCGCACGATCTTCGCGCTCATTCCGTTTCTCGTGCTCGCCCTTCTGTCGATGAAGTCGCTGGGCGTCCTGGAAGACGCGCGGCAGACGCTTCGCAAGTTCCTGGATGCCTCGGGCTTTGCACAGATCGCGGTGCTCGCGGAGCATGACGACGCGACGACGATGCCGGCCGAGGCGTCCACCGCGCCGGGCGGCAAGGTGATCAACGTCGCGGATGAAATCGAGAAAATCGTGGCGGGCGTCGAGTCAAAGCTGACGTTTCAGCGGATCGGGCCGGTGGGCGGTTTCCTGCTCATCTGGACGGCGCTGACGCTGCTAACAACGGTCGAGCGGTCGCTTAATCGGATCTTCGAAGCGCCGCGCAGCCGGTCGCTCGCGCGGCGCATTCTCATCTACTGGTCCGTGACCACGCTCGGCCCGTTGCTGCTTGCGGTAACGGTGTTCCTTGGCAGGCAGGCCGTGGCGTCGATCCAGGGGGACTCCTGGTTCGGGCTGCTCCTCGTGGTGTTCGGCCGACTTGGGCCGATCGTCGCGGGGGTGCTGGTGCTTTCGATGACTTTTGCCCTGCTTCCCAATACGCAGGTGCGATTCCGAGCGGCGATCGGCGGAGCGGTCATCGCGGTGCCGCTCTGGCTGCTGGCGAAGTGGGGCTTCTCATTCTATGTCGAGCGGCTGGTCGTGAAAGGAAACCTGTACGGCGTGCTCGGGGCGCTGCCGCTGTTCTTGTTCTGGCTAAATCTATCGTGGCTCATCTTCCTTTTCGGCGCGGAGCTGGCCCACACGGCGGCGAATCTGGAGGGCATGGAGCTTGCCGAACGGGCGGAGAAGACGGTGCTGGGTCCTTCGGACGTGCTCGCCGCCGCGGCCGCGGTGGCATCATGCCATGACAGCGGCGAAGGGCCGATTGCGCTCGGGGAGGTCGCCGCGCGACTCCGGCTGCCCGCCGATTCGGTCGCCCGGCTCTTGCAGCAGCTCGCCGATGCCGGCATCGTGTGTCCGGTGGCGGGTGGTCGCGAGTGCCGGTACGCCCTCGCGAAGGCCCCGGCGACAGTTCGGGTGCTCGATGTGCTTGAAGTGGCCGATCCCCGGCTTGGATCGAGCGCCGGCGCGTCTTACGGGTCCGACGTAATTGATGCCGTTGTGCAGGCCCAGTCGCGCACGCGCGCGGCACTGGCCGACCTGACGCTTGCCGATATCCTGGTTACGCCCGTGAGTGCGGCCGCACCGCTCCGTTCAATTGCCTGACCCAGGTACGGAGGAATTCAAAGTTTGCCCGGAGGTCCGCGCTCCATGAACGACCGACCCCTGCCGCCACCGCTTCGCGCAACCGAATTGATTTATGAGATTCCCGCTCTGCTGGGGCTGGTGTTTCTTGCTGTGTGGCCGGCGATTCACTGGTCCTCGCTGCCCGAGACGGTGCCGACGCATTTTGGATTTGATGGAGAGCCGGACGGCTGGGGCGACAAGCGCTCGATCTGGATACTGCCCGGAATAGCCCTGGCGCTGTACCTGATGCTGACGGCCGCGATGAGATTCCCGCATCGGTTCAACTACCTTTGGCCGATTACGCCGGAGAACGCGGCGCGGCAATATGCGTTCGCGCGGCGGCTGATATCGCTGCTCAAAATCGAGATTGTGTGGACCTTCGCGTTTCTTACGTGGCGGATGACGGAGATCGCCCGTGGTGACGCCGCGCGGCTGGGGGCCGCGTTTCTGCCGGTCGTGCTGATCGCCCTGCTTGCGACCGTGACGTGGTACCTGATCAAGGCGCAGTCGGACGCCTGATGCGCCGGGCGGGGCGGCGCGGGCAAATGTCCTTACCGAGAGCCGACGACGGGCGATCAGGCTTCTTCGCTTTCGACCGTGGCCTCGCCATTCAGCCCGACAACGCGGGCCTTTACCTCTCCGCCGGCTCCGAGGCGCAGCTCCATGTGCTTTCCGGTCTGGGAGCAGGTGAGGTGAATGGTGGTCTCGGGCATGTCGAGCACGTGAGACTTCTTGCAGGCGGGGCAGTCGAATCGAACTTGCATGGTGTGTTATCCCGGTGGTTGTTCGCAGTCGCGTGGAATTATTCGAGCCATACAAGATACTCGCCCTCAGCTGAATGCAAAAGGGCCTTCACATCTCGCGAAGGCCCTTGTCGCAAACCTCCCGCTTCGCCGGTGCGAAGGGCTCCGATAGTGCCTCGGTATGCGAGTCGTATTGACCTGCGCGATTAGAGCCGCCGCGTGTCCGAGCCCTTGGCCGATTTCGGGCCGTCGGAGCCGCCGCCGGTCGCATGGGACTGAGGGGCCGCTGCCCCGTCGCTCTTTCGAAGGCCCGGCAATGCCCGGATGATCTCGGCGAGATCGGCGCCGGTCAGGGCTTCGATCACCGGGGGCAACTGAGCGATTACGTCGGTGATGTCCTTTGTGACCTTGCTGGCGCCGGCGCCGTGGCCGTCGCCGCCCGTCGAGACGATGGTGATCTTGTCGGTCTTCGCCAGCGGTGCGGACACGGCCTGGGCGAGTTCGGGCAGCGCCTTGACGACCATTTCCATGACGGCGGCCTGGTTGTACCCCTGCCATGCTTCGGCTTTTTTCTCCATGGCGAGGGCCTCGGCTTCGCCCTTTGCGCGGATGATCTCCGCCTCTGCGGTACCGCGCGCGCGAGTGGCAGCGGCCTGGCCCTCGCCGATTGCCCGTTCCTGCGCGGCGCGGCCCTCGGCCTCGGCCTGGAGCCGGGCCTTCTCGGCCTGTGCCATGGCCTCGATGCGGAAGCGCTCTGCTTCGGCGGAGGCGTGGACCGTTCCCTGGAGTTCCTTCTGTCGGCGGAGAACTTCCTTCTCTTCGAGCTCAATGCGCTTCTCGCGCTCGATGATCATGACCTTCATTTCTTCGGCCTTTACCGCCTGGGCCGTGCGGTTCTTTTGAAGGTCATAGGCCAGGTCGCTGTCCGCCTTCTTGAGATTGACGGACGCCTGGTACTCCGCCTTTTTGATTTCAAAGTCGCGCTGGGCTTCGGCGACCTTGGCGTTGGCGATGTATTCCGCCTCGCGGGCAAGCTGGTTGGCCTGTGCGGCCTTGATGTCGGCATCGCGCTTGGCCTCGGCCTCGGCGATGATGGCGTCGCGCTTGACCTGAGCGGTGCGCGGCTTTCCGAGGGCGTCGAGGTAGCCTTCCTCGTCCTGAATGTCGCGGAGGGTGAAGCTGTCGATGGCCATGCCCATGTTCGCCAGATCGCCTGTGGCCACTTCCTGCACTTTTGAGGCGAAAGCGTCACGGTCCTTGTAGATCTGTTCCACGGTCAGCGTGCCGACGATCGCACGGAGATGGCCCTCGAGCGTTTGGCGGGCAACGTCCATGATCTGATTTGTGGGCATTGACAGGAACCGCTCGGACGCGGTCTTGATACTCACTTCGTCGCCGTGAATCTTTACCTGTGCGGTTGCTTCGACATTGATGGAGACGCCGGTTGCGGTATAGATTTTCTGCGTGGTGACGTCGATGGTCATCAATTCGAGCGAAAGGACTTCGCACCGCTCGACGATCGGCCACACGATCGAGCCGCCGCCCTTGCAGACGCGCGGCCCGGATTCGCCCTTGCGGCCGTAGATTATCAAGGCCTGGTTCGGACCGACCTTTTTGTATCGCCACGAGTAAAAAATCAGCACGGAGAAGAACAGGAGGGCGATGACGACGCCGACAATCAGCCCGCCGCCGGCCTCTGACGTCGCACTCGCAAAGAACAGGTGTCGTGGATCTGTGAGCATCGCGTGTCCTCCCTGCGGCCCGCCGCGCGCCGCCGCGCATTAGAGAAAAGCATGTCCAAGCTGATGGAGCCTATCCGGACCGGCCGGCTCAGGCCAGCCCGCGCCGGACCGGGCATCCGTGTTCACAGCGAATCTATTTTCCGTGGTCGCCCGCGGCGACCATGCAGCCCTGGCGATCCGATCGCGTGATGACGACCTTGTCGCCGATGTGGTGGACCTCGTGCGTGGCGCTGCGGGCAGGCCGGGTGTATCGAATCCCGCGAACGACATACGCGACGGCTCCCGGTCCGTCGGCGGGAATCGTGTTTATCACTTCGGCCTGTAGGCCGATTTCCTCGCCTGGGCGGGGCTCGTTTCCGCCCGTCGCGCCGGAGAAGATCAGGCCGACACCTTTTCGCAGCAGGTAGCTGAGGACCGCACCGACGCCGACGGCGGGAATAAGCGAACGCGCGCCCATCTGATACTGCCATTGGCTCGTCAGGAGGCCGATCAGGCCGAAACAGACGAGAAAAAACGCGACCATCATCGGGCTGAGGAAACCGGGTGCGGACGACGATGCGTGGCCGTGCCCCGGGCTGTGGGAATGGTCGGCGCCGCTGTCGGTGTCGGCGTCCGCATCTGCATCGACGTCGCCGCCTCCGCCGCTGTCGCCGATTCCGCTGAGCAGAAAACTGCCGACGAAGACGGTCCCGCCGAGGCCGAGTGCCGCCCAGTAGGCATGGCCGAGGCCGAAGGCCAGAAGCGTCGCTCCGAAGGTGGACAGCAGTGTCAGCGCGGAAATCTGCATCGGACCCTCTCCGTTCGCGTTAATTATGACATGCGGCCGAGAGGCCGACAATTATAAACGGACGCCGCGTTTTGAATGCACGTTTGCGAGAATAATGAAAGCAGTGTCTGCCCGACTATGTGTCGCGCGTGGGGGAATAAATGCCCGTCTCCGGCCGCGCGGCCGAGACCTCATGATTTGCCGGGGCGCGGGTAGTCGAGGATCGCGCGTCGGCGCCGTCGAATGTGGGGCGGGACAGCGGCCTTTGCGCGCTACTTGAGGAGGCCGGTCGCCTCGTTGAATTGTTCGATCCGGTGGTCCCACTCGCTCACCTGGGCGAAAGTCTCCGTCCAGAAGTCTGGATCCCACAGGCGGCGGAGGTCTTCGACGGATCGCTGCTGCTGTTCGACCCAGGTGAAATACTTGAAGTTGTGCAGGGCCTTGCGGTCGAAGTAGGTCAGCTCGCGCATGTGCTCGACCGCCGCGCCGAGGAGGTACCGCTCGTAATGTCGGGCCGCGTGCGTTGCCGTGTATGCGCCCTGCGACTTCCGGTATTCTTCGATGCGGCTGCCGTATAGCTCCATGGAGTCGGTCAAGGGGATGAAGATGACATCTCGAGCGTCCATCTCGAACATCCTCGCCGTCTTGATGGCCGCCATCAGATTGCAGATGCAGGAAATGCCGAGCGTGGGGAGTTGCCCCACGAGCGGCTCCGCGATTCCCTCGGCGGTGAGGAACGTCTGTCCCGCCGGTTCATTGAAGAGGCGCATGAGGGCGATGCAGGCCTCGTCATCAACAGCCGCCACGACGTCGGTGTTTCGTACGTTGTGAATCCAGGGAATGTGCTTGTCGCCGATGCCCTCGATGCGATGGCCGCCGAAGCCGCACTGAAGCAGGGTGGGGCACTGCAATGCCTCGGTGGCGACAACCCGCACGTGCGGCGAGATCGTGCGGAGGTAGTCGCCGGCGGCGATGGTGCCGGCAGAGCCGGTGGCTGAAACGAATCCGCTTAGGCGCAGGTTCTGACCTTTTGATATTTTGGCAACCTGGGTCTTCCCCCCGGCCAGCCGGTTAAACACCCCCTCGATGATTCCCCCGGTCACGTGGTAGTGCCAGACCGCGTTGCCGAACTCCTCGAACTGGTTGAAGATGACGCAGTCGGGGCGGGTGCGGCGGATTTCCCAGCACTTGTCGTAAATCTCCTTGACGTTGGACTCGCAGCCGGGCGTGGCAATGACCTCGGCACCGATCCGGCGGAGCCAGTCGAAGCGCTCTCGGCTCATCTCCTCCGGGAGAATGCCGACAGCATGGCACCCGAGCAGGGCGCAGTCGAAGGCCCCGCCGCGGCAGTAGTTGCCCGTGCTGGGCCAGACGGCCTTCTGCGTTGTGACGTCGAACGCGCCGCTGACCAGCCGCGGCACGATGCAGCCGAAGGCCGCGCCGACCTTGTGGGCCCCGGTGGGGAACCACTTGCCGACGATTCCGACGATGCGTGCGGGCACGCCGGTGAGGCTGGAGGGGAATTCGATCCAGTTTCCGTCGTTGTACAGGCCTCCGCGCTCGACAGGCTCATTTTTCCACGTGATGCGGAACAGATTGACCGGGTCGATGTCCCATAGCCCGACGCCCTTGAGGCGATCCTTGATTTTCTGCGGGACGCGCGACGGATCGCGCATCTGCGCGAAGGTGGGAATGATGACGCCGCGCTCACGACAGCGGGCGACGGTGTTTTTGAGAACGGTTGCGTTAATAGTCATTCGGCGGATCCGTTATGTTCCCTCTTCCCGCAAGGAGGCGGGATTGAGCGGCTCGACTTCCGTCGGCTGTCCGGCGATCGCCATGGCCGTCTTGATGTCCTTGAGCCCGTTGCCGGTCACGACGGCCAGGACATCCTCGCCCTTGCCGATCAGGCCTTCGGCCACCGCGCGCTGGACGCCGGCGATGCTCGCGGCCGCTGCCGGTTCGGCGAAGATGCCCGCGAGGCGGCCCGCCGCTTTCATGGCGTCCGTGATTTCTTCATCGGTTACACGGTTCATTGCGCCATTCGTCGCTTTCACATACTTGATCGCCTTGCGCCAGTTGCGCGGTACCGGCACGTCGATGCTGTCCGCAAGTGTGTGGCCGCTGTAGTCCTTCGGCAGGTCGCCGGTCTCAAAGGCCCGCGCCACGGGGTCCATGCCGGACGCCTGAACGCCGAGCACGCGCGGCAGCCGCCCAATGATCCCAAGTTCCTTCATCTGGAAAAGCCCTTTGGCCACACCCGCGACGGTGCAGCCGTCGCCGACGCTTATGACCACCCAGTCCGGCTCGCGGCCCGCCGTCTGCTCGGCGATTTCCAGCCCGCAGGTCTTCTTGCCTTCGACGAGGTACGGGTTGATCGCGCAGTTTCGATTATACCATCCGTGCTTCGAACATTCAGCGCTGCACAGGTCGTATGCCTGGGCATAGGTGCCGCGCACGCGGCGCACGTCCGCACCATAAATCAGCAGCTGCGCAACTTTCGGCTCGGGCGCGCGCTGTGGCACGAAAATCGTCGCCGGGATGCCCGCCATTGCCGCGTACCCGGCGAGGCTGCTGGCCGCGTTTCCGGTGGATGCGCAGGCGATTCGTGAAGCCTTCGCCTGAATGGCATGGAGGACGCCGACGCTTGACGCACGATCCTTGAAGCTCGAAGTGGGATTACGGCCGTCATCCTTCACGCGAAGCTGACGGCAGCCGGCCCACGAAGCGAGGCGGGGCGCGTCCATGATCGGGGTCCAGCCGACGGGCCATGCAAAAGCTTCTTCGTTCGGCTCGATCGGCAGCAGTTCATGGTATCGCCAGTGATTGAGCGGCCGGCTCTCAAGTGAGCTGCGCGTCATGCTCTTCGCCACGCGCACCATGTCAAACTCGATATCGAGTATAGCGAAGGGATCGTTGCAGGCTGGGCAGGTGCCCGCCGACCGGGGGGCTTCGGCTGACTTTCCGCAGGCGACGCATACAAGACGTGAGACGAATCTCATGATGGATGTAACGTATACCGTTCGTAGCCGGGCCGCAACTCCGGGCGGCGTTTGTGACCGACTCGCGCCATTGCTATAGTGCGGGCATCTCCGGCGTATGCGGGGCAAGGGTGGCCGCGCGCGACGCTGGTGAGACACTGCATCGACTGCCGTTTTGCGTACATTCGCGGCGCGGCGGCGATGATCCGGACCGCGTGAGAGCGTTCCAGGGCGAGCATGGCGAACAGGACCCGGCGAGCACATCGCGATGCGCAGGGCGCCACGCAGAGGGTGCGCCCGGGCAACCGGGCCGCTTCGGGCAACGGCAACCTGTCGATCATCCTTGTTTGCTTTTTTCTGTCGGGGTATGCAGGGCTCCTCTACGAGACGGCGTGGACACGGCAATTTGCATTTGTCTTCGGGACATCTGAGCTGGCGGTGACGACCGTACTCGCGGGCTACTTCGGCGGCCTGACAATCGGCGCGGCGGTCGCGGGGCGATGGGCGGCGCGCATCCGGCGGCCCGTGCTGGTGTACGGCGTCCTCGAAGCGGGCATCGCACTGGCCGCGCTGGCGATGCCGCTGTGGATTCGCGCCTCCACGGGGCTTTACGTGGCGTGGTTCGGCGGAAGGCATGGGTCCATGGAGACGGGCGGTCTGACAACGGCCGTTTTTTATCTCGCGTGCTCATTTGCCGTTCTCCTGGTTCCCACAGCGATGATGGGCGCGACGCTTCCGCTCCTGGCGCGATACGCCGTATCGACGAACGAACAGGTCGGGCCGCGCGTGGGTCTACTTTATGCGTTGAACACGGTCGGGGCCGTGCTTGGAACGGTCATGGCGGCGTTCACGTTTCTGCCCGCGCTGGGCCTGACACAAACCATCCGGGTCGGCGTACTTATCAATTTCATCGTGTTTGCGGCGGCAGTGGCGGTTGCACGTCGCCCGCAGCCGCAGTCCCCCGTCGCCGACCGCGGTACGGCGGCGGATCGATCGGCGGAGTCGATGCCGCGTGGGCAAGGGCTGATCCTGCCGATGATGCTGATCTCCGGCGCGGTCTCGTTCACTTATGAAGTGCTCTGGACGCGGCTGCTGGGGCATATTCTGGGCGCGAGCGTGTATGCATTTGCCACGATGCTCGCCAGCTTTCTGCTCGGCATCGCGCTGGGCGCGGCCATCGCATCACGGACGGCGCGTCACCTGGCGGGAAGCCTGCGCGGATTTGCGTGGGTGCAGGCGCTGTCCGCGGCGACGTCGCTGGGGGCATATCTCCTGATAGACCTGGTGCCTGACATGGCGCGCGGAATCGGCGCGGGGGCGGGCGCAGGGCTGTGGACCAACGCGGCCGTCGCAGCACTAATTCTCCTGCCGGGCGCCATGTGCATCGGCAGCACATTTCCTCTTGCCGTGCGAATCCTCGCTCGCGATGAGTCGGACGTGGGGCGCTCCAGCGCGCGGGTCTACGCGTGGAACACGGTGGGGGCGATCGCGGGGGCAACCGCCGCGGGATTTGTGGTGCTTCCTTCGCTGAAGTACGCCGGCTCTCTCAGCGCGGCCGTCGGAGTAAACGTGCTCCTGTGTCTGGCTGCCACGGCCATGATTCGTCCCGCTGTACGGTTGCCGATGGCGGTTTGCGGCGCCGTCCTCGTAACCCTGTTCGCGCTTCACCCCGACGAACCCTGGGCGGTTCTGCGGGCGTCGGCGCTGGGGCGCCGGCCGGCGGGCGGAGAGATTACGTACTACGCCGTGGGCCGAGGGGCGACGGTGCTTATGACGGACGACGGGATAGGCTGGGACATCCGCACCAATGGCCTGCCCGAGGCGAACATTCGCCGGAAGGGCGTTCCGCCGGGTCGCGTCGCGATTCAGCAATGGCAAGGCGCGCTGCCGGTGCTGGCGCGTCCGCACGCGAAGCGCATGCTGTTTGTGGGGCTCGGCGGGGGAGTGGCGACGGAGTCGGTGCCATTGAGTGTGGAGCGGATTGACGTCGTTGAGATCGAAGAAGAAGTCGTCGCCGCGAATCGCTCGGTGGGGGGGGAGCGGGCAATCGATCCGCTCGCAGACCCTCGCGTCCGGGTTATCGTCAACGACGCCCGCAACGCGCTTCTGCTTGCGCCCGATCGGTACGACATCATCATCTCGCAGCCGTCGCATCCGTGGACGGCGGGGGCCTCGCATCTTTACACGCGCGAGTTCATGACGCTCGCCCGGGAGCGGCTCGCGCCCGACGGCGTGCTGCTTCAATGGATGCTCTTGTCGTTCGTGGACGAGGCGCTCTATCGCAGCCTCATCGCCACGATGACCGATGTCTTCGCCGAAGTCGAGGTGTATGCGCCGTACCCCGGCGCGGTGCTCCTTCTCGGCTCGAATACACCGCTGCGCATCTGGGAGCGCGCGGCAAAGACGATCGCGGAGCGGCCGAGGGATTTTTACGCCGCGGGCATCGTGGCGGCGGAGGACGTGCTGGCGTCGCTGGAACTCGATACGCCGGCGGCGCGGCGGTTTAGCGGGGGCCCGCTAATCACCGACGATTTCAACCTTTTGCAGCTCCGATCCCGACGTTCCGAGGAAGCGGCCGTTTCCTCGTGGAAGATGACCGATGCGACGCTTGCCGGAGCAGACCCGGCGCTGGCGACGGAGGCGACATCGCGCCGATCCTATCTCGTCGCGCGGATACTGACCCGATCAAATGTCGGGCGAGCCCGGCGCGTGGCGGATGCCGCTACTGGCGCGGACCGCCTGGTGCTTGCGGGGCAGATTCATGCGTGGGAGGGAAGGCTGGCCGAGGCCGCCGGCGCGTATCACGAGGCGCTCGAAGCCGCGCCTGAATCGCGGGCGGCGCGGTTCGGGCTCATTCGAGCCGGGGCCGCGGACTACTTGCGGGGCGATAGCCGATTGGCGGCCCTCGCGGCGGAGGCGCCGGACCCGGAGCGCGCGGTATTTGAAGGGTGGAAGCTGACCCTGGCCAAACAGTGGACAAGCCTGGAAGCACTCGAGGAGAGGCTCGCCGCAGCCACAGTGACGGATGATTGGCACGCCGATGCACAGCGGCTGCGCGCCCGATGGCGTGTGCAGTCGGGCGACGCGCATCGCGCCCGCGAGGCCGCGGCGATCATTGATACATTCGCCGCGCGATTCGGAACGGCCGAGGACTACCAGCTTCGCGCGGAGGCATTCGAAGCGGCCGGGGAGCCCCTCGGCGTCCTCGGATCGCTTCACGAGGCGGCCATGCTGCTTCGGGCGACGGCCGCCAACGGACCGGCGGCGGTTCGCAATCTGGAGCTGCTCAAGCGACTTCCCGGCGAACTGGCGACGTCGGAAGCCGCTCGTCGCGCGCGGGAAAAGCTGGAGTCCGTCGCCGCCGCGCGCCGCTGACGGCGGGGTCATGAGCCGCAGAAACGTCAGCCGCCGTCATTCCGGCGTGGACCCGCTCATGTCATAGATCCAGCGTTCGCCGGCGCGCTCGAAGCGGAGCAGTTCGTCGGGCTTGAAGTAGAGACCGATCTCGAAGGCGGCGGCTTCCGGCGAATCGGAGCCGTGAATAAGGTTGAAGCTGTTGGAGAGACCGAAGTCGCCGCGGATCGTGCCCGGCTCGGCCTTTGAGCCGAAGGTCGCGCCCATCATTTTTCGCGAGACGGCGATGGCGTTGATGGCCTGAAGCACCATCACGATCACCGGGCTGCTGGTGATGTAGGAAACAAGGCGGGGATAAAACGGCTTTTCCCTGTGAACAGCATAATGCTTCTCCGCCAGCTCGCGCGATACCAGCATCTGCTTCATGGCAACGACCTGGAATCCTTTTTCCTCGAAGCGGGTGATGATCCGGCCGGCGAGTCCGCGCTGAAGGGCGTCGGGCTTGAGGATGATGAGCGTCTTTTCCATGGTTGTCTCTCTTGAAAATATCCAGTTGAGGTTTACGGCCTGTCCGAAATCCGGGCGGGATTGTAACGGATGGGCCGCGAACCGTGAAAGGCGCCGGCGTGCCGGGCGGCCGAATCCGCCGACGAATCCGGTGATGGAGGGAAATACTCACGGCTGCGCGTCAATGGCATCTACCTGTTCGGCAAACGCGGTGGCGAGGCGCCGATGTTCATCGGAGCGCGGACCGTCGCGGTCAGCGAGGAGATCATGCAATGCGGCGAGGTGGCGGAGTATTGTTTCGTCGCAGGGTGTCAGCGTGTTGGCTTTCTCCACGGCGGCCAGGGCAAGCTCGTACTCTCCCGTGTGGGCATAGGAAATGCCCAGGTTCAGAAGGGCGGCGGCATCCCGTGGGTCGGCCTCCACTGCGGCGAGGAAACATGCCGAGGCGGCGTGGGGGGCGTCCAGGTCCATGTGAACGACGCCGAACTGAAACCAGCCGCCGGCAGCCTCAGGACGCAGCCTCGTAAAGGCCTCGAGTGCTTCGCGGGCCTCCGATAAGCGGCCCTCGCGCTGGGCGAGGCTCGCGAGGTTGTACCACGCCTCGGCATGATCGGGCTCGAGGCGGACTGTTTCGCGAAGTTCTTGCGCGGCCTCAAAAAACCGCGCGAGGCGGAACAGCACGACGGCCCGGTTGTAGCGTGCGGCCGCGTCTCCTGGATTCACCTTGAGCAGTTCTTCATAAATCGTATCTGCGTCGGCGAAACGACTCAGGGCCACATGCACCGCGGCGCTCTCGCGCAGGAGGTCGGCGTTTCGCGGGTCGGCAGTGAGTGCCCGATCGAGATGCTCGACGGCCTCCTCCAGTCGGCCGGCGTGCGCGGCGGCGATTGCGCGGCCGTACTGTACGGCGGCGGACCGGTCGGCCTGGCTGCGAAGGCGAACCGAGGTTTCATCGAGGCGATCAAGAATGCCCGGCGCAGGCTTTTCGCGAATGGGCGGGGACGCGGCGGCCTGAGAGTCATGTCGCCATGACATGATCGAATCACCCGGTGAACTTTGCGGGCCCCGAGCGCCGTCGGTTGGCGGGTGCGCGACCGACCCCGGGCTCATCTCTTGGGCTACCGAATCGAGGCGATCGAGAAGATCGACGGATGGCTCCCTGGGGGGCAAGCGCGAGCGCTCGTCGGTAAGTGACAGGTAGGCCCAGGGCCCGCCGACCAGCACGCAAAAGGCAAGGATGCTCAGCGGTATGAAACACCGGGGTGACATAGATCGAAATCGTGTCGGGGGCGGGTCGGCGTGTCAATTGAACGGGACCTCCGCCAGGAAGCTCTTCCGCGAGCCGGCGGCTCATGCGCCTGGGATGCGCGGTTTGTTGTGGTCGACGAACCGATCGACCGAGGCCTGCACTTCGGCGATTCCTGCCTCGGCGGTCGCCCAGCCCTGGATCTCGGTGTGGTGCCCCTCAAGCTGCTTGTAGGTGCCGAAGAAATGTTCGACTTCGCGCAGAAAGTGAGGCGGAACGGACGACAGATCGCGGTACTCGGCGAAGAGCGGATCGGAGTTTGGCACGCCGAATACCTTGTAGTCGTTGAATCCCTTGTCTTTCATCTTGAAGAGGCCGATCACGCGGGCCTCGATCAGGCAGCCGGTGAAGGTTGGCTCGTTGACCATCACGAGAATGTCAAGGGCGTCACCGTCCTCGGCGAGCGTCTGGGGGATGAAGCCGTAATCGCCGGGGTAATGGCTGGAGGAAAAGAGATAGCGGTCCAGGCGGAAGAGCCCGGTCTTCTTGTCGATTTCGAATTTGCTGCGGCGTCCCTTGGGAATCTCGATTATGGCGTTCACTACCGACGGGATGTTGGTGCCCGGCGGGATGGTGTTGGGGTGATGGATCATTTCCGTTGAAAACTCCGGGGCTTGAATAGAACTTTGCGACGGCGAGGCCTCGCAATGCCAGTATGCAAGCGCTTGGCGGGACAGCTCTAAGTCTTCTTGGTGGCCGGCGTCGACCCTTATTCTTCGAGCACTGAGAACCGGGCGAGGTCCACTTCGCGGCCCAGCACGATCAGGATGTCATCTTCCTTCAGGACGTCGTCGGCCGCCGGCATGAACCGAAACTGCCCGGTCGAAGCCGACTTTGTGGCCAGCACCAACAGGTTGAAGCTTCCGCGCAACTGCGAATCGCCCAGCGTCTTTCCGACGAGCGGGCGCGGCATGGCGATTTCCATGATGCGGTGGTCCTCGGCGAACGGGAAATAGTCGAGCAGGGTCGGATGGGCGATCCGCCGGGCGGTGCGTTCCGCCGTTTCACGTTCGGGGAAGATCAACTCGTGTGCGCCGACGGCCTTGAGAATCAGGGCGTGGTCTTCGTTCACGGCCTTGGTGCGGATGCGCTTTACGCCGATCTGACTGAGATGAAGCGTGCAGAGAATGCTCGCCTCCATGCTTTCGCCCAAGCTGACGACGGCCTCATCGACAGAGGCGGTGATCAGGGATGAGAGGACGTCCATGTCGCGGGCGTCGCCGATGACCGCGCGGTGCACATCATCGCGCAGGTCGGCGACGCGCGCCTCGCTGGAGTCGATGGCCATCACCTCGCAGTGCATCTTAGTCAGCGCGCGGGCGAGGTGCGTGCCGAACTGTCCCAGACCGATGACGGCGACCTGTCGCATGTGCCTATTCCTAGCCGATCATCACGCGCTCTTCGGGGTAGCGGATGCCGGCAGGCCCGCGCGGAAGCACGGCCAGCGCGGCGGTCAACGGCCCGACGCGTCCGATGAACATGGTTAATATGATCCAGAGTTTGCCCGCGACGGACAACCTGGGAGTAATACCGGTCGACAACCCGACCGTTCCGAACGCGGAGATCTGCTCAAAAAGCAGGTGTTCGAGGTGCATTCCCTGCACGGGCAGCTCAGAGAGGGTCAGGAACATGCAGCCAAACAGGTTCCAGCCTACGGCGAGCCCGATGACGAGCGTGGCCTTGGCCACCACGTCCTGCGAAATCCGCCGCCCGAAGAGGTTTACGTCCGGACTGCCGATGAGCCGGGCACGGACCTCCGCGAAAGAGACGGCGGCCGATGTGGTCTTGATTCCGCCGGCGCAGGAAGCCGGCGAGCCGCCGATAAACATGAGCATGATAAGAATGAGCAGCGAGGCGGTGGGCGTGAAAGCGAGATCGACGGTGTTATAGCCGGCGGTCCTTGCGGAGATCGACTGGAAAAGCGCGTTCATGACCCGCTGTGGAAGGGTGTCGCCGCGGTCGCCGAGGCCAAGAAGGAGCATGGCCGCTGTTCCGCCAAAAATCAGAATACCGCTCGTGGTCAGCACAACGCGCGAGTGCAGCGTCCAGTTCACCGGGCCGTCTTCCCTTCGCATCAGGCCGCTCAGGGCGCGCCGCGCAGCTTCCAGTACGACTCCATGACCCAGCCCGCCCACAATGATCAGCCCCATGATGACAAACATGACGAGCGGGCTCGCGCGAAGAGAGATCATGTTGTCGGAGTACAGCGAAAAACCGGCGTTGCAGAACGCAGAGATGGAGTGAAATACGGCGGAGAAAAAAGGCGGATGCGGACCGGGCATGCTGCGCAAGCGAAGATAGAGAAGGAGCATTCCGATGGATTCGATGATGACCGTCATCGCCACGATGTGCTTCAGGTCGCGTCGAACCGCAGTGGCTGCGTCGCCCTGCCAGAAGGTGTCTGCAATCATCGCCTGCGAACGAAATGAGAGCTTGCCGCCGAGAAGCTGAAGGCCCAGTGCGGCAAAGGTCATTATTCCCAGCCCGCCAAGCTGAATCAGGACGATGATCACGACCTGGCCGAATCGGCTGTAGGCGGTGCCGGTGTCGACGGTGATCAGTCCGGTCACGCAGACCGCCGAGGTTGACGTGAAAAGGGCATCGATAAACCCGACGGGCTGTGCGGCATGGGAAACCGGGAGGGCTAGAAGGACCGCGCCGAGGAGAATCAAGCCGGCAAACGACCCGGCGAGTACGCTTTCGGGGCGTTCAAAAAAGAAGAGTACCGGTCGATAGGGGCTGGCCATCGTTATTTCGCCCGCCTGTCACTCCGTTGGTCGGTCAGGCTGAAGCGGGGATATATAACGGCGATGGGAGTGGCTTGCCAGTGATTCCCGGGCGGCCAGTGGGAATCCACTATTCCCGGCAGCAAACCCCGCCGGCGTCAGACATTGAACCGGAAATTGATGATATCGCCGTCGTGGACCACGTAATGCTTGGGCTCAAGCCGCACTTTATTGGCGGACTTGGCCGACCGCATGTCTCCGGCGGCCTTAAGGTCGGCGAAAGCCACGGTCTCGGCCCGAATGAATCCTCGCTGAATGTCACTGTGAATCTTTCCTGCGGCCTCGACGGCGGTCATGCCCTGCGTAATCGTCCATGCACGCACTTCATCCTCTCCGCAGGTCAGGAACGAAATCAGCCCGACGGCCTCATAGCAGGTGCGGATGAGCCGTGTCCTGGCCGGCTCGCTGATGCCAAGGTCGGCGAGAAAGGCCGGGCGGTCCTTTTCTTCAAGCTGGGAGATCTCCATTTCGATCTCGGCAGCGAGGGCGACGGTGGCGCGGGCGTGGGGGTGTTCGAAGGGAGGGGGCTTGCCGACGTTCGCGTCGCCAACATTGACCACGACGATGATGGGTTTCTGCGTCAGGAAGCCGAAGCTCGTCGCGATGCCGCGCTCTTCGTCGTTATGAACGGCGCTGGAGACGGGGGCTTCTTTTTCGAGGGCATCCTTGACGCGGCGCATCATCGCCAATTCGCGCAGCTCGGCGTCCCGTGTCTTGGTGGGCTTGAGCGTCGACTTCTCCAGCTTGTCGATGCGGGTCATGACCTGTTCAAGGTCGGCGAAAATGAGCTCGCTGTGAAGCTCGTCAAGGTCGGCCTTCGGATCAATTCGCCCGCGATACCTGACGACGCTGTCCGACTCGAAGGCGCGAACGACCATGACGATGCCGTCGCATCGACGAACGGTGTTCATCGCCTTGCGAAACTCCGCCGGGCCACCCGGTTCCGAAAGGGCCACGCCGGGGATATCGATGAACTCCAGGTGGGCCTGGGTGTATTTCTTGGGCTTGTACAACTCCGCGAGAAAATCGAGTCGTGCATCGGGCACCATTACCGTCGCGAGTCGCTCGGCAGGGGCGTGCGATGGGTCGATGGGCTGCCCCGTAATGGCGGAGAAGAGCGTGGATTTGCCCGACTGGGGCGGGCCGACTAAGGCGAACTTCATGGTGACCAGATCCCTTTCGGCGGGGGAGTTTAGTGGAGCCTGGCGCGCAAGTCGAGCAGCCGCCGGCGCGTGAATCGCCGCGTTCCAGACCACAATTCATCGCGCCGGGCAGGGTCTCAGATGAACTCGGCGAAATCGTCCTCGCGCGCGCGGAACCATCGCCAGCCGAGAAGCAGAATCGCCACGGACACAGCGGAGGCGGCGAGGAAGGGCGCATCGAACGGGGAGCGTCCGAGCAGGAGGCAGTCCCGGTACGCTCGAAGGATCGGCGTCATGGGGTTCAGGTGGATGATGAGCCTTTTCCACCCGGTCGTTGCGTCGAGGTTGTAGATCACGGCCGATGCAAACATCCATAACTGGACGGCGGCGCGGAAGATAAAATTGACGTCGCGGTAAAAAAGCGTGGCCATCGACAGGAGCATTCCCATGCCGAGCATGAAGACGAGCTGCACCGCGAACACAATCGGCACGAAGAGCATGAAAGCGTTCAGCTCGAGCCGCCACGCTTCGCCCTGAAAGTGATACCAGGCCGCGAGCGCGACGACGAGCGCCATCGCTATCATGAAATCAACAACGCAGCTCAGAATCGCCGAGATCGGAAACACTTCGCGCGGGAAGTAGATCTTCGTGACGAGTTGACGGTTCGCGATCAGCGACGTCGTCGCGGCGGTCAGGCCATTGGCCAGCAGCATCCACGGCACGAGGCCGCTGAATGCAAAAAGCGGGTACGGCAGATGCGGATGCCCGGTGAGCCGCTGGCGGTCGATTTCCGTGACGGATCCGAATACGAAACTGAACACGGCCATCATGGCAAGCGGCGGCACGACGGCCCAGGCCGCACCGAGAAGCGTGTGGCGATACCGGACACGGATGTCCCGCCATGCCAGCATCCATGCAAGCTCGCGAAAGCGCCATATCAGCGCCGCCCGGCCAAGCGCCTTTGGACGCGTCGCGGAAGGGCTGATTGTCAGTGTCGTCATAACGGCTCTCCGCTCGTTCGCTGTCCGGCAAGACACAGGTATCTGTCCGCGAGTAGGCGGAAGGTGTTTTCGATTGAATGGTGCGCGCAGACAAACGCGCGCGCCGCCGCGCCGAGTTGCTTCCGGACGTGCGATTCCGAGAGCAGTTCCGCCAGTGCGCATGCAAGCGAATCGGCGCATCCGGGTCGAACAAGCCGCCCGGTCACGCCGTCGTCAATCGCCTCGCGGTTTCCTCCGACGTCCGTCGCCACGCATGCGACGCCGCAGGCCATAGCTTCGAGGAGGGCGTTCGACATTCCCTCCCATCGGGAGGGCAGCACAAAGATATCGGCCGCCTGGTGCCAGATTCGCGTGTCGTCATGAGCTCCGACGAAGGAGACGAAATCGTCGAGGCGAAGCTCGTGGGCCAGCCGCTGCAAGGCGCCGTCGAGATAATCACGGCCGACAAAGACGGCGCGGAATTCGCCGCCCCGCGCTCTGGCGATCGCCAGCGCCTTGAGCAGCACGTCGTGTCCTTTGACGGGCTTCAGGTTTCCCACTGTCAGCAGGATCGGCAGGTCCGGCGGGAGACCCAGCGGGGCGCGTATGCTCTGCCGGTCTTCGGCCGGCACAAAGTGCGCCGTGTCAACGCCATTGGGGAGCACGCTGAATTCGGCGGGATCCATCCGCAACTCGGCGGCGGCCGAATCGGCCGCGGCACGACTCACGGCCCATCGCGCGGCGCAATTGCGTGCGGCCGCGCGGAGCATCGCCCGTCGAAAGGCGGACCACCGCGGCGGATATTCCTCGAAGCCGTGAAAGCTGAAAGCAAGGGTCACCGGGCCGGCGCTCTCCGCCGCGAACACGGCATCGAGCAGCATGGAAAACCCCCGAATGTGCAGCACCTGCGACCCATGGGCGCGAATCACCTCGGCCAGGGCCGAAGCCCAATGCGGGTCCGGCCCTGAACCGGCGAGTCGTACAAGCCGAACACCGTCGGGCAGTGGAACGGGACTTTCGCCTGGATTGCCCGCGTCACGCGTGACGATCACGTGCCGAAACCGGTCGCGCGGCAGAAGCGCGGCGGCCTGCGCGAGCTGGCGCTCGAGGCCCCCGGACTCCAGGCTTGCTACCGGATGGCAGACGGTGACCAGCGCGCCCCGAGTGCGTAGTGACGTGACAGCGGCACTAATGGGCAATCGGTCTGACATTGCGAGGCGGGAACGATTCATTGCAGCGCCGAGGGGTTATCCGCACTGGGCATTCCGATGGAACCATTTGTTCGACAAGTAGTTATCGGCAGCGAAAGGGCCAATGGTCCAGCGGTCGCCCCGATGCGCCTTTCCGCGGAAATTGCCAATGCGCAGGGGCAATCTCGGCCTAGCCGGTGATTTCCGGGCCGCCGCTGGGCGCGTCGCCGACGAGGTGTATCAGCAGGGCATTTGTGGATCCGACCTGGTGCAGCCGGGTGCCCGCGATGACGACGATCATGTCCCCGCGCGCGGCAAGTCCGCGATCAAGCAACAGGGCGTCTACGTCCCGGAGCATCGCAAGCACTTCGTCATCGCGTTCGAGTTGCACGGGCTCGACGCCGTAAAACATCGCCATCCGGCGGCAGACATGCTCCTCGGGGCAGAGGCCCAGGACGGGCATTGGCAGCCGGCACTTGGACAGAAGCCGCGCGGTGTTTCCAGTCTGGGTCCAGACCGCGACGAGTCGGGCCTCCAGGTCGCGGGCGAGGAGATTTGCGCCGTGAGCGACGGCCGTCGGCACCCGAGGAAGGATTGCATTTCGGTCCAGCGCGGTCGCCGGCGCGGACCGGTCGAGGTACTGCTCGGTCTGCTCGGCGATCCGCGTGAGCATTCGTACGGCCTCAACGGGATACTTGCCGACCGAGGTCTCGGCGCTGAGCATGACGGCGTCGGCCGCGTCGAATATGGCATTGGCGACGTCGCTGACTTCGGCCCGCGTCGCCGTCGGGCAATCCACCATCGATTGAAGCATCTGCGTGGCGATGATCACGGGCTTGCCTGCCAGCCGGCAGCGCCGGGCAATGTCTTTCTGCAGGAGCGGTACGCGGGCCAGGTCCATCTCCACGCCGAGATCGCCGCGGGCTACAAGCACCACGTCTGCCGATTCGATGATTTCATCAAGATGGGCGATGGCCTGGGTCGTCTCGATCTTTGCGACCACGCGGCACCGATCCTCGGATAGCGGGAGCCGCTCCCGAAGTTCGCGAAGGTCCGATGCCGTTCGGACGAACGACATGGCTATGTAGTCCACTCCATGTTCAACCGCCCATGCCAGGTCTTCGCGGTCCTTTTCGGTCAGTGCGGACATGGCAAGCCGGCTGTCCGGGAGGTTTACTCCTTTTCGGGTGCTGATAAGGCCGCCGACTTCACAAAGGCAGCGCAGGCGATCCGGCGCGACCTCCACGACGCGCAGCCGCACCTGGCCGTCGTCGATCAGCACGCGGTGATCGACAGGAACCTCCCCGACGAGTTCCGGTCGATTCGTTGAAATGCGCCGAGCGTCCCCGACGACGTGACCGGCGACGATGTCGATATGATCGCCCGCCACGATCTCAAACAAGTCGTCTTCCACTGGATCGACCCGGATCTTTGGCCCGCACAGGTCGGCCATGACTGCGGCCGGGACGCCGCGCTGCCGACAGACGGAACGAATGCGGTCATAGACGATGGCGTGTTGCTGCAGCGTGCCATGCGAGAAATTGAGCCTGAAGACGTCCACGCCGGCGTCGAGAAGCTGCCCCAGGGCTTCGAGGGAATCGGACGCGGGACCGATTGTCGCGATGATTTTGGTGCGAATCATGTCGGGTGCCTCATCCCCGTGATCGGCTATCGCCGTAGAAAGTACTCCATGAGCTCATAGCCCGCGTCGATGTGAAGTCCGCCGCCGCGGGCCACGCGTTCACAGAAACGGTTCTGCCCGGAGGGACCCCGGGGCACATTGGTTCCCGCCATGCAAAAAGGGGGCGGGTCCGCAGTGTGGGTTTTTTGGCTGACGGGGGTCGGATGATCCGGCGCAATGAGGATGCGCCATTCGTCAAACGCCTGGAGCCTCTCCAGGATCGGCTCAACAATCAAGGAATCGATCTTCTCGAGGGCGTCGATCTTGGCCCGCGCGTCGCCCTGATGTCCTGCCTCGTCGGTCGCCTCGATGTGAACGGCGACAAGATCAAAATCATCGAGAGCCTCCACGGCCGCGCGGCCCTTTCCGGCGTAGTCCGTGTCGAGGTAGCCGGTGGCGCCGGGCACTTCGATTTGCGTCCAGCCAATCAGTTTTCCAAGACCGCGAATCAGGTCAACCGCCGCGATGACCGCGCCGCGTACGCCGAACCGCTGTTTGAAGCGCTTGAGGATCGGCACGACTCCCTGGCCCCAGAGCCATATGTCGGTGGCCGGCAGCTCCCCCAGGTCCATGCGCACCTGGTTCACGTCGTGTCCGGTCACTATCGGCCGAGCCCGTTCCATGATTTCGCGAATGCGCCGGCCGGCCTTGCCCTTGGGTTGATACTCTTCAACTCGCTCGCCGGGAATGTCGTGCGGCGGCATGCATGCAACGTCGATGGCCTCGGGATCGGAAATGACGAGGAGGTTTCGGTAGGAGACGCCGGCGTGAAATCGAAGCGGCTCTCCGGCAAAGGCGGCGTTCAGGTCGCGGAGGATCGATTCCGACTCCTGTGTGCGGATATGCCCGGCCGTAAAGTCGGTCATGACGCCGTTATCGATATGGACGAGGTTGCAGCGAAACACGACGTCATCGGCCGTGGTAGAAATCCCCCGGGCAACCGCCTCGATCGGCGCGCGGCCAGAGTAATGCGCCCGGGGGTCGTAGCCGAAGAGGGACATCGTGGCAACGTCGCTCCCCGGTGCGAATCCGTCGGGAACGGTCCGCACGGTGCCGATGCGCCCCTGTTCCACCACCGCATCCATGTTTGGAGTTCGGGCGGCCTCGAGCACCGTCTGGTCGCCGAGCGAGGCGAGCGGCTCGTCCGCCGCGCCGTCAGGTAGAATGATGGCGTATTTCATGGCCACTCGCGCCTTCCCCGGCAGCTGCGCAATGCGAGCTTGTCGCTTCCGGGAGGATAGAGATTGGAAGCGGGTGCGTCCAGAGGATGCAATTGCCGGTGCGGGCGCCGTCAGTGCGAGTTATCATTAAGGAGCGAGAGGCATCGCCTCGGGACGAGACCCCGGCCGCGTTGTTTTCGGTCCCGCATTGTCGCGGTGCAAGATCATGGCGAGATCGTGCGTTCCAATCCTGCTGTTGTTGCCCGCGTTGATATGGGTTGGCGCCTCTCCGCCCACGCCGACCCGTCCGCCCGCGGCGACGCAGGCCGGCGCGCCCACCACGCGTCCTTCCCGGCAAGGCGCTGCCGGCACCGTACCAAGCACGCAGAATGCGATCGGCACGGCGGCGACGCAACCGTCGGACGAGATTGCCCTCGTAATCAAACAGGCGCAAAAGCTCCGCGACGAATCGCGCTTCTTGATGGCGGAAAAGATGCTGCGCGGGCAGATCGACAAATTGGCCAGGGGCGGCCCGGAACGCGCCTCGGTCTCGACGGCGTCATGCAAACGGGTCCTCGCCATGGTGCTTGCCGACCAGGGCCAGGAGGCTGAGGCTGAGGCCTTTGCGATCGAGTCCTACGCCGAAATGAAGGAAGTTTTTCCCCCTGATGTCTATCCGGTGGGAAGCGAGGAGAGAGCCCGTTCGGCATGGGTGCTTGGGAATATTCTCATGCGCAGCGGGCGGACCGAGCCGGCCGAGCCGGTGCTGCTCGAGGCGTTGTACTGGTTCGAAGCAAATCGTTCGTCGCACTGGGAGACGCCCATGCTGGCCAGCGACGTAGGCGAATGTCTGCTTCAGCAGGGACGGTTCGCCGAGGCCGAGGATCCGATCGTGATCGGGTATGCGGAACTTCGCAGAATGCGCGGCCCGGACGCCTTTGAGACACTGAAGGCTCTCGAGCGCGTGTTCGCGCTCTACAAATCCTGGGATAAGCCGGAGAAAGTGGCCGAGTATGAATCGCTGATTTCGGAAGTGCCTGCCCGGAAGGGCAATTAGGCATTCATCAGAGTGGGGCGATCCAGATTGTTCTCGATGGGCAGCGTGTCGGATGGCCGACGTAATTGCAGAGGTGCCCGGCGGCGTGGAGTTACGCGTAAAGGTCGTGCCGGGGGCTTCGCGCGACCGGATCGCAGGCCTGCTGGGAGACGCACTGAAGGTGCAGGTGGCCTCCGCGCCGGAGCGGGGAAAGGCTAATGCTTCCGTAATGGCACTGATCGCCCGGGCGCTCGGGCTTTCCGCGCGCGACGTTTCCATCGTGCGCGGCCGGACCTCTCCTCAAAAAGTGCTGATGATCCGCGGAGGAAGCAAGGCGGCGGTGGCAATGGCGCTTGGGCTGAACTACGGGGTGGATGAATCAGCCTGAGGGGAGGGTTTCACATCGGTCGGGCCGGCGCCGCCCAGAAGCTGGTGGACTTCAAGATTGTTTCGCACGACGATCCGTCCCTTGTAATAGCTGATCGTGCCCTTGCCCCCGTTGACGGCCCAGCTTTCCGGCTCAATCGACGACGTGATGGTGTCGATGAGCTGTTTTGCCAGTTGTTCGTTGTCAGGGTCGCTGCCCACGCGGGTGCTGCCCGAACCACTGAGCGACAGGCGGGATCTTCCGCCCGCCGTGGGGTCTCCCATCCCCCGGCCGGCGAAGTTCGGGACGGTAATCAGCAGGGCCTGCACATCGTAGATGCGCGTAACGAGTTCGCTGTTCAGGTCTTTCCGGGTGGAAATGATCAGCGTGTTGTCGTCGGCCTTCGCAGCCAGCTCGACGCCATCCATCTCCGCTGTTACCTGCTTAAAGGCGAGTTCGAGGATCTTGCGCATCGTTACGTTTTTGAGTTTCAGGTTTATCATGGCGTCCGGCTCGACGCCCGCGGCCTCGAGAACCTTCCACTTCACGACGACATTGGCGCCACTCGCGCGTTCGATCCACTCCGCGAATTCCTCCAATGTCATATCGTCCAGCCTCGCGTCCTCAACGACCGTGCGCAGGGCCTTGAAGGCCAGGCCGCGGGGGCGTCTGGCTGTCCTGCTTCCGCCCTCCGCGGGCTGCGTCGCGGGCGGCCCGTGCGCGTCCGCTCCGGAAGGTGGTGCGGCGTGAACTGTTTCGAGACTCAATGTTGCGAATAGAAGTGCCAGCATTGTGCGTCTGGATGTCTTCATGGGGTCACTTCGGGCCCGGCATGCGGTCGGTATCCACCGACCATACGCCGTTGGGTGATCGCACCATTTCGATTACCTTGCCGCGCCGCCCGGTGATATAAATGCCCTGTTTGTCGATCTGAAGGATCCATGGTCCGGTCTGCGGAGCGTCCGGCGGGAGCTTGTTCAGATCGAGTGTGAACCGGCGGACGTTCTGACTGATCACTTCGAGCCGCTTCTCGCCGGTCCACCGGCATGTGAGGTCCGCATCGGCCTCGTCTTCGAAGGCCTCGCGGAATATGCCCCACGTCGGGGCCGGGCGGCGAGGCTCCGCGGGCTTGGGTTTTTCGGCAACGACCGGCTGGGTCGCGGCCGGCTGGGAGTCGGCGGGCCGCGAGGTCGGAGTATCCCGCGGGGCGGGCATTGGCGTCACCTCACGGCGGCATGTGGCAAAAAGGCTTGCCGCTGCAATGACGGAGATGACGAAGCGGAAACGCAGCATGGTTGGGCCTCGCGCGGGGCCGCCGTAGCGGAGTAAATGGCGGGGGGCTCAAAGAGATGATACCCTACCCGTCCGGTGAGGTCTCGAAAAATGTCCGAACGCAATCCACGAATCCGGTCAACCACAATTCTCTCGGTACGCCGCGATGGCTCGGTCGCCATGGGTGGGGACGGACAGGTCACGCTCGGCGACTCGATTCTCAAGTCGGACGCAATAAAGATTCGTCGGCTTCATAAGGGCCGTGTCCTTGCCGGTTTTGCCGGCTCCGCGGCAGACGCGTTCGCACTCCTGGAGCGATTCGAGGGCAAGCTGGAAGAATTCAAAGGCAACACCAAGCGGGCGGCCATCGAATTGGCCAAGGACTGGCGCACCGACCGTGCCCTTCGCAGGCTGGAAAGCCTTCTGGCCGTGGCGGATGGGGACACCAGCCTCATCATCGGGGGCAACGGTGATGTCATCGAGCCGACGGACGGTATTCTGGCGATCGGCAGCGGCGGGACCTGTGCCTTGGCGGCGTCACGAGCTCTCCTTGCCCACACGAGCCTGACGGCAGGGCAGATCGTTGAGGCCTCCCTTAAGATCGCTGGGGCAATCAATGTTTACGCAAATCAGAACGTCACAATCGAGACCCTTTAGCGGTCGGCGGTCGTGACGCACCGCACCTAGGCGGACGAAAACTTGGGTGCTCCGTCCGTTCCTTCCGGCCGCCTAGGCAATTGGCGGGCCAATCGCAGCAAGTGCCAAGCGGTTCGACGTTTACGAATCACCCGCCGCGGCGCGAGGTGTTTCAATCCGCGACATTCCCTCGGGTTCGGTCCGCGAATCGTTGACATTGGCGTGTAAAATCGTTACCGTTAAGGTTAACAGTGCGGTATTTGTTAAATGGGCCGAGGGGAGGGATCAATCGGAGGAACGATTGATGGGTCACTCCACCTCACTCGCATCAGGTCATATTGGCAATCGGAGGAATGATATGAAGCCTCGCAACAGGGTTAGTTTAATGAGCGCCACGGCGGCACTGTTCTCGAGCTTTACCGTCGCCGCTTTCGGCCAGGTGCCGGTTAGTGTGATTGTCAAACAGGGGGACATCTTCGGTACGCGGACTGTGAGCACGGTCAATGCGCCGTTTACCGATGGATTCGGAAAGGTCGGATTCGTCGCCTCCTTCAGCGATTCGACACGCGGCATCTGGCACAGTTCCGGATTTATTTTCAACAGCAGCAGCGCTTTGCCCGACAGTGTCACCGGCGGTGAAAGCACCATGGGTGTCAGCAACGCCGGCGGATTCATTTACAGCCCGTCCTTCAACGGCGAAGACGCGGTATTTACGCACGCCGGCAAGCTTCTCGCGGGTGGCGATCCATTGCCGCCGCTTCCGGGACTTTTCAGCACGTTCAGCAGCCGCCCGACGATGATCCCGAACGGGACGGCATACTGGATCGGCGGCTCGACCCCGACGCAGGGAAGTTCGACTTCGACAAACCGGCACCTGTTCAAGGCGACCGACGTGTCGAACCCGATGAGCATCACGCGCATCCTCGGAGGCGGTGACATCATCGAGGGCAAGGCGATCAGCACGTCGGCCTCGAACTTCGACTACGACATTTCCGACAACGGATCGCATCATGTCCATATTCTGGACATGGTGACTGGATCATCGGCGAACAACCTGCACGTGTATCGCAACGGTTCGTTTGTCGTTCAGGAGGGCAGCCCCGTTGGCGACGGCACCAACTGGGAAGGGCTGGACATCGTCGCAATTAACAACATCGGCGACTGGATCCTGACGGGCGACACGACGGGTAACACCGCGACCGACGAATTCGTGGCGTTCAAGGGCGAGATCAAGGTCCGTGAAGGCGACACGATCGACGGCGTTACACTCGCTACCGGCGCATCGCTTCGGGCGGCCAGCATTAATAACAAGAGCCAGGTGGCTCACATCTGGGGATGGGGCAGCGGCAGCACCGCCCAGGAACACCTGTTCTTCGGCGCGGGTGATACCCTGTACGACTCGGTCCGGTTGCTCAGTGTCGGCGATACTCTTGATTCCGACGGTGATACGATCGCCGACTGGCTGCTTACCGACTTTAACGCCAGCGGCACCATTGGTCCCGGTATCGAACTGGCGGAAGACGGCTTCATCCATGTTCACGTAGACATGACGCCTGTCGCCGGCGGCGATGAAATCCAGGCCGTGATCCGGTTGGCGATTCCAGAGCCCGGCACGCTCGGCCTGCTGGCCCTGGGTGCGTTCGCACTGATTCGGCGACGCCGCTGATTCAAGGCGGGCAAAAGTAATCACAGTGATTTTCCGGGCCGCGCGGTCAATCTTGATCGCGCGGCCCTTTCTTCTGGCCGCCAGACCAGGGTGGGCCGTGGGGCCAATTCCGGGAACACAGGGCTGTTGAATCTCTGTCCGGCTTGGCGATGATACGGTCGTCCGGTTGGCTTCCCGTGTTGTGCGGAGAAACGCGGCCGAACCTCGGAGGCGTGAATGTCCCGCATTGACCAGTTGCAGAAGCTGCTCGCGACCGAGCCGGAGGACGCGTTCCTGAACTTCGGTCTGGCGATGGAGCTGGCAAAAGTGCAGCGCTTTGACGAGAGCCTTGCCCAGTTTGAGAAGACGATTTCCATCGACCCGAACTATATCGCCGCCTATTTCCAGAAAGCCCGGACCCTGCTTGCGATGGGCGACGATGAAACCGCGAAGGAGCAATTGAAACGCGGGATCGCCCAGGCGGCGGCGTGCGGCGAACTTCATGCCAAGGGGGAAATGGAAGACCTGCTGGCTTCGCTTTGAGCCCGCCGATCACGGTTCGGCTTGCGGGTAATCGGCCCCGTACGAGCGAATCGGCCTTGTGTAGGCTGCTCGCCCCGGAGTCGATTCGGCGATACAATCCCGACACACGGCGGCGGCCGGATCAGCCGTGTGCGCGGCCGGGGCGGAGGATCGCCCTGCCTGAGACTGTTCAGGATGTGACAGGCACCCATGAGCGAATCACAACCCGAGTCCATCAGAAACCTCCCGATCGTCGAGGAGATGCAGGATTCCTACCTGCGTTATGCCATGAGCGTGATTGTCGCGCGGGCGCTGCCCGACGTGCGCGACGGTCTGAAGCCCTCCCAGCGGCGCATCCTCGTGGCGATGAACGATCTCAAGTTGACGCCGCGCAGCGCCCATCGAAAGTGCGCGAAGATCTCCGGCGATACCTCCGGAAACTACCATCCGCATGGCGAGGCGGTGGTCTATCCCACGCTTGTGCGGATGGCGCAACCGTTCGCGATGCGGTACCCGCTCATCGACGGTCAGGGCAATTTCGGTTCGATCGACGGCGACCCGCCCGCGGCCATGCGCTATACCGAAGCGCGAATGGCCGCGCCGACCATGGAGATGCTGGAGGACATCGACAAGGAAACCGTCGATTTCGTTCCAAACTACGACGAAACGACGACCGAGCCGGTCGTTCTGCCCGCCAAGTTCCCCAATCTTCTCGTTAACGGAACCACCGGGATCGCCGTGGGCATGGCGACAAGCATTCCGCCGCACAACCTCGGCGAGGTTTGCGATGCCCTGATAGCTCTGATCGACAACCCCAACCTGACGATTCAGGACCTCATGAAGTACGTGCCCGGTCCGGATTTTCCGACCGGGGGCATGATCTGCGGTCGGCAGGGCATCATCGACGCCTACACGCGTGGTCGAGGCTCGCTGACCATGCGGGCGCGGACGCACTTCGAGGAGATGAAGGGCGATCGGGTGCGCATCGTCGTCGACGAGATTCCCTTTAACATCATCAAGAACACGATCACCGAAAAGATCGCCGAGTGCGTGAAGGACGGTCGACTGCCGGAAGTGTCCGATGTCCGCGACGAATCCGACCGCAACCACGCGGTCCGGCTGGTCGTGGAGTGCAAGTCCGGTGTCAGCGGCGAGGTCGTGCTGAACAAGCTCTTTGAATACACGCCGCTTCAGACGAATTTTCCAGTGATCAACATCGCCCTCGTCGGCAAGCAGCCGCAGACGCTGTCGCTCAAGCAGCTCATGGAGCACTACCTCGAGCACCGCCGCGACATCATCACGCGGCGGACGCGCTTCCTTCTCCGCAAGGCGCGGCAGCGCGCGCACATCATCGAGGGTCTGATCCTCGCGGTCGGCGACATCGACGCGATCATCGAGCTGATCAAAAAGTCGGAGAACCCCGAGGTGGCCAGGCAGCGGCTCATGGCCCGCGCGCTTCGACTGCCCGAGTCGGCTGCCCTGTCGAAGCTCCTGCCGGAGCAATTCGCGAAGAAGGCCGCATCGAGCGATCAATTCCTGACCGGTGTGCAGGCCCAGGCGATCCTCGCCATGCAGCTTCAGCGGCTGACGGGTCTTGAGGTCGAGAAGCTGGCCAGGGAGTACGGCGGCCTCGTCGAGGAGATCGACGGCTACCAGGCGGTCCTGCGCGATCCGGCCCTTGTGCAGGACATTATTCGCGAAGACCTACACGAGATGAAGGCCAGGTATGCCGACAAGCGGCGCACGGAGATTACCGCGGCGGTCGGCGAGTTCCGCATGGAGGAGCTCATTGAAGACCTGCCGATGATCGTAACCATTTCACACCAGGGTTACATCAAGCGCGTTCCGGTCGACACCTACCGAAGCCAGGGCCGCGGCGGCCGCGGCATCCGCGCGAGCGAGACAAAGGAAGGCGACTTCCTCGAAAACCTCTTTGTCGCCAGCACGCACAACTACCTGCTCTTCTTCACGAACCGCGGGCGCGTGTACTGGATGAAGGTCTACGACATTCCCGAGATGGCGCGGACCGCCCGTGGCCGCTCGATCGCGAATCTGCTCAAGCTTCAGGACAACGAGACGCCGACCGCCGTGCTCCCCGTGTCCCAGTTCGAGGAGAAGTTCGTCTTGTTTGCCACGGCGCGGGGGACCGTCAAGAAGACAGCGCTCGCCGCGTTCTCGCGTCCGAGGCCCAGCGGAATTATCGCCATCAGTCTCGATCCGGCCGATTCGCTCATTAACGTGCAGCTCGTCGCCGATGACGACGAGGTCGTACTCGGCACGCGAAAGGGAATGGCCATCCGCTTTAAGCATACCGACGTCCGCGCCATGGGCCGGGCGGCCGGCGGCGTCCGCGGAATCAGCCTCGACAGGGAGGATGAGGTCGTCGACATGGCCGTCATACGGCCGGGCATGAGTCTGCTGACTGTCTGCGAGAACGGCTTCGGAAAGCGGACGGACATCGAGGAATACCGCCTCCAGAAGCGCGGCGGAAGCGGGGTCATCAATATCCGCACGACCGAGCGCAACGGACTGGTCGTCGCCCTTCGCTCGGTGACCGATGCTGACGAACTGATGTGCATCACCGCCCAGGGAATCATGCTTCGCACCGCCGTCTCGCAGTTGCGCGAGATCGGGCGGGCGACGCAGGGTGTGCGCCTTATCAAGCCGGATGAAAACGACAAGGTTGTCTCGGTCGCTCGGATCGCCCGGGAAGATGACGATGAGTCCGGCGATCGCCCCGACGACGCAGGCGCCGCGCCGGCCCCAGAATCCGGCGCCTCCGCCGGCGAAGCGGACGACTCCGCCGGCTCCGAAGAGAACGAAGGACCGGCGGCGTGACGCCGCGCCCGCCGGGCAGGCCGGTCGCGGCGGTGATTTCCGGGTCCGGTCGCCTTTGGCGGCCATGCAAAATGGGAATGCGTGCCACCTCGCTTATCTCACGCGCCGGCATGATGCTGGCGGACCTCATTCTGCCGCGCACTTGCGCTGCCTGCGGCGCCTCGATCGACCTGAGCGACAAGGACCTGTGCGAGACCTGCGCGAGGCAGCTTGCCGCCGGCGCGGGCGGGTCATATTGCCGTACCTGCGGCGAAGACCGCGGCGAACATCTCCTGCACGACGGCCGTTGTACGCGCTGTGTGCTCGGCAAGTCTCTCCGGCGATTTCACGGTTTTGCCCGGGTCGGGAAATACGACGGTGTCCTGAAGTCGCTTATTCTCCGGTTCAAAACGTCTTTCGTGCTGGACCGGTTGCTCGGCGACCTTCTCGCCTCGGCAATTCTGGGGATGATGGATGTAAGGGCGGTCGACTGCTGGGTGCCAATCCCTTCGCACTGGACGCGAAGGGTCTCGACGCTGTACCAGCCGACCGACCTCCTGGCGCGGGCCGCCGTCCGAGCCTGGGGCGGCCGCGTCGAGCCGGTGCTGAAGATGTCGGGCATCGTCCGCCCGTTTCATATGCAGCCCGGCCTGTCGGCGAAGGAACGTGCCGAACAGATTCGGGGCAAGATGCAGATGCGCCGCGCCGCCGACGTCCAGGGACTCCACATCTGCCTGATTGACGACGTGATGACCACGGGTGCCACGATCGGCGAGGCCTCACGGGTTCTTCGGGACGCGGGGGCGGCGGCGATCAGCGTGGCGGTGTTGGCACGCGCCGGCGGAAACGAGCCGGTCCACCCAGGGGTTGACCCGGCCGGAAAAGCCGCATAGACTTCGAGCTATCGAACAGCATGAATCCTAAGTGCTTATTCTCTTTTGTGTTACGTGGTTTGGCGCGATCCGGTACGCCCGGTTGGAGGCCGTCGGTCTCCGTGGGCCGCCGCGAGAAATTCGCGCGCCTGGAGTGCATGAGATGCGGATCACGGTGACAGGCCGTCACACAGACGTGCCGGATGCCCTGCGCAGCTACGCAGAGGAGAAGTCGGCCAAACTCGAGCGATTCTACGATCGGGTACAAACGGTGGATGTGGTTTTCGATGTGGACGCCGGGCAGCAGCGCTGCGAAATGATCGCCCGGGCCGACCATCATACAACCTTTGTGGCCAAGGAACTGCACGCCGAAGCCTTTGCTGCGCTGGATGCCGCCGTCAAGGATCTTGAACGGCAGCTCAATCGCCACAAGGAGAAGTTCCGCAATCGCAAGCATACGGACGCGGGCCGATCGAATCACGAGCCGATGTCGGGCGGTCGCTCCTTCGGCACGACCTTTGACGCAGAGAGTGGGGGGCAGCCGTCATGAAGCTTACCGATTTCGTCATTCGCGACGCAGTCATTTCCAATCTCGAGGCCACGGATCGCAACGGCGCCATTCGTGAACTGGTCCGCAAAGTGGCCGAAGTAAATGGCCTCTCGGCGGAAGACGGCGAGACCATCGCCAAGGCCGTCATCCAGCGCGAAAACCAGGGCAGCACCGGCTTCGGCAAGGGTGTCGCCGTTCCGCACGTGAAACACGCGAAGGTGCCGAAGATCATGGCCGCCATTGGCCGAAGCGCCACCGGCATCGACTTTGCGGCCCTGGATCGGGCCCCGGTCTATACGATCGTGGTACTGCTTTCGCCACCCGACAATCCCGACGGACATCTCCAGGCAATGGAGAACATTTTCCGTCATCTTCAGCGTGATAATTTCCGGCGGTTTCTCAGGCAATCCGAGACCGCCGACGCAATCTGGGATCTCATTCAGGAGGCGGATGAGACGCCCGCCGGCTGAATCGGCAATCTTTCGGCGCTTCGCGGTGATTCGATGGCGAAGGCGCGTGGGACGATTCGAATGGGCGGGAAGCACCCCGAAGCAGAATCACCTTGCTATCAAACAACAGGCCGGGACGCCTCCATGGACGGACAGGATGGAACCGAACGACGGACAATCGGAAATCGAGGTCACTATCTCGAACGTGCAGGGACTGCACGCCCGACCCGTCATGCGCTTCGTCGATCTGGCCTCGCAGTTTCAAAGCGCCATCGAGGTGTGCAAGGGGAGCCGGAAGGTGGACGGCAAGAGCCCCATGGAGATGATGCTCCTCGAGGCCACGAAGGGCACGGTCCTCAGGCTCCGGGCAAAGGGCGCGGACGCGCATCGCGCCGTATCCGCCCTTGCCGAACTGATCAACTCCGGATTCGGCGAGGAATGACCCACTCATGTGACGCTTGCGTGCCGACGAGGCGCCGGCCGCGCGGCGTCAGGGGGCTGCCATGCCCCTGAAACGCGGCATCGGCGTATCGGCGGGCGTGGTCATCGGCGACGCGGTCGTTCTCGACACCGAGGAAACCCGCGTCCCACGCCGCACGGTCCCTCCCGACGAGGTGCCGCACGAGATAGACCTCGTGAACCGCGCCTTTGAAGCGGCGCGGACCGAGATCGGTCCGGAGCGCGCGGCCCTGGCAGCGCGCGCCGGCAACGAGCTTGCCGACATTTTCGGCTTTCATGAGCGGTGGCTGGCCGATCCCAAACCGCGCAAGGAAATATCGCAGCTGATCGAATCGCGGCTGTACAGCGCCGCGTATGCCATCAGCGTTTTCATGCGCAAGTACCGCCGGCGCTTCCAGGAGATGAACAGTCCGTATCTCCAGGAGCGGGCCAAAGACGTGCTCGACATTGAGCGCCGCCTGCTTCATCACGTCGGGGGCGAGGTTCGCTCGGAGCTGGCCGAGCTCGAGCAGCCGGTGATCATCGTCGCACACGACATGACACCGACGCAGCTTGTGATGCTTGAGAAGACCAAGCGCGTCCTCGGGTTCGCGACCGATGCCGGCGGTTCCACGTCGCATACCGCCATCCTGGCGGCCGGGCTCGGAATCCCCGCCGTGGTCGGCCTGGAGGACATAACCGCGCACGTATCGAGCGGCGACACGCTCGTCATCGACGGCCTGCATGGCGTGGTGGTCATCAATCCCGATCCCGCGCAAAGGGCAGAATATGACACGCAGATGGCCCACCTGATTGAGGTGCGCGCCACCCTGGATGAACTTCGGGACGTCGCCGCGGAGACGCGCGACGGCACGAAGATCGAGTTGCTGGGCAACATTGAGTTTCCCTATGAGATTGCGGCCTGCCTTGAAAAGGGCGCGACAGGCATCGGTCTTTTTCGCACCGAGTTTCTGTTTCTTCAGGACGGTCCCATGCCGGACGAGGACGCCCAGTACGAGGTGTACAAGGCGGCCGTCGTGGCCGTGGGTGGAAGACCGCTCGTCATCCGCACGATGGACCTCGGCGGCGACAAGCTGCACGCGGGCGGCGCATGGGAGGCGGAGAAGAATCCATTTCTGGGGCTGCGGTCCATTCGATACAGCCTTCAGAATCTGTCCATGTTCCGCGCCCAGCTTCGCGCGATCGTCCGAGCCAGTTCGCTCGGCGATATTCGCGTCATGTTCCCGCTGATTTCCCGCATCATGGAGTTGCGCCAGGCGAAGTTCGTCCTGAATCTCGTGATGGAGGAGCTTGAAGAATCCGGATACGAGTTCCGCAGCTCGATCCCGGTGGGAGTCATGATCGAGACTCCGGCCGCGGCCATTTGTGCCCGTGAATTGGCGCAGGAATGCGCTTTCATGAGCATTGGAACCAACGATCTGATTCAATACACGCTTGCCGTGGACCGGGGAAATGAGCGGGTCGCGCAACTTTATACGCCGGCCGATCCCTCCATCATCCGCCTGATCCGCGGGGTGGTTCGCGATGCCGCCCGAGGGGGGGCGTCGGTGAGCCTTTGCGGCGAAATGGCCGGCGACCCGATCTTCACTATCCTCTTGGTCGGACTAGGATTACGGACACTTTCCATGTCCGCCAGCCACGTCCCGGTCATCAAGAAGATCATCCGAAGTATCACGATGGCCGATGCTGAACGGGTAAAGCGCAGGGTTTTGTCCTTTGAAACGGAGCGAGAGGTGCTAAACTACCTCCGGGACGAGACCCGAAAAGTCTGGGGGGATATCTGATCCTCGCGGGCGAGTCGCGGCAGGGCATTGTCGGCTGAATTCAAACAGAAATCCGACCGTGCCCGACCGCCACTTGCTGTAACCGGCGAGTGACTGGATGAATATCCCGGTCCTACGCGTCGTGTGGATGCGGTCAGCACCGGGTAGAAGAGTATTTGTGAGGGATCGCAAACGGATTGCGAAATCGTTTGGCGATTCGGTTTGCTGTTGAAGGCGACCTGCGGTTCATATCTCATCACGATTCGTTGCGACTATTCGAGCGGGCACTGGTCCGTGCGGCCGTGCCGCTTCGCTACTCCGAGGGCTTTAATCCGCGGCCGCGACTATCGCTCGCCCTGCCGCGCCCAGTCGGCGTTGCCTCTCGCGATGAGCTGCTCGTGATCGAACTGACGGAACCTCTGGACCCTTCAGCCGCCCTGACGCGTTTGACGCCTCAAATGCCAACTGGTGTGACACTGCTCGGATCGGAAATCCTCGACGACAGAGATCGTCGACTGCCGAGCGAAGCGTGTTACGCCGTGCGTTTTGAGCCATCTGAGCGTGACCGTGTCGCCAGCCACGCGACGGCGTTTCTCGCCGCGCCGCATGTGATCGTCGCCCGCGACACGCCCGGCGCCGACTCTCGGGGAAAATCGGTCGATATCCGGCCCTTTATCCTGTCCATCGAGGTCGACGAGGGCGAGACACGCTGGCGGCAAACGGTATCACAGGCCGGCACGGCACGCGTCCCCGAAGTGCTCGATGTCCTCGGTTTACCGAGTGGCGAGTATCTTCATCGGGTGCGGCGCGAAAAAGTCGCCTACCAGGCGTAGCCGTCCCGCCCCATCGCATCCTTCCGGCGATCCCCGGAGAACAAAACCTTGAGTACTTCAAAGAAGCCGTCGCGCGGCGGCAAATCCGCGCAAACCACCCCTCGCAAGAAAAAGACCGCCTCGCGGAGCCGCCCGTCACGGAGCGGACAGTCTACCGCCGTGCTCGAGCAACCGCCGGCGCTGCCGGAATCGGCGAAGGTGGAGGCGGTAGTCCCTGCCGCACCGCCGCCCAGCAAGCCGGCGAACGCCCCGCCTCCGGTCGAGGTGTCAGATTTCAGCGCCGGGATCTTCGACGTGGAAACGCACGTCTTCGAGCCGCAATCCTCGCCTGCCAGGTCCTTCGTGGAAGAGGTTGTAGAGGACGAGCACAAAGAGCCGCTCGTGGTCGAGCCTGACGAAGACGACCACCTCGCGGAGGCACGCGAGGAATCGGTGCGGTTGCGCGATCGCCGCGCCGAACCCCGATCGCGTCAAGACGAGCCTCAACCCGCGGATGACTTTTTCGACGATGCGCCTTTGGAAATAGAGATGCAATCGGAGGCCGAGCCGGAGGAAGTGGCGCCGCCTGAAGCGCACACTGCCTCGGAGTCGACAACGGAAGAGCCAGCGCCGGCCGAAGGGCGCGGCCGCCGCAGGCGCGGTTCGCGCGGTCGGCGTGGTGGCCGGCGAGGCCGAGAAGAGGAGCCGGCCGAGCGTGAGGGGGAGGCGGCCGCGGAGACTCGCGCGCCGCGGGCCGAGCCCGCGCGTCGGGAGCGCAGGGGTTTTTCGTCGCGCGAGGAGCGCAATCGGGAGCCCGCGGCCGATTGGGACGATCGCGCCGTTGGGGAGGACACCGATCGCTACGGGCGCGACGAGGAGGCCGAAGCCGACCGCGAACAGGGCGCAGCGTCAGAGCCGGTCGACACGGCCCGGCGCGAGATGCTTATCAATGTGTCGGACTCGGACGAAGTACGCATTGCCCTTTTGCGTGACGGCCGCCTCGATGAACTTTACATCGAGCGCGCGGCGAACATCTCAAATGTAGGCAACATCTACAAGGGCCGGGTGACGAACGTGGAGCCGTCCATTCAGGCGGCGTTTATCGATTTTGGCCTGCCCATGCAGGGGTTTCTGCACATCAGCGATCTGCACCCGAACTATTTCCCCGAGAGCAAGGGCGAGCCGGAACTGGTCGGCCGCAAGACGCCTCGGCGCGCCCGCCCGCCGATTCAGAACTGCCTGCGTCGCGGACAGGAGGTGATCGTCCAGGTCATCAAGGAGGGCGTCGGCACCAAGGGGCCGACCTTATCAACCTATGTTTCGCTGCCCGGGCGGTTCCTGGTCATGATGCCGGGCATGGACCAGCTTGGCGTCTCGCGAAAGATCGAAGACGAAGAGACCCGGCGCAAAGTGCGCGGCATCCTGAACCAGTTATCGCTGCCCAAGGGATTCGGCTTCATCGTTCGCACGGCCGGCATCGATCGAAACAGAAAGGATCTCCAGCGAGACCTGAATTATCTTTGCCGGCTCTGGGACAAGGTTCAGGTCCGCATCAAGAAGGAGCCGGCGCCGGCGACGCTGTACAAGGAGTCCGATCTCGTCATCCGCACGATCCGCGACGTCTATGACTCCAACTACCAGAAAATCATCGTGGACAACCCGACCGTCGCGGCCCGCGTCAGGGAATTTCTCCAGATTGCCAGCCCCAACGCGGAGGAAGTCGTCGAGCTGTATGACGAGCCGAAACCCCTGTTCCACCGGCACGGTATCGAGAGCGAAATCGACAAGCTGTATTCAAAGCATGTGCCGCTTCCGTGCGGCGGGTCACTGGTCATCGAGCAGACCGAGGCCCTCGTCGCCATCGACGTGAACTCGGGCCGATTCCGCGTGCACGACAACCCCGAGGAGACGGCGTTTCGCGTGAACATGGAGGCCGCGGACGAAATCGCCCGGCAGCTTCGCCTGCGCGACCTCGGTGGGCTCATCATCTGCGACTTCATCGACATGATGGTCGAAAAGCACAAGCGCACGGTGGAGCGGCGCCTCTCCGATGCGCTGCGCAAACATAAGGAGCGCGCCAAGCTCCTGCGCATTAGCCGGTTCGGCATCCTCGAGATGACCCGGCAGCGTCAGCGGCCCTCGTTCGCCAAGAGCATGTTCATGGAGTGCCCGCGGTGTTCGGGCAGCGGCCGCGTCAAGGCCACCGAAACCGTGGCGCTCGATGTCATGCGCGACATTCGACTGGCCAGCCAGCGCGACGGGGTGGCCAGCATCGATGTGACTGTCTGCAACGCCGTGGCCGACGACCTGCTCAACCGGAAACGCCACTACCTGACCGATCTTGAGCGGGCAAAGGGCCATGTCATTCGCATCCACCCGGACCCGATGCTCGGCGCCGACGAGGTGCGCATTTCCTGCACGGATCGTCGCGGGCGAGAGGTTGTCGCCACGGGGAATGCCGATACAACGGGCAGGCCCGCAACGGCGCCTCCCGCCGCGGGCTCGCGGCCCCCACAGGGACAAGGAACGGGTGGCCGGACGGACGGCCAGTCCGGAGGCGGCGGTCGCCGAGGCGGACGCCGTCGACGCGGACGGGGACGCTGACACACGGCCGCGCCCGAGTATGATGGGGCGGACGATGGGGGCGGACGGACGCCGCGCCGGGAGCCATCGATTTGAGAGCGAACGGGAATCGACGCAGGGATGCGATCCGAGCCGGATTGTTGATCGTTCTCGCGTCGGCGGCCTTTAGTGCCGTCGGCTGCGGGCCGGTCTGGTATCTCGACCCGGATTTCGGTGAGCGCCTCGCCGCCGAAAAAAACAAGCCGATGCTCATCTACTTTAAGGTGTGGGATTCCTCGCTTCATCGTAATATGAAGCTCGAGGTGCTGGAGAACTCGGCCGTGAAGCGCGAGCTCGTTGACATGGTCAATGTCGAGCTTGAATTCGCCTACTTCGCCGAACAGCGCCAGAAGTACGGCGTTCAGCGCCCCCAGGTCTGCGTCGTGTGCAATTCACGGGGCGAGCGCGTTTCTACGCCCATATCCGTTAATCCCGTGCCCTCGGTGGAAGTGTTCGTCGAATGGCTTCGAAAGGCAAAGGCAGAGGCTTTGGGGGTCTCGACCCAGCCCGCCAGCTGATGCGTGGCCGATTCGGGCTTTCCGATCACGTCCGTAAATGTTCTCGATTGATATAAATGGTGTCCGACCCTAAGCTAAGGGCCGTCCGCGAGTTATGGCGAATGACCGAGCCAATAGGCCGTGATGGCCCCTTTTTCAGCTAACGCGCGCCCGATTCAGATTGTCTAAACCGATGGATCGAACCGCCGCCCCGAGAAATGAGGATGATTCGTCGCAGCGGCAGGACGCCGAGGCGGTGGCCAGGACTCTGGCGGGGGACACGGCGGCGTATGACCGATTGATCGAAAAGTACCAGCGACGCGCCGTCTCCGTGGCGTACCGCCTTCTGGGAAACATGAGCGATGCGATGGATGTCTGCCAAGATGCGTTCCTTCGGGCGTTCCGGTCGCTCGCCACGCTACAGGAGACCCAGCGATTCGGCCCCTGGTTGATGCGAATCGTCAGCAACCTGTCGCTGAATTATCGCCGAGGGCGTAAACAGAATCTCTCGCTCTCGATGGGTGACGACGAGTCCAGTCCGCAGGACGCCCAGCTTGCCGACGAGGGGCGTCGAGAACGGACGGGTGACGAAGCACTTATGAACGAGGAGTTGCGAGAGCTCCTCGAAAAAGCGGTTGATGAGCTTCCGCCCCAGCAGCGGCTGGCCCTTACGCTCTTTTCCATCGAGCAACTGCCTCAGAAGGAAGTCGCGGAGATCATGGAATGCAGCGTGGAAATGGTGAAGTGGAATGTATTCCAGGCCCGCAAGGCCCTGAAGGCCCGGCTGGCTGAATACCTGGAAGAGTGAGTCATGTCGGGAGTGCCCGAACATCTTGAACGACTGATTGTCGACCGTCTGGACGGCGTCCTCCCGCCCGACCAGCTCTCCGAGTTGACTCGTGCCCTGGCTTCAAGCGAAGACGCGGCCGCGCTGTCGCGGCAGTACGAGAAGCTGGCCCGGATCCTTACCGGCTTCCGTGCCTTGCCTGAGACGGTGGATCTGAACTCCTTTCGGCAATCTGTCTCACGGCGAGTAGGTGACGAACCCGCGTACCAGGCTTCCCTGGCCGCCGACTCGGCTATTGATCCCGCCGCCGCCGGCGAACTGATCATGAGCGGCCCGCGTATGGAGCCTCTTCGCCGCCAGTTCGAAAAAGTCGACGAATGGCTGCACGATTCGCTGCGACCCATGCCCGCGGTGAACTGGGACGCCTTTCGCTCCCGGGTCTCCGGCGCCGTTCGCGAGGAAGCGCGGACGTTGCGGCGCGGGCGCTGGACGCGCTGGGTCGTCGGCGCGGGAATTCCCCTCGCTGCGGCGGCCGCGCTGTTTCTGATACTTCGCCAGCCGGGCACGGAGAGTATGCTGCCGGTCGGCCATCCGCCCGGTTCGGCGCAGTCCTTTGTCCGCGTGGCGCTCGATGCTCCGCAGTCCGAGGGCAAGGTCTCCATTTCCTTTGACATGTCCTCTTCGGCCAGTGTCGAACAGATTGACGATGGACCTGGATTGGTGATCGCCTCGGGCGGGCAGCCGATTCCAAACGGAGACGCCGTGGACGCGGCTTTGCTATACTGACGCCCTCCGAAGGGCGGCCGGGCAATTGCGATCGGGCCGCGCGCGTTGGCCCGGGATGGATCCCGATTTCACCGACGGAGGCATGGATGACGCGATTCCTCACACTTCTGCTCGCCTTACTCGTATTTGCGGGTCCGGTTTCCGCGCAGGCGCCGCTTCCCGTTGCTGCCACATCCGCTGACGCCGCGGTTGCCCAGGCCCTCGATCAGAAGATCGAGTCGCTCAGCGTGAGCGATATGGCCGTGGGTGATGCCCTTGCAGACATCGGCCGCCAGACCGGGCTCAGGATCTCCGCGGATGAGCCCTCACTCGAGCTGCTTCCCTGGGGTGCGCAGACGCGATTGGCCAAGGTGACGGTGTCGCACGCCAGCCTGCGCGAGATTCTTCCGCAGGTCCTCGCGCCTCTCGGGATGACGTATGACATCCGCGATGGCGGCGTGTTCGTCTTCGCGACCGATCCCTTGAAGCGAATGAATCGCCGGGCGAACTGGGACGATCTCAAGCTCCTCCAGCGGTGCAACGAGACGCAGTTTTCCCCCGAGACCTTTCGCAACTTCAAGCTTCAGTTCCGCATCACGAGCAAGGTCGACGCCGCGAACATGCTTGAGCATCAGCTTTCGCGCAGCGGGCGCGGAAGCGTGGCCGAAATGCTCGAAGTGGCCACCGGGGCCCTGGGCTGGGTGTGGTTTCCAAACGGCGATGCCGTCGTGATTCGCACGCAGCAGGCCCAGATCGCCAATCGCCTCGCCCGCAGGATTTCCGCGCGGTATGCAAACATGCCGCTGGCCCGCGTCCTGCTCGATCTCTCCGAAAAGGCGGAAACGCAGTTCGTTCTTGAGCCCGGCATGATGCTCAAGCTTCCGCAGTCCACCGTGCAGAGTTACTCGCTGCTGCTTCAGTCCGCCTCCATACGGCAGGCCCTCGAGCTCATTTGCGCCGAAACAGGGCTGAAATACGAAATCGAACGCGAGGTCGTGCGCATCGGGCTTTCGGATGCGCTACAGGAGGGCGGCAAGCGCGCCGCCGGTCGCTCGTCGCCATATGTCGGAAAGATTGTGGTGCCGGGGGCGGACGGCGGCTACAGTCTGGAGTTTCTTATTCGCGCCGACGAATTGCCCCCGGACATACTCGAATCGCGCGACCAGATGATCGAAGAGATCATTCAGAAAATGCGCAAGGACATTTCCCCATCCACGCCAATGTCGTCTCCTGACGCCCCGGATCAATAAGGCGGCGGAGCTGTTCCGTCAACGCGGCTGGGTTCGGCGCCGCCGCCGCCCGCGGCGATCGAGAACGTTCGTTCGCGGCGATCAAGCTGCCGGTAGATTCGCGTGTGGCCCGCGACCATTCTGGCGACTGAGTTCTGTGAAATCGCGTGAGCCCGGGCGCCGGCGGCGAGCTGGCGGCCCTGTTCGTGGCCGTCCAGCAGGGTAAGCAGGTGGTCTGCCAAGGCGTCGTCGGCCCCTTCGCGATAAAGCAGTGCAGTGCGACCGTGTTCAAGGCCGTCGTACGGGCTTGCCTCAACGGCGGTGATGGCAAGCCCGCATGCCATGGCATGGAGAATCTCCTCCCGAAACGGCTCTGCCGCACTCGGAAGGCAGAAAATGTCGGCGGCTTCAAGGGCGCGGCGAAGGTACTCCAGGCGGCCCGTAAAAATGACCTGGTCCTCTATCCCGAGGCTCGTCGCGAGGTGCCTCACGGCGATCTCGCCCGGCCCCTTGCCTACCAGAAATACGAGCAGGTTGGGGTGCTTCTGCATGACGATCCGCGCAGCTCGAAGCATGGATTCGATCCCTTCGTCGTCGTTGATCGTGCCTGCGAACAGGAGCGTCGGCGAGCGATCGTCGCTGCGAAAGGCGGCCGCGCCCGACGCGACCGGAACGCCCAGCGGTACGACTTCCACGGGACGCTGCACGGGCAGCCGGCCGTGAATGCCGCGCGCCACGGCCGCCGAAGGGGCGATCAGGAGCGCGGCGCGATCAACTGACTGCTGCAATTGCGGGAGGCTCGCATCGGAAGGGGACCACACGGTCATGATGAGTTGCCCTTCGAGGGCGGCGGCAATTCCCGCCGCCAGCGGGGCGCAACTCGAACTGAGCGAATGCACCAGCAACGGCGTGGGTGGCTTGAGCGACTGAGCCTTCTCGACAACTATCTCAGTAATTCGATGACGCGACCAGGTTTCCAGGGGCCACGCCGGGCGCCGATAGGTGATCAGGGTGGTCGGCCCGGTTGCTACTGAATCGCTGCGTTCGTCGCGCGGGGCCACCAGCAGAACCTCGATGTTTTCGTCAATGAGTCCTATCTGAAGGTAGCGCAGGGCCGAGGGAATTCGATCGGTCGCCGTTTCGTCAGTCACCAGGCACACGACCTGGCGCTGAGCATGCTCACCGTGCGGCCCCGACATTGCGATCTGCTCCTAAAAGGACGGCGGCTCGTGACTCCGAACCACTTCGCTCTGCTTCGGCCCGATACCCGTTCCAGTATAATCGCTTTTTGTCCTGCGAATGCCAAAAAAGCTGGTGCGACCACGACCTTGACGCCCGTGTCGGCACGGCTGGTAATAGCGTGATTGGCGCGTTTCGGAGGCTTTTGAGCGGATGAGTTCGAAGGTGACAGACAGGCGCATCGCGATCGGATCGGATCACGGAGGCTTCGACCTCAAAGAGCATCTGAAGAAGCGCCTCGTCGGCCAGGGCTGGTCCGTCGAGGACTGCGGCACGCAAGACAAGAACCCGGCCGACTATCCTCGAATCGCCGCGTCCGTCGCCCGGCTCGTTTCGGAGCGCAAGTGCCCCCGGGGCATCATCATCGATGGGGCGGGCATCGGTTCTTCGATGGTCGCAAACAAGTTTCCGGGCGTCCGGGCGGCGCTGTGCTACGACGTTTCATCGGCTCGAAACAGCCGGGAACACAACGATGCCAACATTCTGACGCTCGGGGCCGGTTTAATCGGACCCAGCCTGGCCGAGCAGATCGTCGAGACCTTTTTGAGCGTAGACTGCACCGTGGATCGCCACGTTCGCCGCGTGGCCATGATTGAGGAGGTCGAGCGCGGTATCATCGGTACGGGCGCGATCCCCGGCATGACGCCGCCGCCGCAAGCACGCCCCGAGGAACCTCACACCATGACCCCCGATGTACTTCGCCGGATTCCTGATCTCAAGGAGCTTTCCAGCGCCGACCTCGAGCGGATTGCGGATCGCATCGCACAACTGCTTGGCCGGGACGGCTGGCCCGCGCGAAGTTCGTGTTCCTGCTGCGGGGAACATTGCCACGGCCGATGCGCCGAGAAGGGACCGGACACGGTTCGGGGATTGATCGGCATGGGCGCCGATCGCATCGGCATGGGGCCGGGCGGCGGACCGATTCCCAGGGACGTGGCAAAGTACATCGACCATACGCTTCTGAAGCCCGAAGCGACGCGGCAGCAGATCGAGCAGCTGTGTCGCGAAGCGCTGGAGTTTGGATTTGCGTCCGTGTGCATCAACCCGAATTGGGTCAAGCCGGCGGCGGATGTTCTCAAGGGATCGAGCGTGGCGGTGTGCACGGTCGTGGGCTTTCCGCTCGGGACGCACGTAGCGGAAGTCAAGGCTTTCGAGACGCGCAAGGCAATCCGCGACGGGGCGCGCGAGATCGACATGGTGATAAACATCGGCGCCCTGAAGAGCGGCGATGATGACTTGGTCTACCGCGATATCAAGGCCGTGGTCGACGCCTGTTACGACGGCCGCGCCATCTGCAAGGTGATTATTGAGTGCGCGCTCTTGAGCGACGACGAAAAAGTCCGGGCGTGTCACCTCGCCAAGCGGGCCCGGGCGGATTTCGTCAAAACCAGCACCGGCTTCGCCTCGACCGGCGCGACCTCCCACGACGTGGCCCTAATGAGCGAGGCGGTCGCGGGCACGCGAATGGGAGTAAAGGCCGCCGGTGGCATTCGCAGCTATGACGACTTCAAGAAGATGGTCGAAGCGGGGGCCACGCGCATCGGCGCCAGCGCGGGTGTTCAGATCCTCAAGGAGGCCAAAGGGGGACAGCCCGCCGAGGGCAATCCCACCGCAGGCGCGCCGTCCTCCAGGGAAAAGTACTGAGCCGGCCCTTCAGCCGTTCACCGGCTCATCTTTCTTTCCATGAAGCGCGCGCGATTCAAGATCACGATCGGCGCCCGGCGATGCCAGCAGGTATTGATGCTTGAATTGTTCGGAGGTCCGCGACCGCTGCACGCGCAGGCGTCGATCGCGCTCGGCAAGGGTTCCATCCCGAAGCGGGACCACCTCCACCGGCCCAAGTCGAAGCGACTTTCGCTTCGAATCGTACTCGGGATTCACGCGACACAACGCAAGATCGAACTTTTCCGCGAGGCCCGGCCGCCGCGTTGCGTCCGCGGTCTCCAGGTAGAGCCGGTACCACGGCAGTTCGCCGAAACGCGGTGCGAGCACAAACTCTGCGATGGGGTCCACCTCCCCAAAAACGTCCTTCATAGCCCCGACGACCTGATCTTCCGTCAGCTTTTCGCCCGTCATCGAAGACGTGTGGGCATCGCGCGACAGGAACTCAATCAGGGGCGCTTCGCCGACCCACCCAGTGACCCGCACGCGGTCACCGATGTCATATCGATACAGCCCACTCGCGTTGGTAAGCAGCACGAAATAGGTCTCGCCCTCGCGGAGTTCGTGCATACGGAGAACTGCGGGCTGCCGACCGCCGTAGGCCGACTCGGGAATGAACTCAAAAAAGTGGGAAGTGACGGCGAGGATGCCCGACGCCGTTTCGTCGGCGACGGGGATCGACATGCGCCCCTCGCTGGCGATGAGCCCGATGTCCCGCACCGGTGGACTCCCGTAATAGCGCGGAAACTGTGAGCGATACAGCCCCATCGTTCCGCCGGTCCAATGGGCGAGGAAATCGAGCCGCCAGTAGTCCTTCGGGTAAAGGACGCCGCTGCGCGACGCGATCGCATCCAGCCGCCGCGCCGCCGCCGCATCGGCCGCAAGCCGCGGACGCAGCGATTCGCGGATTTCCCGCGGGACTTCGATATCCTCTCGAAGGGTGCCATCGTGTATGTCGCGGATCAACTGGCGCTTGTGTTCGTCCCCCGTCTTTGCCAGGAGCAGCAGCGTTGCCGGGCTTGCGGTCACGGCCCACGACACGTCCCGCGCGACCGCGAGCCGCATGATCGTGTAGTACTTCGCCGTCGGATCTTCAATCCCCGCCACGGCCGCGGGCGACGTGTAATAGCGGCGGACCAGCTTCTTCTGGGTCGCCGCGAGCAGCCCGGTAATCGCGCCGCACGGAACACCCGACGGCGCGGTATGGTCGTGCATCGAACTGGTGACCTGAAGAATGTGCCGCAGAAGTGAGGGCGGATGGTCTAGAATCGCCTTCAGCCCCCAGATGTTCCATCCGCGCCGGCATTCTGCAAGGACGCCCTGGGTGATGGGGATGTACTTGGGTTGCGCGGTTGTGCCGCTGGTCAGTGCGAACATCAGCACGCGCTCGCCGGCGGGAATCAATGCCGTCGTCTCCCCGCGGCGCACCCGGTCAATATAGGGCGCGAAATCCATGTAATTGAGCACGGGAATATTCGCGTGGAAGTCGGCGTAGCTGCGGATTCGGGCGAAGTGCCGGTCCCTTCCAAACGCTGTTTCGGCCGCCCGCGCGACAAGCGCCGCGCGCAGCTCCTCCTGGACCGCCCGCGCCCGGCCTACCGCCTTGAAGAACCGGCGCGCGACGCTTCCCGCGTGGAGCTTTCCAATGCGGGCAAAAATGGAATCCAGCAGCGATCGATGCGGCACGCCGGCGTCGTCCTCCGAGAGTGATTCGTTGTGGCGTCGCTAGTTTACGGTGGCTTCTTCGGTCGCCGCCAGTGCCGGCGGTCGCTCTGCGGGAGCCTCATCGGCGTGGGGCGAGCGCCGCGGCGGCTCTCGCTCGGTTTCGTGCCCGGTTTCGTCGGTGGCGGCAAGGCGGTTGCGCCGGGCCAGCCTGCCGAGCGCGAACTCGACGAATCGGCCCTCGGCGTACATGTTTCCGGTGTCTTCGCGCCGGGCAAGGTAGCGGTCGAAGAACTCGACGGTTCTTCGGGCATACTCCTCGGGCTGGATGTCCACCGACTGATTGTGCTTCGCCCCGCCGACGACCCATAGATACTTCGGCTGAGCCGAGAGTGCATAAAGCAGCCGCGATAGCTCGACCGGGATGTAGCTGTCGCGTTCGCCATGAATAAACAGCATGGGGCGCGGAATCATGCGTGTGAGCGCCTTGCGAACGGACGGATACGTACACTTGAACTTGAACCGGCAGGTCAGGAACAGAGCCCACCGTAGAAACTGCCAGAACTCGGGTGGATGATTCTCATAAACAAACTTCACTTTCGCGAAGATCTTGGCCCAGCGTTTCATCAGGTGTTCCAGTGTGCAGTCTGACGAAAACGCGCCGTCCGTGATCAGCGCCGAGACTGACGCACAGCGCTCGCTCGCCAGGATCGCCGCGCAGCCGCCCCGCGAGATGCCGAACAGCCCGATCTCGATCGGCCGGCCCTGTTCCTCGAGCCATTGCTCAACGAAGGAAATCGCGCCGAGCATGTCGGCAACTTCCCGATCGCTGGCCCACTGCCGGGGCGTATACCCCTCCTCCGCCGCGCTCGCTCCGTGTCCTCGAAAGTCGAATGAGAACACGTCGTAACCCGCCATGATGAGCGGACGGCAATAACGCGCGCAGCTCAAACGATTGCTCTTGAACTCCGGCGCGAAGATGACAAGCCCGCGTCGCTCCACGGTCGGCGGCGGGTGCATGAAGATACCGCGAAGCCGGACGCCGTCAGAAGCGTAGAAGTCTCGCTCCTCGCCCGGTATGGGCCGGAAACCCACCTGCGGCACCGAAAGGGGGGGAAGGGTGTCGCTGATGATGTTGAGGCAGATGCGAAGGTACTTGCCGAGGATCAGGGCGGGGACGACCACCAGCAGAAGAAGTGTCGCAAGGATGGATACCAGCGCCCAGTTGCGCGAGATAACCATCCAGATTGACGAGCCGAACTCCGCGAGGAAAGAGCCCGAACCCTGCACTTCAAAAATCCTCCCTGAGCAGTGTCGCACCGGATACTACTGGATTGTCCTTCGCTACGCCACGGCTGCCCCCCCGGGATGGCCGAACCCCTCGCCGGGGCATGTCCCGAGGGCCATTATTTCGGACCCGGTCCTTCGAGTCAGCAGGAGTTGCGGGCCCGCGCCAGGTAGGTCGGAATTTTATCAAGCCCAGTTTCGAACGGTCCGAATGGAGGGGTCGAATGCGGACCTGCGTCGAGAATGCGTCCGCGGTCCATGCCCACAACCCGCAAGGGCACCAACCAAGGGTGCCCGAGCGGTCTTCCCACCAGGCCGGGGCCCACAAGGCCTCGGCTTTTTTATGCGCCGGAAGGCTGGCTCGTCGATTTACTTGGCTTGCGGCTTCGCCCGTGTTCACGCAGGTCCAGGCCTACGTCTCGTCCACCGTGGGAACATAGGAAAGATCGCGGTGTCTCTGAAGAGTCGCGCCGCCGGCAGTCGGCGGGGCACCGAGCGCTTCGCGGACGGCCCGGGCAATCCCGTCCGCATCGATGCCGACTTCGGCCAGTTGCCCGGCGCGAGAGCCGTGCGCGATGAATCGGTTCTCCGGAATACCGAGGAGGACTACGTGATTCGCCGCGAGGCCAATATCGCGCGCCGCCTCAAGAATGGCGGAGCCGAATCCGCCGGCGACCGAGTGATCTTCAACCGTGACCACCGGTCCGCCGCGCGTCATTGATTCTGAAACCATCACCCGATCGACCGGCTTCGCGAACCGCGCATTGACCACCCGAACTTCGATACCCTGGGCCGCGAGCTGGCCCGCTGCCTCCATCGCCGCGCGACATGTCGAACCGTAGGCAAGGACTGTCGCATCCTGCCCCTCGCGCAGTCGAACCGATCTGCCAAGCTCGAATGGCGGTGTCGCTCCGTCTTTGAAGAGCGGCTCGGGCACGGTGTCGCGCGGGTATCGAACCGCGCTGGGCGTGTCGAGGCTCAGCGCCAGTCGAAGCGCCGCCTCGATTTCAGGTCCGTCGCCGGGCGCCATCAGGACCATGTTGGGCATGACGCGCAGATACGCAATGTCAGCAAACCCATGGTGAACCGGTCCATCGCCCCCGACCAGCCCGGCGCGATCGATCCCGAAAATGACCGGAAGCCCCTGGAGCGTTACTTCCTGAAAGACCTGGTCAAAGGCGCGCTGGAGGAACGTGGAGTAGATGGCGGCAACCGGACGCACCCCCGCCTTGCACATCCCCGCGGCGATGTCCACGGTCGCGCTCTCGGCAATCCCGCCGTCGAGGAAGCGCTCGGGGATCAACTGCTGAAACTTGTTCAGCCCGGTGCCGTCGGGCATCGCCGCAGTGAGCGCAAAGACGCGCGTGTCCTCCTGAGCGAGCTTGATAAGCGCGTCGGCGAATGCCGCCGTGTAGCTGACGCCGCCTTTCTGAATCTCGACCCGGCACCCTTCGACCTTAAATGGCTTGGGGCTGTGAAACTTGGTCGGATCCGCCAGCGCCCATTCCGCTCCCTTTCCTTTCTGCGTGTGGACATGCAGCAGGACCGGGTGCTGCACGTCTCTCAAAAGCTGAAGCAATTCGATCATGTGCTCAAGGTCATGGCCGTCGGTCGGTCCGACATACACGAATCCGAGTTGCTCAAAGATCTGGTGAGGAGACAGTGTCGCCTTGAAGGCATCTTTGAGATGGTCAAGGGCGTTGAATGCGGGCTTTCCGATGACCGGCACCTGGGGCAGGTATCGCTTCACGCCGCGCTTGAGGTCCTCGTACACTGTGCTGACGCGAAATTTCGCGAGGTACTCGGCCATTCCGCCCTGGGTCGGCGCAATGCCCATACTGTTGTCGTTCAGCACGACGAGAAGCTGACGCCGCAGCGTGCCCGCCTGGTTCAGCCCCTCGAAAGCGACCCCGTTGAAAATGCTTGCGTCACCGACAACCGCGACGACGCGACGATCCTCGCCCACAAGGGACGCGCCGCGGGCCATGCCGACCGCGGTCGGAATTGCCGTTCCCGCGTGGCCCACGTTGAACAGGTCGTATTCGCTCTCCGCAGTATTGGGAAAGCCGCTGATTCCGCCGGCCTTTCGCAGCGTGTCAAACCGCGCGTTTCGCCCGGTCAGGAGCTTGTGAACATACGCCTGGTGACCGACGTCCCACAACAGGCGGTCCGTCTTGAAGTCGAAGACGCAGTGCAGGGCCATGGTCAGTTCGACCACGCCGAGATTGCTGGCGAGGTGGCCGCCGTTCCGACCCACGACCTCGATGATCCGCTCTCGGATTTCGGTGGCGAGCTGAACAAGCTGATCGCGCGTCAGCGTTCGGAGGTCCTGGGGTCCCGTCACGGTCGGAAGAATTCGCGTCATATATGGAAATCCGTTCTCCACGTGCCGGCCGATTGGCCCTGTTTCGCCAGGCCCGGACACGATCTTACCTGTTGCGCTCCACGACGAATCGGGCAAGGGCCGAGAGCCTGGCTGCCTGATCTCCCAGCGGGGCGACGGCCGCGATGGCCCGTTCGGCCGCGGACTCGGCGATGCGCCGGCCGGCCTCCAGTCCTACGGCTCTCGGGTACGTTTGTTTGCCGGATTCCGCGTCCCGGCGGACCGGTTTTCCAAGTACCTCCGCGGACCCGGTGGCATCGAGCAGGTCGTCGGCCGCCTGAAACGCAAGACCCAGTTCGTGGCCGTACCTTCCGAGCAAGTCCGTCAAATCCTTGTCCGCCCCGGCCGCCATGGCCCCCAGCCGGCAAGCCGCTTCAATCAGCCGGGCGGTCTTCGCCGCGTGAATCGTGCCGACCAGGGCGGCTTCGGGCGGCCGCGCCTCCCCGTCGATGTCCGCCGCTTCGCCGCCGATCATGCCGCGCCAGCCCGTGGCCTCGGCCAGTTCGCGAATCATGACCACCGAGGCCGCCGGATCGGTGACGTCGGTCGCGATGATTTCAAAGGCGAGTGCCAACAGAGCGTCACCCGCGAGAATCGCCGTCGCCTCGCCGAATTGACGGTGGCTTGACGGCCGGCCGCGGCGAAAGTCGTCATTGTCCAGCGCCGGCAGGTCGTCATGTATCAGGCTGAACGTATGCACGCACTCAATCGCCAGGGCCGCGGGCAGGGCCCTTGCCGAGTCGCCATCGCACAGCTCGCAGGACCACAGAACCAGTGCCGGCCGCAACCGCTTACCGCCCGCCTCAAGGCTGTATCGCATTGCCTCAAGGAGCCGCAGCGGCGTTTCGGCGGGACCTTGAAGCCAGCGAATCATGGCCGCGTTGACCAACCGGGCGGCCCGGTCGAGATCATGTGGTATGTCGACACGCGCGGCGACGCTCACTTCGGGCTGCTCCAGAAACTCCCCGCGGCCATGTGGCCGCAACCAACGCCGGGGGCGTACGATAGCAGCAGTGCATTCTAGCGGAAAGCGGCGCGATCCGTCATCAAGGACTGGAGGTGTCGGAAGTTTCAAAAAAAACGAACGAACGGCCCTGGCGGTGCCAGTGGAAAGTGCCCCGGGAATCGAATGAAGCTCGACGGCCTTTCGCACGGCAGGTCGGCGCTAGTGAGCGGCGGGTGGAGCCTGCTGAACGCCGTCGGAGCCGGACGCCTGAAGATGCTGGATCTTTATCTCGGCCTCTGAGAGGACTGTTCGGCAGCGTTTGATGAGCGCCATTCCCTCTTCATACTGCCTGATGGATTCCTCCAGCCCGATCTTTCCCTGTTCGATGGACTGGACGATCGCTTCCAGCCGTTTCATTGCATCTTCGAAGCTCGGTTCAGCCTTGGACATCATTCGGTACTCTCGGGTGAGGGCGTCGATTCTACCCGACTTTCGATCTCCCCGCGCGCCGTGCGCGTCACGAGTCGGTTACCGGGCGCGGCATCGGCCGAAGATCGCACGATCTTACCATCTTCGCGCCGTCGGGTGATGGTGAAACCGCGATTCAGGATCGCCTCGTGGCTTCCCGCGGCAAGGCGAGCCTCCATGCCGGATACGAGCCGTTCGCGGTCCGCATGTGCTCTGGCCACCGCCCGCGTCAACCGGCCGTCGAGTTCGCCGAGAAGGAGTCGCCCGGTGTGGGTCAGGCGATCGGGCGAAGATGCCTTGAGCCGCAGTTCGGCGGCCGCGAGGCTGCGCTCCTTCATCAGATTGCAATGACCCAGAGCCCAGCGAAGGCGATGTTCAATCTTTGCAAGGCGCTCGCGGCGCTGGGCGAGCTGCACCTCCGGACGCACGCGCGTCAGTCGGACCTCCGTGTCGTGAAGCGTTGTGCGGCATGCCACGAGCCGCTTCGACATGGCCAGGCGGAGGCGCCCCGTGGTCTCGTCGAGTCGCTGATGCTTCTGGCCGAGGCGACTGAGGGGATCGCGGAACCACTCGCACCGCTCGACGACCGCAAGTTGCGCCCGGCAGGTCTCCACGCGCCCCAGCACGGCCCGCATCAGCCGATGGGCCTGCGTATCGAGGCCGCCGATCAGGTCCACGAGGAGCGGCGCCACGAGTTCCGCAGCTGCGGTCGGCGTTGCCGCCCGCAGATCGGCGACGAAATCAGCAATCGTGAAGTCCACCTCGTGCCCAATGGCACTGATGATCGGTATCGCACTGGCATGAATCGCGCGGGCGACGGCTTCCTCGTTGAACGCCCAGAGGTCTTCGAGCGAGCCGCCTCCCCGCCCGACGATCATCACGTCGATCCCGCCGAGTGACTCACGCGCGGCATTCAGCCTTCGGATTGCGTCGGCAATCTCGGCAGACGCGCCTTCGCCCTGCACCTTGACCGGATACACGTACACGGTAATGCAGGGAAATCTCCGGTTGATTGTCTGCAGGATGTCGCGAATTGCGGCCCCGGTGAGGCTGGTGACGACCGCCACACGCCGCGGAATTGCGGGGATCGGCCGCTTTCGGGCCGGGTCGAACAGGCCTTCCCTTTCAAGCTTGGCCTTAAGTTGTCGGAATGCCAACTCGAGCGCGCCGACGCCGCGTGGTTCAAGTCGCCGGATGTAGAACTGATATTGCCCCCTCGGCTCGTAGACATCGACCTCTCCGGTGGCAATGACTTCCAGCCCGTCGGCCGGGGCGAACTTGAGCAACGCGGCGTCCGATCGCCACATCACGCAGCGTACCTCGCTCTCCTCGTCCTTGAGGGTGAGGTAGATGTGCCCGCCCGCGGGCCGGGAAATGTTTGATATCTGTCCGACTACGTACAAGGTGCCGGGTAGTTGACGCTTAATGGCGTCTCGGACAAGCCGCGTAAGGTCCGACACCGAGAGCACCAACGGCTCTTCCGCGACGGGGGCGCGAGCGCCGGCGGCGGCCTCGGGGGGCAAAGCGCCGGAAGTCGGTGACACGTCGGCAGGTGGCTGCGAGAACAAGATCGGCTCGGTCGGCGCGCCCTTGGCGCGACGGGGGTCGAAGGGAGGTCGTCCCGGCGGCTTTCGCTTGCTCACAGCGGCTCCTTCCAGAAGCCGTACTCGGTCGCCTGGTCCGGGTCGTCACAGATGCGCGTCCCTTCCTGCACGAAGCCCATCTTCAGGTAAAGGCGGTGTGCGTCCTTCAGGAGCACGTCGCTCCAGGCAATCATGCGTTGACAGCCCTTTTCGCGGCCGTAGGTCATTGTCGTTTCCAGCAATCGGCGCCCAAGGCCATGGCCGCGACACTCGGGGAGCAGGTAGAGACGGTGAAGCTCGCATTCCCGGTCGTGGAGCGTCACGCCGGCGCAACCGACGACGCGCGCCCCGTGCAGCGCCACCCAGAACATTCCTCCGGGGCGAAGGTAGTGTTCTTCGACCGCGTACAGATCGCGATGGTAGCCGTCGGCCTCCCAGGTGAAGCCGTACTCCCGGTAGACCGTCTGCACGACGGAGATCATCGCGTCGCGATGGACGTCGGAGTAGGGGGCGATTTCGTAAGGAGCCGTCATTGGACTCGAAAAGTTTTCCCGTTGCACGGTCGTCAATCGCCGTCGTCGCCGGCGCCCGGTGTTCCATCGACGCGGATGCGTTCGATGCGATGTGCCTTTCCTGTGTCACTGTCCACTGTCACAAGAACGCCGCACATCCGCGGGTCGTCGGTGGCGACGTCGAACGGGGACGGCAGTCCGGACATGAGGTACTTGAGAATCCGGTCTTTCCGGCGTCCCAGCACGCTGTCATAGGGGCCGGACATTCCGACGTCGGTGATATAGCCGGTGCCGCGATCGAGGATACATTCATCCGCGGTCGGCACGTGCGTGTGCGTGCCAAACACAAGGCTCACACGACCGTTGAGATACCATCCCATCGCCACCTTTTCGCTCGTCGCCTCGGCGTGCATGTCGACCACGACGATGTTCACGTCGCGCGGAAGCTTTGCCAGCACACGGTCGGCCGCGTGGAACGGACAGTCGCAGGGCGGACGCATGAACAGGCGGCCCATGAGCGAGATCACCGCGACCTTCGGCCCCTTGGCCGTCTGGTGAATCGCCACCTCGTGGCCGACGGACTCAGCAGGATAGTTGGCCGGGCGGACGGCGCACGCGCTCTTTTCCAGCAGCGGCATGATTTCGCCCTTGCGATAGATGTGATCGCCAAGCGTCATAAGATGCACGCCGTAACGGAGAAACTTGTTGTACAGCAGTTCGGTGAGGCCCGAGCCGGCGGCGGCGTTTTCGACGTTGGCGATGACGCAGTCGATTCCGCGCTCCTTGACGAGCCTGGGAACGGCCTGCGAGACAACACATCGGCCCGGTTTGCCGACCACGTCGCCGATGCAGAGGATGGAGATATCCACGTATGTGCTTTCTAGCCGCGTACTCGCGGGGTGGAAACCTTGATGGGGAAATATACGCCACCGGTAAGGCAGGATCAAAGGCCCGCCCCGGCGCGTTGCAAAAAAACGGGCCCGACAGGCGTCTTGCCGGTCGGGCCCGCTCGCAGGAAAGAAGCAACCAAGGATCAGGAGCAATCTTCATACGCCCGCCAGGGACGGGGGTTCGGAAGATCGCGGCTATTTCTGTGTGGCACCCACGCGGAAGCTCGTGAACTGGCGGCGGGGGTAGTTTTGCTCGTTGAACAGGTTTCCGCCGAAAATATCGCGGTAATACTCGACGAAATAGGTGTCCTGAGGGCTTTCGAAGGCCCCCTCGGTCGAGGGCCAGTTGCTGCGGCCCATCTGGGTGGCCATCGGGGCAGATCGCTCCCGGCCGAAAAGCAGGGAACTGGTTGTCGGGGCCACCAGGGGCGGCGGTTCCGGCTCGGCGCACCCGGCGCCAATTACCATCGACGCCAGTAGTGCAAGGCTGGTAAGCCCCAGGAATGCCTTGGCCATCTCTCCCTCCCCCACTCGCTCGAGACACTGAACGCTCTTGCCCGCAATAGTGGGCACGGGGCGTTCCAATTATTCTACGCGGGGCGGCCGGGCCGATTCGTGCGGGAACCGAGTCGATGGCTCATGCTCCAAAGTCACGGCGGAACAAGCCTTTGCACACGCAGTGCCTTGGGCGGGCCGTCCGAAAACGGGGTCGGTCTGTGCGGCTCGGGCAAAGCCTGCCCCCCGAGCGGGTTGGAACGGCTGTTCGTCCGACGAGCCGCCGTGCAACACGCGGCGATGCCGAAAGCCGCCCTTGTAGGCGAGATTCGACAGTGCGGTTCGATCAGACCGCGCCGGCGAGGTGCAGCATCAGGGCCTTCTGGGCGTGCATTCGATTCTCGGCCTCGTCGAAGATGGCCGAGTTCTTCGTGCGCGTCACGTCGTAGGTAATCTCGTCGCCGTAGTGCGCCGGAAGGCAGTGGAGCAGGACGCAGTCGGGGTTTGCTAACGACAACACCTTCATGTCGATCGTGTAACCCGAGAAGACGCGTTTGCGCTCCGCCGCCTCGGCCTCCTGGCCCATGCTCGCCCAGACGTCGGTGTAGAGCACGTCGGCCCCCTTCACCGCGCCGGGCATGTCGCCGCTGACGCTGACGCTCCCCCCGGTCTTCTTCGCGATGGACTGGCTCGCTTCCACGACCTTCCCGGCGGGCTTGTAGCCATCGGGACTGATGATCGTCACGTGCATGCCGGCGAGCGCGCCGCCGAGCATGATCGAGTGGGCCACGTTGTTGCCGTCGCCGCAATAGACCCAGCGCAGTCCGGCGAGCTTGCCCTTGCGCTCGTGGATCGTCTGGAGGTCGGCGAGTATCTGGCACGGGTGCTCGTGATCCGAGAGGCCGTTGATCACCGGCACACGTGAGTGCTTCGCGAGGTCCTCGACGATGTCGTGCCCGAAGACGCGGGCCATGATCATGTCGGCCATGCGAGAAAGGACGATGGCGATGTCCTCGGTGATCTCGCGCTTGCCGATGCTGATGTCGTTCGGGGACAGGTAGATGGCATGGCCGCCCATGCGGGTCATGCCCGCCTCGAAAGAGACGCGTGTCCGCAAGCTCGGCTTCTGAAAGATCATCGCCAGCGTCTTGCCGGAGAACTTGTCGCGGTAAGCGCCCGGGTTCTTCTTGACGTCGGCGGCGGTCGCGAGGACGAGCCTGAGTTCGTCCGGGTTGAAATCGTTCATGTTGACGAAATGGCGGCCTTTGAGCGGACTGGGCATGGTGCGGTCTCCCGGGGGTGTGTCATCGTGCCAAGGGCTTGTCGAATCCCCAACCTGGCGGCCGATATATTACGAAAGGGGCGGCGCGCGGTCGAGAGGGCGGAGCGGCGGTCTGTGCGCCGGGAATGATGCGTGGTACAACGCTCTTTTCGGGGAGGGGTTCCAACTCATTCCCATTGCGTGAGCGCGACGACCGGGGCGCGCGGGTCGAGGGCTCGCGGCCAACGGTATTTCCATAGGACGGTACGCATGCATGGTCGGCGGGTTTTCGCCGCCGACCTGTGACAACGGAGTTCTTTCGAATGGCCATACGGAATCGGAATGCGGCATGGATGATCCTGGTTGTTTCGAGTCTTTCGGCCGGCTGCCACGCGCCCCCGGTCAAGCTGAGCGAGGCCAAGCTGACGGATCCGGCCAGCGTCAGGGCCGCGGCTGGAACTTACTGGGAGCATCAACCCGAGGCGCCGCCGGCCAGGGGCTTCCGCAAGGTCGCACTCGTCGAGTTTGCCGTCGAGTACGTCACCGAGAAGCTGGAATCGCTCGCCGACAATCAGCCGGGCGTGGTGATTCACGAGTTCATCCCCATCGGCTTCGCGGCGTCGATGGCAGGTGCGGGGCGCATCCGCATCCAGATCGACGAAGCGTTGCGGAAGGAACTGCCCGATGACATGCACCGGTACTTCGTCGATCGGCTGAAAGACGAGGGCTTCGAACTCGTTCCGCAGGAGAAGGTCCGGTCGGCCAAGGCGTTCGGCAAGCTCAAGTTCGGCGAACCGGGTCACACAGACCTCGCCCACGCCTTCAACGTGGCGGGGACGGACGTCGGTGTTCCCCGGCTGCTTGTCATCGAGCCGTCGAGCGACACGGGCCTAATCCTCGGCACGGTCGACGGTCGGACTGTTGAGCAGGTGGAAAAGGAGCTGATCGAGGAGATCGGCGCCGACGTCGCGCTTCGGGTGCGGTTCCGCGTCAGCGTCTATCGCCAGTTCGCCTCGATCGAGAAATGGTCGATTCTTCGCGTGACCAAAGGCGATGCCATCGGATACCACTTTGCCGAGCGGTCGCTTCTCTCCGACGAGAAGGTCGTGCGGAAGGAGGACTTCCTGCCTGTCGCCGGAATCATCAAGCAGATCGACACGGACGAGTTCCGCCGGGCGGTGAAGAAGCTATACCCGGCCTTCCTGGCGATGGCGGCGCACACGCTGGCAACGCACGCGGAGATCGCGGACGAAGTCGAAGTCGCGGAGGCGGGCGTGCCGGTTCGATGACGGGCCGCGGCGCCCGGGCGGCTGGTCCCGGATAAGCAAACCTGAACGGGGGCATGCACAAATTATTTTTATCCTGAAAAACCGCGTTTTTTGCGCAGGAAGGCTGAATGAAACCTGAACAACCTGAACGCTCTCAGGTTTGGTACAGTGCGGGGCGCGAACGGTGATTCTCGGATTTCGTGTGAGAAACATTCCGGCGCCCTCCGGGCGCGGAGCGGGCGGGGCAATGGACGCGGGGGCGTCCGCGCAATCGCCGGCTCGTTCTCGCGAGTTATGACCGTACTGCTTGCTCGGTGTGCGCGCAGGGGAAACGTCGAAACATGCAACCATCGAAGGGGAGAGAGTCTGGCCGCACAAAGCCGAGGCCAAGCCGCCCTACCGACTCTCGTCAATGTCAGTGCCCATTCATCGATGGCTGTCCCTCTCCGCGCGGTCCGGCGCCACGATACACCGACGCGATCCGCTACTCCCGAGTGGGAGTGTCGATGCGGACATCCCCTTGCTCCGTATGAAGCACGAATGAGTCGATGCCGCAACGCACGACATTGTCGGGCAGCCTGATCCCTTCGGCCGCCAGCGCCTGAACGAGCGATTCGGATACCCCGCCCCCACACATGTTGCATCTTCCGGTGCCGGATTTGTGGAACTCCTTTGGTCCGTATACGTCGACTGCCAGCTTGATGCCGGCTCGCCCTGCCATGACCAGCAGGAAGTAACTGGTCAGTGAATCCGCGGGGCCGCCGCCGATCACTGCGACGCGAGAGCCGTTGGTCAGCCGCATGCGTGATGGCCTTATGTCCCACCTCCCACGCCCTTCGTTAATTTGGCGTCGGTCCGGTGGGCGGCGAGAGGCCGCTTCGACGCTCGTGGCGATGTCGTAATGTCCATTTGTGAAGCCCCTCATCAGCGACGATGTCGTCATTCTCGTCGCGTCTCCGGCGCTTCAAAACGCGCCAAGTGTGCCGGCACGTGGGCAACGCCCGCCCGCAGGGCCACGGTTTCCTCGCCCTTTTTCACAAGTCAGTCTCGCTGCGGGAAACGCTCGATCGCCGAGGCCCCCTTGGCTCAGTACGATCGCTGCGATAATCCGCCTGGAAGCGTATCGCCTAGATCTCTCATGAAGCGGTACATCAAGGCAGATCTCGAAGTTCTCGTCGCTTGCCAGACTCGCGACCGAGCGTTGATCTTCCGCGGCTCGAATGCAATCATGCGAACAGTCGGGTGCTATTGCCGAACCTTGCCCGACTTTTCGTCGAACCATGGCGGCAGCCCATTTCCGACGTCGTTTCCGCCGTCGCCGGCATCGCCACCACTTCCGCCTTCGGAGCGGATCAGGTTGCCCTCGACGTAGACCTCGATCTCCCAGGCCCCGCCGTCGTACTGCGTTAGCGAAGACAGTTCCATTGTGTCCTGGACCGAGACGCTGCCGTCGTTCTCAAGGATGTAATCGGCTTCTTGCATTCCGGACACCGGGACGTCGTACCAACTTCCCGCCACCTCGAACAGTACGTGGTAGCCCCAGTCGAACTGCTCCACATCCGTAACAACGCGAGCGACCTGAAAAGATCCGAGATCGAGCGTGTCCCGGTCGCCGGGATAGAACCAGTCGCCCGTCACCTTATTGATCAGGTCGCCGGTTTTGAAGGTTCTCGTGGCATCCCACTCGTCGAAGTCCTGTCCGTCGGCTACGCCGTACTGCCAGAACGATGCCGTCAGGCTCAATCTTCCTGCGTATGTCCCGTCTGGGATCGCGTAGGCGAGCGGGTCCATACCTCCGAGGCCGTCCATGGGACAGCCGGCCACGAGAAGCAAGCTCATTGTGGCCAAACAGACCGATGATTTCCGCGACGTCATGTCATTCTCCATTCTGCGTCTGAAAAGCGGTGGCCCCATTGCCGGCCGCGCATCTAACTGCGAGAATCAGCTTGGGAGCCCCAAGGCTTTTCTCGCAATTCACCCTGGAGGCATGCCCTGATGGACACCGGTCGTCGTGCTACCGCAACGGTCCTCCTCGCGGCCGTACGGGCGGGCGACCGCGCTGCTCGCGAACGGCTGGTCGCACTGGTCTACGATGAACTCCGTCCGTTGGCGGGGGGCCTCATGGGGGCCGAGCGGCCGGGTCACACGCTCCAGCCGACGGCCCTGGTGCACGAGGCACTCATACGGCTCTTCGACGAGGAAGCGCTCCACACGATTGAAAACAGAAATCACTTCCTCAATGCCGCCGCTCAGGCCATGCGGAGAATCCTGGTGGATCACGCCCGCGCGAAGACGACGCACAAGCGCGGTGGAAACGCCCGCCGGGTACCGCTCGACGACGTGCTGGCGGTGTTTGAGGAGTCCGGGATCGACGTGCTGGACCTCAACGACGCACTCGTAGAGCTCGCGGCGTCGGATCCGCGCGGGCATGAGTTCATCCAGCTCCACTATTTCGCCGGGTTGACCCAGGCGCAGATCACGGAACTCTCGGGCCTGTCGCACACAACCGTCGAAAACGACCTGCGCGAGGCGAAACGCTGGCTGCGGGCGCGGCTTTCCGGAGAACACAACCATGGAAGACGAACTGCCGACTGAGTCTCTGGACCGGTTGCACGCAGCCCTGGCCAACAAGCTCGGGCCGCTGTTTCAGCCTCCCGCCGGCTCCGACGACAACCTGAGCGGCCGGCGGGTCGGCTCGTACAAGCTGCTTCAGCAAATCGGGACGGGCGGCTTCGGCGACGTGTACATGGCCGAGCAGCAGGAGCCGGTCCGCCGCCGCGTAGCCCTCAAGATCATCAAGCTCGGCATGGACACGAGGCAGGTCATCGCCCGCTTCGAGGCCGAGCGGCAGGCCCTGGCGATGATGGACCACCCCAACATCGCCCGTGTGCTGGATGCGTCGGCGACGGAGAGCGGCCGGCCGTTTTTCGTAATGGAACTCGTCAAGGGTGAGCCGATCACAGCGTACTGCGACCGGGAAAAACTGAGCGTCGCCGAGCGGCTGGACCTCTTCGCGCAGGTCTGCGGCGCGGTCCAGCACGCCCACCAGAAGGCCGTGATCCACCGCGACATCAAGCCGTCCAATGTACTGGTGGGCATGGTAGACGGACGTCACGTGGCGAAGGTCATCGACTTCGGCGTCGCCAAGGCGACTGACCACCGCTTGACCGAGAAGACGCTTTTCACCGCGTTCCACCAGATGATCGGTACGCCGGAGTACATGAGCCCCGAACAGGCCGGCGGATCGCCTGACATCGACACGCGGACAGACATCTACTCGCTTGGCGTCCTACTCTATGAGCTGCTGACCGGCGCGCCGCCCTTTGCCTCGGAGCACCTACGCTCGGCCGCCTACGTGGAGATGCAGCGGATCATCCGTGAAGTCGAGCCTCTGAAACCGAGCCTTCGCCTCAGCGGCTTGTGGTCCCCGCCGCGGACGCCCAGCCGGCAGGAACACACCCACGGAAGACCAGACACCGCTCAGCCGCGGAATGATGACCACGGCTCGTCGCTTGAGGACGTGGCTCAATACCGGCGCACGGACCCATCGACACTGCTCCGCACGGTCCGGGGCGAACTCGACTGGATCGTCATGAAGTGCCTGGATAAGGAACGCATGCGGCGGTACGAGACGGCTAATGATCTCGCGATAGACATCCACCGGTACCTCGTTGGCGAGCCCATTCTCGCAGCGCCGCCGAGCGCGGTGTACCGGCTGCGGAAGTTCGTCCGCCGCCACCGCGCGGGCGTGCTCACCAGCGCCGTCATCGGCGTGCTCCTCGCAATGGGCGTCGCGGGTACGATAGCCGGGCTGGTCCGCTCCGAGCGGCAACGCCTTCTCGCCCAGTCTCACGCCGAGGAGGCCGAGGCAGTCACATCGTTTCTCTCCGACATGTTCGAGTCGGTGGACCCTTCCGAATCCGGGCGCGAGACGCGCGTCCGCGACGTCCTGGACAGCGCCGCCAAGTCGATCGATACGGGATTATCCGGTCGTCCGCTCGTCGAGGCCCGGCTGCGCCGGACCATCGGGAACACATACGTCGCTCTAGGCTTATGGGAGCAAGCCGAAGCGCATCTGACGACGTCGCTGGACATCCGTCGGCGTGTGCTGGGCGACAAACACCCCCTCACGATCACGACGTTGGGGAACGTGGCCTCGATGCGTTTTCAGCAGGGGAGGTACCAGGAAGCTGAAGGTCTATTTCGAAGCGCCTTGGACGCCAAACGCGCTTCCGGCGCACCCGAGGACGTCGAAACAATCGGGATGATGAACAATCTGGCGCAGGTCTATGTTCGCCAGGGGCGCCTGGCCGAGGCCGAGCGGCTGCAATCACGCGTACTCGACGGACAGGGCCGGGTGCAAGGTCCGGAGCACCCCGACACGCTGGGCGCCATGGTGAACCTGGCGGTGATGCGCGTAGAACTAGGCCAGCTGGACGGCGCAAAGGCCCTGCTCGAAGAAGCAGTCGAGGGCTGGCGGAAGGCCCGTGGGGACGAGCATCCCGGCACACTTCTGGCACTAAGCTCCCTAGCCGGCGTGCACTTGGCACAGGGAGGTGCGATGGAGGCTGAGGCGGTCCAGCGCCGGGTCCTCGCGGCTCGCACCCGGGTCTTCGGCGAGGCCCACCCTGAAACGCTGGCCACGATGTCGAATCTCGCCGACACGCTCAGGGCCTTAGGCCGGACCTCGGAGGCAGAGCCGCTGTTCATCCAGGCATGGCAGCTCTCCGCGCAGGTGCGCGGCGGGAGCCACCCCGACACGGTGACGACGGCTTCGAACCTCCTGGGGCTTTACGGTGCTTTGGGTTGGCCCGAGTCCAGGCGTGAGCAGACCGGAGCCGTGCTGGTTGGTGTAAAGGCCGCCGCGGCGCGCGCCGATGCCACACCCCAGATGCTGAACGACTGCGCCTGGCACATGCTTGCCGTTAAGCCCGAATCACTTCGGGATTACCGGGCTGCGCTGGATGCGGCGACCCGCGCGTGCGAGCTTGAGAGATCGACGGGAGGCGTACAACTCTGGCGATACCTAGACACACTGGCCCTGGCGCAGCAACGCAACGGCAACTCGGGGGCGGCGGCGGCCACCCAGCGGGAGGCGGTCCGGATTCTCCCGGCGATTGGGGAGGGGTATCGCTCCGAGATGCAACAACGACTTGCGGAGTATGAACGCGCCGTGACCAGCGGGAACGAACGCTAAGACGGAGGTGGCATGCTGGTTTCGCCGACCTGACCTTTCCCCAAGGCTTTGTCCAGTTGCTATGTTAGTCCACCACCGTTCGTAGCACACGCCGTGGGCGAACGGAGCGGAGCCTGCCCACGGCGGCGTGAAATTTTCACCCCTCCCGGCATCCGGGTGGATCGCCCCTGACAGCATGTTCAACCTCGCCACCGGAGCCGGCGGGCGCGGCGGCGGTCGATCCAGATCGCGATCGCAGAACGTCTTGCGTCTGTTCGGCGATTACGCCCTCTTCGTCCGTCGGGATCACCCACACCGACGGCCCTCGGCCCGGCCGCGAGATACATTGGCCATTCGATTGATTTGCCGCTGCATCGATGCGGATTCCCAGCCAGCCAAGCCCGTCACACACCCTTTCGCGAATCAGCGGGGCGTTTTCACCGATGCCCGCGGTAAAGATCAGGGCGTCGATTCCGCCCAAGGCGGCGGCGAGTGATCCAACTTCCCGAACAACGCGGTACACGAAGTACTCGACGGCCTCAGCGGCACGCGGCTCTTTCGCGGCCAGAAGATCGCGTACATCGTTGCTGATCCCGGAGACCCCCAGAAGTCCTGATCTTTTGTAGAGCAGATCCTCAATGCGATCGCGATCCCATCCTTCCCGTAGGAGAAAAAGAATGACGCCGGGATCCAGGCTGCCGCAGCGCGTCCCCATGGGCAAACCATCAAGGGCTGAGAACCCCATCGTGGAGTCCACGCTTCGGCCGTTCTTCATTGCGCACAGGCTCGCGCCGCTGCCCAGATGCGCGACGATCACGCGACCGGAAGCGGTTTCCGGCGCAATTTTTCGAAAGCGGCGGGAGATGAAATCATACGACAGCCCGTGAAAGCCCCAGCGGCGGACTCCTCTCTGAAACAATTCATCGGGCAGGCCGAACCGCTCGGTAACCTGCGCTCTGCCGTGGTGGAACGCGGTGTCGAAGCAGGCGACTTGCGGCAGATCGGGCTGCATCCTGGCCACTGCCTTGATTGCCGCCAGGTTGTGTGGCTGGTGCAGCGGGACGAGCGGAATGAGCTTCTCCAGACTGGCTATGACACCCGCATCGACAAGCGTGGCGGCGGCGAATTCGGCCCCGCCGTGCGCGACGCGGTGGCCCACCGCCGCGGCTCTCAGTTCGTTGCCGAATTCACTGCGAATCCAGCGGGCGAGGTAGCTGAATGCCTCGGGATGGCCGAATCGCTCCTCGGAAGTTTCGAGTACGAGCTCCGCAAGAGGACGGCCCTGTTGATCCTTCGCCTTAAACTTCGGCAAGGTCCCCAGGCCCTCGATCTGTCCCCGGGCCTGGAGGTCAAGCCGCAGATCGGCAATCGCATAGACGGAAAACTTGAGGCTCGAAGAACCGGCGTTTAGAACAATGATTGCTTCACGCATTTGCTTAAACCCTCGACGACCCAGCCGTCGGGCGCGGGGGCGGTGCCTTAACCCATGATGCTCAGGCCACCGTCAACGTAGGTCGTGTTGCCGGTAATCCGCCGAGCGTACTCCGTCGCGAGATAGGCCGTGGCCATGCCCACGTCATCAATATCAACAAGCTCTCCGACCGGTGCTCGATCCGCCGCGTTGTTCAGCAGCAGGTCAAAATCCTTCAGGCCGGATGCGGCGCGTGTCTTGATCGGGCCGGGCGAGATGGCGTGGACCCTGATCCCCCGGGGTCCCAGCTCGTGAGCGAGGTAGCGTACCGTGGCCTCTAAGGCCGCCTTCACCGGCCCCATGACCGCGTAGTTGGCGACGACTTTGTTCGCCCCGTGGTAGCTCATCGCAAAGAGGGTCCCGCCTTCGGTCATCAGCGGAGCGGCCATTCTTGCCATCCGCACGAAGGAGTGGCACGACACGTCCATGGCCAGCGCGAATCCCTCCGCCGAACAGTTGAGTAGTCCGCCCTGGAGATCTTCCTTCGGCGCAAATGCAATCGAATGAAGTGCGATGTCCAATCGGCCCCATGTCCGGCGGACGCGGTCGAAGACGGCTTCGAGCTGTCCCGGCTTCTGAACATCAAGCGGTTCGAAGATGGGCGCTTCCAGCTGCCGCGCCAGTGGCTCGACAAAGGGCTTTGCCTTTTCGTTCAAGTAGGTGATGGCCAGCTCTGCGCCGACCTTTCGAAACGCGCGGGCACAGCCAAACGCAATCGAATGTTCATTGGCTACGCCCAGCACAAGTGCCTTTTTTCCCAGAAGCGGGGGCGATGGTATGTCCGCCATGGTCGCTCCTCCTTTTCGCGTCGGTTATGTTCTCTTGTTCTCGCTCTGTCCGGTCCGTCGTGCATGTGCAACCAGCAGAGCCACACCGCAAGAGGCCATGCGCACGCGCACACTGTCGGCACGGCTGGTGAGGATGATCGGCACCCGCGCGCCGAGCACCAGCCCGGCGGCGTCCGCCTTCGCAAGGAATGTCAATTGCTTGGCAAGAATGTTCCCTGCCTCAAGGTCCGGGGCGACGAGAATGTCGGCGTCGCCTGCCACAGGCGAATCGATTCCCTTCGTCCGGGCGGCCTCGAGATTGATCGCGTTGTCCATCGCCAGCGGCCCGTCAACGAGCGCGCCGGTTATCTGGCCGCGCTCCGCCATCTTGCACAATGCCGCCGCCTCGATGGTCGAGGGAATCCGAGTCGTGACGGTCTCCACCGCGGAGAGGATCGCCACTTTCGGCATGTCCCGTCCGAGGCTGTGGGCCAGATCGATCGCATTCTGGCAGATGTCCCGCTTCTCATCGAGGGTTGGCGCGATGTTGATTGCCGCATCGGTGACTATCAGTGGCTTGGGATACGTGGGAACGGACATGACGAACGCATGGCTGATCCGCCGCCCGGTGCGCAGCCCGGTCGCGGAGGCGACGACCGCGCCCATGAGTTCGTCGGTGTGCAGGCTTCCCTTCATCAGGATCTCGGCGCGGGCGGTTCGCACGAGCTCAACCGCCCGGGCCGCGGCCGCATGGGCGTCCGGTACATCTTCGATCTCATAGGAATCAATGTTGAGCCCGACGGACGTGGCGACGGCGCGAATCTGCTGGCGCGGCCCGACAAGAATAGGACTAATGAGACCTGCCTTGGCTGCTTCTACGGGGCCGGCCAGTGCCGACTCCTCGCAGGGGAACGCCACGGCCGTTATTGCGGGTTCCAGCGGTTTGCAACGGCGCAGCAGTTCCATGTAGGCGTCGGTGCGGCGTTCCGGCGGCGCGTTGGTTGTTGCAGTGGCACTCATGTCAATCTCCTTACGGACGTCTTGTCGTGTTTCAGGTAGTGGCGACTTCAGCCGGCCGGGGCAACTCACGCAAGTCCAGCTGCAGGACCTCTGAGAGTTTCTTGGCCAAGGGGGCGTCTACGCGAATGTCCTCAGGATCAAGCAGCAGAATCTGCCGGACAACGTCGACGGCGATGCGTCGCTGCTCTTGCCTTGGCATCATCGCGGCCAGGGCATTCAGGGCCCGTTCGCGATCCTGGCGCAGCAGCCGCGCTTGCTGTTTGAAGAGTCGTCGAACCTCTTCGGTCTTCATTGCCTTGAATTGGCTTCTTGCAAGCAGCGCATTGAAGACTTTGGCTGATCGTCGGTCGAAAACGCCGACTTCGATTACGGCGGCGGCAATCATCCGCAGGATAGCGGCCAGGATGCCGCCGGATTCAAACCACCTTTCGTCGAGGGCGCCCTTCTCCGGCGGCGGGGATTCGCTCGCCGGTCGCCGCGGTTGAGGCGGGAAAATCGCGCCGAAGCCGAAGGGGCCATACATCCAATTGAAGACACCCTCACTCCATGTGTCGCGAATATCCCGGAAGGAATCGAGCGCCTGAACGATTGCGTCCGAGGCCAGCTTCTCGATCGCGACGAACGGGTTGTCCGCGCCCGCGGGATGGCGGTTTTCTCGTACGGCGTCGGCCACAAGAGCCAGCGGGGCCATCAGAGGATTGCGATCGGACAGCCATTCACGCTGGAATCGGAGGGGATGGAACTCGCGAAGGATCGCTGCGGATTGGGGTGTGGCCATCGCGCGTACCCACGGGCTCACAAATGTCTTGTATAGCTGGTCATTGACCCGCGATACCGCATCAACTGTCTGGAAGGTATCTTCATCCTTTCGCGTATCATCCAGCGAGCGTATGTCGTCCATCCTTCGGGCTTCGAATCGCACGAGGTATTCGCCTGATTCCAGATCGCCGAGCTTCTCATTGGCGTCCTTTCGCTCGATGATCATTTCGTAGAGTCCTGCCGGGAGGGCATCAATCATATCGAGTGTGCCGACCAACTCGGTGTGTTCCTTGGCGGCAACCCGCCCGGAAACGAAAATGCCGAGATGTCCGACGTCTTCGTGCAGCAGATAAACGATTACCTGGTCGTTGGCGATGATCGCCTGTTCGTCGCCGTAGACGTCCTCGATCCAGTTCAACGCCTGTTGCGGAGGCGTGATGTTGTCGCCTCGCGACGCGAATACGACGATCGGCGAACGAACGTTTTTCAGATTGACAGTCGGGCCGTCGGTGGCGGCGATTTGCCCGGCCGCAAGCTTGTTTCCGATGAAAAGCTCGGAAACGATCGCGTCTATCTCTTCCCGATTCATCATGAAGAAGCCGCCCCACCAGGTTTCGAACGCCAGAAACCGCGGCGGCTCCGTGTCAATCTTCGAATACAGGTTGTAGTACTTCTTCCACAGCGTGTTTGCCGGGTCGAGATTCTCGAAGTTAGCGACCAGATGGGCGCCGTCGAACAGGCCGTGACCCAGATCGCAGGCCAGGGATTCAAGCCACTGTCCGCCCAACAGGCCGCCGGCGTAACGCATTGGGTTTTGACCCGAGGCGCCGCCCCAGTATGAGAGCGGGGCGCCGTTGAGAATGACCGGCCCCATGATCTCCGGCCTGACTGCGGCCAGCGCTGCCACCGCCCAGCCGGCCTGGCAGTTACCGATTACGCAGGGTTTACCCTGCGCTTCCGGGTGCCGGCGAGCCACTTCTTCAATGAACATTGCCTCGGTCGCAGCGACATCACGAAGCCTCTGGCCGGGCATGGGCTGGGGAAAGAACGTTACGAAATAAACGGGGTGTCCTGCGCGCAGGGCGACGCCTACCTGCGAATCATGCTTCGAGCCACCTATGCCGGGGCCGTGGCCTGCGCGAGGATCGACAATCACGTAGGGTCTTTTGGACGGATCGACGGCCTGGCCCGGCGGGGCCTTGATCCTGAGCAGGGCGTAATTAACGGGCCGTTCGAGGGTTCTCCCATCAATCACGGTTTCATACTCAAACTGGAGCACCGGCGGTTGTCCCCGTTCCTTGTGCTTCAGATAGTTGTTACCTCGCCGGCGCAGTACATCCCAGAAAAGAACGGACCGCTGAAAGGTGTCGTTCAGGTATTCAAGTCCGGCGGACATGTGACCGAACGCAGGCAAACCACTCAATTGCTCAGTCGTTGACATGGCGATTTCCAGCGAAGAAAGACGCGCAACCCCTCCGGCATTGTAGTCCTCGCATGGTAAAGGCTCGCACGATCTGTGCCACATGTTTTCTGTTGCCGTGATGCGGCGTTAACTCATGGTCGGCACAAGGGTTGGCAAAGAGATTGGCGCGCGGAGGGCAAATGGCGCGTTACGTTTGACTGAATCTACTCGGGAATGTTGCAGATACTGCTCCCGTCGATGAGCCGTTCTGGCTACTTGGGCACGGGTCTACCCGGAGCCAATCCATTTGGGTGGTAAGAGGGGCTTCCAGCAAGAAAATCCGGCTCACGCAGTCGTGAGCCGGATTCATTGAATCATCTACTGCCTGCGCGCCCGCCTTTTCTTCTTCAGCGCGGTGGCGAGAGTTTTCATGTCCTAGCGGCCGCTTCGGGGTCGCCTTGTTAACGGAACTCGGCGGCGGCCGAATCAGGGGCACGGCAGGAGCGGACCGAGAATCAGGGTGGCGGCAAAGAGTTCGACGTCGGCCTGATTGACCGTCCCGTTGCCGTCCATGTCGAGGCAGCCGCAGTTCGGGCCGATGCCGGCGATGAGGCAGTCGAGGAAGGGCCGGATGTCGAGGCCGTTGATCTGTCCGTCACCGTTCACGTCGCCCTTGCAGAACCGGCATTCGCAGACGTCGGGGGCGCCGTTCTGGTTGGCGTCGGAGCAGTCGGTGCCGGCGCCGCGCCAGACGTTGTTGCGAACGGTCACGCAATTGGCCTGGGTCATGACGGCGCACCCGCCGGACGCGAGGCAGCATGCGCCCATTGTCTGCGGCGGGGCAGATTCCCGCCGCCAGGTCGAAATGGCGTCGATATCCTCGCCAAGGGGGCTGGTGAAGAATTCGTAGTACCCGCCGTCGAGAAACGAGGCATATACCATTGAGGGGTCGAGGCCGGCGGACTCGTCTTCCGGGGTGATCGGGTCGTTGTCGTCGACGCTGAAGAGGAGGACAAGCTGAACGGCGTTATGGCGGTCGTTGTAGAGCCACGCGAAGTGGAATGCGTCAATGTCGACGCCGTCGGGCAGGCCCATGTGCAGGGCGTGGTCCACAACGACGAGGGGCGAGCCGCCGGCCACGGCCTGGTAGATGTTGCCGGGGTCGAGGATATTTCCGGTGTTCGGATCGAAGCTGGCGGCCTCGTTGTCGCAGGAGAAATAGAAGACGTCGCACACTGTGGCGTCGGCCATCATGTCGAGTGAGTCGACGTCGTCGTCAAAGGCGGGGTTCAGAAAATCGGGATCGGGCGCGAGGCTGGGGTGGACCATGCTCTCCAACGCGATCGGATAGGGCCCCAGCGGAATGGCCCGCGGCGGGGAAACGAGACCCATTGCGTCGATGGCGAGCACCTCGTCGCGGCCAAGCAGGGTGCCGTAGATGTTCGAGAAGTTCGGCGAATCGGACTGGGTGGGGATTTCGCACACCGGGTCGGCGTAGAACTCCGCGCCGTCGTCATCGAAGGAAACGGCGAGGCTTTCGGTCGTGGTGATGCACTGTGACGGGAAGACCCCGATCGGCCCCAGATTGGCGCCCAGCGCGGGCGCGAGCGACACGTCGAGATTGTCGTGCCCGTCAAGGTCGAAGTAGCCGCTGGGGTTCCAGATGCCTGAGCAGACGGGCGCGCCGGTAAGAACCGTAAGGCAACCGGGAGCGGGCACCGGCGGCACGGGCCAGGGATCGGCGCCGAAGATGGCGGCATCGTCGCGGACGCCGTTTTCGGCGCAGGCGAGGGGCGGGCCGCCCCAGGTGTAGGCGTCGCCGGGGTCGAAGAGTTGCGCTCCGCCGGGCGTGAGGGTGTCGCTCATTTCCATGTCGGAGCCGATGTCGACGGAGAACTCCGCGGCCTGGAGGTTAAGGGGCGGCGGGGGCGGCGGGGGCGGCGGATGGCCGACTGTGATTCGCAGCTTGCCCTGGAAGATGGCGTTGCTGCGCCCGACATGCGGAGGGACGCCCGCGCGAACGGGATCGCGCAGATGGGCCTCCACGGCGGAGAGGAGGGAGATGTTGATCTGGCTACCGACGGCGGACCATATGACGCCGGATTGATCGTCCTTGGAGTTGAAGCCGGGAATGCCGGCGGGACACCCGATCGGCGGAATGGGATTGAGGTTGCAGTCCTCGAGCAGGATTCCGGAGCCGAGGTTGAAGCGGCCGGCCAGGACTTCGAGCCCGTCAACAAAGAGCGAGTTGGTGGCGCACGCCAGGTCCTCCATGTTGAGGCGCGGCGGGCAGGCGACGTGGCCTGGCGGGACCGGAAAGCTCGGACAATCGTGCTCGGGGCTCGCACCGCCGAAGGCGCTCCACGAGTAATAGACGATGACCGGACTTCCGGGCGGAGCGCTGGGGTCAACGATCTGGAGGTCGATGGCGGCGTTGAGGGTGATGTCGGACGAGGCGAATTCGGTGTCGTCAAAGCTCTGAGAGAGTGCGAGATTTCGCCATTCGAAGAGGACCTGGCTGGTATTGTCGCCGTCGATGAATGCATGCGCGAGTATGTCGGATTCCATAAAAGTGGGCGGATTCGGGCAGAACGGGCCGGGAGGATTCTGCCAGTCCTTGACGTGCGCCCAGCACTGGATGCCATATTCATGGCCCGCTACGCTGGGCGAAAAGCCGACCTGTGCGCAGGGCTGGGTAAGGGGCGTGGCAAAGCCGGTGCAGGTCCATTCGTCGGCGCAGGCCTGGCCGTTGATGCCTGCATTTGCGTTGACGATCTGAAAGCGAACCTGAGCGGCGGCGGGAGCGGAGAGGATGCACGCAATCATGGCCGCGTAGCCATGGAAGAATACGCGGCGGGGCGCAACAAAGGCGAAAGTGATCCTATTGGCCGACATTGACAACTCCTTCCAATGGACGGGCGAGGCGGAGTTACCGGGGACGCTCTGCGCGGGAGTTGGGCCCGACCGACCCCATTATACCACCCGCCGCACGGCAGCGCACCCTGCTACATGGACGGAGAGCGTTGAGCCCGGCCGGAACGGGCGGGGAAAATGGGTAAAGTCGCCGTTTTATCGTGGCCAGCCCGCGCCGGGAGGGTGGAGAAAAGGGCGTTATCGATGGGAGCAGCAAGGGGGCGGCGGCCCTTCGTCACAGCAGCCGCGGATGCGCGCGGACGAGTTCTGTGAGTGTCGCGGCACCGGCTCCCGCCAGTTCATAAGCGACGCGGACGGCCGGTTTGTTGATCTTGATCAGGAGAGCCAGGTCGATCGGGGTGCCGATGAGCACGAGGTCGCAGGGTGTTGCGTTGATCGTGGCCTCGAGGTCGGCGATCTGCGACCGCCCGTAGCCCATGGCGGGGAGAATGTCGGTGAGGTGTCCGTATTTTTGAAAGACGTCGCGAATGGAGCCCGCGGCGTGGGGGCGGGGGTCGACGATCCGGGTCGCGCCGAACTTCCGGGCGGCGACGTGGGCCGCGCCGATGCGCATTTCGCCGTGGGTGAGGGTCGGTCCATCCTCGACAACGAGAACGCGCTTGCCGTGAATCTGGTCGCGGGCGTCGCAGAGGATGTCGGAGTCGGCGCGGATGACCCTTGCACGCGGGTTGACGGCCGCGGCGTTTGATTCGATCGTCGCGACGTCCTCCGGACGCGCGGTGTTGACCTTATTGATGAGGATTACATCGGCCATGCGGAAATTGGTCTCGCCGGGGTAGTAAGCAAGTTCGTGGCCGGGCCGATGCGGATCGGCGACGGTAATCCACAGGTCAGGCTTGTAGAAGGGAGTGTCGTTGTTGCCGCCGTCCCAGAGGATGACGTCGGCCTCGGCTTCGGCGGCCGCGAGGATGCGCTGGTAATCAACTCCGGCGAAAAGGAGATTGCCGTTCGCAATATGAAGCTCGTATTCCTCGCGTTCTTCGATCGTGCATTCGTGCTGATCCATGTCAGCAAGGGTGGCGAAGCGCTGGCATGCCTGCCTGCGGAGGTCGCCATAGGGCATGGGGTGGCGGATGACGGCGATGCGTTTGCCCATTGCGCGGAGCGCTCCAGCGACGAGCCGCGTGGTCTGACTCTTTCCGCAGCCGGTGCGGACGGCGCAGACGGCAACGACGGGGCGGCGGGAGGGGAACATCGTCCGGGCGGCGCCGATGAGGCCGAAGTCGGCCCCCGCGGCGCTGACGCGCGATGCCATGTGCATGACATAGGCATGGGGCACGTCGGAGTAGCTGAAAACGGCGAGGTCAATCCTCAGGTCGCGGATCAGCGCCTCCAGTTCGATTTCCGGATGAATCGGGATTCCCTGGGGGTAGAGTGGACCGGCGAGCTCGGGGGGGTATGCCCGGCCGTCGATGTTCGGAATCTGTGTCGCCGTAAAGGCGACTACGCGACAGCCCGGGTCCTCGCGGTAACAGCAGTTGAAGTTGTGGAAGTCTCGACCGGCGGCACCGAGGATGAGGACGCGCGTGGGATCGTTTCCGGGGGCCATGATTTCTCCAGTGCGGATGATCCGGGGCGCGCCGGGCGGCCCGCGGGGCGTTCAGTTGCCGGGCAGTGTGGCAAGGCGCGTGCCAGGGGGATGCGCGAGGGCAATGGGCATCGCCGGCGCATGCTGCGAGGGTTTTTCAGGCCGGGCAGCTAGCGACCGAGGGCCATTATGTGGGCCGCGGTGGATTTTTCGAGGGCGGCGAGGTTGTAGCCGCCTTCGAGGACGCTGATGACTCGGCCTCCGGCGGTCTCTGCGGCGACCTCGGAGACGCGGTCGGTGAGGGTCGCGAAGGCCGACTCGGTAAGCATGAGATTCGCAAGGGGGTCGTCGCGGTGAGCGTCGAAGCCTGCGGAAATCAGGATGAACTCGGGCGCGAATTTTCGCAGGGCGGGCAAGACTTCGGCGTCGAACCGGGCGAGGTACTCGGCTTCGGGGGTCGCCGGCGGGATCGGAATGTTCAAGGTGTATCCCATGCCGGGCCCTTCGCCGCGTTCGTGGCGCATGCCTGAGCCCGGCCAGAGGGGATGCTGATGGAGTGACACGAAAAAGACACTCGGGTCGTCGTAGAAAATGGCCTGGGTGCCATTGCCGTGGTGGACGTCCCAGTCGACGATGGCGATTTGTCCGATGCCGTGGCGCCGCTGGAGATACCGCGCGAGGATGGAAATGTTGGAGAAGAGGCAGAAGCCCATGGCGCGGCCGGGAAGTGCGTGATGACCGGGGGGGCGCATGGCGGAGAAGGCGGTGCGGCACTCTCCGGACATGACGAGATCGGCGGCGGTGAGGGCGGCGTCCACCGAGGCGAGGGCGGCATCGTAGCTTCGCTCGCAGATGACCGTGTCGCCTTCGTCGAGCAGACGGTGGCGGGCGATGCAGGCATCGCTGACGAAATCGTGATACGCGCGCTCGTGGACGGTGAGGATCCACTCGACGGTGTCGTGTTTTTCGACGGGCCGGACGTTCAGATCGGGCACGAGGCGGCGCATGTTGGCCGGGTTCATTCGATCGGCGCGGGCGATGGTCTCGACGTGCACGCCGGTGTCGTGTTCGAGCGAGACGGGATGCCAGAGGTAGGCGGTGGACATTCGCGTTTGATCGACGGCCTCGGGGCACAAATCATGAACTGAGACGACATCCGCCGATCCCACTGAAGGATAGGCGCGCGTCGGGTGAGATGCTTGCCCGGATTCCTGCGGATTGCAAGGTGGATTTGATTGCGGCCGGCAATCCGGCGCGCGGACAAGGGAGTCAGGCTGCCGCCTTGAGCGCCGCCACCAGATCGAGAATCGCCTTCTTCCCGTCGCCGAAGTACATGAGCGTATTGTCGGCGGCGAAGAGCGGGTTGGGGATGCCGGCAAAGCCGGGGCTGAGACTTCGCTTTACGACGATAACGGTTCGGGCCTTGTCGACGTCGAGGATGGGCATTCCGGCGATGGGAGACTTCGGGTCTGTGCGGGCCAGCGGATTCACGACGTCGTTTGCGCCGATGACGATTGCGACATCGGTCTGTTCGAAAGACGAATTGATGTCGTCCATCTCCTTTACTTTGTCATAGGGGATGTTGGCTTCGGCCAGGAGCACGTTCATATGGCCGGGCATGCGTCCGGCGACGGGATGAATGCCGAACTCAACTTCGGCGCCGCGGGCCTCAAGTGCGTTGGAAAGATCGCGTACGGCGTGCTGGGCCTGGGAGACGGCCATTCCATAGCCGGGAACAATGACGACGCGGCGGGCACTTTCCAGGAGCATGCCGATTTCCTCTGCGGAGGCGGACTTTACTTTTCCGGCGTAGACATCGTCGCCCTTTGCGGCGGCGTCGGCGGTTCCGAGCTTGCCGAAGAGTACGTTGGCAAGGGATCGGTTCATGGCCTTGCACATGATCTGGCAGAGGATGATCCCGGAAGAGCCGACCAGGGAGCCGGCGATGATAAGGCCGTTGTTGTTGATGACGAATCCGGTCGCGGCGGCGGCCATGCCGGAATAGGAGTTGAGCAGGCAGATGACGACCGGCATGTCGGCTCCGCCGATGGGGGTTGTGAGCAGAATGCCGAGCACCGAAGCGATGACGACGATGGGCCAGAAGACCCAGACCTTGGTGAGGTCGTAAGTGCCCCAGACAGCGCCGGCGAGGACAAGAAGCAGCAACAGGGCGTTAACAAGCTGCTGCGCGGGGATGACGTTTCCGTTGGGGACCCATTTGAGTTCCTGGAGTTTTCCGGCGGCGACGAGACTTCCGAAAAAGGTGACGGCCCCGATGATGCCAGCCGCCATGGTGGAGCCGACGAAGAAGTACAGGGCGGTGTTGATGGTTCCGGAGGAGAGGGCTTCGCGAATGTCCGGGAGAGTGGCGACGAGTTCGGACGCGGCGACCAGCATCGAAGCGCCGCCGCCGAAGCCGTTCAAGAGGCCGACCATCTGCGGCATTCCGGTCATGGGGACCTTCACGGCGAAAACGGCGCCGGCAATCGTGCCGATCAGGAGTCCGATACCGATGAGCCAGTAGCCCAGGCCGGAGATGTCCGGGTCGTCGATGGCGATGAGGATGGTGATGACGATGGCGACGAGCATTCCGAGCGCGCCGATGAGGTTTCCCCGGACGGCGGTGCGCGGGTGACTGAGTCGCTTGAGCGCGAAGATGAACGCGACGGCGGCCACGAGGTAGATGATATTGTTGATTTCCGAAGACAAGGCTTAATCCTTCTTCCTGAACATGCCGAGCATGCGGTGGGTCACGAGGAAACCGCCGACCACGTTGATCATGGCGAACATGATGGCGATGACGCCGAAGAAGCTGGTGATGAAATTGAGCTTCAGGCCGGCCACCAGAATCGCGCCGATGATGGTGATCCCGGAGATGGCGTTCGAGCCGGACATGAGCGGCGTGTGCAGCGTCGGCGGCACCTTAGTGATCACCTCGAAGCCGATGAATGTGGCGAGCACGAAGACCGTCAGGGCCGTGACGAACATGGCGGCCGGAGAAGCCGCGCCGGGTTCGGCGCTGGCCAGAAGCAGGAGTGAAATCGCAAGAGGGTTCATGGTCTAGAGTCCTTGCTCGGGGCCGCTCGGCGTCAGGCCGTCGCGGATTCCATCAAATCCTTGATTCGCGGATGCACGACCTGTCCGCCGTGCGTGATCAATGTGCCCGCCACACACTCGTCCTCCATGCTGAGCGTGAGCTGGCCGTTCTTGACGAGGTCCTGAAGGAAGGAGGCGATGTTTCGCGAGTACATCTGGCTGGCGTGATAGGGCACCGTCGATGGGAGATTGCGGGGCCCAAGGACCAGAGCCCCGTTGTCCGTCATGACGCGCTCGCCCGGCCGCGTCAGCTCGCAGTTGCCTCCGGCCTCTGCGGCGAGATCGATGATGACTGAGCCGGGTCGCATGGTGGCGACCATGGCAGACGTGATCAATCGCGGGGCGGGCTTGCCGGGAATCAGGGCCGTTGAAATCGCCACGTCCGCGTCCTTTACATGGCGGGCGATGGCTTCGGCCTGCTTTTGTTTGTATGCCTCGGACATCTCCTTGGCATAGCCGCCCTTGTCTTCGGCGTCGGCGGCGGGGGACTCAACCTCAACGAACTTGGCCCCCAGACTCTGAACCTGTTCCCTGACGGCGGGCCGAACATCGAATGCCTCAACGACGGCACCAAGTCGCCGGGCTGTGGCGATGGCCTGCAAGCCGGCAACGCCCGCGCCCAGGATCAGCACTTTCGCGGGGGTCAGCGTGCCGGCGGCGGTCATGAGCAGGGGGAACATCTTGCGTAGTTCGGAAGCGGCGAGCAGCACGGCCTTGTAGCCCGCGACGGTGGCCTGGGAGCTGAGGACGTCCATCTTCTGTGCCCTGCTGATGCGCGGCATCATGTCCATGGCCAGGGCCGTGATCCCGCGCTGGGCAAGCCGGCGGGTGACGTCGTGGCGAATCAGCGGATTGAGGATGGAGAACAGCGTCATGCCGGAGCGCATGCGGGAGATTTCCGCCTCGGTGGGCGGATAGAGCATGACCACGATGTCGGCCTCCTGCATCATGGCCGAGCCGTCGGCCATCACGCGTGCGCCGGCCGCCTCATACTCGTGGTCGGGGAAGCCGGCACCTGCGCCCGCCCCGGCTTCAAGGAGGACTTCCAGTCCGAGTTTCTTAATTCGTGTGCAGGTTTCGGGGACGAGGGAGACGCGTTGTTCTCCCTCGAAGGTGGCCTTGGGGATTGCAATCTTCATCAACGCCTCTCGTCAGCCTGGCTGCGGGATGAGCCGTGTCGGCGGATGAATCCGTGGCGGGGTCGCCGCGCATCCGCACGCCACTTGCCCCAGCAAACGGCGGCGCGGAGTGCGTCGCCGTTCGCAGTGTAGCAGGTTCAAAATAAAGGGCAAAAGGCGTGCCGCGCGCTGTGAGTTTTGCAAACTCGGCGTGGCGGCCCGGTGTCAACCGGCGGCGGTTCATGACGCAGGCAGGCCCGCCGAAATCCGCAATCGGCTCTTTCTGAGCGCGCGGCGTTTTTCGGGTTGGGGGACTTGTGCGGGATGCACGGGATTCGACGCCGAGCGGCGGGGAATTGCGCCCTCCTTTGTCACCGCGCGTTTTTCCGCATAATGTCGGGATTGCTCCGTCGGCCCGGCTCCATTTTGCCCCATGGCGGAGCGGGGTCGGGGATCAACCGGCACAGCACATGGGCGATCGATCTGAAAAACAACTCGAACAGGCCCTCGGGGAGGGGGACGAAGCGGCGTTCGCCCGGCTGTATGACCGCTGCCATGAAAGGGTGCGATTGGTGGCGTGGCGCGTTTCCCACCGGTCGGACTGGCTGGACGAAATTCTCAATGAGTCCTGGTGTCGGGCGTACGAGCAGCGCCGGGCCTATGACTCGTCCCGCCCCTTCGTCGTGTGGATGGCGGGCATTGTGCAGAACGTGTACCGGGAGCATTGTCGCAAGTCACCCACGACGACCGGGGACCGTCCGGATGAGCGTATATCGTTTGAAAGCCCGGAAACGGTTGCTTCGGAGGCGGAGCTTCTGAGCGGATTGAACGAATGTATGGGACGCCTGTCGCCGGAAGATGCCGTTGTCGTTCGGCGGAGGTATTTTGATGGAGCGACGTTAAGGGTTATCGCAGAAGAACTTAGGATTCCGGAGTCCACGCTTCGGTCGCAGCGGCTTCCGGCAATCATGGAGGCCTTGCGACGGTGCATGACCGCCAAGGGGCTGGAAATTTCCGAGATTTTTTCTGCGCAGGAAGGGCCTGAAGGTCAATAAGGGGTGAGGTTTCGTAATGGCTCTTCAGGCACAGGCACTCGAAGGATTGCTAACGACGCTGGGCCAAGCCCATCGCGAAGGCGCCTTCGCGGTCGCCGCCAAGGTTTATCCGTGGCAGTCGGCCGGTTCGCGAACGGCGACGTTCGCGTCAAACCGTTACCGGTGGGTGCGGGTGGCGCTGCCGCTCGCGGCCGCGGCGGCGGTTGCGGTCGTGTTCGTTGGGCCAAGCCTCTTTGGAACTCGAGCGTTCGATGAAATGGCGAAGGATGGCCTCGCGGCCGTCCATTCCGACTCACCGAAGACAATCGCAGACGCCGGGGCGGTGACGACCGCCAATATGAAGGTGGAATGCGATTTCAACGGTGACGGAGTGGTTGACGCGATGGACATTCAGGCCTTCATCGATCGCATCCCGGACACCCATGGGGATCCGCTACTGCAAGCGGAGCGCCTTCAGAGGTGTCTGCTAGGGAGCTAACCGCTCCATATTTCACTCTTGCAACGTGAGGCCGGGTTGGTGTTTACCGGAACGCCGACTCGGCCTCACGCTTTTTACCCGGCGCGCCTGCGCCCCAGCCCCAGACTCAATTCGGTTGCTTGGATGCCGGCACGGCGCTACCGTTGCTTCTTTTGGAATCATGCCGTGACGCGTTGTTTCCGCCGTCTCGCTGCGGTAAGTATTCGCCATGCGCATGGCATCGACTTTACTGTGGCTGATGGCCGGGTTGTTCGCATTCGCGTCGGCGGGCGACGGGGCGTTGGTTTCTGCGGGTGAGCGATACCGCGACATCGTGTTTTCAGACGTGGTGATCGCGCGGGACATCCCGTTTGGCGCCTCGACGACCTTCGACGGCCGGGTGGAGATGCAGCACCTCGATATCTACGAGCCGGGCGACGACACCGAGCGGTACCGGGCGGCCATCGTCCACGTTCACGGCGGAGGATTCGTTTCGGGCGACAAGGCCGACGAGCGCGTCGCGGATTTCTGCACACTGCTCGCGCGGCGCGGCTACGTTGTTGCATCGATCAATTATCGCCTGCGGCCCGGAAAAGTCCGCCGGGGGATGTATGACCAGGTACTCGATGACGCGCGGCACGATGCCCTGGGGGCGGTGCGGTGGATGCGGGCCAACGCCGCCGGGTGGGGCGTCGATCCCGACCTGATCGCGATTGAGGGCCACTCGGCGGGAGGCATGACGGCGGGCATGGTGGCGTTCGACTCGGAAGGCCGGCTGCCGGAGAACGACTGTTGCCCAGACGCGTCGGGCCAGGTCGCGGCGGCGTGCATCATCAGCGGGTCGTGGATCGACACATCGATGGTGCGTCCGGGCGCGCCGCCGGTGCTGCTGATACACGGGCGGCGGGATGAGACGGTGCCGTTTCGGTATGCCCAGCATCTGGAAATGAGGTGCCGTACGCTCGGCATTCCGATCGAGACGTACTGGCTCGGCGGGGATCATCTCCTGTGGGCGCACGCCGGAGACATCGCGGCCCGGGCCGCCGCGTTCTTCCATCGGCGCGTGGTTCGCGCGCCATGCGGACGGCCGGCGACGGGCGATCTTGACGGGGACCAGGTCCTGAATCGATCGGATGTGGCCCGTTTCGCGGAGGCCCTATGTCATGCCTCGCAGCCGAGGCGAATGATCTGCGCCGGCGATTTTGACGGAGATGGGGCGATCTCCGAGGCGGATATTCTCCCCTTTGTCGCGGCTGTGCTGCGCGGCTGATGCCCGGTGCGCGCGACCTGGGGGCGTGATCCCGCGACGCGGGAAAAAACTACACGACTGCGGGGACGGGCCGTTCGGCGCGCGCCGCGGCAAAGGCGTGCTCGAGGTCGGCTATCAGGTCATCGGGGTCTTCGATGCCGACGGAGAGGCGGAGCAGGCCGCCGGTGATGCCGCGGGCCTCGCGCTGTTCCCTGGGGATGCTGGCGTGCGTCATTGTGGCGGGGTGGCCGATGAGGCTTTCGACGCCGCCGAGGCTTTCGGCGAGGGAGAAGAGCTTTGTGCGGCCCGCGACCTTTTTCGCCGCCGCCTCGCCGCCTTTGATGACGAACGAGACCATTCCGCCGAAGCCGCGCATCTGGCGCTTGGCGAGGGCGTGCTGCCGGTGGGACGGAAGGCCGGGATAGATGACCTTTTCAACGGCGTTGCAGCTTTCGAGCCAATGGGCGATCTTCATCGCGTTTTCGCAATGTGCCCGCATGCGGACGGACAGGGTCTTGATGCCGCGCAGGACAAGCCAGGAATCGAACGGGCCGGGGACGCCCCCGACGGCGTTCTGGTGGTACTTAACGGTGGTGTAGTACTGCTCGTTGTTGGTGATCATGGCGCCGCCGACGACATCGGAGTGCCCGCCGAGGTACTTGGTCGTGCTATGGCAGACAATGTCAGCTCCGAGATCGAGCGGCTGCTGGAGGTACGGACTGGCGAAGGTGTTGTCGACCACGGTGATGAGGTTCGCCTTGCGGGCGATCTCGGCCAGGGCGGCGATTTCAACCACGGAAAGCAGCGGATTGGTCGGCGTTTCGATCCAGATCATCCTGGTATTGGGGCGGATCGCCTTGCGCACGTTGTCGGCGCTGGTCATATCAACCCAGGAATACTCGAGGCCGTAGCGCTTGAGCACGAGTTCGAAGAGGCGATAGGTGCCGCCGTAGACGTCATCGGCGCAGACGACATGATCACCGGAAGAGAGCAGGTTCATGATGGCGGCGCTCGCGGCGGTGCCGGAGGCGAAGGCGAGTCCGTGTTTGCCGTTCTCCAGCGATGCGAGGCATGTTTCGAGCGCGGCGCGCGTCGGGTTGCCGGTGCGGGAATATTCAAATCCCTTGTGCTGGCCGATGCCCTCCTGGGTGTAGGTGGAGGTCTGGTAGATGGGGACAATGGTGGCCCCGGTCGTGGGATCGGCTTCCTGTCCGACGTGAATGGCGCGCGTTGCGAAGTTCATGTTCAGCTCCGGAGGAAAGACATCTGCGTACCATCATATCCGATGGTCCGCGTGGATGTCATGGGTGCGCACATGGTACAGCGCGGGGGCGCGGAGTGGCCAGCGCTCATTGCGCGGCATGAGCGCGGTCGGCCGCGCGGACCCTTTACAAATTCGGATGTGCGGGATATCATTTGTCGCAACACGTCTTGATCTGTACGCGGCGGTGGGATCATCGCCGCTTTGAATCCGCCGGCCCTGCCGGATTTTCTTTGACGCTTTCATTCGGGTCGAAGCGCCTGCGCGATCGCGCCATCGCGGTCGCACGCGTTTACCGAGGTCAAACACCCATTCGGCGCACGGGGGAAGTGTGTTCGAGATGTGCGCGCCTATGGGTTGATCGGGAGGGGCACGTCGTGACTCTTCGAATTGTTCAGGCCGCGAAACCCCGTCGTGGCGGTCATGGGCAGAGAGCCCGCGCCTGGTGCCGCGCGCCTCCGTCAGGCAACTCGTCGCCGGCCGAATGGCCGCTCACGATCATTTCTGGAACGGAGCATCGCACTGGAGGTGGAGATTCATCCTGTTTTGAAAGGGTACAAACATGTCGCCCAAGACTTCCAATCGCATTCGCTTCGTATTTCTCGCAGGCGTGTGCCTGCGGGCAGGCATCGCGCCGGTCGCCCGTGGCGGCGTGCCTGATCTGCAACTCGGCGGGCTCGACCAGGTCGTGCGGGTCTCGTCGCAACCGGATGGAACCGGGGGCCGCGGATCTGGATCCGTCTTCGAGAACATCTTTCACGCCCCGACGGACCAGCGGTTTCTCTGCGTTATTACGGCCGACCACGTCGTGAAGGACGGCGTGAACGGATCCATCGCGTTTGGTAACACGCCGTATGGAATGAACACGGGGCCGTTCTACAAGGCGGACTACATGGCCCTCGGCCAATACAAGGAAATCTACGTCAATGGGGAGTTTCACAAGCCCGACCTGGCGGTCATGGTGGTGCCGGTGCCCGACACGCCGTTTTTTCAGACGCTGGACCCGCTTGACCTGGTCGAGGTCAATCCGGAAGACCATGCCTTTACGGGGCTGGGGTACGGGCGGACGGGCATCCTGACGCAGGTTCAGACGGCGGCGGGCGGCAATCGGTTCGCCTATCTCGAGATGGAGAATGCGGCGTCTTCGTACGGGACGCAGCGATTCTGGAACAACACGTCCGAGGGGCTACAGACCGACGACTGGTCTCTCGATTCGCCCTATTACTACACCGCGCTTCTGACGTCCATCGATACGCCCGGCGGCGGGGGAATACTCGGGGAAGGAATGGGTATGCGTGGCGATTCGGGCGGGCCGATCCTTGTCGAAGACCCTCAGCCGGTCACGCTTGCAAACGGGACGGCGGTGGCAGGCTTCACGCGGGATATCGAGGCGGTCTTTACACGGGCGGTGACCCCCGAGGACATGCTGGGCAACCGGTTCATCGCGGACTTCGGGAACGTGTACGCGGGGGTGGCTCTGATTCCTGAGTACATCGAATGGGCCTACAGCGAATGTTACTCGAATGTGCCCGAGCCGAGCACTCTATGGCTGCTTGCCGCGGGTGTGATCATGCTCCGACGATACCGCAGCCGGCGCGGGTGACGACCGGCGTGATGGTTATTCCCGTTCGGCGGAGATCAGGACAATATCGACAACGGGCTGTTCGCCGTTGAGCTCGACGGCGGCCATGGCATCAACGACTTCGAGACCCTGGGTCACGTTGGCAAACACGGTGAAGCCGCCATTCTGGTTGTCGAGATTGGACGAGTTGTCGGCGAGGTTGAAAAAGAAGCCCGACGTCGCGGAGTCCGGATTATTCGGCAGCTTGGCCATGGCAAGGGTACCGCGGATGTTGCTGCGAAGCGGGCTGAACTCGTTCTGAATCGGCGGCCGGACGGGCTGCTGCTGGACGTTGCCCGGTAGGAACGAGCCGCCCTGCACGACGAAGTCGGGTATCACGCGGTGGAAGATGGTGCCGTCATAGAAATCGTCCACAACATACTGAAGGAAGTTCTCGGTGGTGATGGGGGCGTCGGGGACGAGCTGAATCTGAATCTCTCCCAGGCTCGTCGTGAGCCGGACGAGGTCCGGAGAAACGACACGAAAACCGTCTGACAGGGTGACCGTGCCGCCGAGCGGGTTATTGACGATGACGTCGTAGTCGCCGCGTATGGCGTTCTGAAGGTCGAATGTCGCGCGGAGGCGCGAGGCGTTGTCAAAGGCCACGGCGGTCGGCGTGATCGTATTTGCGCCGAACTGAAGGAGCACGGTTGCGTCCGGCTCGAAGTTTTCGCCCTCGATGGACACGTCGAGGGCGGTCTCGCCGACCTCGCCCAAATCCGGGGTGGCGCTGCGGACGAAGGGCTGAATGCCGTTGACTTCGACTACCCGCGAGGTGGATGTCGACTGGCCCAGGTCGTCGGTGACGGTCAGTGTCACGGTATAGTCATCGGGGGCCGCGTAGGTATGGGAAACGGTCGAGCCGAATCCCTCGACCGAATCGTCGCCGAAGTTCCACCGGTACTGGGTGATGGTGCCGTCGGGATCAGCGCTGGCGCTTGCGTCGAAGTTAACGGTGAGCAGGTTGCCCCCGGTAATATCGAAGTCGAATTGTGCCGACGGGGGCAGGTTGATCAGCACGCTGCGCGTGATCGTCGCGATTGCGTCGCGGTCGTCGGTGACCGTCAGGCGAACGACGTAACGACCGCTTGATTCGTAGGAATGATCGACAAGCTGGCCCTCCCCGGAGGTGCCGTCGCCGAAGTCCCAGGCGTATGAGGCAATGAAGCCGTCCGGGTCGCGGCTGAGACGGGCATCGAAGCGGCGGCCGGCGTTCACGGGCGAGCCGTCGACGGACTCGATCTCGGTCACAAGAAAGTCGGCCGACGGCGCCCGGTTGGGGCCGACGACGGTGACCGGTAGAGAACCGGTTCCAATCAGTTGTGGCCCTGTATTGTTGACGTAGTCGCGCGGGCCGAACAGGTGGACCGTGACGGTAAAGGTGCCCGCACCGACAAAGGTGTGCCGGACCTCGCGACCGTCGTTAAGGGAAAGGCCGGGCGAAACGCCGCCGTCGCCGAAATCCCAGGAGATCCTTTCGGTGTTGGGGTGTTTGCGGAGATCGACCCGGAAGACGCGAACGAATGTCTCTTCTGAAACGCCGACCGGGATAATGATGGCGGGATCATCGCTATCAACGGGAAGGCCTGAACCAATCTGCTGGCAGCCGTCGCCCGTCATGCCGCCCAAGGCGAAGCATGCCCCCAGAAGGCAGAGAATGGCCGATTTTCGCATGGCTTGTCCCCTCGCTTGCGCGGCCGCGATTGCGAAGCCCCGGCGGCCGATCCGCCCCCTCCTGAGGAATGGCGGTGTGACCCATTCTATGCCCGGTGGGAGGGGAGAGTCATCTGCGCTGGCGGTGGCAAGTCCGGTACAGCCGGCATGCGTTTGCGGACGGGCCAGGGCGGTTGGGCCAAGGTGGAAGAGGCGGGTGTGCGGGGCTTCTGGTCGCAGGGGAGTAGGCGTCATTCTCGGCCGGTGCCGCGGGCGGCGCGCGGGGAAGCGCGTCCGCGGACCGGCGTGATTCGCGGACTTGGGGGATTGAAACCGGAAAGGCGCACGGGCGCCGTCTGGCAGCCTGTTATTCGGTGAAGATAGACTCTGTGATTGCGACCTGCTCCGGCAGCTTGGCGGATACGTCTTCAATGGCCGCGCTGTTGAGCTTGAGAATCTGGAGCATTTCCTCGCTGAATTCCTCGTTCTCCGCGGTTACGCAGAAGCCGAGCTTCGCCCGGCACGCGAGGACGTCGGCTACGTGGACGATAAGGGAAAGCTCGCGGTGGGCGGCGGCCAGATCCATCGGTCGGTGGTGGTACCCGATGGCGGTGCAGAGCGGGGCGGGGAACCGCCACTTGGTGGCGAGCGCCATGCCAAAGGCCTGGTGGTCCGCGCCGATGATCTGCTCCTCAAGCTTGCAGAAATCGCCGCCTTCGGCATGAAAACGGTTGACGACCTCGCCGACCTTCTTGGCGAATACCTGGCGCTCAACGAGCAGGCCGAGATCGTGAATAAGCCCGGCCAGGAAGCTCTCTTCGACCGATGGCCGTCCCTGTGCGGCTGAGAGCATGCGGCTGCCCACGCCGACGGCGACGCTGTGACGCCACACTTCGGCACCGCTGAATCCATCAATGGAACTTCCGGCATTGAACAGATGCGTCATGGAGGCGGCGATGGCGATGTTCTTCACGGCGGAAAGGCCGAGCAGAACGATGGCACGGTCGATGCTGCTGATCTGTCCGGGCAGGCCGTAAAACGCGGAATTCACGACCTTGAGAAGCCGCGTCGAGAGGGCGGGGTCGTTCTTTATGACTTCATGCAGATCGCGGGCCGTTGATTTCGGATTCTCGACGATCTGGATGATCTTGACGGTCACTTCGGGCAGTGTCGCGATCTCGCCCAGGTCGGCGATGGCGTCCGCCACGATCTTGTCCGCACCGGCATTGCTTTTTGCACCCGTCAGCATGTTCACCCTCTCGTACTTTCTCAGAAGCAGTCGCCGCGTCCGGTACAGCGGGCGCAGGCGGGATTCCGGAGGGTCATATCGGCCTTGCGTGCGGGGTAATGAAGGATTAATCGACGATGGCGGCGGCCGAGATTGGTTTATCGATTCGAGAATCGAGCATCTGCCAGCTCAACGGCGTATCGGCGAGGATATCGGTCCTTGCGACGGAGCGGAGGATTCGGTCCCATTCGAGTGGATCGATGCCGCCGCCGGGTCGGCGGACGGTCACCATGTCGGCGGTCAGCCGCGTACCGGGTCGGATGTGCATGGTGCTGACGATGCTTCCGCGCGCGAGACGGCGGACTTCGCGCTCGGCATCGCTGCATTCAATGACTCCGTCGCCGAGCGCGGCATGTGCCTGTCGGGCCGCGGCGACGTACCGGGCGAAGTCCCGGGGCGTCAGCGAGAAGAAGTGATCTGGACCAAGGGCCGATCGATCTAGCGTCAGGTGCTTTTCGAGGATGACGGCGCCGGCCGATACAGCGAGCAGGCTGAAGGCCGGATCCGCCGTGTGATCGGAGAATCCGACAGGCACGTTGAACCGGTCGGCAAGGGTGCGGATGCACCGCAGCCGGGCGTCGGCCGGATGGGTCGGGTAGGCTGACACGCAGTGGAGCAGCGCGAATCGGTCCGCGGCGCGGCGGCCGCGAAGCAGGTGCACGGCGGCATCGACTTCATGCAGGTCGCTCGCGCCGGTGGAAAGGATGATCGGCGCGCCGGACTGCGCGGCGGCGGTTAGAAGCGGGACGTTCACAAGATCGGGCGAGGCGATCTTCAGGGCGGAAACACCGAGGTCGACAAGTTCGAGAAGTTGCGAAACGCCGAACGGCGTCACGAGGAAATCGACGCCGATGCGGTCGGCGTGAATCTTTAGCTCGGCGAAGCGTTCGATGGGCAATTCGAGGCGGCGGAGCATCTGCCTCTGGTCGACCGCGCCGATGGACATCTGCTGGTACTGGCAGGTCGGCGCGTTGGCGGCGACAAGCTGGTTGGCGGAGAAATACTGAAACTTGACGGCATCCGCCCCGGCTTCGCGCGCGGCGTCGATGAGCCGAAACGCTTCCCGCGGGTCGCCGTTGTGATTGACGCCGGCCTCAGCGATGACATAGACCGGGTTTCCGGGCCCGATGATGCGGCGGGAGAGCCTGATGCAGGGACGGGTATCCATGCATCGATCATCGGCGGGAATCGGGATTGAGGTGCACTGGCCGCCTGGGGAAAATCGTCGCGGGTCGGGATTCGCGCCCAGGGGCCGCCGCGCGCCGGCCCGGAATGGATGGAACGAATCATGATCTACCTCGACTACAACGCGACGACGCCGATCGATCCGGCGGTGGCCGACGCCATGCGGCCCTTCATTGAGGAAAAATTCGGCAATCCGTCGAGCGGCCACGCGCTCGGCCGGGCGGCGCGCGAGGCGGTCGAGGCGGCGCGCGTGTCGGTCGGCAGCCTGATCGGGGCCTCCGCGGACGAGATCGTTTTCACGAGCGGCGGCACGGAAGCCAGCAACATGGCGATCAAGGGGGCGGCCCGACTTCGCCGAGGGCGCGGCCGGCACATCATTACGACGGCGGTGGAGCACCCGGCGACGACCGAGCCGATTCGGTGGCTCGAGGGCGAGGGTTTCGCGAAGACGATGGTGGGGGTCGATGGGATGGGGATGGTCGATCCGGACGACATACGCGGCGCGCTGCGGCCGGACACAGTGCTGATCAGCGTCATGCACGCGCAGAACGAAGTGGGAACCATCGAACCGATCATCGAGATCGGGCGGATCGCGCGGGAGGCGGGGGTCCTTTTTCACGTGGACGCGGCGCAGTCGCTGGGAAAGATTCCGACGGACGTGGAAGTGATGCACGCGGACCTTCTGTCAATCGCGGGTCATAAGCTCTACGGGCCGAAGGGGATCGGGGCGCTGTACGTTCGGTCGGGCGTGGAGATCGAGGCGCTGGTGCACGGGGCGGCTCAGGAGAAGGGCCGTCGCGGCGGCACGGAGAATGTCATCATGGCGGTAGGGCTGGGCCGGGCGGCGGAGCTGGCGGCGGAGCACCTGGGTGATACGCGGACGCCGGGGCTTCGCGACCGATTGTGGGAGGGGCTGCGGCGCGTCGCGGGTGATCGCGTGGTTCTCAACGGCCACCCGACGAAGCGGCTGCCGAATACACTGAACGTGAGTTTTTCGGGATGGGTCGGGGGAAGCCTGCTGGCGAAGTTGGACGGAGTGTACGCATCCACCGGGGCGGCGTGCCATTCGGGCGATGCCAAGCCGTCGGCAGTGCTGACGGCAATGGGGATCTCGCGAGAGCGCGCCATCGGGGCCGTTCGCTTTTCCGTCGGGCGGCCAACGACGGAGGGCGAGATTGATCGGGTGGTGTGTCAGGTCGGGACTGTGCTGCAATCGCCTGTTTGAATTCTTGGATCAACCAAGGCGGTAACGATCGCGGGACACACAGAATCACGCTGGCGCAATCGCGATTGAGTCCCTCGGCGCGTGTCAAATCGAGGTGCGGCGTGAACCTACTTGAGAATCGACCGGACTTTCGCTGCGATATCTGAAGCGCTGAGTCCTACGTATGCGAGGATGGCGTCCGTCGTTTTTGCGCTCTTGGGGAGTCTGCGGCAGGTCATTGCGTGAACTCGGATTTCGCCCTGTTCGGCGGCGGCTTCGGCGAGTGCGCCGGCCAGGCCGCCGAGGTAGTTGTCCTCGACGCAGAGGATGCGCCGGTTCGACCGGGCGGCTACGTTCAGCACCGGTCCCGGCTTCAGCGGGAAGCTGTAGGCGTCGATCAATCCGCAACGGATGCCCGTCTTGGCGAGTTCGTCAATGGCGCGGCGGCATTCATGCACCATGTATCCGGCGGAGACGATGGTGAGGGCGTCGCCTTCGGCGAGAATGTGGGCGCCGCCGATCTCGAACTTCGTATCGGGCGGATAGAGCAGCGGCACCTCGGGACGATGGGTGCGCATGTAGCACATGCCCTCGTGGGCGGCCATCAGCCACGTGCAATGGTAGGCCGCGACGGCGTCGGAGGGATGAAAGCTGACGCAGACCGGGCGGCCCCGTCCGTCGTCGGTGGCGGCGGCGCTTCGAAAATAGGCCACGTCGTGGAGGCTCATCTGGCTCGGGCCGTCGGCGGCGAGCGTAACGCCGCTGTGCGATCCGACGAGCTTGATATTCGCCCGGGTGATCTGGGCCATCTCGACCTGGTCGTAGGCGCGAGAAAGGAACTTGGCGAAGCTGCTGACGAAGGGTACGAAACCGGCGGCGGCCATGCCGGCGGCGGCCGAGACCATGTTCTGCTCGGCGATTTTGCACTCGACGAAGCGATCGGGGAACTTTGCGGCGAACACGTCGGCGAAGGTGGAATTGCGCACGTCGCCGTCGAGTGCGACGATGCGCGGGTCGGCGTCGCCCAGTGCCAGCAGGGCGGCTCCATAGGCGCGCCGCGTGGCGACCGCGTTCTTTGCCAGGGCGCTCTCCAGCCCGGCGCGGGAAAGGGCGGTCCGGAAGTCAACGGGGCGAATCTCCGAGCGATTCCAGGGCGCCGCGGGGGCAGGTTTCTGCGGCGGCGCCGCCGGGCCCGCGGCGGGAGGGGAGACGCCGAGCCGGGCGTACACTCCGTCAAGCTGGGCGAGGGCCGCATCGAGTTCCCTGGCGGCGACGGGCTTGCCGTGGTTTGACTTGTCCTTGAGCGCTTCGCAGCCCCATCCTTTTTGCGTTCGGGCGATGATGGCCACGGGCCGATCGCTTTTCTCGGTGAGCGCGCGGCGGATCGCGGCGGGATCATGACCGTCAATTACCCGCGTGTTCCAGCCGAAGGCCTCCGCCTTTGCGGCGATGCGCTCGGCCGATTGCTGGGGGGAGACATAGTCCGCCTGGCCCTGGCCGTTGCAGTTGAAGATCGCACAGACCTCGTGAAGACCGCGTTCGGCGATAAGGTCCATTCCTTCCCAGACCTGCCCTTCGCGCGATTCGCCATCGCCGATCAGGACAAAGATGCGCCGGTCCACCTTTCGCAGCCGGGCGGCAACGGCGAGACCCGCGGCGACGCTGAGACCCTGGCCAAGGGAACCGGTGGCGGCGTCGAAGAACGGGAATCCCTCGGCGGGATTGGGGTGACCGTCGAGTGGGCTGTCGGCTTCGCGAAGGGATGCCAGGTCTGCGAGGGTCAGGCGTCGGCTGTTCGCGGGGCTTTTTCCGACGACGCCCCCGAGGTCGGCATAGGCGGCGTAAATCGCCGGCACGGCATGACCCTCGGAGAGGACCAGCCGGTCGCTCGCCGGATTCCACGGATCGGCCGGATCCCAGCGCATGACGTCGTACATCAGCGCGACGACGCAGTGCATGATGGACAGCGCGCTGGAGGGATGGCCCGAGCCAGATGCCGTGGTCATTTTCACGACTTCCTTGCCGAGGCTGACGGCCTTTGCGTTGACGAAACTCTCGAAACTCATCTCCGGGTCCCTCCTTTGGACTGCCAGCATGGCGTCGTGTTCTCGGGTGCGGGTGGCGGGTCGCGGCTGCCTAAAGGCCAACCTTGGCGCCGGCCGGGCGCTTCACTCGCGTCGGGCGGCGCGGGTTGAGAAACTTCTCCGGCGCGGTTTGCCCGACCCATGAGCGGTTAGCCTAGCGAATGAAGCCAAGGCCGCAACGGGTGGCAAGAATGGCGATCAAATCCCAACCTTTGGCGTGCGGCGGTCCGATATTATAATGCGACGACCTTGGTTGTCATGCCCGCATGGACGCGGGAGATCGCCGGGGTGTATCACGCTATTGGGCGGGGTGTCACAGTGGACCTATTCGAGATATCGGGCGGCAACCGGCTTCGTGGGACGATCACCGTCAACGGGTCGAAGAACGCGGCACTGCCGATCATGGCGGCTTCGATCCTTACGGAAGGGGAGACGGTGCTAAAGGGCGTGCCCCGGCTGGAGGACGTGAAGCACCTGTCAACCATTCTGGAGCGGCTGGGGGTGAATGTCAGCCGCGAGGAGAATGGTGATATCCGGCTGAAGGTCGAAGACGAAATGAACTGTCACGCGGAGTACGAGTTCGTCCGGAAGATGCGGGCGAGCGTGTGCGTGATGGGGCCGCTGCTGGCAAAGCGGCGGCATGCGCAGGTCAGCCTCCCGGGCGGATGCAACATCGGCGACCGGCCCATCGACCTTCACATCGCCGGCATGCAGCAGCTCGGCGCGGAGAGCGAGCTGGTCAGCGGCGACGTTCATCTTCGGGCGAAACGGCTCAAGGGTAACGTGATCTTCCTCGGCGGGCCGTTCGGCTCGACGGTGCTGGGAACGGCGAACGTGATGATGGCGGCGTCGCTGGCCGAGGGCACCACGGTAATCGAGTGCGCGGCCTGCGAGCCGGAGGTTGTGGACCTTGCAAACTATCTTAACGCCTGCGGAGCGCACATCAGCGGTCACGGCACGCCGCGTATCACGATCGAGGGCGTGAAAGAACTTCACGGGTGTGAATACACCGTTATCCCGGATCGAATCGAGGCGGGCACGTTCATGATCGCGGCAGCGATTACGAACGGGGACATGAAGATCGCCAACTGCCGGCTCGATCATCTGTTGGCGCTTGTGGATCGACTGCGGGCGGTCGGCGTAATCGTCGAGCGCAGCGGCGACATGGTGCAGGTATCGAGTTCGCGCCGGCTGGAGCCGGTGTCGGTGACGACGCAGCCGTATCCGGGCTTTCCGACGGACCTTCAGGCGCAGATCATGGTGCTCTTGTGCCTGGCGGACGGGAACAGTATCATCACGGAGAAGATTTTCCCCGACCGATTCGTGCACGTGGCCGAGCTGAGCCGAATGGGGGCGCGGCTTCACAAGGAAGGCCCGACGGTCATCGTCGAAGGCGTGAAGCACCTCATCGGCGCGCCGGTGATGGCCAGTGACCTGCGTGCGTCGGCGGCGCTGGTGCTGGCGGGGCTGGTGGCGAAGGGGAAGACCAAGCTTTCGCGGGTGTACCATATCGACCGCGGCTATGAGCGGATCGAACAGCGGCTGAACGCCGTGGGGGCGGACATCAAGCGGCTGCCGGAATGAAGCGTCGGTGCCATGAACTGCGTACGGTGTGACTATCTCCTGTGGGATCTGCCTGAATGCCGGTGCCCTGAATGCGGAACCGGCTTTGAGGTGACCGACTATTCCTTTGCGAGACAATCGGTGCATTTTATCTGTCCGCACTGCGGGCAGTCCTATCTTGGGACGGATGAGCGCGGGCTCCCGCAACCGAGCCGGTTTTCATGCGTCAACTGTCATCAGGGGATCGACACGACCCGGATGGCCGTTCGCCCGATCGTCGAAGGAGCGCGCGGCGAGCCGCTGCGCTATGGAACGCCCTGGCAGGATCGATCGCGCGTCGGAATCGTGCCCGGGTTTGTCGACGCGGTCGCACGGCTGGCGATCGACCCCGACGAATATTTCCGGCGGGCGTCGGCCAAACGAAACGACGGGGCCATCTTCTTCAGTGTGCTTTGCGCCTACGTCGCCGCGGCGGTTTTCCTCGGCGTGATGCTGCTGTTTCACCGTGCGGGGCTGGCCGGCTGGGCGCCGGATGTATCCGTGCTGCTGCGGTGGCCGGGGATTCTGGGGTTGATTCTGGCCGTGCCGGCCATTCACGTTGCGTGGACCTACCTGTACGGACTGCTGATTCAGGCCGTGCTGTGGGGGCTGGGGGTGGGTCGCTGCGAGTTTGATTCCTCGGTTCGCGCGGTGGCGCTCGGCGCGGCCGTGCTTCCGGCGGTGCTGCTTTTTCCTCCGGTCGGGCTGGTCTGGTATCTGATCGTCGTGTGCAGCGGGCTGGAGCACTTTCACGATACGACGCGCGGAAAGGCGCTGACCGCGGCGGCGATTCCCATGCTTATCGCGGGAAACGCGGGGTTGTTCCTGTTCCTGTCCCTGGGTTTGAACTAGCGGCAGAGGTTCGGCCCAGGGGGGCAGCGGTCACTTGTTCGGATTCGGGGCCATTGAGACCAGTAGGCGAAGGGGGGCGTCCGCGCGGTTCTCGACTCCGTGGGGCTCGCCGGCTGCGGACCAGGCAAGCTCGCCGGGGCCCATCTCACGCGTCTCGCCGCCGATCGTAATGGTCGCCGTCCCTTCAAGGACAAAATAGAACTTGGTCGCGTCGGCGTGGCTGTGGACCTTCTGCGCCTGTCCGGGCTTCAGGCAATAGACATCACAGAACATCTGCGGCGTATCGAACAGATTGATTTTTTGAAGCTTTGCGGGGTCGAAGCGGCGATGTAGCGACGTATCGACAAAGGCCATGTAAGGGCTCCTCTTGTTCGGGCAGATGTTGCACGGGCGATATGATATTACGAGCCCACCGAAATGGTTCAAATTCATGCGGCGAGCGGGCCCGCAGTGTCATAAGCGAATCTGGCAGGCAGCGGCGGTCATCCGGAATGATGAGTGGCGAGGGAAGTTATTTTTGCGGGGCGTGCGGCGAGGAGATCGTCGTTCCGCTGGACCTATCCGCCGGCTCGCGGCAGACCTACACGGAGGACTGCCCGGTGTGCTGCCGGGCCAACGTGATCCACGTCGAGGTGGACGAGGACGGCGAGGCGCGCGTCTGGGGCGAGCTTGAATATTAGAGGGCGCCGTGCGGCGGATCGGGTGCTACGGCGCGAGCAAGGCTTCGGTGAAGGCGGCGATGTCTGCGCCGTCGATGAGCGTATCGGCGTTGATGTCCGCTGCGCTCAGATTGCACTCCGTGAACGCCCCCGCGTCGAGAAGAGCCGTCGTGAATGGCTCGATGTCTCCCGGGTCGAGCGTCACATCGCAGTTCATGTCTCCGAGGAGCGCGGCGCCGGTGATCGTGATGTCGGATTCGCTTTCGTCGTAGCCGGTCTTGTTGATGGCGTCGCGGACCAGAACGCGAATACGGGCTTTTGTCGTGTATACGTCGGGTATGGTCCAGGTGAAGAGCCCGTCGTCGGCGGTCGCGGAGGCAAGCATCGTATCGTAGGTCGCACCGCCGTTGGTGGAGAGAAGGACATCGACATTGGCCGTCGCGACGTCGTCGTCCGAATACCACCGTATGTCGACATTCTGGCCGGGTGTGAGGACCTCGCCGCCGCGAAGGGTGCGGAGGTATGCGCCGGGATTCACACCGCCCTTGTTGGCGGGCACGTGCATACAAATGCAGTGCAGGACGCCCGCGAGACTGACGATCGACTGCGAGCCAATCTGAACAATGGTTTTGCCGGGCAGGGCCGCCTGCCAGGCGGCGAGGGCCTCTGCGTTGTGGGGCGATACGGTCGCATTGGTATAGGAAGGGATCATCACGAGATCGTTGCACATGATGACATTGGTGTAGGTGTAGTGGACGTTGCTGACGGAGCGGGCCGGCAGGCGGTAAACCGTGTAGCCGTTGGCGGCCATGTAAAGAGCGGCGTTGTCGCAGATGACATCCTGCGCCGAGCCGACGTTGTTCGGCCAGTCGCTGATCATCACCTTGTCGTCGGCGATGACCTGCATCCACATGTCGATGTGCTGCGTGGAGTCCACGGACGTCGGGAATGCCGGGAAGATATGGGTGTCAACGGCCTGGTAATCCTCCCATATGTCGTGAATCTGCTGGGTGGTCAGGCCGGGGTTTTCGTTCTCGATAAGCTCGCTGGCGTAGGAGCGATTGACCGCGTCGAGGTGATAATTGCCCCCGCCGTGCACGAGGACGTGTTCGAAATAGGCGTGGTTTTTCACAGATGCGAAGTATGACGGGAGCAGATCGTCATTCGGGCGCGGGCGGTTGTAGTCGTGATCGACCGCGGCTCGGACGTTTCCAATGTAGATGTAACGCGGCCCATAGTCGCGGATCCAGATGGAGTCGGTCGTGCGGACAATGAACTCGACCTTGCCCATGTTCACGCCAAAAGAGGTAAGCGTCGACTGCACCGTCGAACGTTCGGTCGTCGAATCGACGACCATGTACACCTTTGCCCCGTTTGATGCGGCGTTGGTCGTGATTTGAAGGGCAAGGTTCTTGAGAATCGTTTTGATGCCGGAACTGCTCGGTTCCCAGGCAAGGAGGATCCCGTCCATCGGCTCATATTCCGCCACGCAGCGGACCGGCCCTTCCGGCGGCGGCGTTACCGCGCGCGGGGAGACGTCGGGGTGCGTCGCCTGGTACTCGCGCTCGATGTCGGTGAGATAACGCGGAATGACCGCGCCTTCGGGAAAGACAAGTTCGCCGTCAATCATCACGGGACCGATGGGGCGATTCGAAAGGTCGTCGGCAGCCGGTCCGCCGACCGCCGCGAACGGAGCGCCGCCCAGAGTGAAAAGGCATATCAGAGACAGCGCAGCGACCGACCGTACCGACATAGACCACTCCAGCGACTTGTCCATTCTTCCTTCACCGGACAGGAATCTCCACGAGTTTATCGGAGAAACCGTGACCGGTTCAAGCTGGACGCGATTGTAAGTGCACATGCGACATCATTCTCGGGCGGGAAGATAAGGCGGTCCGTTTTGACCGCTCAGCCGGGGGGCTGATAACATCGGCTCGATGACCGAAAGCGTTTTCCTTCGCTGCATCGATCCCGGCTGCCACGCGACGCTCGACGTGGATTCAGTTGTTCATGGGTGCCCGCTCTGCGGCGGACTCGTGGATGTCGCCTATGACTGGGACCGCCTTCCGACGCCGGGGGCGATCACGTTTTTCGCGGAGCGCTGGGGTGGGCGCGGCCGGCCGCTGGATCTCTCCGGCGTATGGCGTTTTCGCGAATTGCTGCCCTTTGCTCGCGAAGAAGAGCTGGTCACGATCGGCGAGGGACAAACACTTCTGCAAACGCCGGATGTCCGCAGTCTGGACCTCGACCTCATGCCCGGGCGGCTGGGCTTTCAGTATGAAGGGCTGAATCCCTCGGGCAGCTTCAAGGATAACGGGATGGCGGCGGCGTTCACGATGGCCCGGCGGCTCGGTCGGCGGCTGGTGGCCTGCGCCTCGACAGGCAATACCAGCGCGAGCATGGCGATGTATGCCTCGCTGACACGTCTTCCGGACGGCCGGCCGATGCGTGGTATCGTCTTCGTCGGCTCGGGGAAGATCGCCCTCGGAAAGCTCTCGCAGGCGCTGGACTATGGCGCGCAAACGCTCCAGGTTGATGGCGATTTCGACGCCTGCATGCGGCGCATCCGCGAAGCTTCCGACCGGCTCGGATTGTACCTGATGAACTCGGTGAATCCGTTCCGCCTCGAGGGACAGAAGACAATCATGTACCGGGTGCTTGAGGGAATGTCCTGGGAAGCGCCGGACTGGATCGTGGTACCAGGCGGGAACCTGGGAAACACGAGCGCCTTCGGTAAGGCGTTCATGGAGCTTCAGATGCTTGGGCTGGTCTCGCACATCCCGCGGCTGGCGGTGGTCAATGCCGCGGGGGCGGATACGCTTTGCGCGCTCTTCAACGACCACGGGCTTCGCTGGAACGGGGGAGAATGGGATCGGGAATGCGTGACGGCGTTTTACGGCAAGATGGACGGCGCGGGTGTCAAGGCGTCCACCATCGCAACGGCGATTGAAATCGCGCGGCCGGTCAATCTCGCCAAGGCGCTGCGGTCGCTCGATGTCATGAACGGCGTCGTATGCCGGGTGACCGACGACGCGATTCTCGAGGAAAAGGCCCGCATCGGCCGCACCGGGTTCGGGTGCGAGCCGGCCAGCGCGGCGAGTCTCGCAGGGCTTCGGCAGCTCCTCAGCAAAGGCGTGATCGACCGCGGCAGTCGTGTCGTTTGTATCCTGACCGGCCATGCCCTGAAGGACCCGGACGCCACGGTGATGTACCACATGGGCCGCGAAGAGGGCGGCGCGGCTGCGCCGCCGCGACGGTTCTCAAACAGCCCGGTTCGTGTCGCGGATGATCCCGACGCGATTTGCCGGGCGATAGGGCAGGATTGAATTGAGCGGCGCCTTGGGCGCTTCGCGTTGCAGGGAGAGTCATCGTGAAAATCAGGTATGCCATGGCAGGCGCGGCGGGCCGAATGGGTCGGCGAATCATCGCCCTGGCGGCGGAGGACGCGCGGTTTGAGCTCGCGGCCGCCCTGGAGCCCGCCGGAAGCGCGGCGCTGGGTCGCGACGCCGGAGAATTGGCGGGCATCGCCCGGACCGGGGTGCCCGTCACGGACACGCTGCAAGGCGCTTTCGATGTGCTTATCGACTTTTCAACGCCCGCCGGGACGGCGCATTGGCTGGAGGTTTGCCAGCGCGAGGGCCGGGCGATGGTGATCGGCACGACGGGGCACGACGCGGCGCTCGGGAAAGGGATCAGCCAGGCGGTGGCGCGAATACCCGTGCTGAAGTCAGCGAACATGAGCGTGGGCGTAAACGTGCTGCTGCGCGTCGTCGAACAACTGAGTGAAGTGCTCGATGCGACCTACGACGTGGAAATCGTGGAGGCGCACCATCGCTTCAAGATCGACGCGCCCTCGGGAACGGCCCTGGCCTTGCGCGACGCGGTACAGAAAGGGCGGTCCGTCCTCGGCGGCCCCGCGCCCACCGTCGTTCATGGGCGGCAGGGACAGACCGGCCAGCGGCCCACAGGCGAGATCGGCATGCACGCGCTGCGCATGGGCGACACCGTGGGCGAGCACACGGTGTACTTCGGGAATCTCGGCGAGACGATCCACGTGGGGCATTCTGCGCATTCGCGCGATACGTTTGCGGCCGGAGCGCTTCGGGCGGCTGCGTGGCTGTCGGGCCGTGGCGCGGGGCTCTACGACATGAAGGACGTACTGTTCGGCAATGCGTGATGACGATCGGGCGAAGTCAGTCGATCTTTCGGCGGCCATTTCGCCGCGACGGCTGATACCACGGGCGCGGGCCGATCAGGGAGCTGCGATGCCGGCGGAGCGGCCGCCGGGGGACGGGATGGCGTCCATCACCATGATCATGAAATCGTCCAGCGAGCCAATGGTGGATTTTTCAAGTTCGGCCTGAAGGAAGTCGGCACGTAGTTTCACGAATCGTTGCTGGCGAAGCGTTTCGATAATGTCCGGCTGGGCATCCTTGAAGCTGATGACGCCGCCGCCCTCTACCCGGCCGCACTTCACAATGAAAAGGGATTGGGACTCGGCATCCTCAATCACCTCGCTGACCTGACCCTCGCCAAGTTGAAACAAGCGTCGCGAGGGCTTTTCCCAGCGGCCCTGGAGCGGCGCTTCGCCCGGATCGGCGGGGCGGGTGATCAGGCCCCACGCGCCCCCCTCGTCGCGCTTCGGACCGCGCGAGTATTGGCGGGCGACCTCTTCGAAGGACTCACCCCGAAGGACGGCATCCCGCGCCGAGGCAGCCACCTCGCGGGCCCGGGACCATGCCGCGTCGTTTTCCTCGCGACTCGGGCCAAATATGTTCCTGGTCTCGACGAATTCCGCAACAGGCAGGTCGATCAGGAACAGCTCGCGCCGTTCGGGCTGTTCGTACTCCTTCTTATTGGCGTTGTAGTAGGAGAGCAGTTCGTCGCGGCGCGGCGCGGGCACGAGAGGGAGGAGGCGTTCTCGGAGGTAACTGTCGATAATGACGGTTCGGCGGAGGCGCTCTCGCACTTCCTCGCGCGTGCGTCCCTGTTTGGCGATGTATTTTTCGTAAGAGGTCTCACGCCCGTCGAACTCGCGGTTAATGCGCTCCTTTTCGACCTTGTCGAGGGCCTTGTCGATGGCAGGCTTGAGGTCGTCGGTGACGTGCTCGGACGCGCGGCGCCAGATGAGCTGTTGTGCGACGGCCTCGACAATCTGACCCTTCACCAGTTGGGCGGCACGCTGGTAATAACTTCGGGGCGGAAGCTCGCGCGAGAGCTGTTCGAGGCGCGGGTTCAGCGGCTCCAGGATGTCGATGACCCGGATCGGCTCATTGTTGATAAGCAGGACGTCGGGCTGGATTGCGCCCGGCGAGGGCTTCTTCCGCTGGGGCGTCTCCTTGTGCGCGACGGCCGCGACCGGCGCATCCTCAACCGGTGGGTCGACGGGCTGGTCGCGCGGCGGAGGCGCGGGAGGGGCGGGCCTCGCCGGTGCTTGCGCCGCGGCACCGTGGATCGCTTCCGGCGATTCCTCCTCGGCGAGCATTTCCTCGTGGGAAGACTGCTTGCCTGCGTTCCACCAGTCCCAGCGCGGCGCGCCGCCGGATGGGCTGCAACCGGATGCCACAAGGACAAAGGCACTTATCGCGATCAGGGTGGGCCGCCAGTTCATGGCGGGAAAGTCTATCGCACGCCGCGTCATGGCTCCAGCAGGCGTTTGCGCCCTCCGCGCACGTGTGAGTTCCGGTTGCGGATTATCGCCGCGAAGCGCCGGCGACTGTATATTCACGCCGCCGTCGTTTGATCGGACTGTCGGACGGCCGCGGCGGGATGCAGATGGACGACCTACTGGCGACGGTCATCATACCGAACTACAACGGGAGGCGATTCCTGCCCGAACTGATGGCGTCGCTCGCCGGTCAGACCGAGCGGCGGTTTTCAATCCTCGTGGTTGACGACGCGTCGCGCGATGACAGCGTGGCCTATCTTCGCGCGAAACACCCGGATGTCGTCGTTCAGGTGAACGCAACGAACCTCGGATTCGCCGGAACATGCAACGTCGGGCTGCGGGCGGCGACGACGCCGTTCGTCGTCCTGCTGAACAACGATACGCGCGTTGATTCGCACTGGATGGCGGAGGGGCTGGCGGCGTTCGACGAGCCGAACATCGGCGCGGCGGCCTCGCTGACGCTGTTGGCGGGTGAGCCCGACCGGGTCGATACGGCGGGGGACGTGTATTCAGTGGTCGGCGGGGCGGTGAAGCGCGGACACCTCGGGCAGCGGGCCGATGCCGAGCGGCTGGGGCGCGAGATCGTGTCGCCGTCCGGCGTGTCGGCGTTCTACCGGCGCGAGGCCGTGGTAGAGGCGGGGTTTCTCGACGAAGGGTTTGAAAGCTACTACGAAGACGTTGACCTGGGCCTGCGCCTGGCGGCGATGGGATACCGGTGCGTGCTTGCGCCGAGGTCTATCTGCTACCACCACCTGAGTTCGTCGTATTCGCCGAAGGGGTGGCGGTATCACTACAACTCGGCGCGAAATGCGGAGATCGTCTGGTGGGCGGATGTGCCGCGCGCGACACGCTGGCGCTACCTGCCGGCCCATCTGGCTTTCCTGATGTTACAGGCAGGGCACAAGATCGTTCAGGGCGCGGGGCCGGCGTACGTGTGCGGCAAGTGCGCCGTGCTGGGCCGGATTGGGCACATCGCGCGAAAGCGAAGAGAACTGGCGCGGATTCGGCGGGTACCCGATTCAGAAATTGCGGGGCGGCTCGAATGCGACTGGTGGGGACTGCATGTGCGATCGCGAAGTCGAGGGGGACCCGCGTGATCAGCATTCTGACCGTCAATTATCATACCGGAACGCAACTCGCCGAACTCATTCGGAGCCTGCACGACCATCCTCCCTCCTGTCCGTGGGAGATCGTTGTCACGAACAACTCGCCCGTGGAGCGAATCGACGCGGGCCGGCTGGGTGACAATGTGACCGTCCTGGAGGCGACGAACGTCGGATTTGCGGCGGGAATCAACATGGCGTTTCGCCGATCGCGCGGAGACGTTCTCATGATCGCGAACCCGGATGTCCGCGTCACGGCCGGCGCGCTCGATCGGGCGGTCGCGTCGCTCAGCGCGATGCCGGACGTGGGCGTGATCCTGCCGCGGCTGAGGTACCCGGAAGGCGCCGTGCAGCCCTCGGTGCGGCGGTTCTATTCATGGCCCGTGGTGCTGTTCGCGCGGTCGCCGCTGCGCTGGCTTGGCGGACGACCGGCATTTTTCCGCCGTTATCTCTATGAAGATCTTGACGCCACCCGGTCCGCGGACGTGGATTGGGGCCTGGGCGGTGCGATGTTTCTACGCCGGAAAGACGCGGACGAGGACGGTCCCTTCGACGCGCGGTTTTTTCTGTACTTCGAGGACGTGGACCTTTGCCTGCGTATGTGGCGAAAGGGGCTTCGCGTCCATTACCTTCCTGCCGTTGAGATGGTGCACGCCCACAGGCGATCAAGCCGAAATCCGCTGAGCGCGGCCGGCTGGCACCATTTTCGCAGCATGGTTCGGTTCATCGTCAAGCATCGGGGCCTGCCCCGGCGGCCTTAGGTCGAAAGTGCGAAGCCGCGGGCGACGCGGTATCAGCGGCAGGAGGCCATGATTGCCCTCAGCCGATGATGCCAGGTATGCTGACACTGAATCCGCTCCGCAAGCGCCTTCGCACGGGCGCGGTGAGCCTCCGGCGCAGAGAGATACGATCGGACGCGGGAAATAAGCTCTCGCCGGGAGTTGAATTGTTCCGCATGAAGGGCCGGCTCCACGGCGGCGTCCGCTTCGTTCGCGCGCGTCGGCTGCGGCGTGCCGCGAACGAACGAGACAAGGCCGGCGGCAAGGGCGTCGAGCAGCGGGCTTGTGAAGTCATCGGCCGCGTCCGGCTCGCCGGGTCCAATGTAAACGAGCGCCGAGTAGTCGGGCAGCGTCTCCCCGAGTTGCTCCGGCGGCGGCCACTCGCCCCGATAATGGGTGGCGAATCGCGGGTGGTCGCGCCATCCCTGGCCGTACAGATCGAACCGAAGGCCGGCCTCGACCAGGGCGACCAGGTACGACTCGCAGACGATTCGCGGCACAAGTCGCATTCGAACGCGTTCGGCGATCCCGGCGCGGACTTCGACGCTTTCCAGGCGGATTTTCAACCGCGCTTCCGCCTTCTGCACGATTTCAAGCGAGGAGTCAGGGCGGCAGGTGTCCACGGTTTCGCGTATGATCTCCTCCGCCACGCTCCAGATTCGCAGATGCGTCGCCAGGTGAAGCCCGGCGGCCTGCGCCGATGCGCAGGCGCCGTCCGCATAGACCGCCAGTCGTCCGTCGGTGGATCGGCAAGCTGCCCGCGGGATCGGCAGCGCCGCAGGGGGGACGACGAGCATCCGCTCTGACGCAGCGCCCGCAGCCAGGGCGGCGGCGCTCGCTTTTTCGCCGGGTACTGCGAGCCAGGCACCGGCACTCAGCAGGGCGGAGCCTTCTTCGGCAACCGTGCCCGACCTGGAAAGAACGCACACCGGGCCATGTGTGGTCAGCCCGGCGACGCTGATGGGGCATCGCGGCGGAGCGTCGTTTCCGGCGTCGATGTAGAGCGTGAGCGACGGTCGAAAGCGCGCCAGCGCGTCCTCAATGCTCCACGGGTGGGCACACGACGGATCATCGCGAACCAGCCGAAGCGCATGGCCTTCCATTGACGATGCTGCCGCGCACAAGACGTGCGAAAGCCGCCGAACGCGCGTTGTGGGCGTTGGGGCGACGATTGCCAGTCGCAGCGCCGTCGTATCGGCGGACGCCACCCCATCCGCCCGTTGTGCGCTCTTGCGAGAAGACCGAAATTCCGCGCGGCGCTGGTTTACCTTCTGGTTTATTGCCGAGACCTGGGCTGAAATGTCGCTGATCGTCTCAGGCTCGAACCACGGCCAGGCGAGAACGCGCTGTGGTTCGAGAAATCCGGGGTTTTCGAGCAGGAATTCGCCGAGGGCGTCCCATGCCGTATCTCCGGCGAAAACGAGGAGCCGACGCAGGCGGAGGGCCTCGCTGAAGTCGCGCAGACGAAGGGCCAGCCCGGCCTTCCAGGCGGCCGGCTCGACGACCATGATTGCCTGGAAGGGTTCGATTCGGTCGAGCAGCAGGGCAATCTCACCGCCGTGGCCCATCGAATAGAGCAGGATTCCCGCCTCGCCGGGCTGAAAGGCGTCGATCAGTGCCGGGGCACTGACGCTCGGCATGGAGGACCTGCCGAGCCAGCGGAGCAAGCCGCCGGGCTCCGTCCATGAATAGGTGGCGACTCCGTCTCGGCCACGTACGGGCACAGAGGAATCGGGCGGCGCGGCCCGGCGAATCATCCGCGCGGCGGCGGGATTCACTGATTCCAGCGCGAGCAGATTCTCCTCAAGAAACGGGGGCTGCGAGGCTGAAGTCGTCTCGACCGGCATGTGTTATTGAAGGCCGCCGAACCATCGATCGATCGCAAGATAGGCCAGGAAGATTGTCCAGACAGCATAGGCGAGGGCGGCGAGGACGATCTGGCCGCGCGTGACGCGCGGGGCGAGCTCCTTCTCCCATGCCATGTCCTGAGGCACCTCCATGGCCTCGGCCGCGCGATTAGTCATCATCTACCTCGTCGGGTTCGTCCACCTCGTCATCGGCGGCGCACTCTTCTTCGGTCTTCTGCTCGCGGGCGGAAAGGTCGATGACGAAGCACCGATCAAACGCATCCTTAAAGTCGTACACGCCGTCGAAATCGGAAAGCTCGTCGTGGGGCTGTTTTGAGAGCATTCCCTGTTCGATCAGCGTGAAGACCATGCGGCCAAAATCCCGGGTCGAGCGAATGCCCCAATGGCGGAGTACGACGGGCGCCAGCAGGCCCCAGCGCTCCTGAGCCAGATCGCGAAGGGCCCAGCAAAGTTCCTCGCCGTCCACGTGGAGATTCATGAATTCGGCCGCCTCCTCAAGGCCCCCGATCTCTTCGATGAACTTCATGAGGAAGCCGGGGATGTCCCCGCGGGCCAGCAGCTGCGGAAGATCGGCCAGGTCGGACTGATGCGCATGAAGCCAATCGACGATTTTGCGAACCGTCCGGGCACGGGGCCCATGCGTCTTGTGGACGGCGTAGTCGAGACCTTCGCGAAGGAAATCGTAGGCCTCGGGCCTGTAGCCACCGAGGTTCCTTCCCGTTTCAAACATGGTGATTTCTTTTTCGTGAGGCATCGAACGTCGTGTTTATTGTAGTCGGGTCCCTCGCCAAACCAAACCGATTGCCAAATGATATTCGTCTTTCATCGGGCGTCCGGCGCCTCGCGGTTTATTCAGGGGCCGGCCGGCGGCGGTGGTCCGCCCGGTTCCGGGTCTCCGCCCGAACTGCCGTCGCCGCCCGGCGGGCCGCCGAACGGTCCGCGCCGGCCGCGGCGCCCTCGGCGTCTGCCCCTTCGGCGGCGGCCGCCAAACTGCTCCTCCGACATGTTCTCGGCGCGGGCGGGTCGCTCGGCGGACTCCGGCGGAACACTTTGTCCTTCGCCGCCCGACGAATCTTCAATGCCGGCGTCGAAAGATTCCGTGGGCGGCTCGCTTTTTTCATGAGTATCGACAGCCTCCGCGGGGGCCCGTTCTCGTTCGTCTCGCCGGGGCTCGGGTCGGCGACGCTCCCTGCGATCGGGAGGACGATCGGACCGGCCCTCGGGCGGGCGAATCTGCGAAGGGTCGCGCTGGGCCAGGTTGCGTTCGAGGACGTCCTCGATCCCCACGGTTTCGATCGTGTCGTCCGCGTCGTATTGAATCGTGACGAGCTGCGTCAGGATCTGTCGATCCTTCACGGACCCCACCCCGCGGTCCGTCCGAACGCGATTGCCGATCTTGGGGAGCTTCTTGTCGAGTTCTTCGTAACCCTCGTGCTCGTAGCGAAGGCAGCAACGCAGTCGCCCGCAGCGCCCCGAGACCTTTGACGGATCCAGTGTGGCCTTCTGCAATTTGGCCATTCGCATGGTGACCGGGCGAAGAGTCTTCAGGAAGGACTTGCAGCAGCACTCCCGGCCGCAGATTTCATAATCGGCGACCAGTCGGGCCTCGTCGCGCGCTCCGACCTGGTGCATCTCGATGCGTGTGTGGTATTCGTGGGCCAGGGTCCGTACGAACTCCCGGAAGTCAATACGGCCCTCGGCCATGAAATGAAAGATGATCCGCTCGCCGCCGAGGAGGTGTTCGCAGGCGACGAATTTCATCTCCAGGTTCATCTCTCGGGACAGCTCCCGGGCGCGATGCATTTTTTCTTTGACGCCGTCGTCGAGGTGTTTCTGTTCCTCGATATCCTGGGGCGTGGCTTCGCGCAGGATGCGGCCAGACTTCAGGCGGTAGAAGTCCGGACCGCTGTTCTTGACGTAATCCAGCATGCTCTGGCGCCTGACCGACTTGTCGCACCCGGTGCACGTCAGACTGACCTGCTGTCCGATCTCGATACCTCTTGCTGTCTGGATTACGACCTTCGCTCCGCACCCGAAGAGCATGCCGGGGGCATACCGGAACTCACCGATGTAGTTCATGTAGCCGTAACGGACCGCGCAGGTGGGATAGATTTTTTCAAGCCCGTTGCCGCACTTGGCGTTGGGGTTACAGCCGTTGGGGTTGAAGCTGGGAGAGCCTTTCAGCGCGGACGAATTGTTCAGAACGGTCAGGTTGGCGACCATGGGTCACCCTTATGTAAGACGGGTGGACCTACCCTGGCAGGGCGATCGCTCCCGAGAGTTTATCGCGCCGGCGGCGTCCGGCCCTCCGGCCTCACTCCGCAGATTATAACCACCCTTATTATCGGTGAACAGACGACTTGCGACCCAGGAGGCCCCGCAGGCCGGCCCGGGGCGTGTGCGACAGACTAAGTGCGCGCCGCGTCCGGGGACAGGAGTCATGGCACGTTAATTGCGGATTAAATAACGGGCGTGGCTTCGCGGATTCGGGAGTCGGCGGCTCCCGGAAGAGGCCTGTACGCCCGCCGCAGGCGGCCCGAGAGGCCCGGAGTTTCGCCATGAAACTGGAACTTAGCAAAGAAGAGGTGACCCTGATTCGGCATCTGATTCGGGATCGAATCGGGGAGCTGGGACCCGAGATTCACCACACACGGACGCCCGACTATCATGACCAGCTCAAGGACGAGAAGGCGCGCCTGAAATCGCTTCAGGAGAAGCTGGCCACCCTGAAGTGACGGCGCGACCTGCAAGTTGATTTCACCGGAAGTGGAACGGCGGTGGTTCTTTATCAGGGTCGGCATGAGAGGCGCCCCGGAGAAGAGGCCGCATCGGGTATTCATGTCGATCATGGACGGGCCGAACCAGTCTTCTGATGACCGATCATGTCCTCGTTGTGAATACAAATGGGCGGGGCTGCCGGAGCGCGGCCGTTGCCCGGAATGCGGTCTGGGCTACGACGAGGATACGCGCGTCTGGCACTGCCGACAGGAGTGGCGGTCGCTCTTCTGGTGGATACTTGTAATCGGCGGGGCGGCCGTCGCGTACGCTGCCGTCAGTCTGTTGCAAAGTACGGGTATCCTCGCCGGCGAACCGACCTTTCGCATGGTGCTCCTCCTGGGAATCGTCGCCGCCTATGGCGGTTGCCTGGTTCTTCTGTATCGGGAAATGTCGCGGCGGCGGTACGTGGCCACCAGCGCCGAGGGGATCGTCTTTCAATACGGCGTGAAAACACTTTCCATACCGTGGGAGCACGTCGCCGCGGCCCGGCAGCGCATGGACTACGCGGCTGTTTATGCGATCGACGGGACGGTGCGGAGCATCAGCGGGTTTCAGACCGTCGAAGACCTCGAAGAGTTCCTCCAGGTGGTAGAGGAGCGGCTCGCGACGCGCCGTGAGCGGGATATGCCGCGCGATGAGGCCTGATCGCATGGACGGAAAGCCGGGCTTTGACGGGTCTGGCTGTTGGCCCTAAGGTGTGGCCCCCGTCGGCCGTTCGCAGGGGAGCCTACGGCCCCGGACCGAATGGCCGGACGGATCTTGCTTCAGGAGCGTTGAATGAAACTGGCCTACAGCAGTGTGGCGTGCCCGGCATGGGACCTTGTCACGATGGTGGAGAAGGCCCGCGAGTACGGGTACCAGGGTATCGAGCTGCGCGGACTTGAAGGACAGATGTACCTTCCGCTCGCGCCGCAACTGGCGTCGAATCCGGGCAAGGTGGGCAAGCTGATGCGTGACGCCGGCGTGGAGCTGGTTTGCCTCGCGACGTCCAACGCATTCCACATGCGCGATCTTAAAGAAGTCGCCGAGAATCAGCAGCAGGTGCGCGAATATATCGAGCTGGCCGGCAAGCTGGGCTGCCCGTTTGTGCGCGTGTTTGGCGCGGAGCTTCCGCGGCATCCGATCTGGATCCTCGGGCACGAGCGGCGGGAAGTCGTGCTCGGGCGCATCGCCCGGGCGATCGCCGCGCTGGCGGATCATGCCGCGGCGCACCGGGTCACGCTGCTTATTGAAAACAGCGGAGACTTCACCGACAGCGCGGCCATGTGGTACCTGGTCGACGCGGCCAACAGCCCGGCGGTCAAGTGCTGCTGGAATCCCATGGCGGCACGGACGCGCTGCGAGCGACCGACGACTTCCATTCCGCGTCTGGGCGCGCGGGTCGGGCTTGTGAAAATCGCCGATGCGAAGTTCGAGGGCCGAGCGTTTGACAGCCACGTACTGCCGGGACAGGGAAACGTCGAGTTGCCGCGGCTGGTGCAGCTCCTCAAGGGAATCGGGTACCGCGGGTTCCTTGTCTTTGACTGGCCGAAGCTGTGGACACCGGGCCTCGCCGACGCGGATCGATCCTTGCCGGCGGCGGCGAAGTACCTGAAGGGTCTTATCGACGAAAAGCCGATTCCGATGTCGGCCTATAAGGGCGACAAGTATGCCCCCCGGCAGGGCTATGAGCTTCTTGAAGCCCAGAGCGGTTGAACGCGCGCCGGGCGCGCCCGGACGGATTGCCTCTGGGGTTCGACAGGGAATCGCCCGATTCCTGATCGCCGAGTTTATCATTCAAACCCTTCCTGCCGCCGTGATTGTCGCGCAGCCGGGTGAACCGGTCGTGCGAACGCCGTCTATTGATCCCGCCACGGACGAGACGAGGCAGATGCTTCAGGAGTTGGGGTCCGCCTTCAGCGCCGAGCAAAGCGCGCACTTTTCGATTGTTTCCGATGCGGCTCCGGATCGCGTCCTTCCCCTGCGCCGGCTGGCGGAGTCCACCTTTGCGGACGTGGAATCCTTCGCGAAGCGAATGAAGCTTCCGACGAAGCCGGCAAAAAAAAAGATGATCGTCCTTTTCTTCGATGCGTGGGAATCCTACGAAAAATACGCCGAGCGGACGGGATTTCGCGCCAGCGAATGGGTGCCCGGCTTTTTCGACCAGCACACCGGCCGGTGCATCATGTTCAACTACGCGAATTCATCGCTCATGCGGAAGAAACGGGCGGACATTGAGTCGGCGCGGGAGCGGCTGGGGCGTGAGGCGGGCCAGGAGCTTGACACGGATAAGGCGATGGATGCGCGCCTGCGCGACCGCATGCGGGCCATCGCCGACATGGCACAACGCCTGGACGAAATCGAGATGCAAATCAACCAGACGGTGTTCCGGCACGAGCTGGCGCACCAGGTTCTCTTTCATATCGGGCTCCAGCGGCACGAAATGAAACGCAGGCGGTGGCTTCAGGAGGGACTGGCGACCCAGTTCGAGACGCCCGGCGCGCTGAATGAGCACCGGCTGGCAGATTTTCTCTTGATTCGGTGGGGCGCCGAAGAAATGTCGCTGCGCAGACTCGTGACCGATGCGGAGCTTCTTTCATCCGCGTCGGCAGAATCGGCCGAAGTCTATGCGGCGGCGTGGGGCCTGGTGTACTACCTGATTGAAAAGCACCCCACAGACTTCAGTTGGTACATGGCGACGCTGGCAAGCCCGAACGACGAAGAACTGGAGGCCGGCATGGATGACGTGGCGATTTTTGAGCGGGCCTTCGGGCCCATCGACGACGCGTTTGAGAAGCGGTGGCGTGCCTACATTCAGCGCCTTTCGCGAAACAGATAGCGACAGGGTGTGCTCGATCACGCGCGGGCGGTATACTTCGCTCGTCGATCTGAGGTAAGAGACGTGGCGGCACGGGTCATCGACGGCAAGGCGATCGCAGCCTCCATGAAGGAGCGAATCGGCGCGCGCGCGATGGAATTGAGGGAGAAGGGCCGTCCCCCCTCGCTGGTGGCGATTCTGATTGGAGACGACCAGGCGGCGGCAAGCTACGCTCGGTCCCAGGAGAAGCACGCGAAGGAAGCAGGAATCGAATTCGCACTCGTTCGCCTGCCCACCGGCACGACCCAGGCCGAGGCCGCCGAGGCGATCGAAAGACTGAACCGCGATACGTCCGTGCACGGGATCATGCCGCACATGCCGATGCCGCGCGGCCTCGACGGATTTGAGCTCCAACAGAGAATCGCCCCGGCCAAGGATGTCGAAGGTGTCGGCGCGACGAATCTCGGCCTTTTGGCGATGGGGCGCGACGCGCTCGCTCCGTGTACGGCCGCGGCGGCGGTGGAGTGCCTGCGCAGCGTTGTGCCGGACATTGCCGGGCGAGATACGGTGGTCGTCGGTCGAAGTGTCATCGTCGGCAAGCCCCTGGCGATGCTTCTGCTCGCCGCCAATGCGACCGTGACCCAGTGTCACACGCGCACGCGCGGCCTCGCCGAACATACACGCAGCGCCGAGATTCTCATGGTTGCGGCGGGTGTCGCCGGGCTGATCGGCGCGGAGCACGTCGCCCCCGGGACCGTGGTGATTGACGTCGGCACGCACCGCGTGACCCTGATCGACGCCAACGGCAAGGAAGTTACGCGCACCGTCGGCGATGTTCGATTCGACGAGGTATTGCCCCTCGCTTCGGCGATTTCGCCGGTGCCGGGCGGTGTCGGGCCGGTCACGGTTTCCATGCTGCTTGAGAACACCCTTCGCGCCTGCGAGAAATCGACGTCGTAATGGGAATGAGCCTCACGGGGCCGCGCGGGCAGGACAGGGCGGGCCGCGGCGGTGCGACCGGGCGCCGCCACCATGCCGGGCGGCGGCAAAAAGGGCCCGTCGTTGATCGCCCGAGCCAGGCCGATAGAATCATGATGAGTAAATCGCCCCCGTGAGACCTGCCTTGGCGGTTCCAGACCCAATGTCACCTTCGGACCATGCTGCCGCGCAAGCTCCTTCCGTTCCCGCGCGGCGCGCGCGCCGGCGCGGGGGCGTGTGGGGCCGGCTGGTTGGTTCGGCGGGTATCAGTCTGTGCCTGCATGTGGGAGTCGCAACGCTGTTCGGACTCGTCACGTGGGCGGTCGGGGCGGCGGCGGCCAATGCTCCTCGGGAAGTTCGGGCGCAGATCGTCGCGGCGGAGCTTCCAAAGGTTCCGGGCGGCGGATTCCGATTCGCGGGCCATGCCATGATCGACCGGCCCGATTCGTCGCGATCGGCCGGAAACCCGGAAGGGGCGACTTCGCTGAGCGACCTGCTGAAGCGTCCGGAAAATGAGTCGGAAACGCTGCCGGCCATTGCCGGCGGGACGTCACTGGCCGAGTTCACCGCGCAGGGTCTGCGGCGCGAAGATGTCGTGGGCACGGGAGCCGGTCTTCGCGGGAAGGGCGGACTCGGTTCCGGCCTGGGCGATCGCGAACTCGCGGGCGGCGGCCCGGTCGGAAGCCTCTGGGGGGTCGGCGAGGGTCAGAAGGCGCGATCGATCGTGTACGTCCTCGATCGCAGCGGTTCGATGAGTGACACGTTCGGCCTTCTCCAGCGGGAGCTCAAACAGGCGATTGGTTCGCTGGAATCGGACCAGCTGTTCAACGTGATTTTTTTCAACGAGGGCAAGTGCACGCCGCTGTTTCCGCAGCTTGTGACGGCGACGTTGGAAAACAAGCGGCAGGTGTTCGTTTCGCTGGAGACAATCGTCCCAAGCGGGCAGACCGAGCCGCTGGACGCGATTCAGACGGCGCTCGACTCGCGGCCGGACGTATTGTTCCTGCTTTCCGACGGAGACTTTGGCGAGTTCAATCAGAAAATCATGCGGGTCATCCGGCAGAAGAACCGTGACAAGGCGACCACGATCAACACGATCCTGTTCGTGTATGACACGGCGGGCGACGGCGAGAAAGTGCTGCGGACCATCGCAGAGGAAAACCGGGGGATTTACAAGCATGTTCGGCAGGAGGACCTGCGGCAATAATCGAACGTCGGGGGCGGACCGCGGACATCATCGGAGTTGACTTTGCGATTGATGAATCACATGAGCCGAAGAATCCGCCGGGTGCATGGGAGTCCGTCCGTCATCGGCATGGCGGTGTTCCTTTTGGCGGCGACCGGAGCCGCGGGAGCCGAGGGCGCGGCACGGTCGGGGACATCGTTCCTGCAAATCCTGCTCGACGGCGCGGAGTGGCCGGGTGTCATTATCGTCGCGATGTCCCTTGCCGCCGTGACCATCATCATTGAACATTTCTGGACGATTCGCCGCTCGACGATGGTGCCCGAGGCGGAAATCGAACAGACGCGACAACTGATTGAGGGCCGCCGGTACAAGGAATGCATCGAGTCGATCAAGGACAGCAAGACGATGTTCGCCGACGTGCTTACGGCCGGTCTGCGCCACGGGCGGCACGGATTCGACGCGATGCACGAGGCGGCGAGCGAGCGGGCCAACGCCTGGGCGAGCCGGCTGTTCCGGAAGGCCGAGTATTTGAACATCATCGGCAACCTCGGGCCGCTGATGGGACTCCTCGGCACCGTCCTCGGCATGATTGAGGCGTTCGGACAGATGCAGGCCTCGCCGGGCGGATACAAGCCTGAAAACCTTGCAGGCGGCATCAGCCTGGCGCTGGTCAACACGTTCCTGGGACTTGCGGTTGCGATCGTGTCGATGGGCTTCTTCGGCATCTGCCGAAACCGCGTGGACGCCATGACGGTCGCGGCGCATGCCGCCGCGATGGATCTGCTGGAGTACTTCAGGCCGATCACCGTCGGCGGCGGCGCTGCGGCATCCGGGTCGCGGCGCGTCGGCGGCGCGCCGGCCCGCCCGGCGGAGCCCGCGCCGAGTTCATCACAGTCCTGATTTGCGTCACACCGTGAATGGCCATGCGCAGACCGCCCGCCACCACCGCGATTGAACTGAACCTGGCGCCCATGGTGGACGTCATGATGTGCCTGCTCATTTTCTTCATGCTGGCGACGCGGATGGTGGAACAGGAGACGAGCCGGATCGACCTGCCGGCGGCCCGCAGGGCGGATGACATCGGCGGCAAGCCGCGCGAGAACCGTTTCGTGGTCAACATTCGCAGGAGCGCGGCGCAGGAGGGAGCGGCCGAATACGTGATTCGCGAGGAGTTGCTCGCTATTGAAGACGTCCTCGCGCGGCTGGAGATCGAGCGGATTGTCAACGCCGACGTCACCTGCGTGATTCGGGCCGATCGCTCCGTCGCCTATCGCCACGTCGAGGCGGTGCTGGCAGGATGTGCGCGACTTCAGGTGCAGACCGTATGGTTCAGCGCTTCCACCGACGAGGAGGGAGGCGATTAGATGCTCAACCGGCGGCAGTCGCATCATCGCGCGGCCATTCCCAATCTGGCCCCCATGGTGGACGTGACCATGGTGATTCTTATCTTCTTCATGCTCGGGACGAGCTTTGCCGCGTCCGAAGGAGTCTTTTCGACCCAGCTTCCCACGCAACTTGGACCGGGCGGCGAATCCGCCGTTTCCATTATCCCACAGATTCGAATCGCCCTTGTGCAGGAACCGGGCGAAACGGGCTCCCGCATTCTGGTGCTCGGTCAGGCCCTTTCTGTAAATTCCTTCGAGGCCCTGGCGGCACTTCTGCGCGAAAAGCGCGAGGCCGGCGCCGACCCTTCCGGGCGGATCCTGCTGTCCGCCGACCCCGGCGTGGAATACCGAGATGTTGTCGCGGCAATGGATGCCTGTCTGGAGGCGGGCATGCCGAATATCCAACTCGGTGTCGGTGCTTCGGCCGTCGGCGTGAGTTCCGCACCATGATCGGCATACCGCTCTATTCGCTATCCGTCCTCCGGCGGCCTGCCGTATTCCGGCGCATCCACCCGGTCGCCATCGTTGCGATCGTCGCGTTGCTGCCGGCGGCGTCGTCTCCGGCTCAGCAGGGGGTCAACTCCAAGTCGGAGCCGGATGATCGGCCGTCCGCGCGGCAGCGGACACTGGCGGCGGAACTTACCGAACGCGGAATGCCCGAGTTGGTGGAGGCACTCTTCTCCGACGCGCCGACCATGCACCAGATACATGTCGCGCGGGCCTATTCGCGCGCGGCGCGCGACGAACAGGAACCGGCCCGTCGTCAGACCTTCGTCGAACGGGCAGAGAAGTGCTATCAATTCGCGATCAACCTCGAGAACAACGCCGAATGGCACCACGGTCTTCGCCGGGCGTTTGCCATCGCCGAGTGGCGCGCCGAGTACGCCGATTTCGTCCTCTCGGTTGCATGTGGCCCGGACCTGGATCAATACGAGATCACCAGCGGGCTGCACTATGAAAGGGCTCGCCTGATCGCGCGGCTGAAAGAGGCCGAAGCGCTCCACCGGACGGCGCGGGAGCGGCTCGACGAAATGCTCATCGATCTGCGGACGCAGGAGGAAAAGTTCCTATTGCTCGGTTTGTCTTCGCGGGTGGAGAAGCTCTCGCGCGAGCAGCTGGTGAGCAGCGCATGGACGACGCTCTTTCTCGGAATGCTGAGTGATCCGGGGACGATGGGCCGGAAGGTCCGGCTGGATTCGGCCCTCGGCATCTTCGATCTCGTGCAGCGAACCGCACCGGACGACGAAGGAAAGTACAACGCGACGCTCGGGGCGGGGATCGCCCTGCGGGAATTGGAGCGTGCGTCGGAATCCGAGGCCGCGTTCAAACGGGTCATCGAATCGACCATGCCGCCCGCGATGGTGGCGCGTGCCCGATACGAACTGGCCCGGCTGTTCATCCTTCGCGAGCGATTCGACCGAGCGCGGCAGGAACTTGCGGTGCTGGCGTCGACGCCTGACGGAATGGAGCTGCCGGGAGCATCGTTTTACGTCCGGCTCGCGCCGGTGCTTATCGCCAATGCGGATATCCTCGAGGCACGCTCCTCGCATTGCCCTCCGGCACAAAAGGACGAATTAACGCGCCGGGCGACGCAAAGCCTCATGGAACTCGCCGATCGCGGCGGATTCTGGACGGCCGTGGCGCAGGTCTATCTCGCCTTGCTGGACGACGACTCGCGCGATCCTTCGAAGATGGATGACGACGAGTTGTTCATGCGCGCATCGCGGCTCATGCTGGCCGGAAGGCACGAACCGGCGCTTGCCGCGTGGACGGAGTTCCTGCGCCGAAAGAGCGCGGCAAAACGCCGGGGCGAAGCCCTGTTCAATCTCGGCGTGTGCCAGTTCCAAACGGGCGATCATGCGGCGGCGGCCCAGACCTTCGCCGAAGTGGTGGAGACGAACGCAAAGGGCGATCTTGCCGAGCGCGCCGCCGTCAATGCCTATCATTGCCTCCGGGAGCAGGCGGGGAAACAGAAGAAAAAGGAGAGCTACATTGCGCTCGCGGCGGTGGCGGACGCCTTGGTCGCGCGCTTTCCCGAAAACACGCTGGCGTCCGAGGCAGTGTGGGTCGGCGCCCTCGCGCTTCAGGAAGCCGAAGAGTACGACAACGCGGTGGACGCGTTGAAAAAGATAAGGCGCGGCGACGCAAGATACTGGGAAGCGCGGTACCGATCGGCTGTGTGTGTTCAGGCGAAGTACGACGGGGAGGCAGGCAGACTTGGCGAAGTGGAACGCCAACGCCGGGCACATGCGGCTGCCGCCACATGGCGAAAGTTCGTCACGGACCTTGCCGAGTCCGCGGGGAGAGCCCCGGCGGGCAGGTCACAGCCCGCCGCGCCCGCCGATCAGGCCATTCAGGACTGGGAACGTGCCGCCCGGCTATCCGCGGCTGAGTTGTACGCATCTCCGGAGGTGCGGCGGTATGACGAAGGACTCGCCATTCTCCCTGCGAAGGATGATGCGCCGCGCGCTCTGGGCCTGCGTCTGCGCTGCCTGCGGGGTGCCGGCCGCGCCGACGAGGCGGAGGCCGTTCTGAAGAAGCTCCTCGATGGGAAGCCGACCGGCGAATCAAAACGGACCCTGCTGAGCCTCGCCGCGGAGATGGATCGCCAGATCGAAACACTCGTGGCGCAGGGTCGTGCGGAGCAGGCCGTCCGCGCCGCAGTCGACGTCATACCGGTTCTCCGTCGCCTGCTCCAGATCCTGGATGATTCACCGACCGGGCGTCGCGATCAGGAGGTTGTTCGATTCTCCCTGGCGCGGGCGCTCGGCGTCTCGGGGCAGGTCGAGGAAGCCCGGCAGGTGTATGACCAGTTGATGAGCAAGGACCCGTACAACGGGGCGTACATTCGTGCGGCGGCACTGATGGAGGAGATGGCGCTCGAAAAGGGTGGCACCGCGGCTTCAATCGCGGATGCAAACCATGCGGAAAAGCTGTGGGCGCGTCTCCTGGAAGATCCATCCTTGCGCGAGCGTTCGAGCTCCCAATACTGGGAGGCTCGCTACTACTGGCTCCGCCATCAGCTTCGCCACGGAAGGGCCGAACTCGTCTCAAAGGGCATCGCGTCGGAGCGCGTGTGGTATCCCGATCTCGGCGGTCCGCCCTGGCAGGCCCGGCTGCTCGAGCTTGCCGGGAAGGCGGGCGGGTCGGGCGAGGGCACGCCATGAATCCATCGGGTCTGGTAGTAACCGGTGTAGTGGTGCTGCTTGGGGCCGCGCTGTCACCTGGGCAAGAGATGAGCATCTCCGAGGGCCGTCGGCTGCTGGAGGATGTCCGCGACGAGGTATTCTCATTCGACGATCCCGGTTTCTACTGGTTCTGCCAATATTGCCGCACCGCCGAGGGCAAGGCCGGGCTGGTTGACGACGGGAAGAGTGATGCGGTCCCGTGGAAGCTGCTGATGGAGCGGCCGGGAGATTATCGCGGGCAGGCCGTTGTGATTGAGGGCGTGCTTCGATCGCGTTATTCGTATGACGTGCCGAACCGCGAGGGCGTCGGGCGTCTGCATCAATTGGAACTTGCGGATGCCGTATCGCGCGCGCTTGCGGCCGTTGTACTGACCGACGACCCGGGCGAGCTTCCCATGCGCTCGCGCGTACGCGTAAAGGCCTATTTCATCAAGGTGCGAAGCTTTCAGACCTCTGAAGGTGAGGCCGGGGCCGGTCCGCTCTTCGTGGGGGCGGAAGTAGGCCGGGCAGCACTGGCTGCCCCCGTGCCCGATCCCGGCGGACCCGATCGCCGAAGTCGGAACTACATCTTTGCGGGTGTTGTCGTTATGGCACTCATCTGGTTCCTGTTGCGGCGCGGCCTTTCACGCCCGCGAACGCGCTTTTCCGCCGGGCCGGGCGCACAGGAAGCGCCCACCGAGGCGGATTTCGACTGGATCCACAGGAGCGCGGATCGACCGCACGAAAAAGACGACGCGGGCGGGTCGGGTTGCGACTGACTCCGATTACGTGGACAATGCCAGACGAGCCAGGCGAACCGCAGCCCATTGCCCTCCAACGGCGATCGGGCAATCTGCACGAAATTGGCGGAAGGAAATGACCAACGGACCCAGGGGACAGATCGTTATTCGGCGGGGGGTGCAAGCGGCGGTTTTCGCGCTGATCCCTGGAGCATGCCTGCTTGCGCGCACAAACACGGCAACTGCCGCGGGCCACGAGGACATCACCGTTGTCCCTCTCGGCACCGCGGTCATTCAAAAGGCCGAACCGCAGCAGTCCTTTCGATTGCCCACGGGGCCGGGTGGCCCGCTTCGCCAGGCAGTCGTCCTGATGGCGGCGCGGCCGTGGCACGTGATGCAGGCGCCGGCCGTCCTGGATCCGAGCAGTGCCCCGCAAGAGGGCGAGGAACATCGAGAGCAGGTGCCAGGGAAGTTCAAGGTGGAGGTCGGCGGTAGGGCCCTGCCCGATTGGGAGCTGTTCAAATTCGGCACGGCCTATGTGGTAAACCTGGAGACGATTCGCGGCAATCCGGAATACTCCAAGGGCCGGCTGGCGATCAAGCTGGAACTCGATTCCATTGCCGACGAAGTGGAAATCCGCGCCTTCGGTATGCCCGATCCGCTCCTCGTGAGAGATTCCCTCAACGGACCGATCGCCCTTTTTCATCAGGCGGCGGCGACGGACGAACTGAAGTCCTATTTCGTGGGCCTCGCGCATGAGCTGGCCGGCAGCAAGGAACAGGCCCGCGGGGTCTATCGTTCGCTCATCGCCGCAAAGGATGAACGCCTGGCACGGATCGCGCGGCGGGGCCTGCGGATGCTCTCCTACGACCAGCGTCCGCACAAGCTCTCCGGTAATTTCCGCGAACATTACCGCTGGGGACTCTTCCTGGAACAGGCATCAATCTTTACCCCGGCGTACAAGGAGTTCAACGAGTGCCGGATCATCTATCCCATGCACTCCGACGCCCAATTCCGCGCCGGCGAAATGCTCGATCACATCGAGGGCGACGTCTTCAAGGTGATGGATTTCATGGAGCAGTCCGGCGTGGCGGCGTGGGAGACCAACCCGCGTATCTGGTCGACGCTTCTCGTGGTCATCAAGGGCGACGGCGAGCGCAAGATGACCTCGGAAAACATGCTTGATCTGAAGGTCGCCTTCATCCTGTCGCGCTACATGGTCTGGGCCGCGACACGCGGACGCGTCGCGCCGAAAGCATCTGTCCTGGAACTCGATGACGAAAGCGGCTGGCCCATGATCGAGTATCCGGGGGGGCTGATCGGCCCATCGCGCGACATCGTTGCGGAGCGCGGCTGGTTTGACGCCGTCATTGTGACACGCCCGCGGCGCGAAGGAGACATGTCGATTACCGTCCGAACAGTCGGGGGCGATGAGGGGCCGAACGGCGCCGCGCTCACGGTCCTGCAACACGACGCGACGTGGCGGGAGTTTCTCACGGCCTTTTATCAGCAGTTCATGTGGGCGGCCATTGTGGGCGAGGCCGGTGAGGCCCTGCCCGCCGCGGACGAGGTGGAGGACTGCGGATACCAGCCCATTCCCCACACGGCGTACGGCTGCCGCTCGGCGCTGAGATATCACTTTTCACCTGAAATGTACCGGCGCGTGGCCATGACCCCGCGGCCCGGCAATCGTGAGTACGCTCGGCTATGGCAGCTGCAGGGACCTATTCCAATCGCGAACCCGCAGGAAAAGAGGCATCATGTCCTCGACCCGATTCCGACATCCACCGTCGGGCAGACGATTCACTTCGTCAGCGACGAGGACTTCATCGACCTGAAGCGGTACTTGGGCGCGTCCGGACCCGCGCTTGCGCAGGCGAAGTGCTGGGTATACAGCCCCGTCGACCAGGAAGTGCGCATGTGGATCGGCCAGAACGACGGCGCAGCGGTGTGGATCAACGGCCGGCTCGTTCATTCGGGTACCTACTATTCGAGCGGCCAATACGAGGATCGCAATCTGACCGACACAATCGCATCCTATGCGCCCCTCGCGTCCGGCTGGAATGAAGTGCGCGTGGTCGTCGAAGCCCTGGCCGCGCCCGCCGACAAGGGCTGGGGGTTCTCCATCTGTTTCGCCACGTGGCGCGACGAGCCTGTGCCCGGTCTCGCCTATCTGAACATGCCGCCGAGTCAGGACGCTGCAGCGCCATACGCCCCGCCGACGCCGGAGCAATGTTACTCATGGAACCGCGTGCGTCGAGACTGGGCGGAACGACTGCCCAGGCTCGGAGAGGCCGACCTCCGAAAGCTGACGGGCATCGCGGATCTGACGCTGTCTGGACGGTCCGGGCCGGCGGGCCACGTGGCCTTGAGTGCCGGTGCGCTGTCATCTTCGCCGCGCTATCGCGCCCTGTCGGATTGGAAAGAGGGCGTTGATCGCGATATCGAACTCAACAATGTGCTCGACTGGGACCGTGAGGCATGTCTTGCCGTCCGGTACAGTAAGGACGGCAAGAAACGTGACCTGCTTCTGGTCCGGCCGGAGGCCCTTCTGCCGTACCTGTACCTCCTGGAGGAATCCGATTCGGCCACGATCGAGTTCGCGGGACGCGCGGTTGAAGACCGAATTCTCGGATCCGTGATCGTGCCCAGCCGCTCCTCAGCCCGGCGGCTCTTCGCCATTGACTGTCTCCTCGGAAAAGACGGCTCGTGGCCCCTGGACGAAGAAGACCTCCTGGCACCGATCGCCGAGACTTACATTCCCAATCCTCCCCGCCTGTACCCCGCCTATACGCCGCAACCGGCCGGCTAAGTGCGTGTCACCCGGCGGCACGTTGACCGACCGATCCGCGCAATCCGGGCGCGTCTTTCCGAAGGAGCGGTGATATTGGCCGATACTTCTGGTGGAGAATCTTATCCACCGGAGCGCTAAACGCATGCCCGTGACGTCCCTGCAAACTCCGCAATCCACATTTCGTGCGGCGCAGGACGCCGGTACTTTGGCGCTCCCTGCCGCCGGTCGCCGTGTTGCGCTCCTGGCCGTGCATCATCTCAACGTCGATGGATTTGTCTTCGCCGGCGGCGCGGAAAAGTATATCCAGATGACCATTCGCGCGCTGCTCCGCTCCGGAGCATCGGTCCATGTCGGGTACTCCGGCGTATCGATCTACGATGAACTACTGGATGTGACGGAACCGCACCGGCTGACGGTTGAACACACGGGTTGGCTCGATGAGTCGCTCTCCGGCGATCGAGACGTCTCGGTCGCGCTGCTGCGCCGGCGGCGGCGATGGCTTCGGGCCGCGGGGGCGGACACTCTTTTTGTCGTGCAACAGGACCACGGCGCGGCTTTCCTGACCTCGTTGCTCGCGGCGCGTACGCTGGGCCTGCGCGTCGTTTCCTCCATCCGCCAGATGCCGCCGAGCCTGCCCAGCCTGCCCGCGCGGCGCCTGCTCCGCGTCGTGCCGATGCCTCGGTTCTGGCGACGCCGCGTCACGCGCCGCCAGCGCTGGCCTGCCCGCCTTTGTGACGCCGTGATCCTCAACAGCCGCCGCGTCGCCGACGCGTACATCCGGCAATACGGCCTCCGCGAGGAATCGGTCCGGATCATCTTCAACGGCGAACCGCCGGCGTCGTGTCCTCGTCGCACCGCCGCGCGGGAGGCCGTGTGCATCGGCACCTCCGGGCGCGTGACGCCGGCAAAAGGGGCCGACGTACTCTACGATGCCTTCAAGCTCATCGCGGGGCGCTTCCCGCGTGCGCGGCTCGCCTATTTCGGCGATGGTCCGCTCGCCGGCGAGTTGCGCGGGCGGGCGGGCGCGGACGGGCTTGGGCACCGAGTGGAGTTCGCCGGATACAGTGCGGATCGGGACGACATGCACGACCGTGTTGATATCTACGTTCAGGCCTCGAGGCGAGAGTCGATGTCGAACAGCGTGATCGAGGCCATGGCCCGGGGAAAGCCGTGTATCGTCACCGACGTGGGGGGACTTCCCGAGGCGGTCGCGCACGGCGAGTGCGGGTATGTCGTACCGCCGGGCTGTGCGAGATCGCTCGCCGATGCGCTGGCGGCGATTCTCTCCGAAGACGGTGCGATTGACCGGCTGGGCGAGGCCGCGCAGCGGCGGGCCCGCCGGCTCTTCGACATGCGGCGCTTTGAGCGGGAGACCGTCTCGACCATTCTGGGCATTCGAGAGGGCGCTATTGACTGAGGCGCGGTGCGCGGACGTGTGCCTCATGGGCGTGGGGGTCGCCGGCGTGCGGTGCGCTTTGGCGTTCTCGCCTTTGAGTCCGCGAGCGCATTCCCGTTTCCAAATGAGAACGCCGAGGGGCAATGGGCGGCGAGCGAGCACCGATCGCACGCCGGCTTTCGCGCGGAACAGACCTTTCGGCCGTGCCAGATCAGGGCGTGCCCGACAAAGGTCCACTCTTCGCGAGGAAACACCTCCATCAGGTCCTGCTCGATTCGCACCGCATCCTTGTCGTTTCGCGATCGCCAGCTCAGGCCCAGCCGGTGCGATAGCCGGCCGATGTGCGTATCGACGACGACGCCCTCGTTCCTCTTGAACCACGTGCCAAGGACCACGTTCGCCGTTTTTCGGGCCACGCCCGGCACCTCAAGCAGGTGTTCCATTGTGTCGGGTACCTTGCCGGAGAATTTTTCGGTGATGACTTTCCCCGCCCCTATGATGTTTTTCGTCTTGTTCCGGAAGAATCCAGTGGACTTGATGATCCCCTCGACATCGGCCGGGTTCGCCGCCGCAAGCGCCGGTGCGTCGGGATATCGGGCGAAGAGCTGCGGCGTGACCATGTTCACCCGGTCATCGGTGCACTGGGCCGAGAGGATCGTGGACACAAGAAGCTGAAGGGGAGTCTTGTGTTCCAAGGCGCAGTCGGCCTCGGGATAGAGCCGCCGAAGCTCTTCGAGAATCGCGCGGGCCCGGCCGCGTCGCGACTCAAGCGGCTCGCTCGAGCTGCCCGCCCGCACTCGGGGTTTGGCCGCTTGGGGTATGCGTTTCTTCTTCATTTTTCGCCAGGCAGCGGGTTGAGCGGTGCCGGTTCTATCGGCAGGGCCAATTCGAGATTGACAATGACGAGAAGCAGGAGAAGGGCCTGCGCGATGCGTACCGAGGTCGCGTGAAACTGATCGAACGCGGCGCGCATGGCGGAATCCGGGTCGGGCCCGGCGAGGATCGGCTGGAGATCGAGAATCCGGGGAGTCAGCGTCCAGGCACTGTAGAGCATCAGTCCGGCGGCCGCTGCGATCAGCGCCGCGCGGACCCAGTCACGCGTGCTCGGCTTGCGGAGGATCGTGGTCGATGTCCAGACGAGCAGCACGGCCGCGCAGCTCATCTGCACCTTGTCGAATCGCACGAAATTCCTGGCCATCACCTGTCCCGCGATCGCGTCCGGATTATCGACGCCGGTGGTCCGCATGACGCCGAACGTCGTCGGAGCGACAATCGCAAGCATCACCATGCCGCCGAGCCAGATGCCCGCGGCGGTGTGCGCCAATGCCCGCAGAGTCCTCAGGAGCATGTTGGGTCCACCCAGTCGGCCGCGCCGTCGGCCCAGAGGTTCTTCTTCCAAATCGGCACGTCCAGCTTGACGGTGTCGACAATCCACTTGCACGCGTCGAAAGCCTCCGCCCGGTGTCCGGATACGACCGCCACGACGATGGACGGCTCACCCAGCCGGAGCTTTCCCACCCGATGGTGAATCGCCGCATCGAGGATGCCGAACTTGGCGATGGCCTTTTCGCGCAGCGTGGTCATCTGCTCCACGGCCATCGCCTCGTATGCCTCGTATTCCAGCCCGACGAGCGGGCGGCAGCCGTCGAGCTCCGCCCGTACCGTACCGGAGAATGTGAGGATCGCCCCGGCGTCGGGCCGCGCGAGTTCACGCCCAATGGCGGATTCGTCGAGGGGGTCGGATGTGATGCGAATTCGCGCGGCCGGCGCGCCGCCAGAGACCGGGGGAATCACCGCCACCTCGTCCCCGTCATTCAGCACGTGACTGAGCGGAACGAAGCTTTTGTTCACGGCAAGGCGAATGCCCAATGCTTCGCCGAGCCGGGGGTACGCTTGAGCGAGGCGACCCGCAAGGCGGCCGACGGTCTCGGCGGCTTCGATGGCGATGCGCGCCTCGGGCGTGCCTGCATGATCCCGGGCGGGACCAAAAAACCTGACAGTCACGGTCGGCATGGGGGTACTCTCAAGTGATCCTCCGTGTGTCATGGCGAGGTCGGGGGCTTCTCCAGTCGAATATAGGTCACCTGGGCGACGGCCACGGGCGTCCCTCGGGCCTCGAAAAGATCGACCGACACGGGACAAAGCGTTCGGCCCAGCTTGATGACGCGCGCCTCGGCGCGGACGTCGTCGCGGCACGGCGCAAGGAAGCGGATGTTCATGTCTGTCGTGGTGAGCGGTTCGTCGGGGCCGGTACGCGTCATAATCGCGAAACACGCAATGCTGTCGGCGATGGTCATCAGCAGCCCGCCATGAAACGAGCGATAGATGCCGTCGTACCTGGTATCCCGCGGCACGTACGCGCGGCACAGGCCCGTGGCCATTTCTTCGATGCGAATCTGAAGCGTCGACACGATCGGGATTGTCGAGATCCGCTCAATGATCGCGTTTCTGGCGGGTTCGGCGAGGTTCATGGAGGGAAATCTAGCGCGTCGGACGATGTGAGGCAAGCGCGCCGGGCCGCTTCAGCCTTCCTGAGAATCAAGTTCGAACACGCCGGCATTTGCCTGGAGCCAGGCGAGTTTTCGCAGCAGCATCTTGAGAAAATCGAAACCGTCCAGCCCGGCGAAGGTTCCGCGCTTGAGGATCGGCGAGATCGCCTGGGCAATCAGGGCCTCCTGCATGAGCAGCGGGATCACCTTCAGCTCAGCATGCGTCAGGACGGCCATTTCGTCATACCCGCGCAGGAAGCGGCGGGCCCGTTCCATGTCCGTGCGGTCCTCCCATGTCGCCACATCGCGGTCGCCCGTTACCAGGGAAAATTGCAGGCAGCCGTTTGCAATATCGACGACGCGCGGCGCCTCGCGCGCCGCGTCGTAGTCGATGACCGCGACGACGTGCCCCTTGTCAAAGATCATGTTCCCGGGGTGCCAGTCGGAATGAATGATCTGCGGCGCCCATTTGGGGAGCCCGGCCTCGTTTGCGGCGCCGGCGGCCATTGCATAAATCTCACGAAGCTGGGCCACCGTCGCGTTCAACTCGCGCTCGCGACCTTCCGCCGAGGGACGCGTCCTGAGGACCTCCCCCATGCGCGGGATCGAGTCATGGACGGACTTGGCGGCGTGATAGGTGCCGGGAGGGGGCTCGTACTCCGAGTCGTAGTCCTTCACGAGCTGGTGATACAGCCCAAGCGTCTTGCCGGCCTGATATGTTGGCAGGAGCCCCATGTCATAGGGCCCGCCATCAATGAACTCAAAGACCTCATAGATCGCGTCGCCGATCTTGAGCATCGAGTTATTGTCTCGCCGCGTGCCAACGAGATGGGGTAACGGGAAGTTCTTCTCGGCGAGGTAGAGCTGAAGGGCATGGGCAAAGGCGACCTTGCGCGGATCGTCCTTTCCCTTCGGTCGCCGCTTGAGGATGTACTTGCTCTTGTCCGTGCTGATGATCAGCTTGGCCGCCAGATGTGAACCGCGGGGAAACTCCCGGATGTCGTGAATAAACCCCAGATCGTAATGACTGAGCACGATGGCCAGTTCATCGGCCGCAAACCTAGCGCGAACATCCGTCATACACATAGTGTAAGCGGGCGGGCGGCGGGCGAAATGGCCGGGGCGCAATTGACGCCCGGCCCCTCTGCGCCGATAGTGCCCGGCATCGGCCCCGTCGGCGCCGGGGGGCCGTTCGAGGTAGACGCAAATGCCGGAATGTATCGTGGGTTTGATCGGCGGGACCGGGCTTGGACAGGCGCTGGCCGCCGAGGTGCAGGGGGAGGCGGTGCCCGTTGAGACGCCGTACGGGCCGCCCAGCGCGCCGATCATTCGGGGCCGGTGGGAGGGGACGGAAATCGCATTCCTGCCGCGACATGGGACTGCACACAGCCTCAGCCCGACGGCCGTTCCGTATCGGGCGAATATCTTCGCGCTCAAGTCAATCGGCGTGACGCACATTCTCGCCAGCGGGGCGACCGGCAGCCTCCGCGAGGAGATTCGCCCGCGCGACCTGGTCATTGCCGACCAGGTCATCGACCGGACGACGCGGCGCGCCGGCACCTTTTTTGACGAGCCGGGCCTGGCGGCACATGTGGAGTTTGCGGAGCCGTTTTGCGCCGGCTTGCGGAGAAGACTTCTCGAAGTCAGCACGGCCGTGGATACGACGGTCCACGACGGCGGCACCTATGTCTGCATGGAAGGGCCGGCGTTTTCAACCGTGGCCGAAAGTCGAATGCACCGCTCCTGGGGCGGTGACCTTATCGGAATGACCTGCATGCCCGAGGCGAAGCTGGCACGTGAGGCGGAGATGTGTTACGCGCTGGTCGCGCTGCCCACGGATTACGACTGCTGGCGACCGCATGAGCCAGGTCTGGACCGGCGCACGCTTCTGGCCGAAATCGTGCACAATGTCGAACACGCGACGGCCAACTCTGTGAAGCTGATCCGCGCCGCCCTTCGTGAAATGGCGGGGCGGTCGCTGGCCGAGTGCGACTGCCAGGACGCCCTTGAAATGGCGATGTGGACGAAAAGGAAAAGTGTGCCGACGGAACTGGTGCGGCGGCTGGGGCCCATCCTTTCGAAGTATTTCCCGAAGTGAAGCACGATCCGACGATTTCAGCGGGCGACGACCCACCGGCCCTCGGCAGGAGCATGGCCCAGCGCATCGTTCTGTTCGTGGGTTCTCTCGGGTACCTTGGATTTGTGCCAGTGGCCTCGGGGACTGTCGCTGTCGCGGTGGTTGGGATACCGGTCTATTTATTGCTGACGCGGTACCTTCAATTGTCGTGGCCGGCGTACGTGTCGGTGGTGGCGGCCCTTACCCTCGTTTCGATCTGGGTTGCGGACCGGACCGATGCGATCCTGAATGAAAAGGACAGCAGGCGAAATGTCATTGACGAGATACCGGGTTTTCTTGTCGCCCTTGTGGGCCTGCCATGTACGTGGCAGGTTGTTGTCGCGGCGTTCCTATTGGAGCGGGCCATCGACATCGCGAAGGTATGGCCTGCCAACTGGATCGAACGGAGACTTCCCGGGGGCTGGGGAGTTGTGATTGATGACGTCGTGGCGGGGCTTTACACGCTGGCGATTCTGAAAGCCGTTGCGACATACGCACCGTCATGGATCGGCGGCTGAAAGAGGCGCGACGATTGCGGTTCGATGCAAAAAAAAAAGAAAACCCGTCGCAGGCATTGCCCGACGGGTTTCTGTGTCATAAGAGCTGTATTGCGTCTCCACCGTAATGCCGGTCGGAGGCCAATTTTTTGAACCCTTCGCAAAAAAGGTGGGTGTCTTTTCGGGCCGGCCGGAGCTCTCTGACGCATCAGAGCATGTCCGGCTGTCGCGGCTTCGAGCGGACCCCAGGGTTCAATCAGCATCGGTTCAAAAAACGCATGCCTCCGTGGTCGAACATGGCAGGGACGCAACTCTTAGTGACATCCTATTCTTAGCACCCCGGCCTCCTCGATGCAACCAAATCCTCGTGGTTCCCAGAATGCGCACGAAATTCGCACGGAGAGTGTGGCGGGGCAACTCACCACGAGGGACTTACGCCATAAGCCGCTTCGGGGTTTGGAGTCCTGAAGTGTGACTTGCAATTCCGTGGCGACATTGGATTTCGGCGCAGCTCATCCATCCCGGGTGATGATCCGTTTTCCAAACCGAATGCCATGCGTTTCATAAGTAACTGTCAAATAAAATTTTGCAAACTATATAAACACGTCTATATTTAAGTTGCAATTGAGACTGAGTCTCAATATATTTTCTGGCGCTGACCTGAGAGGTCGTTGCGAGGCAGCGAGCCGCCGAGTGCCGTGGTCGGCGCAAACAGCGTCGGCCCCAAAGCCCATGGGCCCTCAGTTCGAGGAGTTCACAATGAAGTCACGAATCCATGGTCACGACCCGCACACCGGGAAGGCATACTTGCGAACCTGGGGGCCCTCCCGTTCAGGGTTCTCTCTGATCGAGTTGCTCGTCGTAATGGGAATAATTGCAGTGCTCATCAGCATCCTCCTGCCGGCAATGAGCGCGGCGCGGCAGACGGGACAATCGGCGGCGTGCCTCGCGAACATGCATCGACTGGGTGTGTCCACCGTGATGTATCTTGATAAGTCCGAAGGACAATTCTTCCCGTTTCGTCTTTCGACCGTGAACGGTGCGACGTATGTAAACGAATATGGCGCGGCGCAGCCGAGGTGGCAGTGGTTTCTTGGATTTGAGCTCGGGGCGATCATCGACCCGCCGCGGGATTCGAGCGGCCCTTGGGGGGATTCCTTTTCGACGAGAATGACCAACGACTATTTCGTGTGCCCGTCGCTCGTTGGCTCCTTCAGGTACGACATTCGCAACGGCTCGTACGGATACAATTATCAGTACCTCGGCAATTCGCGTACCGACACGGCGCCTCCGGAGTACGACAACTTCCCCGTTTCCGAAAACGAAATCACGGCCCCGGATCTGACGGTGCTGATAGCGGACAGCCGCGGGGCCGGTCCGGGACACGGCGTCCATTCCTACACACTTGATCCGCCGCGGCTTGCGCGCGAGAAAAACGCCCATCGCTTCGGTCCCGGTTCGGGTGGCATTCCCCATTCGCCCGCGGAGGCCAGGCATCGCGGAAAGGCCGCCGTTGCGTTTGTGGACGGGCACGCGGAATCGCTCACGACCGGGCAGCTCGGATACGAACTTGCGGCCGACGGCGTCGTCAGGCCAGTTGAGGATTGGGCACATCCATTACCCATGAACAGGCTCTGGACAGGGCGTGGAGAGGACGCCCCCGAGCGACGGAACTCCGGGCGATAGAACCGGCGCATGAAAACGGCCGCGGAGGAAAGCTCGCGCGGCCGGTTGACTCAAACAGATTCCGATGTTGTCGCGGTCTACCCCGGCTTTTTGCCCGTGCCCGGCCCGGTCTCGAAAATCGACTGCGTGCGGAGAATCCGCCACTCGCCGGGAAAGGCATGGTAGGCGTGGACGTGAAGTTCGTTGTGGCGCGTTTCGTAGTCGATGAACGTGAACGGTTCGAGACCGTTCGTGGCCCACTGGCTGTAAGGCACGTACACGCCCTTGGTTTTCGCATAGCGGACCAGGTCTCGATAGGTGGTTCGGAAGATGTGCTCCGTCATCTCTTCGACCTGGCTGCTGAAGATATACCGCATGTTGTCGCTGAATCGGTACTGGAAATCCCGCTCGCCCCGGAACCGAAACTGCGTGACCAGGTTTCGGTCGGTCAGGAGATCGCTGGGGACCGCCGTCAACTCCGTAACCATTGTCCCGCCGCTCTGGACGGTGACCAGGTGGGACAGACCGACGACCCAGATGTCCGCCTGGAAGTTCCCGTACTTGATGTGCTTATCCATGTAGATGTGGAAAAGCTCGGGATGAAGTGCGCGGCGGTACAAGAAGAAATTCAAGTCCGTGCTACGTTGCTTTGTCAGACCCAGTTCCAATTGAGAATCCTTCATGTTTCAGCCGCATCCTTACTACGTGTACGGGCTCCATGCCTCTTGAGGTCATTATATCTTGTTGAAATCTCGGCTCCAAAGAAAATCCAAACGGAAGTCGTATCGCCTTGCCGACCACCACCAAGTCGTGTAACATCTATATAGATATGGAGTTATAGCAGTTCGGCACGGCATCCTTTTTTGCCTTGGCGGGCCTGTGAGTTCACCGCATTGTGGGCGTCGGGCCCTGGCTTTGCACCAGCGCACGACCGCCTCGGCATCAACGATGTTTCCCCATACCCAAAGGGGGCCCGGATGAACTACACTCCTCTCGGGGATGTGAATCAACATGCTCTATCAGGCTCCGCTACCGCCCGCCTACACGCGCATGACTGGAGGGGAGATGCGCGACCGGATCGCCGCCCGTAAAGCTCAACTTGGCAAGAGGTTAGTAATCCTCGGGCATCACTATCAGCAGGACGACGTGATCGAGTTCGCCGACTTCACCGGGGACAGCTTTAAGCTCTCCCAACTCGCCGCACAGCAGAAGGAAGCAGAGTTTGTCGTTTTCTGCGGCGTTCATTTCATGGCCGAGTCCGCGGACATTCTCACGACGGATCGTGTCAAGGTGGTTCTCCCCGACATGACCGCCGGATGCAGCATGGCCGACATGGCGGCGATCGAGCAGGTTGAGGATGCCTGGGACCGAATCGGTCGGGCCACCGATGCGACGGTGGTGCCGGTTACCTATGTAAACTCCTCTGCGGCGGTGAAGGGATTCGTCGGCGGCCACGGCGGTTCTTGCTGCACGAGCTCGAACGCCCGACAGGTTTTGGAGTGGGCCTTGGCCGGCGAAAGCCCGACGGGCGGGACGGGGGGGCGTAAAGTGCTCTTCCTACCAGACCAGCACCTGGGACGAAATACGGCCTACGGAATGGGCTGGCCGCTCGACGCGATGGCCGTGTACGACCCGCGTGAGCCGGACGGTGGACTTTCCGACGCGGAAATCCGTCGTGCCACCGTACTCCTTTGGAGGGGGCATTGCAGCGTTCATCAGCTTTTCACCGCGAGGCAGGTGGATGAGATTCGCTCGCTCGACCCGAGTTTCAAAGTTATCGTACATCCCGAATGCGACTGGTCCGTCGTACAGAAGGCCGATCTGGCGGGCAGCACGGAGTTCATTATAAAGACGATTGAGGCATCGACTCCGGGGAGCAAATGGGCGGTCGGCACCGAGGTTCATCTTGTCCATCGGCTCGCAAAGCGCTTCGAAGACGTGAAGACCGTTCGCCTGCTTGCAGGGATTCAGTGTCTCTGCACCACGATGTATCGCATCGACTTGAAGCATCTGTTGTGGTCGCTGGACGAGCTAGCCGACGGTCGTGTCCCCAATCTGATCTCAGTGGACCCGGAGACCAAAGCGCTTGCGCGAATCGCCCTTGATCGCATGTTAGCTCTCGTGGGAGATGGCGCGTCAAAGTCGATGGCTGCGTCAACAGTCGACAAGGCGCATTGCGTTGATTGAAGCTGCGGCCAGTCCGTTTTCCCGGCGTGTTTATATGAAGGCCAATGGCCGGCACAATGGCCGGCCACTCGGGCGCCTGTGCGATTCAATTGGCGATTGGCCCGCGAGGGCAAGCCGGTTGGGGGACCTGACTCGGTAGACACACGTCCATTACCGCAGGGTATGAGCTGATGTTGCAGTTTCTGTGTGCGCGGACGGAGCACTTTGACGCCATTGAAATAGTTACTTGTTGTGAAATCAGGCCCGGCGGCGGCGACGGCGCGGGATAAGGAAGCCGGAAACAGCAAACAGGGCAAGCGCGCCGGGCTCCGGAATCTGCGTGTAAACAAGGCTGTCTATCCCGATGTAGTTCGATCGGTCACCGGCAGGACCGCCGTCTTCGACAAAGTAACGGAATGCGAATCTTCCCGAAGTCGGACCGGGCAGGCCGGAGAATGTGATCTCGTAGTACGTCCAGATGCTAGGGTATTGCGTTCCGACACCATATTGAGCATTGATGTCCAGCAGCAGTTGCGTGAAATCGCCGGTGCTCGTCGCCGAATTGCCGACGTTTGTGCTGGCCCCGGCACTGCTGAAGCGGACCTGGAGGCGATCGACAAAGACGGATGAGATCTGGTTCGTCGCCGAGCGAGTGTAGAAGCTCAGGATATCGCCATTGCTGAATGTGCGGAGGGGAGAGATGAGCCAGTTGCTGATGGTGTCCTGCCCGGCTCCGTTGCCGGCGTTTTCGAAATTCGCTGCGACATAGGAATTTGCCGGGCCGTCAAATGCCGAGAATTCTATCGTATTGCCCTGAAACCAGCCTGTCGTGCCCAGCGCCTGGCTATTGTTCTGCATCACCCAGCCGGCGCCGGTTAACATCGGCACACTGTTAAAGTCTTCGCTGAACGACTGGCCGTGCGCAGTCGTCGCGCTCAACATGCCGATGCAGCATGCAAACGCGCTGGCGAGAACACGGCGCGGGGCCGTGAATCCCGCCCGATCTGTTGCACAAAAGCGCACTCGTTCACCCTGCCGTAACACTTTACACGCTCTCGGTCCTCGCCTCGCCGTATGGGGCGAACCGGTCTGGCCGATGCGCGCTTCTTCCCTGTCGATAGGGACAGGGCGTCCCTGTCAATCTGAACTATCTTAACGCCCGAAACGGGTCCGAGTCAATCTCATCAGCGCCGAACTCGTATGATTATTGGAACCTTGGGGAACTCCGTTTTGCACCGAAGAATCCTGGCTTTGTGCTTCGCGGGGGCTGGCGCTGGCTTTCGATACGGCTCCCGTTACAGGCGGTGGAATCGAATTGGGCCCGCGATTACGATGGAAAACGGCCCTCATTAAGTTACCGGACTGGGTGGGTAATGTGTCTCCCCCGGGCCGAGCGACGAGACGGGATGGACCCCGGAGCGAATATCGAATGATCGTTGATTGCCACACGCACATTTGGGAATCGCCCGCTCAGTTGGGTTTCGATGATGCGGCAAGCCAGTCGTCGCGTCTGGCTTCGCTTCGTCTGACGCCCGGCTTGGACCGGTGGCCGGATGCATCGATGGAATCGCACTTCGCGGCCAGCGATCCGGTGGATAAGAGCCTGGTCTTCTCGTTCAAGAGCCGCTACCTCGGCGTCGAGGTCCCGTGCGCGCTTGTTTCCCGATACGTTCGTCAGCATCCGGAAAAGCTTATCGGCGTCGCGGGCATTGATCCGACGAATCTGACCGAAGCCCTTGCAGACCTCCAGGAGGCCCACGGCGTCCTCGGCATGAAGGCGATCACGGTATCGCCCGCGGCGCAGGACTTTCACCCGGCGGACAGTCGGGCCATGCAGGTATTCGCGGATGCGTCGCGCCTGGGCATGCCGGTCATCGTTGACCAGGGGCACTTTCGCGTTGAAAGCAAGATGGAATTCGCGCGGCCGGTGCTGCTGGACGAAGTCGCGCGAGACCTCCCGCAACTCAAGCTTGTGATCTCGCACATGGGGTACCCGTGGGTCGAGGAATGCGTCGTTCTTCTCGGTAAGCACCCCAATCTCTATGCGGATATCAGTTCGCTGCTCCACCGGCCCTGGCAGGCGTATAACGCGCTGCTCTCCGCTTATCAGTTTGGCGTCATTGACAAGCTGCTGTTCGGGAGCGATTTTCCCTATACGTCCGCGACGACGGCGATCGAGTCGCTGTATCGAATCAATCAGCTTGTTACCGGGACGAACCTTCCGACGGTCCCCCGCGCGCAGCTCGCGTCGATCGTTGAGCGTGATGCACTGGGTCTGCTCGGTATCAGCAGCACACCCGTCCGGCAGAAGAATGAACGCATGGAACTCATCGAAACACACGATGCCTGACGGGGCGGCCAACATTCACACCTGTGGGCCGAGAAGTGTCCATCGCGTCTCTCCATGGGCGGCGTTTCTGATCTCCAGCCTGGCGCTCCTGGCCTCTGGGTGCCAGGCCCCGCCGACACAGTTCGAAGTCGTCTCGTTCAAGGACCGCCCCGACGGCGAGTACTTTGCCGAGGTCTTTGATGACGGCTTTTACAGCCAGACTCCGGAGAACAATTGGACTCTCGTCTTTGAGATTCCTCCATCCTATGTGGACATCGAGGCGCCAGCCGTCGAAGCCGGAGAGCCGGTGGCGGCGGCCTCCACTCCGGTGGGCGAAGCGCCGCCCGAGAGTGCGGATGCGGAGGGGCCCGGCCTGTCCGTCATCAAGTCGTACGCCGCCGAAGACGAAGAGTCTGAGGCGCCGAAGCTGAAGCCCAGAGACGAGCCGACGGCGCGCGTGCAGCGCGGCCGTGTTCCCGTGCGCATGTCGCAGCTCGTCGTGATCGAGGTCTTCTGGCGGGCGAAGCCCGGCACCACCTTTGCCGAGAGCAGCCAGACCAACGCGAATATCGTGTACTGCCTGACGACCGGGCGCGACAGCATTACCTATGAGGGAGCGGGATTCGTCTCATTTCAGGAGTCCGGGCGGCAGGGCGCCCTTCAGGGGAGAATCGAGTCGGCGGCTCTGTATCCGGCGCGAATCACCGGCGCTCCCGCGGACCTGTTCGGGAGATGCCGCCTGTCCGGCACTTTCACCGCCCGGTCCAATCGGGCGAAGACCATTGCATTGACGCAGGCGCTCCGCAAGCGCGTGGGCCCACCGATCGGCACCGACACGGCGCTTGCGGAGGACTGAGGCCTCCACGCCCGCGCCGCTCATCTACCGGTCACGCCCCGTCCGGCCGCCGTCCCAGAAACCGCAACGCCGCGCCCGAAAGGATCTCGTCTCGTTCTTCCGGGCTCAGGGTCGGCGATGCTTCTACCAGTGCGCCGGGGTGCGCCTCTCCCAGAGGAAACGGATAGTCGGAGCCCATGCAGACGCGGGCCGCGCCGAAAACGTCGATGAGAAACCGCAGGGCGAATGGATCATGAACGAGGGAATCGACCCAAAAGCGCGCGGGCGTCCCATCCGGCCCGGCGAGGTACTCGCGCGGGTTTCGCCCGCAGTCGATCGCACAGAGGTCCGGGCGAACTCGCCAGCCGTGCTCGATGCGACCGATGGTGAACGGAAACGAACCGCCGCCATGGGCATACGCGACGCGAAGGCGCGGATGCCGCTCGAAGACGCCGCCAAAGACCATCGAACAGATCGCCAGGCTGGTCTCAGCGGGCATGCCGACGAGCCAGGGGAGCCAGTACTTCGGCATGCGTTCCTTTCCCATCATGTCCCAGGGATGCACGAAGACGCAGGCGCCGATCTGTTCGGCGGTATCGAACACCGGCACCAGGGCCGGGTCGTTGAGATTCCACTGTTCGCCGCGACCGGTGTAGCTGTTGGGCTCCACATGGGTGCCGATCTCGACACCCGGCATGCCAAGATCTTTCACACATCGCTCCAACTCACGGCAGGCCATGTCCGGGTCTTGGAGCGGGATCGTGCCCAGCCCGATGAAGCGCGAAGGATGGTCGCGAACGACCGAGGCGATATGGTCGTTGAGCAGGCGGGAGAACTCGAGGGCGTCGCCGGGCCTGGCCCAGTAGCTGAAGAGCACGGGAACGGTTGAGATCACCTGCATCGTTACGCCCGTTCGGTCGCAGTCGTCGATGCGCCGCCCCGGGTTCCAGCAGTTCTCCTCTATCTCGCGGAAGACCCGGTCGCCGATGAGCATGCGCGCCCGGCAGGGGGCGTGGTGATCCAACCGGACCCAGCCCGGATAGCCGAACCTGTTGACGAGGTCCGGCCATCGCTCAGGCAGGATGTGCGTGTGAAGATCGATCTTTGACCGGGCCATTTGAGCAATATAACGTTCGCCCGTGCGGCGCGGAACGGTTCGTGTCCGGATGGCCCGCTGATGCGACTGAGTGTACGATCGTGGGGCCGCTGTTCAGGGGTTCGCTCAGCCCGGGAGTCGCGGGCCTTGGTGTCGGCCCCGGACGCGGTTGCGTCAGAGAGTCCCATCGTATTGGAGTGCATGCCCATGTGCCCGGCCTGGAAATCACGAATCCACATCCTGTCGCTCATGCTTTTACCTCTGGCCCTTGTCACGGCGTCGTGCAACGAACCCGCCGGACTGGACGTGAGTTCAGCCTATGGTTCGGGAATGAAACTGGACGGCCTTGGCCCGACCTATGCCTGGGCGCCCGCGTCGCTTGGGGCGGGCGAACAGTTTCGCCCGCAGTCCCCGGAGGTCGACGCGATGCTGAAGCGCATCATCGAAGAGCAGCTCGCGAAGAAGGGCTTCAGCCAGTCCCCTTCGGGAACACCGGACTTTCTCCTGCGCGACGGCGTGTTCCGGGAGACGAAGACCGACTCCAGCGTCAGCCCCTTTGGAGTTCCGTATGAGAAGGGCTCGCTGTTCGTCGACGCCCTGAACCCAACCGACGGGAAGCTGATCTGGCGCGGGGTCGCCCAGGCCCGGCTGGATGAGTCGGCGGCTCCGCTCGATCGGGAACGCCTGGTGACCACGGCGGTCGGCGAACTCTTCAAGAAATTCCCGGCCCGAACCGGCGCGAAGCCATGACACTTCACGCGGCGCGAGGCTGTCGAGGCGGGCCGAACGCCCGGCCGGTTTGAGCCGTGCCACGTCTGGCGCCTTTGCCACCGAGGGGCAGGTCTCCGAGGCGCGTCAGATCGCCTTGAGCGGCTCGGGTTTCTCGACTTTGCGGCCGCACTTCCTGCACGTTCGCCGGGCTTCGTCTTTCCAGAACTCCTCCATGGCACGGCTGAAATGCTCGACGATGTCGGCGCAGTCGAACTCGAGGTCCTCGACCAGGGCCGAGCAGCCGGGGCAATACCAGATGATGTGTTCCTTCTCGCCCGGCGGGCGGCGGCGCTCGACGACGACGCCGATGGTGTTCGGCGGGCGCTGGGGCGCGTGGGGGACGCCGGCGGGGATGAAGAACGTCTCGCCCTCGCGGATGCGGTAGTCGACGATCTTATCGCCTTCGCGAATCCTGACGACGATGTCGCCCTTCACCTGGTAGAAGTACTCTTCGGAGTCGACGAGGTGGAAGTCGTTGCGGGCGTTGGGCCCGACGATGACCATGACGAAGAAATCGCGGCCGTCGTAGAGGTAGCGGTTCGCGACGGGGGGCTTGAACAGGTGCTTGTTTTCCTCGATCCACGCATGGAGATTTATGGGCTTCTGTACGGGCATCAGTCACCTCCGCAGGAATTGAAACGCCGGTCACTCGGCGGCGCGATTCTAAACTCCGCGCGTCGAGCGGGCCAGCCTGCCGGGGAGCGGTCCGGACAAGCAAACCGGAATGGGGGCATGCACAAATTATTTTTTGTCCTGAAAAACCGCGTTCCTTGCGCAGGAAGGCTGAATGAAACCTGAACAACCTGAATGCTCTCAGGTTTGGGGCGGGCCGGGGCGCGAACGGTGAGTTGCGGATTTCGTGAG
>QEVG01000065.1 GCA_003576905.1 Planctomycetota bacterium | reverse complement strand
CTCTCCGGCCTGATCCGGGACCACCCGGCTGCTTGAAAGCGGCCCTGGTCACGCCCTCGACATGCGTCTCTTGCGACGCGTCGCACCGGGATCGAAATTGCCGGCCATCTGCCTGACAGCGTCACGACGGGCCTTGACCGCCATCTTGAAGGCGCCTTCCTCGCCGTATTTCTTCACGGAGAACTTGACGCGCTTGGCGCGTCCGTCCTGCAGCACCCAGGAGGCGACCCAGAACCAGCGCTTCTCCACGCCCGGCTTCTGGCTTGTTTCGGATGCGCAGTAACGGCACACGCCGACCACGCCGGATTTGTTGTTCTTCTTGACGATCTCGGCATGTTCGCGCCTGGAAAGCGGTGGATGCTTCGCGACGATTTCGTCGCGATAGGCCTTGGCCGCCGCCAGCGACCTGGCCTTTCCGCCGAGCACGCCATCGCTGAACTGCTTGCGGAAGATGACGCCCCTGCGCTGAATGGTCACCAGCCAGCCGTGGGTGCGGCTGCTTTCGTTATCGACACGGGTAACGCCGTAGATCGGGGACTTTTGCTTCACTTCGCTCTCCATGATGGGTCGTCGAAGTGCTTTCTCGGCAGTTCCGGATAAAACTTTAGCGCGCCCGGCATCGCGAAACGCAAAACCCGCCTTGAATTCGCCGCACCGCGCCTTCATGTGGATAGCGAACCTGATTGTGGAGTCACCCCATGTCCAGCCCGCTCGTGATCGTCTGCCCCCATTGCAGCACCGCCAACCGCGTTCCGGCCGAACGCCTGGCCGACCAGCCTACCTGCGGCAAGTGCCGGCAGCGCCTGTTTGCCGGACACCCCGTCGAACTGGATGCCGACTCCTTCGACAGACATGTCGGCCGCAGCGACATCCCGGTGGTCGTGGATTTCTGGGCACCCTGGTGCGGGCCCTGCCGCATGATGGCACCGGCCTACGCCCAGGCCGCCCACCAGCTCGAGCCGCGCTACCGCCTCGCCAAGCTGAACACAGAGGACGCGCAGGAGATCGCCGCCCGCTTCGGCATCCGCAGCATCCCGACGATCATCGTTTTCCGCAACGGCCGGGAAATCGCGCGCCAGTCCGGCGCCATGGACACCGGCAATCTGGTGCGCTGGATCACCAACCAGTCCTGAGCCCCCTTCGCCATCGGGCAGGAAAGCCCGAAAAGACTCAAGTTTTTGCCGTTCGTGCCGTTACTGATTCCTGAGACGCCCTGACGCACGAATCGCGCCGCGAACATTTACTTTCTGCGAAAGCTCCGTTCCCGGGCCAGCTTCTTTCGCCGCGCCAGGCGCGTCTCACCATCTTCCCGGATTGCACGATTTGGTTGTAACTACCGGCACTTCGCCGTCCTCTGGCGACTGACTTTTGCATTGGAGCCCGCGTGAAAATCGCCAACGCCAGCCTTCAGATGGAATCCGGCCACGCCGAGGTTTCGCATCGACAGGTGCGCGAATCGCTGCGCACCTGGGTCGGTCCGCGGCGCCCTGACTTCGAGGGCGAGAATCCGCCGTCCGCACTGGTCGACGTCTCCGCGGCCGCCCGGGCGAGCCAGTCTGCCGAGGTGAAAGCCGTCGAGGACGCGGATGGAGAAGCGGAAAGCAGCCCGGAGCTGCAGCTCATCAAATCCATGATCGAAATACTGACGGGGCGCCGGATCAGGGTTTTTTCGGCAGCGGACATCCGGGGTGGCGTCGAGGCGCCGGAGGTGCAGGATCCGAAACGGCCGCCGGCGCGCGGCAATGCCGGCTGGGG
>QEVG01000032.1 GCA_003576905.1 Planctomycetota bacterium | reverse complement strand
TCGGAGACGCCGCCGACGGGCATTGACCGGGAGTCGGTCCGGGTGGGGGTTTCGACCATTGCCGAGATGCTGATGCAGGATCGGCGTGTGGCGATGGCGGTCGAGTATTTCGACCTGGCCCGGCGGCTCGTGGCCCAGGGCAATCAGCATCTTCAGGCCTATTACCTGTCGCGGCAGGCCGGGGCACTCTCGGAGCTTGCGGCGTCGAGCACGACCGGATCGGGCGAGGGACGCGCCGGGGCAAAGGCCCTTTATCTTCGCGCGGCAGAGGCATACCTGTCGCTCGTGGGGCTTGTATCGGTGGACGAGGCGGCGGCCGCCGCAGCATTGGAGAAGGCCGCTGATAACTTTGATGCCGCGGGCGAAGCGGATCGCGCGCTCGACAGCCTGATGCGGCTGGTCCGGGAGTTTCCCGAGGCGCCCGGACGCGTCGCGGCGTTGCATCGGATCGCCCGCTCGGCGCACGAGATGGGAGACCTGGACCGTGCGATCGCGGCCTATCGCCGGATTATCACGGTGTATGCGCGGACGCCATCAGCGCTTCAGTCGTACGTGCCGCTCGCGGACTGCCTGATTCGACGGGGCGGCGACGGCGTTTCCGAGGGAGTGGGACTGCTGCTCGATATCGTGGACGATCGCGGGCCGGATCCGCTTTTTTCGCCGCAGGCGCTTGAATACCGACTGGCGCTCTTTCGGCTCGCCGATTATTACGCGGACGCCGATCCCGCGCGCGAGCCGGGACACATCGAAAAGGCGATCACACGGCTGGAGGACGCGATCGCGTTTTACCCCGACGATCCACAGATAGCGCGGCTTCGCTTTCAGCTCGCCGGCGCGTATCGCGCCAGTGCGGAGGCACTTCGGGAGGACGCGAAGGCGGGCGCGAGCGAGCTGGCCCGCGCGGACGCGCAGCGCGAGGCGGACCGGCGGCTGGAGAAGGCCCTTTTCGAATACGACCTCGTCGTGAAGCTGCTGGCGGCGGAAGATACTTCGGCGCTGTCGGAGCTTGAGCGGACGCGCCTTCGGGCAAGTTATCAGTATCGGGGCGACTGCCTTTTTGACCTGGGTCGGTACGACGAAGCCATCGTCGCCTATCGCGAGACGGCGTGGCGGTATGAGAACCTTCCGGCGGCGATCGTCGCCATGATGCAGGTGGTGCAGTGCCATCAGCGTGTCGGCCAGGTCGAGGAGGCGCGGGCGGCCCTCGCGCGGCTCGGCTGGCTCCTGCGGAAGACGCCGGCCTCGGCCTTCGAAGGCGAGCCCGGCATGTCGTCGAAGGCGTTCTGGGAGGGTCTCGTCGCGCGGCTGGAGCGGACGGGCATTTACTAGGCATGAGGACGTGATGGTACAGGCGGAACAGGACAATCAGGTGGGTGAGCTGGTTCAGCTTCTGGAACATCAGCGCGTTCTCTTCGCGCGGCTTCGCAGCCTCGCGGACCGGCAGAAGGCGCTCGTGATTCAGGACGATCCTCAACCGCTGCTGGCGCTGCTTTCCGAGCGGCAGCGGCTTGTGGACGGACTGGTCGGTCTCAACGCCCGGCTGGCGCCGTATCGCAGCCAGTGGACGAGCATCTACTCGGGCCTGGACGAGTCGCGGCGGCGGCACGTGGCAGAGCTTCTGGAGGAGTCGAACTCGGCGCTGTCGAGTATTCTCCAGAGCGACACCCGCGACACGGAGACGCTCCAGGCGCGGCGGCATGACATGGTGAACCGGATCGACGCGCTAGACAACCACGCGCGCGCCGCGACGGCCTACGCGGCGCCGGGGCGACACCCTGGACGCGGACTGACGGACGAACGCGCATGACGAGCCTGGCAGCGACACATTCGCCGCGGATCAGCGACCGGGAGCTGGAGCTCTCGGCGATCATCTCGGCGTACAACGACGTCACGGAGCGTCTGAAAGGCGCGCACGAGCGACTGCACGAGGAAGTGGCGCGGCTGCGCGAGGAGCTTCGCCGGAAGAATGAGGAGCTTCGCCGGAGCGAGCGGCTGGCAGCCCTGGGCGAGATGGCCGCGGGCCTGGCGCATGAGATTCGCAATCCGCTCGGGGGCATCGCGCTGTACGCATCGATGCTGGAGCGCGAGCTGTCCGGGCGCGACAAGGCGGCCGCGGCCGCCTCGAAGATCACCTACGGCGTGCGGTCTCTGGAACGGCTGGTATCGGAGATTCTTGATTTCGCGCAGGAGTACCGGCTCGAGTCGCAGCCGCACCGCATGAGCGACATTCTAATGGCACTTGAGGACGCCGTGCGGCCGTGGGCCGAAGAATGCGGCGGGACGCTGACCGTGGAGCCCGACGCAGGTTCATGCGGCGTATACTGTGATCGACATCGGCTGCATCAGGTTCTGCTCAACCTGGTGATGAACGGTCTTCAGGCGGCGGGAAAGGGCGGTCGCGTGCGGCTCGCCGCGACGGCGGCGGGAGACGGAACGGAAATCTGCGTGACGGATACGGGCCCCGGTATTCCCGAGGCCCACCTGCACCGCATTTTCAATCCGTTCTTCACGACCAAGGCGAGCGGCACCGGGCTGGGCCTGGCGATCGTGCATCGGATTATCGAGGCCCACGGCGGGACCATCCGCGCGGGCAACCGGCCGGAGGGCGGGGCGCGGTTCGTCATTCGGCTTCCTGGCGGGGACACGGCGAAGCCGACGGTTCATTGAACGGTTCGCAATCCGGCCGCGCGTGGCGGCCGGCATGAGGAATTTCTGGCGGACGGAACACAGGCAACAGGGACAACGCGTCGCGGCCGGGTGAAAACGGATTGAATCCCCCGCGGGGCGCATGAGATGGAGCGGCAGTAATGGCGCGCGTATGCATTATCGACGACAAGGATGTCATGCGGGATTCGCTGACGGACATTCTGACCGTGGCCGGCCACGAGGTGACGGCTTTCGGGGACCCGGCACAGGCCGCCAACGGGATTTCCCCGACGCGGTTCGACGTGGTCATCAGCGATCTGAAGATGCCCGGCATGGACGGGATCGAACTCCTGCGTCACCTGCGGGCTCGGGGAGTGGACGCGCCGTTCGTGCTGATGACGGCGTACGCCACGGTGGCCAACGCGGTCGAGGCGATGAAGCTCGGCGCGTTTGACTATATCCAGAAGCCGTTCGAGACGGATGCCATCAATCTCGTGGTCGAGCGGGCCGTGGCGGTCGGCCGGCTGCGCGGCGAAAACGAGGCCCTGCGGGTGACCCTGAAGGACCTCGAGGGCGACGCCGAGCTGGTCGGGTCCAGCCGGGCGATGCGCGCCGTGCGGGCGCAGGTTGATCGGGTGGCCCGGAGCAACGCGACGGTCCTGATTCAGGGTGAGAGCGGCACCGGCAAGGAACTGGTGGCGCGTGCCATTCATATGGCCTCTCCCCGTGCGAATCGTCCGCTTCTGTGCGTGAACTGCGCGGCGCTGTCGGCCAATCTGCTGGAAAGCGAGCTGTTCGGCCACGAGCGCGGCGCGTTCACCGGCGCGGACAAGATGCGAAAGGGGCGGTTCGAGCTGGCCGACGGCGGCACGCTCCTGCTCGACGAAATCAGCGAAGTGTCGATCCCGGTTCAGGCGAAGCTGCTTCGTGTACTTCAGGAGCGCGAGTTCGAACGCGTGGGCAGCAGCGTGACCCAGTACGCCGACGTGCGGGTTATCGTGACGACAAACCGCGACCTGACCGACTGGGTGGCGCGCCGGCGGTTCCGCGAGGACCTGTTTTTCCGCGTGAGCGTGCTGCCGGTGGTGCTGCCGCCGCTTCGGGATCGGCGCGAGGACCTGCCGGAACTGGTGGATTACTTCCTCCGCCGGATCGCGCGGCGCGAGGGCGGGGAGCCCAAGAAAGTCAGCCCGCGGGCGCAATCGGTGCTGGAGAACTATCACTGGCCCGGCAACGTGCGCGAGCTCGAAAACATCTGCGAGCGCGCGGTGGTGCTCTGCCAGGACGACCAGATCGACGCGCCGCTTATCGAGCCGTGGCTTTCGAGCGGATTCGGGGCTGAACAGGGCGGCCGCCCGCTGCGCCCCGGCCACATGATGGAAGACATGGAGCGGGCGCTGATCGAGCAGACCCTCGTTCGGTTCAACGGACATCGCGAGAAGACGGCCAAGGCGCTGGGGATCGGCGTGCGCACGCTCGGCATGAAGCTCAAGCAGTGGCGCGAGGAAGCATCCGCCGCGGCTGCGGCCAACGCGGCCCTTCAGCAAGAGGCCCGGCGCGCCGGCTGAGCGAGTCCGTATCGCGTGCTTCAGAATCGTGGCACCGGGCGCGACGAGACCGTCCGGCGCATCGCGCAAACGCGCAATAGCTGCGCGGTCGGGCGGATCTTGCCGATCGCCCGACCGCACGCAGCGCGAAAAACCCGCGTGGCCGCGGGGAAACGAGGCCGGTGCGGTGGCACGGGCCTTGCTTTGAGACGCGGATGAGCATCGGCGCGACCGACAGGCATGGAGGCCGGCGATCGTGTTTCTGAAGAATGTGAGCGGCGGGACGTCCATCTCCATGCTGGAGAAGACGCTCGCGTTCAACGAAGCCCGGCAGCGGATGCTGGCGACGAACATCGCCAACATCAATACGCCGGGCTATCGGACAAAGCAGCTCGACGTCGCGTCGTTTCAGGCGGCGCTGCGCGAGGCGGCCGACCGGCGCGACCGGAATCGGAGCGAGCCGTTTCGTCTGGAGCGTACGCGGGAGTTTGAATTGGCATCGGACGGGCGGCTGTCCGTTCGGCCGTCGGAAGAGCCGGTGGAGAACCTGCTCTTCAAAGACGGGACCAACGCGTCGATCGAGCGGCAGATGAGCCAGGTTGCCGAGACGGCGATGACGCACCAGGTGGCGACGGAGCTGTTGAAACGTTATTTCGACACCCTGGAGAAGTCGATTCGGGGTCGCGTGGTTTGACGGACAGGGCGCGGCAGTCGCGCCACGGCAGACGGGATAAGCGATGTACGGTGTTCTTGATATCAGCACGTCCGGCCTGGTGGCGCAGCGGATTCAGCTCGACACCATCGCGGCGAACGTGGCCAACAGCCGGACCACGCGGCGGGCCGACGGCGCGCCGGGGCCTTACATGCGGCGCGTGGCGCTGCTCTCCCCCGGCGACGGCAAGGGCGGCGAGGGCGTTCATGTTTCGTCGATCGTCGAAGATACGAACCTCAAGCCGCGCATGGTGCATGACCCGAGCCATCCCGACGCGAACGCGGATGGATACGTGCTGTATCCCAACGTCGACCCAGCGACGGAGATGATCAACGCAATGGTGGCCATGCGGGCCTACGAGGCGAACGTCACGGCGATGGAGGCGGCGAAGTCGATGATGGCCGCGACACTGAGGCTGCTGGCCTGAAGGGCGCGGCCCGCGCGGCGGACGGACGGCATTGGAACACGGGATTACGGAGTTGCTGGTACATGGCGGATCCCACGATAAGCGGACTCGGTTCAATTCGGCCCCTGGCCCCCGTGACCTCGACCGGCGCGGCAGGCAAGGCGGCTCCGGCGGACGGCAAGGATTTCAAGTCCTACCTGCTCGAGAGCCTGGATCGCGTGAATCAGTTGCAGAGCGAGGCCGATGCCGGTGTACAGAAGCTCCTGACCGGCGAAACGGACAACGTCGCCGAAGTCTTCACCGCGAGTCGAAAGGCTGGCGTGGCGTTTGATCTGCTCATGGAGATCCGCAACAAGCTGATGGACGCGTACACCGAGTTGAAGCAGATGCGCGTGTAGCTCGAGGCGGGGGCCGGCGGGCGCGCGGATGAAGGTGCGTCCGCGCGGAATGCGTCGCGGTGGAGCCGTGGCGCCGATTTCAGAGTCCCGGACCGCGGTCAGCGGTCCCTGATGCCCCTGGGTCAGGCGTGGAGACGCCCGGACAATCATGGAATTCGTCAGTGCACAAGCCCGACAGATCGCCGAGCAGCTTCGCGGCATGTCCGTCTCGCAGCGGATCGCGATCATGCTGCTCGTGGTGGTGCTGCTGGGCGGCATGTGGGGAATGATCCGCTGGGGCAGCGAGCCCGACTGGATCCCGCTTCTCGATCAGTCATTCACTCCGTCCGAGATTCAGCGCGTGCAGTCTGAACTTCGGCTCGCCGGCGTATCGACGCGCGTGCAGGGAGACCGCGTGCAGATTCGCGGGGCCGACGAGGATCGGCAGCGGGCCCAGGCGCTGCTCTCCGAGCGCGGCGCGCTGCCCTCCGACACGAGCCTGGGGTATGCCTCCCTCGTGAAGCAGAACAGCGTGTTCATCGGCGAGCAGCGGTCGCGCTGGATGGAGTCGCGCGGGCTCGAGGCGGAACTCTCCGGCGTGTTGCGTAACTTTCAAGGCGTTCGCGATGCGCGGGTGCTTGTCACAGTTCCCCAGAAGCGCGGATTTTCGCGGCAGGATTCGGCGGCCAGCGCGAGCGTGGCGCTGACGATGGCCGACGGCCAGGAACTCGGCAAGCAGCAGGTGCTGGCGATCGCCAATTTCGTCGCGGGCGCGGTGCCGGGGCTTCACCTGTCAAACATCAAGATCACCGACGGGAAGCGGTTTTACCGCCCACCCGAGGGTCTGGATCACGTTCCGACCGAACTGCTTGAACAACAGGCCCGCATCGAAGACCACTACATGCAGAAGATCTACGATCAGCTTCGCCACATCGAAGGGGTTGTGGTCAACGTGCATGCGAAGCTCCGCACTTCGGCGGAGAAGTCGCAGCAGGAAGTCTATGGCCCCCCCGTCGTGCAGCGCGAAACGAGCACTGCCGAGGAAATGACCGGCCCCGGCCGCGCGGCGGAGCCCTCGGTGCGGCCCAACGCCCGCGTGGGGCTGGCGGAGCCGTCGCCCGGCAGCTCGAGCACGCGCGAGGAGACGGACACGACCTACAGTGAGAAGCGCGACGTGAAGATGACGGTCGTGGACGAGCTGCGCGGAGCGGTCGAGCGCGTGTCGGCGTCGGTCAGCGTGCCGCGAAGTTTTCTCGAGCGCATCGTGGACGGGATGGGCCTGCCCAAGGACCAGGCGCGGGACGCGGCCATCGAGAAGGTGGCGTCCACGGAAGTGCCTCGGATCAAGGCGCTCGTCCGGCCCCTGATTGACGCGAAAGCCGAGGACCAGATCGTCGTGGACTGGTACTACGACCTCCCGGTCACGACGCAGCCGCAGGCGGCGGCGTCGGACGTGGGATATCTGGCAATGGCCAGGCAATACGGCGCGCAGGCGGGTCTGGGTCTGCTTGCGCTGATCAGCATCCTGTTCATGGCTCGGATCGCGCGAAAGGCCCAGGTCGTGCTTTCGTCGCCGCGCACGCTGGCCGGCGCGGGGGCGGGCGGCGGTTACGGCGCGTTTATCGGCGACGGGGGCGAATCCGGCGACGGACATCTCCAGTCGCTCGGCGGGGCGACTCCGGTCGGCGAAGTCGAGGAGATGCAGGGGGTGCTGGTGGGGCACGAAGTGGACGCCGAGATGGTCCGCACGCAGCAGATCATCCGTCAGATCGGCCAGATGGTGAAGGACGACGCGACGACGGCGGCGGGAATCGTTCAGCAATGGGTTCAGGATTCCGAGTAGAGGCGCGGCGCGATGGCAAGCACAAGAGCACGAACGCAGTCGCCGCCGGAGGACGCCGCGCTGACCGGATTGCGCAAGGTCGCCGTCCTCATGGTCAGTCTCGACAAGGCCACCGCCTCAGAAATCCTCAAGCAGCTCGACCCGGACACGATTGAGAACATTACGCGCGAGGTCGCCAATCTGAAAAACGTCTCCGAGGAACAGCGCCAGCAGGTCATCCGGGAGTTTCACAATCTTGCGCTGGCCCGGACGTACACGGAGGCGGGCGGGCTTTCGTACGCGAAGATGCTGCTGAACCAGACGCTCTCCAAGGAAGAGGCGGAGCGCGTGATGCACCAGATCGAACATCAGTTCTACTCAAAGCCATTCACGTTTCTGCACAAGGCGGAGACAGAGAACCTGCTCACGTTCATTCAGGACGAGCACCCGCAGACCATCGCGCTGATCCTCGCGCACCTGACTCCGGCCAAGGGGAGCGAAATCCTCGCGGGACTGCCGGCGGAAAAGCAGATCGAGGTGATCAGCCGCATATCGCACATGGAGCAGACCAGCCCCGAAGTGATCAAGGAGGTGGAAAAGGGGCTGGAGCATCGGCTGTCCGGCATGATGAACGATCGGCTCCAGCGCGTCGGGGGCGTCGAAACGGTCGCGGAGATTCTCAACCTTGTGGACCGCTCGACGGAAAAGGGGATCCTCGAGGCGCTCGGCGAGGAAGACCCGGAGCTCGTCGAGCAGATTCGCCGCCTGATGTTCGTGTTCGAGGATGTGATGCTCGTCAACGACAAGGGTATCCAGTCTGTGCTCAAGGAGATCGAGACGAGCGATCTCACGCTGGCGCTGCGCACGGCGACGGACGAGCTCAAGGAGAAGATCTTCTCAAACATGTCGGAGCGCGCCGCCCAGCTCATTCGCGAGGAGATGGAATACATGGGTCCGGTTCGGCTCTCCGACGTCGAAATGGCCCAGCAGCGCATCGTCGATGTCGTGCGGCGGCTTGAAGAATCGGGTGAGATCATCATCGCCGGCCGGGGCGGGGAAAAGGAACTCATCGTATGAGCCGCACCATCATCAAGGCGGGCGAGGCCGGGCGGGCCTCGCGCGGCATGCTCGGGCTCGACCTGCGCGACATTGCCTCGCAGGCCGAGTCGATCGTCGGCGCGGCTCGCGCCGAGGCGGACCGCATTCTCGTCGAGGCGCGCCGCCAGGCCGACCTCCTGCGCGAACACGCCGCCCGCGAAGGCCATGCCACCGGGCGGGCGCAAGGTCTCGAGGAAGGCCGGCGCGAGGGCGAGCAAACGGCCCTTCTCGCCGCCACGGCGCGGCTCGATGCGGAGCAGGCGTCGCTGGTATCGGCCCTCTCGAACCTGCTGTCGGAGTTCCGCGACCGCCGTGAGGCGCTTTTGCTTGCCGCCCGGCGCGACGTCGTCGTGCTCGCGGTAGTGATCGCGCGGCGAATCGCCGAGAGGCTCGCCGCGCTGGAGGACGTCGCCCCGGAAATCGCCACCGAGGCCTGCGCCGAAGCGCTGGAGCTGGTCGCCGAGGCATCGCGGGTGCTGGTCCGTGCGCATCCCAAGGACGTCGCCGCCGTTCGCGAACTGGCGGCTCCACTGGCCGAGTCGCTGCAATCGGGTCGTCATCTTCGCGTCACGGAGGATGCCTCTGTCGGGCGCGGCGGGATTGTCCTTGAGACGCCCGACAGCCAGATTGACGGGACGCTGACCGGGCGGATCGACCGCATCGCCGACGAGCTGGTAACCGGCTGGCGCGAACGGCTCAACCAATGGTCCGTGAAGCCATGACCGTTCTCGATGCCCAGTTCGACATCGCCCGCGCCGCGCCGACGCTCGGCGTAACCGGCCGCGTGGCATCTTTCGCGGGAATGACGCTTCAGGCGTCGGGGTTGCCCGCGCCGCTGGGGGCGCTGTGTGAGGTGCAGACCGGCCCCGATCGTGCGCTCTTTGCCGAGGTCATCGGCTTTCGGCAGGGCATGACGCTGCTGATGCCGATCGACACGGCCGAGGGAGTCTGCAAGGGTCAGCGGATTCGCCTGGTGACGACGGCCCAGAAGATCGCCGTGGGACCGGAACTGCTGGGGCAGGTCATCGACGGAATGGGCCGGCGGGTTTCGGACGGCCGGACGATCGAGGCGGACACGTGTTATCCGCTGCAGCGCTCGGCGCCGGAAGCGACGAGCCGGCCACGCATCGACGCCCCGATCTCGGTCGGGATTCGCTCGATAAACGCACTGCTAACCATCGGCAGCGGCCAGCGCATGGGGATTTTCGCGGGGACCGGCGTCGGGAAGAGCGTGCTGCTGGGCATGATGGCGCGATACACGTCGGCTGACGTGGCTGTGATCGCACTGATCGGCGAACGCGGCCGCGAAGTGGGCGACTTCATTGCCAAGGACCTCGGCACGGCCGGGCTCCGTCGCTCGGTGGTCGTGGTCAGCACGTCGGACCAGTCTCCGCCGCTGCGCATCCGTGCCTGCCTCGCGGCCACGGCCATTGCCGAATACTTCCGCGACCGCGGCGCGAACGTCCTCCTGCTCATGGACAGTGTCACGCGCATGGCCATGGCGGGGCGCCAGATCGGCCTGGCCGCCGGGGAGCCGCCGGCCACCAAGGGCTATCCGCCGAGCGTCTTTGCGATGATGCCGCGCCTGATGGAACGCTGCGGGCGGACGGTGCGAGGGTCGATCACGGGGCTTTACACAGTGCTCGTCGAGGGCGACGACCTCAACGAGCCGATCGCCGACGCGGCGCGCGGCATTCTGGACGGCCACGTGTGGCTGTCTCGCCGCCTTGCCTCGCGCGGCCAGTACCCGGCGGTGAGCGTGCTCGACAGCATCAGCCGGGTCATGCCCGACATTACCGACGCAGCGCAGTTGGCGGCGGCTTCGCGGGTGCGCCGGCTGCTGGCGGTATGGTCGGAGATCGAAGACCTGGTGAACATCGGCGCATACGCCGCGGGGAGCAATCCGGAATACGACGTAACCATCCGCATGCGTCCGGCAGTGGAGGCGTTCTTGAAACAGGCGGTGACGGAGCCGGCGGACTTTGAGGCGTCGCGCGAGTCGCTGCTCCGGCTGGCCAGGGAGATACAGCAGGCCGAGGCGGCGGCCGCGTCGCCGAAACCGGCCGCCGCGGGCGCGCGAAGGTGACGGTGCGGCGCCGGCGGCCTGACCGGCGCACCGAGCGAGAATGCAGATGGGCGCGAAGTTCACATTCCGGTTCGAGACGCTCTGGAAGCTGCGCGCGCGGCGCGCGGACGAGGCGAAGCGCCGGGTGGCGGCGCGGCTCCGCGCGATTCTCGATCTCGAGGAGCGGCAGCGTCGGCTGGAGGACCAGGTCGGCCAGGAGAGCCGCGCGGTGCGCGAAAGGCTCACGGCAGGCTCGCTCAACGTCGACGACCTGCGATTGGCCCGCCACTGGCTTGTGCGGCTGCGCCAGGGGGTGCTCCAAACGGAAGCGGAGATTGCCGGTCAGAAGGCAAATCTGGCGCAGGAGCGGGCGGCACTGGCGGCGGCGCGGAAGGACGCCCGGATTCTGGAGAATCTGAGGGACCGGCAATATTCGTCCTTCACCGCGCAGCTTCAGCGGGAAGAGCAGCGGGAGCTTGATGAAATGAGTGTCACGCGCTTTGCACACGCGCAACTTCGTGAGGAGCCCGGAAATCCGTGAAACGGCTTTTAACAGCGCTGGCTCTTGTGTCGATGATGAACATGGCCGCGATGGCCGGGCTCGCCGGATTCGCCTGGTCGCGCGACTGGCTTCGGAGAGAGCGTCTCTCACGGGCCCTCGCGGTCCTTCGCGGCGAAGAGGCCGGACCGGCGCCGGCCACGATGCCCGCGGCGGAGACAAGCGCACCGGGCTTCGACGCGGCCGAGCAGCGGCGGCGCGAGCAGGAAGCCGCGGAGATCGCCCGAACCGAGTTGGAGCGCCGGCAGCGGGAGATACGCAACGGCTGGGAGCTCCTGGAACGCCAGCAGCTTGCGTTTGTCCGCGCGAAGGAGGAATGGGAGGAACACAGAAAGCGCATCGAGGAGGAGCAGCGCCGAAGGGAGGAAGAGGCGGACGACAGCGGGTTCAGGAAAGAGCTGGACATCCTGTCGGGACTGAAGGCAAAGGAGGCGAAGGAGCTGTTGCGGCTCAAGAAGGATGCCGACGTCGTTCGAATCCTTCTCGAGATGGAGCCGCGAAAGGCCCGCAAGATCGTGGGCGAGTGCAAGAAGAGTGAAGAGCGTCTGTGGATCGGACGCATCCTGGAAAAGTTACATGACCGCAATGCTGTTCAGGCGGAGGTCCTGGCTGCAGGCAATTAGCCGAGTCGGGGAGTCCGTACATGTCGGCAAATCTTCTCGCGGCGAATCTTCTGCCGCTCAAGGCCGGATCCGGTCCTGCGCCTCTGCCGCGCACCGATCGAAATGAACCGCCCGGCGGAAGCTTTCGAGACTTTTTCGACATACGCCGCATAAGGGACCGGGCCGACAAGGCCGTTCCTCCGGAGCCCGCATCGAAAGAGCCCGAACCGGTCGACGCGCAGCATCGGGATGAAGCCCCAGCCGAAGCGCCGGTGACCGAAGCACCCGTCGAAGGGTTGGCGACACCCGTTGCGGTTCCCGTGGAAGCGGAGATACCTGCCGGCGCAGTTGCGGTCTCAGAGCACCCGGCGCTGCCGAACTTCGACTCCGAGAAGCCGGCCATATGTGAAGCCGGGGAGCCGTTTGCCCAACGCGAAGTGCCGCAGGCAGTCCGGCTGGAGGCGCCGGTCTTTCCCGGCGGAACGATCGGGAGAATCGCCGACCTTGGCGGGCAAGGTGGCGCGACGATCGGCTCGCGCGGTTCGATCGACGTGCACGCGCCCGGTCAATCGACCGTGTCGCAGGTAGCCGCGAGATCCGCGGGGGACGCGCAGCCGGTTCCGGGGCCCACGCCGCGAGCGGAGCCGCAGCCGGCGCGGGCCGCGCTACCCACGTCGAGGGAGGCTGCCGCCGCGTCCTTGCCGCCGACGGGCGGGGAGCGCGTATTGCACGAAGCCCTGGCGAAGGCACCGGCATCAACGACGCTGGTCTCGCCCGAGCAGATTCTGCCCGCCGCCCCGGCGACCCCTGTCGAAAGGCCCAAGCCGGCGCGGAATGAGAAAGCGGCGAAGCTCAAGGCCGATCCACGGCTGGCGCCGCGCGGCGAACCGCGCGGGGATAGCGCCGCGCCGGAATCTCATCGGATCGCGCCCGCCCGAGCAGCGCCGGGCATCGATGCGACGGGGCGTATTGAACGCATTCGCATTTCCTCCGGTCAGGGCGACGGCGCTGCGGCGTCAGTGGGAAAGTTCCTGATCAGCGGCGCGACGGAGAGCACCGAGTTGACCGCCAACGCCGGGCCGCCCAGTGACGTGACGTCTGGAGCGAGCGCGCCCAGCGCCGCGCCTCGGCCCGTCGCACAACCTTCGCAGACATCTGTTCCTTCGTTCCAGACGACTTTGAACCAGCTTCTTCTCGCGCCGGTTCCCGCCGACGATGTCATCGACGCGGCAGCCCGCGTGCTGACCGCGTCGGGGTCGGGCGGCCGCCAGCAGGTGACGCTCCAGCTCGATCCTCCGGAGCTCGGACACCTGAGGCTTGAAATCCGCATGCAGCAACAGGCCATGACCCTGCGCGTTGACGCGGAGTCGCACGCGGTCGCGCGGCTGATCGAGTCGCGGATGTCGGAGCTGCGCGACGCCCTGGCCGGTCACGGAATCAAGATCGAAAGGTCCGACGTCGTGGTTCGCGCGCCGGCTTCGGCCGAGACGGCGATGCAGCAGGACGACGGATCGCGCGGGCAGCAGGGCCAGTCCGGCGCGCAGCACGAAACGTCGCGCGGCGCGAATCCGGACCTGGGCGGGGGTCATCGCTTTGACACGCCGCGCGGGGGAGCGCACGGCGGGTCCGGCCAGGCGGACCGCGGGAATTCCGCGCCGGAGACCTCCGACAAGGCCGTGACGCTGCCGTTTCCCGTTGACGCCAACGAGTCGGCCCCGGCGGGCGACGTGTGGATTGACCTTGTGGCGTAGAGAGACAGTCCATGCCGGCCGCGCGGCCGGACGCAAGCAGTGAGGACATTGGCATGCAGACGCAAGGCGTGAATTCGAATCTGCCCGTGACCGTGCCACAGCGCACGACGACGCGGGGCTTTGACGACATGAAGAGCGAGGACTTCTTCGGCCTGCTCATCGCCGAATTGCAGAACCAGGACCCACTCAATCCGACGGACAACCAGGCGCTTCTGGAGCAGATGTCGACCATCCGGCAGATGGAGCAGTCGAGCACGCTGAACCAGACGCTTCTGAACCTGGCCGGTGAGCAGCGCTTCGGCGCCACGGCCGGGCTCATCGGCCACTACGTGTTCGGGACAGTCACCAGCGAGTCAGGCGCCTCGGCGGATATCGAGGGGGTGGTGATCGGCGTTGAATTCAATGACAAGGGCGAGGCCACGCTTGAACTCCACAATGGCAAGCGGCTGCCGGCGGCCAGCGTGGACCTGGTCACGCTGGTTGAGAATCTCCCACAGGAAATCCGTGATCGGCTCGGCCTCGGCGGCGGGCAGGCGGCCGGCGACGACGCGGCCGAGGACGCCGAGCCCGCGACCGGCCGGCTCCGAAGGCCCGATGCCTGGGCGAGAAACACGGCGGAAGCCGTGAACAACACAACCTGGCTGCTCAATCAACTCTTCGCGCCGAGCGTGAAAGTCGGCATCTGAAGGGAAGCGCCGACATCGAAGGATCGAGACGAACGGACATTGCTAAACGACTCTTCGCCACGGAGATGAAATACCATGGGGCTGACATCCGCACTCTTCACGGGACTTTCTGGGCTTAACAGCAGCCAGTTCCGGCTCGACGTGATCGGCGACAACATCGCCAACATCAACACGACCGGCTTCAAGGGTTCGCGCACGCTCTTTCAGACGCAGTTTGCGCGGACGCTGTCGGCCGGCACGAAGCCCAACGGCACTCAGGGCGGGACCAATCCGAACCAGATCGGACTCGGATCAACCGTGGGTGCGATCCAGCGATCGTTCACGCCCGGCTCGATTGAGACCACGGGCGTACCGAGCGACCTGGCGATCGAGGGCGAGGGCTTTTTCGTGCTTCGGACGCCGGAGAACGAGAGCGTATATACGCGCGACGGGGGCTTCACGCTCAGCGCCGACAACCGGCTGATTACCCAGGACGGCTTCTTCGTCCAGGGGTACTCAGTCAACTCCGATTTTGAGCTGATTCCCGGCGCGGTCGGCGACCTGTCCATTCCGCTCGGGTCGATGACTGTCGCGCGGGCGACCGATTCGGCGCGGTTTGACGGAACTCTAGATTCAACCGGCGATGTCGCCACTCAGGGGACGATCCTCCAATCGCAGATCCTCCACGACGCGGCAAACAACCCGATCACCGGTGCGACGCTGCTGACGGATGTGCGAAACGTCGGCGGACCGGCGCTCCTGGCGAATGGAGACACGATCACGGTGAGCGGGATCAAGCGCGGCGGGCGCGACGTTCCAGCGGAGACTTTTGTCGTCGGGACCACGGGCACGACCGTGAACGACTTCCTCAACTGGCTGGACCAGGTCACCGGCATTGACACCACGGCCGGCGTCGCGGGCAGCCCGGGCGTCGGCGTCACGGCCGACGGGCGGCTCGAAATCCGCGGCAACGCGGGCGTGGAGAACGCCCTCTCCATCCAGGCCGGGACGCTTATCAGCAACGGCTCGACGCAGGTGCCGTTCACCTTCAACGAGACCCAGGCCGCCAACGGCGAGAGCACGACCACGACGTTTGTCGTGTACGACTCGCTCGGCAACCCCCTGTCGGTCAACGTATCCCTCGTGCTGGAGAGCCGCACGACCGGCAGCAGCACCTGGCGCTACTATGCCACGGCCGCCGACGATACCGACGTGCAGTTCGACATCGGGACGGGCACGATCACGTTTGATCAGGACGGGCAGTTCGTCGAGGCCCAGAACAGCGGAGTTCTGGTGAATCGCGCCGGATCGGGGGCGAATGATCCGCTGTCGATCAACCTCGATTTCACCCGGCTGTCGGGTCTGAACTCGCGCGATTCCAACGTGGTGATGAGCTTCCAGACGGGCTTCGCGACCGGGACGCTGATCGACTACAGCGTCGGCCAGGACGGCGTCATCACCGGTACGTTCACCAACGGGCTGAATCAGACCATCGGGCAGATCGCCCTTGCCACGTTTGCGAACCCGGCGGGCCTGCTTGCCCGGTCGAACAACGTGTTCTTCATCGGTCCGAACAGCGGGGAGGCGCGGGTGACGCCGCCGCTGACCCTCGGGGCGGGCGGGATCACCTCGGGCGCGCTGGAGCTGTCAAACGTGGATCTGTCGCGTGAGTTCATCAACCTGATCACGTCGTCGACCGCGTTCTCGGCGGCCAGCCGCGTGATCTCGACGTCGGACCAGCTTCTTCAGGAGCTGCTGCTGATCGCGCGGCGGTAAGGATTGAATACGGTCCAGCGCGGCGGCTGGCGGTCCGGCCCCGCGCGCCGGCGGAGGCAGTCATGATCGTCGTGACCCGGCTGCGCGGTGAAAGCGTGGTCGTAAACGCCGAGTTGATCAAGTTCATCGAAGCGACCCCGGACACCATGATCACGCTGATCAACGGCGAGCACATCATTGTCCGTGAGAGCGTCGAGGAAGTGGTCAAGCGCGCCGTGGCGTATGGGCGCAGTATTCGCGCGTTTGCCATGTAATCGGCGCGCGGCTGCGTTGAAATGCGGCGCGCAATCAGGTTTCGGCCGGCAGCATCGGCAACTCCTGCGCGATCGCCCGCGACAATCGCCTGAATCCCGTGCCGCGGGCCGGGATCGGGGTTCAGGCGGCGCAGGAATCGACCGATAAGAGTTCTAGATTTGCGCGTCCGGGTGTCGCCGGAGTCGCACCTGCGGAAAATATGTCCAAAGAAGCCGAGAACGCAAAAAAGGAAAAGGAACCCGCCGAATCGGCCGGGGACCCGAAGTCCGCGCCCGCAACCAAGGGGCGGTTCGGAACGATCGGCATCGTCGGCGGGCTCATGCTGGTCGAGGGAGTCGGCATCTTTCTGTGCATGAAATTTCTCGGCACCGACCCCGACCCAACAATCGGCATCGAACAGGCGCTGACCCCGACGACCAAGCCGTGGGAAGAGAGCCGTGAGATTCTCGTCGCCAAGGTCCGCGTCCTGAACAGCAACGGCTCGAAAGCCATGCTCTATAACGTCAAGGTCGTGGTCCGCGTGCACCATGAGAACCAGGGCAGGGTCGAGGAGTTCTTCAACAGCCGCAAGAGCACCGTCGAGGACGCGATCGGTCGCGTCATTCGCAGCGCCGAGGAACGGCATCTGGCCGAGCCAGGCCTGGAAACGTTGAAGCGCCAGGTCCGTCACGAACTCGGCGTGCTCCTTGGCGACGACTCGCTGATCGAGCAAGTGCTCGTGCCCGAGTGCATGCCGATGCCCACGGGCTATTAGCGGCTTGGTTCCGGTGGCACGGCAGCCCGCCACGGGGCCGGCCCTGATTCATCGAGATTCATCGCGGCCCGGCATGGATGCCACGTACGGCCACGGAAGGTAGGACGGAATGTCCGGCGAGAATCCCAATCCATCCAACACTCCTTCTCAGGAAGAAATCGACGCGGCGCTGGCCGCCGCGGGTCAGCCTGCGCAGGCTCCCGCGTCGAATGCCCCAGCCGCACCTTCCGCCGCGGCCTCTCCCATACAGAGCGGCGACGCTGCGCAGGCGGAGGCCGCAGTGGAGGCGTCGGCAGGCGCGAATGCATCGGCGGAGGCTGTCGCATCCGTCGGACCCGCGACGACCGGGGCCGCCACCCTCCACCTGCCCGACTTCGGTCCCGCGGCCGCACCGGCGGGTGACCGGGGCATCGATCTGATCAGCGACGTCGAACTCGACGTAAAGATCGAGCTTGGCCGTGCCATGATGCTGATTGAAGACGTGCTGAAGCTCGGCGAGGGCTCGGTCGTCGAACTCGACAAGCTCGCCGGCGATCCGGTCGATGTCTTTGTCAATGACCGGCTCGTGGCCCGGGGTGAAGTTCTCGTGCTTAATGACAATTTCTGCGTGCGGGTCAGCGAGATCGTCGCCGGGCAGGAACTCGTCGAGGAGGGCGCGTGATGCGCGACGCCCCGGCTCCAACCGAATCGCGAGGACTTCTGCGACTGTTCCAACGCGGCAGGATAGCCCTCCCGGCCCTGGTTCTTGCAGGAAGTCTCATTTGCGTGACCCACGCCCGGGCGGATGCGCCGCCGGTCTCGACGGACGCGCAGCCCGATGCCGTGGCGTCGTGGGTAGAGCGCACCGTCGCCGAGCCTGAATCCGAATCCAAAATCGTTCGACGGCGCGGCCACAAGGAGCCCGCGATTGCCAAGGTCGCCAAGGCCGACAACGGCGCCGGCCTCACGAACGTCGCGACGCTTGTATGGCCGCTGATTGCGGTGCTGGTCACGATTGGCCTGCTCGCCATGCTCGCGCGCAAGTGGATGAGCGGCACGGCGCGGTTCAGCCCCGACGGCGTGATCCGCCTTCTTGCGCGGCAGTATCTATCCAACAAACAAAGCCTCGCCCTCGTGCGCGTGGGGCAGCGGCTGGTCCTGCTCGGACTTACGCCCGATCGCGTGTCGTCGCTCTGCGAAATCCGCGATCCCGAGGAAGTATCCGCGCTGGTCGCGGTGGCGCAGCGTGGCGCGCCTGGTTCCTTCTCCGCGGCGCTCAATCTGTTCAATGGGAAGTTGGCGCGGCCGGAAGAGGACGACCGTTTCGCCGCGGAGCCCGGCGATCCCGTGTTGCCCAATCGAACCGCCGCCACCCGGGCGGGCGTGCGCGACCTGCTGGATCGATTGCGCGCTTTCTCAGGCGAGAAGGCGTCGGCGGAGTCGACGTGACAGGGCATCGGCCGGAGCGCGAGGCGTCGGCAGCGACCCGCCTTTGCGTCCGGGCGAGTGATGCTTCATTCGGCGCAAAGGAGTTGCGCGGTGACTGCCGGAGGCAGAAGACATTTCCGTTCGTCGCGCATCGCGCTTCTGGCGATGGCGGGCGCGCTGGCCCTGGCGCCGGGGCGTCCGGCGGCGGCGCAGCTTGTCGCGGCCAACACGTCGGGCCAGATTGACAACGCCTTGGGCATTCCTGACATGAGCGCCGTCGCGCCGCCCGCGACCGACGCCAAGGGCATCTCCGCGTCGCTTCGCATCCTCGTACTGCTCACTGTGCTTTCGATCGCGCCTTCGATCCTCATCATGATGACGAGTTTCACGCGGATCGTGATCGTGCTGGCCCTGCTTCGACAGGCCATCGGCACGCAGCAGCTTCCGCCCGGGCAGGTGCTCATTGGCATGGCCGTCATCATGACCATGCTCATCATGGCGCCGACCTGGAGCCGGATGAAACAGGACGCGGTCGACCCGTACCTGGAGGGCAAGCTTGGCCAGGCGGAGGCATTCGAGCGGGGCGCCCGTCCCCTGCGTGAGTTCATGTTCAACCAGATCGAGATTGCGGAGAACGAGGAGAACGTCTTCCTTTTTCACGAGTACGCGAGCGGGCCGGTGCCCGCCGACTCGGAGCTGCGACAGGATGATGTCAGCCTGACGTCACTCATTCCGGCGTTTGTACTCAGCGAGCTTAAGACGTCATTCGTGATGGGTTTCCGCATCTACCTGCCGTTTCTCGTGATCGACATGGTGGTCGCGGCGATTCTCATCAGCATGGGCATGATGATGCTGCCGCCCGTGCTGATCTCGCTCCCGTTCAAACTCATGCTCTTTGTCCTTGCCGACGGCTGGGGGCTGGTGGTCGGCTCGCTGCTCGGCAGCTTCGGAGGCAACGGATGACACCCGGCGCGGCGATCGACCTCAGTTACGACGCCCTGATGCTCGCCCTGATTCTCGCGGGGCCGATCATGGCGATCGGCATGATCGTGGGCCTTTGCATCAGCGTGTTCCAGGCGGTGACCCAGCTTCAGGAGCAGACGATCAGCTTCGTGCCGAAGATCGTCGCCATGGGGCTCGCGGCGGCGTTTTTCATTCCCTGGCTCGCCACGCGGATGGTCGAGTACACGCAGCGGCTCTGGGGAGACGGACTGGGCGTTCAGTGAACGCCCGCGCGGCCGGTCCCCGGCCTCAGATGGAGGAAGACGTGACAACGTGGAGCTGATTCGATTCGAGCTGCTGATGCCCAATTTCGCGCTGGTGCTGGCCCGCGTCGCCGGCATGGCACTCGCCGCGCCGGTTTTCGCCAGCACCCAGATTCCGCGCGTCTACATGGCCGGTCTCGTGGTCGTCATCTCGCTTATGCTCTTTCCGGCCGTTCTACCGCTGTTGCCCGGCGAACTGACCGTCGGCCAGGCCCTTGCGGGGATGGCGGGGGAACTCGTGATCGGCGAAATCATCGGGCTGGCCGCCGGGGCCGTCTTCTTCGCCGCGCAGATTGCAGGGCAGGTGGTCAGCCACCAGTCGGGGCTTTCGCTCGGGCAGGTGGTCAATCCGCTCTTTGACGAGGAAACGAGCATCCTCGATCAGATCTGGTTCTTCTCGGTGATGATTCTCTTTTTCGCCCTTCGCGGGCACCTCGCGGTCGTGGAGGCCGTGCTTGGCAGCTTCCGGCAGGTGCCGCCGCTAATGCTCGTTTCGGACGCGTCGATCGGTGAGTTCGCGGCGTCCATCGCGCGGACGATGTTCGACGCCGCCCTGCGCCTCGCGGGGCCCGCCGTGCTGGCGCTGCTCCTGACATCGCTCGTGCTCGGCTTCCTGACGAAGACCATGCCGCAGCTCAACATCTTCTCGGTGGGATTCAGCCTGAAGATCGCCGTGGCCGTGCTCTTCGTCGCGGTCACGATGGCGCATTCCGAGGGGATCATCGCAACGGGCCTCGCCAACTGCCTCGACGACGTGGGCGAGCTGATGCAGACGATGTCGCGGAAGGTGGTCCATGCCGGGTGACGCGGGAGAAAAGACCGAAGCCCCGACGCCGCGCCGGCGCGAGGAAGCCCGGCGCAAGGGCCAGATCGCGCGCAGCCACGATCTTTCCTCGGCGCTGCTGCTGCTGGGCGGAATGGTCTGTCTGCGGTGGTTCGGCCCGCGGACGCTTGAGGCCCTGATCGCCGCCATGCAGCGCTACATGACGATCGAGAGCCCGCGCGACGCGGCGCATCTGGACCTGATGCCGCTCGTGTGGTCGGTGGCGACGGCGGTGCTGGCCGCGGCCGGGCCGGTGATGCTCGGCCTGATGCTCCTGGGCGTTCTGTCGCACATCGTGCAGGTGGGGTTTCTCTTCACCACCGAGCCGCTCATGCCCAATCTGAACAAGATCAACCCGCTGAGCGGTTTCGGGCGGCTGTTTACGACGCGGACGCTGGTACAGCTGGTGATGAATCTTCTCAAGTTGATGTTCGTCAGCCTTGTCGGCTATGTCGCGGTGCGCAGCAGGCTGGAGACGATTTTTGTCGCCATGGAGATCGGCGGCTGGCAGCAGCTCGTTGTCCTGTCACGCGTGATCTACGAGATCGGGATCAGCCTCGCCCTCGTCCTGCTGGTCCTCGCGATTCTGGATTACGCATGGCAGCGCTGGCGGCATGAACAGGACCTCCGCATGACCAAGGAAGAGGTTAAGGAGGAGATGCGGCGCATGGAGGGGGATCCGGTCATCAAGCAGCGCCGCCGGCGCATGCAGCTCGCGGCGCTGCTTCAGCAGATTCGGAAGAACGTGCCGAAGGCCGACGTGATCGTCACGAATCCGACAGAGCTGGCCATCGCCATTAAGTACGACGCCGAGACCATGAGCGCGCCGCGCGTCATCGCCAAGGGCGCCGACTATCTCGCTGCGAAGATTCGGGAGATTGCCGCCCTGCACGGAATACCGATCGTCGAGCGGAGGCCGCTCGCCCAGGCGCTCTTCAAGACCGTCGAGGTCGGGCAGGAAGTGCCGGAGCGGTTTTACAAGGCCATCGCCGAAATCCTGGCCTACGTCTATGAACTGAGCGGCCGGGCCCGCGGGATGCGCGCCCCGGCGGCGTAAGTCGGAACGGAGCACGAATCGACCGGGGCGCGTTCCTGGTCAACGTAAGTCACCATGGCAATTGGAACGTCGACATTCAATTCTTCGCTTCAAAGGGCCTCCGGCGCGATTCAGCGCTATCGCGGACTGATCTTCCCGATGATGGCGATGTCGCTGATCCTCGTCATCCTGATTCCGCTTCCGACCGCGGTCCTTGATGTCCTGCTCATCGCCAACATCACGCTTTCGGCCGTTGTTCTGCTCACCGTGATGTATATGAACGGGCCGCTGGAGTTCTCGTCATTTCCGTCCCTTCTGCTCTCGCTGACCCTGCTGCGGCTCGTGCTTAATACGGCGACCACGCGGCTGATCCTTACCAATGCCGATGGGACGACCTCCGCCGCCGGGCACGTCATCGAGGAATTCGCCGGATTCGTCGCCGCCGGGTCGCTGGCCGTCGGCGTCATCATCTTCCTCATCATCACGATCATTCAGTTCGTGGTGATCACCAAGGGAGCGACGCGCATCGCCGAGGTCGCCGCCCGATTCACGCTCGACGCGATGCCCGGCAAGCAGATGGCGATAGATGCAGACCTGTCGGCGGGCCTGATCAACGAGGAGGAAGCGAGGCGGCGGCGCGAGAACATCACGCGCGAGGCGGATTTCTATGGCGCGATGGACGGCGCCAGCAAGTTCGTGCGGGGTGATGCCATCGCCGGCGTCATTATCACGATCGTGAATATCCTGGGCGGGCTCTACGTGGGGATCGTGGAGAAGGACCTGCCCATTATGCAGTGTCTTGAGGTGTTCACCAAGCTGACGATCGGCGACGGACTCGCCGCGCAGATTCCCGCGTTTCTGGTCTCCATCGCGGCGGGCATGATCGTGACACGGTCTACCGCCAAGACCAACATGGGCGAAGAACTGCTCGGCCAGGTGACGTCGCGCCCGATCGCCATGGTCCTGGCGTCGGCGTTTCTCGGCGTGCTGATGTTCACGCCGCTGCCGACCGTGCCGCTGCTGCTGATGGGAGTCGGCGTCGGCGGACTCGGCTACACGCTCTTCGGCCGGACCCAACGCGAGGCGGCGGAGGTGCAGAAGGCGAAGGCCTCCAGGCCGAAGGAGCCGGAGAAGATCGAGGCGTGTCTCGCCATTGACGCGATGGAACTGGAGGTCGGATACGGCCTCGTACGGTTCGTCGACAAGAAGCAGGGGGGCGACCTGCTCGACCGCATCACCAACATCCGCCGCCAGGTGGCGACCGAGTTGGGCCTCATCGTTCCGCCGATCCGCATACGCGACAACGTTCAACTGGAGCCGAACCAGTACGCCATCAAGCTGCGCGGCGCGGTGATCGCCCGCGGGGACCTGCTGCCCGGTCGCCTTCTGGCCATCGACAGCGGCGCGGTGACCGATCCGCTTCACGGAATCGAGACGCGCGAGCCGGCCTTCGGCCTTCCCGCGATGTGGATCAACGAGGACGAGCGGGCCACCGCCGAGCACCGCAATTACACGGTCGTTGAGCCGAGCAGCGTGCTGGCGACGCACCTGACGGAGATTGTCCGGAGGCACGCGGCGGAGCTTCTCACGCGGCAGGATCTTTCGCGGCTGCTCGACAACCTCAAGGAGCGGAGCCCGAAGATCGTCGAAGAGACGATTCCGGACGTGATCAAGATCGGCGACGTGCAGGCCGTTCTGCAAAACCTCCTGCGCGAGCGCGTGCCGATCCGCGACCTCGAGACGATTCTCGAAACCCTTGGCGACTGGGCGCCGCGCACCAAGGACCCCGAGGTGCTCACGGAATACGTGCGCAACGCCCTGGCGCGGACGATCTGCGAGCAGTACCGCGACAGCGACAACAGCATTCACGGCGTCACGCTCGATCCGGCCCTGGAAGACGCCGTCAACGGGCACGTGGAGCGCACCGAGCGCGGCTCGTACCTGACGATGCCGCCGGCGCTGGCCAATCGAATCATCGCGGCCGTTCGCAATGAAGTGGACGCCGCCGCGACGAAGACGGCGGGCAAACCGCCGGTGGTGTTCGCCTCGCCGCAGGTGCGGCCGTTCGTGCGCCGGCTGATCGAGACGGCGCTGCCCAGCGTGGCCGTTCTTGGATATGGAGAGATCGTCCGGGGCGTGAACGTCCGGACGCATGGCATGGTAGCGCTCGACAATCCGGTCGAGCGCCAGGGACAGGTGGTGACGGATGGAGTTGAAAACGTATCAAGCCCGGTCCATGTCTGACGCCCTCGCCCGCGTGAAGCGCGAGCTCGGCAAAGGCGCGATGATCCTGCACACCCGCACGATTCGGCGCGGGGGCATACTTGGAATCGGCGCCCGGACATTCGTGGAAATCACGGCGACGGCGGATCCGAAGGTCATCGCGGCACGCAGCGGCGCGGGCCGACCGGATGAGCTACGCGCCGGCGTGCCTGCCGGATCGTCGGCGCCGGTTCAGGGGCGCGTCGCGGCGGCCTACGGTATTGAGAAGCCGGCGCCCGCGGCCGGCGGGCCGGGCATTCCGCAGTCCGCGGCTTCGACAGGGGCTCCGCATGATATCCGCGAGGATCTGCTCGCGATCCGGGGGATGGTCCGCGATCTGTTGCTGCAAAACGATCCCGCCCGTCCGGCCGATGTCCCGGAAGAGCTGATTGAGCACTACACCCGGATGATCAGCCACGAGGTCGCGCGCGGGCTGGTCATGGAAATCATCGACCGGGTGCGCCCGCGGCTGGGCGAGAGCGAAGCGCCGATGGACGGCGAGGACCGAGAGACGCGGTCGCAAGGCGTGTCCGCTGAGAATGTGCGCGAGGAACTGCTGCGATACATCGGGGAGTCGCTGCCCCCCGCCGCACCGCTGCAACTGGTTAACGAGAACCGGCCGACGATCGTGGCGCTGGTCGGACCGACCGGTGTAGGGAAGACGACGACGCTGGCCAAGCTGGCGGCGCACATGAAGCTCCGCGAGGGGCGCAGCGTCGGGCTGATCACCATCGACAGCTATCGCATCGCCGCCGTGGAGCAGCTCAAGACCTACGCGCAGATCATGCAGATACCCCTGATTCCCGTGACCTCGCCGGCCGAGATGGGCGACGCCATCCGCCGGCTTTCGTCGGTCGACCTGATCCTGATTGACACGGCGGGCCGCAGCCAGAAGGACGATCCGCGCATCGCGGAACTGCGGACGTACCTGGCGGCCGCGGTACCCGACCAGGTGCATCTCGTGCTCTCGACGACCGCCAGCGAGGCGGCGATCCGCCAGGCCATCGAGAAGTTCTCGGTTCTCGGAGCGCGGCAGCTCATTTTCACCAAGCTCGACGAAGCGGTCGGCTTCGGTGTCATTTTGAATGTCCTTCGATCTTTCGATCTGCGCCTGTCGTACCTCACCACGGGCCAGGCGGTGCCCGACGACATCGAGGTCGGCAGCGCGCGCCGCGTGGCCGAGTTGATTCTGTCGCCGGGTGTGACGCCGGCTGGCCCACCGGCCGAGACCCCGGGGTCCCATGCGAGTCTCCCGAATCGCGCCGCCGCGGCGCAGGGGGTTTGAGAATGAGCGCCATCCCGGTTGACCAGGCCGCGCGATTGCGTCACCTCATGGGCGGTCAGGCCGCATCCGCGGCATCGTCCTGTCCACAAGAGGGTGGCCTTCGGCTGCGCTGCGCGCGGATCATCGCCATCGCCAGCGGCAAGGGCGGCGTCGGAAAGACCAATATCGCCGTGAACCTGTCGATTGCCCTTTCGCGGAAGGGCCATCGCGTCGTGCTGGTCGATGCCGACCTCGGCACGGCCAACGCCGACGTGGTGCTCAACGTCCAGCCGCGTTTCGACCTGTCTCACGTCATACGCGGCGAGCGCACCATTGACGAAATCGCCGTCACCCTCGACAGCGGTCCCCGGCTGATCCGCGGCGCTTCCGGGCTCTCCGCCGTCGCGGACCTGGGTCCGAACGACCGGCAGCGTCTCGTTGAGCAGCTCGCCCTGCTCGAACGCCGCTGCGACTTTATCATCCTCGACTGCGGCGCGGGCATCTCCCAGAACGTCCTCGCCTTCGCCCAGGCCGCTGACGAACTGCTTGTCGTGACCACGCCGGAGCCGACGGCCATGACCGACGCCTATGCCTTAATCAAGGTGCTGACGCGGACGCCCGTGCGGCCGTCCATGAGCCTCGTGATCAACCAGGTGGGGGGCATGCGCGAGGCGGAGATGGTCGCGGAGCGCGTCGCGGGCGTCGCGGCGCGGTTCCTCGGTGTCTGCCTCGACGTGGCCGGGCACATCCTGCGCGATGAGCACGTGTGTCAATCGGTCCGGCTGCGCCGTCCGGTGCTGGATAGCTACCCGCGCTGTCCGGCTTCGACCTGCCTGGCAGCACTGGCGGAGCGGGTCGGCAGCCAGCGTGGTCAGACGCAGGGCCGGCCCGGCTTCTTCCGCCGGCTGGTGGGCTTTTTCTACTGATTCAGACGCGAAGTTCCGCCGATGCCACACATGTTGACGACCGAGAATCGACCTCCGGAGCGGTGGGATCTTGGCACGACTGTGTGGTGCATGTTGCGGGCTGCTGATCTTCAGCGCCATGATCGTGGGCGGGCTTTCGGCCGGCAACCCGGTCACGCGCATCATGGTCCGCGCGCTCGTCGGGCTGGCCGGCGGCTACCTTCTGGGCGCCGTCGTCGGTTGGATCGGTTCCTCCATCGTCAACGATCAGATTGAGCGAACGACGGGTGACGACGCCGCGTCACTCAGGCCGGCGGAGAAAATCGGGGGGCCGGAGCCCTCGACGGCCCGGTCCTAATGACCAGGAGAACGGCGCATGCTCGCAACGGACACGGATATCCAGAACATCTGGCGGCAGTACAAGCGGGAGCCCAGCCACGAACTGCGAAACGCCATCATCCAGCATTACACGCACATCGTGCGGTTCAATGCCGAGCGCGTCCACGCGAAGCTTCCCACGGAGGTGGAGCTGGACGATCTCATTTCGGCGGGCATGTTCGGCCTGATCGACGCGATCGAGGCCTTCGACCTTGATCGCGGCGTGAAGTTCGAGACGTACTGCTCGCCGCGCGTGCGCGGGGCGATTCTCGACGAGCTTCGCTCGATGGACTGGGTGCCGCGCCTCGTGCGCAACCGATCGCAGAAGATTCAGCACGCCACCAAGGAGCTCCAGAGTGAGCTCGGGCGGCTTCCCAGCGAAAAAGAGATCGCCGACCGCATCGGCGTCTCGCCCGGCGAATTCGAGCGGATGTCGAAGGACTCGACGGCCGTGTCGATGACGTCGCTATCGCGCAAGGCCTACAACAATGATTCGACCCGCGACGTCAGCGAGCTGGAAGTGCTCCGCGACGATCGCTCTCTGACGCCGCCCCAGGAACTTCAGAAGGTCGATCTCAAGGAGTTGATCCAGCGCGGGCTTTCGCCCATCGAACGGCTTATTCTCATCCTCTATTACTATGAGGAAATGACGATGAAGGAGATCGGCATGACGCTGGACCTGTCCGAAAGCCGCGTCAGCCAGATGCACTCCGCCATCGTGGACCGCCTCCGCTTCCAGCTGAAGCAGCGCGACAAGGAGTTCAGGATCTAGCCATCGTGTCGGCCATTCCGCCCAGCCCCATCGCTTCGGTCCTTCAGTCTCCGGCCGCGCAGGCCGAGGCCGCACGCGAAAGCGACGCCGCCCGCAACGCCGATGCCCAGCGGGCCAGGGGCCTGACCAGCGGGCCCGACGCGATTCTCGAGGTCGAGGGCACCGATACCGACGACACCCAGGTACACACCGATAGCGGCGGCCTTGGGAGCCAGGGCCGGTACGATGCCCCGCCCGACGAGGAGCCGGCGACCGTGGCTGACGAAACGGACGGCATCCGCACGGATGCCGAGGGTCGCCCGCGCATTGACATTTCCGCCTGACCTCGACGCGGGTGGCCTTTTCCCGTATCAATATCGATCCCCCATGTGCCCGGCGCGCGCTGCGCGGGGCCGGATCGGTACCCATGCGATTCGCACGCGCCTGCATAGATTCGATCGGCTACGAGCTGCCGCCGCAGGTTGTCACCTCGGTCGAGCTGGAGGAGCGACTCGCGCCGCTGTACCGGGCCCTTCGGCTTCAGGTCGGGCAGCTGGAGGCGCTGACCGGAATCCGCGAGCGCCGCTACTGGCCCGCCGGCTTTTCCATGGCGGAGGGGGCGACGCGCGCCGGGCGCAAGGCCATGGCCGTATCGTCGATCCGTCCCGAAGACATCGGCGTACTGATCTACGCGGGGGTGTGCCGCGACAACCTCGAGCCGGCGACGGCCTGCGCGGTGGCCGAGGGGCTAGGCATCACCGGCGCGGCGCAAGTGTACGACGTCAGCAATGCGTGCCTCGGCGTCATCAACGGGATCGTGCAGATTGCCACGGCCATCGAGCTTGGACACATCCGCGCGGGAATGGTCGTCTCGTGCGAGTCGGCCCGGCAGATCGTGGATCTGACGATTGAGCGGATGCTGCGCGAGGCGAACATGGAGAGCTTCCGGCTGAGCCTCGCGACGCTGACCGGCGGATCGGGAGCGATCGCGGTCGTGGTTTGTGATAAATCGATGACACTTGCCGGGCATGCCGTGACGTGCGGGGCGATCCGCACCGATCCGCGGCACCACCGGCTGTGCCGCTGGGGCCCAGATACGGGGATTCCGGCCAGTGCGCCGATGCAGATGGTGACCGACGCGGCGGGCGTGCTCGACCACGGCGTCGCGCTGGGGAAGCGGACGTGGCAGGCATTTCTGGAGGAGACGGGCTGGAGCGTCGAGCGCGTGGACCGGACGATCTGTCACCAGGTCGGCGCGCCGCACCGCGAAACGGTGCTGAAGGCGATGGGCATCCCGCTGGAAAAGGACTTTCAGACGTACGAGTATCTCGGAAACATCGGCACGGTCTCGCTGCCGATCACCGCGGCCATCGCGGAGGAGCGCGGGTTTCTTGAAAAGGGCCACCGCGTCGCCTGCTGCGGCATCGGCAGCGGGCTGAACTGCCTGATTCTCGGCGTGGAGTGGTAAGGGTTCGTTACGTCCCCGTGATCCAGTTCTTGATGTCCTGGTAGGTCACGAGGATGAACAGCGTCGCGATCAGAGCGATCCCCACGAGCTGCGTGGCGACTTGGGTTTTGATGCTGACCGGCTCGCCGCGGATCTTTTCCAGCACGAGGAAGAGGAACAGCCCGCCGTCGACGATCGGCATCGGCAGGAAGTTGATCACCGCCAGGTTGGCCGAGATGATCGCCAGGAACCATAGAAGGTCGAGAAGCCCCGCATCGGCGAAACGGCTGCCGATGCGCACGATGCCCACGGGCCCGCTGACCTTGCTCACGCCCACCTGCTGCGTAAAGAGCATGTGCCGTATGGTCTGCACCGTCTGCACCGTCATCTGGTAGGCCTGCTTGAAGCCGACGCCGACCGCCGCGATCGGATTGGCCACGCGGTGCCGCTCGAGAAGCTGGTAGCAGAGGAACGGCTCGACGTAGAAGATCCGCGACTGCCACGGGTCGGTGTTGTCCGCCGTGACGGCGTACAGGCCGCTGCCCTTCCGGCCGTCGTAGGTGACGTACTCAATGGTGGCCGTCTTGCCGATCATCGTGTCCAGTCCGGCGCGGATTGCCCGCCAGTCCGGCAGGGCCACGTCGTAGGTCTTGCCGTCGGCATCCTTGGTCTGGAAGGTGGACTTTCCGTCGATGCGGATAAGCCGCGAGCCCGGCGGAATGTTCAGGGCCAGGGTCACGCACTGAGGGACGGAAAACCTGATCGTGTGGTACTGATCGACAAGGCGGTAGGTCAGATCGACCGAGCCGCCGGCCGCGGCCTCAAACGCCTTGCACAGCTCCATCCAGCTTCCCACCGGCTTGTCGTTGCAGGCCGTGATGACCGCGCCGACGGGTATGCCCGCGGCCTTGGCTGGCGTGGTCCGCCCGCCGATCTGATCAAGGACAGCCGAAACAACGACGTGGTCTTCGTCGATCGGAGCCAGTCCGGCCTCGACGGGCGGAGGCGGGGCCTTTCCGATGAGGGTGAAGGGAGACTTGGGCACAAGCGGCCCGACCTTGTGTACATCCACGTCCTCGAGCCAGCGGCGCATGGCACCGGCGTCCTTCGCGTCGGAAAGGGCCTTGGCCAGCGCCGCGCGATCAGTCTCGGAGAGACCCGCCTTGGCGGCCAGCTCAGCGGCGGACCGGGCGGCGGCCTGCGGGTCCTTGAGGGCCTCGGCGATGAGGCGCTCGCGGTGGGCACTGCAGAATTGGACGAGCTCGGCGCTCAGGTCGCCGTTCTTTTCGTTGGGACGGCGGACTTCGACGGGAATCTTCTCTCCGGGGCTGGACTCGATGATCTTCCGTACGGTTGCAAGGTCCGGATAGGCGGCGGGACCGAACTTGACGATGATGTCTCCCTGCCGCACCCCCGCGTTCTCGAAGCTCTTGCCCTCTTCCACATAGATCACCGCCAGTCGTGGAACCATGCCAAGAAGCGAGCCCGTGCCGGAGCCGGCGGCGTCATCGGGCACCGGCGTCCAGGTGGCCCGGACCCGAACGCGAACGTCGGTGCTTTCTATGGGATGTTCGGGTTTGAGGACATCTTCAATCGCGAGCGCGTCGGGGTCCGTGGGCCGCTTGACGAGGACTTCAATGGGTTCGCCGCGGGCCGCAACGAGGGCGCGGCGGAAATCGCCCAGGTCCTTGCATGGGCGGACGACGCCGTTTTCAACCAGGGCGTACAGCTCGTCGTTTCGCTGAAGCTGATCGGGTCGGGGGCTTGCGTTCCCGCGGAGCGAGGGAATCCACACGCGGCGATTCATGCCGGGGCTTACGCCGATCTGCCGGACCTTGGCATCGGCCTTGAATTCCGGCAGCACCTCGGGCTTGGGTTCGACCGGCTTGCCGTCGCGAAGCACGTCGAGCACGAGCTTCTCGCCGGGATCGGAGAGCGTCACCCGTGCGGAAAGGTCGCCGAAGCTGTCCACGGTAGAGCCGTTGATGGCCATGATGCGATCGCCGGTCTGGAGCCCGGCGCGCGCGGCGGCGGAGCCCTCGACGACGATGCCGACGACGGCGGGGGGCTGGAGGCGCCCGACCATGACAACGATGGCGAAGGCGATGGCCGCGAAGATCAGGTTCATGATGACGCCGGCGGAGATGATGACCATCCGCTGTCCGACGCTCTTGTTCGAGAAGGAGTTGGGATCCTCCTTGACCTTAAGCTCGCCGGACTTGTCGATGACGAAGTCCTCCTGGCCGAGCATCTTTACGTAGCCGCCGAGGGGCAGGACGTTGAACGAGTAACGCGTCTCGCCCCAAGTGAAGCCGATGAGCTCTTTTCCGAAGCCGATGGCGAAGCGGTCGACCTTTACGCCGGCCCACTTGGCCGCGAGGAAATGACCGAGTTCGTGAACGAAGATCACCAGTGAAAAGCCGAGGATGAGCAAAATGTAGGACCAGGCCGTTCCGGCCCAGTCGGGCAGGGCGGCCAACGGGCCGGGGATGGCGAAGCGTGCGTTCGTGAAGGCCAGGAGAAAGAGGGGCGCGCTGATGGAAAAGAGCGACGCACGAACGGCGAACGCGGCGTGATCGCGCCGGGCGAACCGCAGCGTCCCTGCGGGCTGCAATCGCCGTCGCGCGAAGTGGACCGCCCGGTTCACCAGGGGACCTGCATCGCGCAGCGCCACCTGATTGTTCAATCGTCGCATCAGCTCTTCACTGAACAGCATTCCGCAACCTCTTTCCTTGCCCAGGCGTCGACGCGCATAAGCGTCTCCAGCGAGGGGTGTGAATCATAAGTGTGTCGCCGCAGCACGTCTTCCGTTACGGCGGCGATGTCGAGAAAGCCGATCTTTCCCTCTCGAAACAGTCCGACGGCGGCCTCGTTGGCGGCGTTGAATGCGGCGCCCGCGGTCCCGCCTCGTCGCGCGACGTCGTGCCCCAGGCGCAGCGCGGGGAACCGCTCGAGATCGGGCGGTTCAAAGTGCATCCGCTCCAGGCGCGAGAAGTTCAGCCTGTTTCCGCGGCCGGCGAGCCGCCGCGGGTAGGTCATCGCGTACTGGATGGGCGTTCGCATGTCGGGACAGCCCATCTGGGCGACGATCGACCCGTCATGGAAGGCGACCATCGAATGAATGATCGACTCTGGATGAATAACGACTTCAATACGATCGGGGTCAATGTCAAACAGCCACCGTGCTTCGATAATCTCCAGCGCCTTGTTCATCATCGTCGCGCTGTCGATTGTGATTTTAGGACCCATCGCCCAGGTCGGATGACGCATCGCGTCTTCCAGCGTCGCGGTCCGCATCCGTTCGAGCGACCAGGTCCGAAACGGTCCGCCGGACGCGGTGAGGAGAATCTTTTCGACCTCTTCCTGACGGCCGGAATGCAGCGACTGGAAGATCGCCGAGTGTTCACTGTCTACAGGTAATAGCTGGGCGCGGTTCGCCTGGGCGGACTCGACCATCCGCCGGCCGGCGACGACGAGCGACTCCTTGTTGGCGAGGCCGACGGTGAGGCCGCGCTCGACGGCGGCGAGCGTGGCCGGAAGCCCGGCGACACCGACGATCGCCGAGAGGACAAAGTCGCAATCGAGGTCGCGTATGAGGCGCGCGAGGGAATCGGGACCGGCCCATACTTCCGTGCGAATGCCGTCGGCGCGGAGTTGCCGAGCGAGCGCGTCGGCGGCGGCAGGGTGGGAAAGCGCAACGGCGCGGGGGTTGTACCTGCGGACCTGTTCCGCGAGTTTGTCCGCGCTGGTGCCCGCGGCGAGTCCGACTATTTCAAACTCGCCGGGCAGGCTGTCGGCGACGGCAAGGGCGTTTGCGCCGATGGAGCCGGTGGAACCGAGGATTATGACCCGCTTGGGCATGGCGTGATCTTAATGGGCCTGCGCGAGGTTGAAAACGCGACCCCCTCGCCCCGGCGGTGAAATGATAGCGTGGTGACTGGCCCAAACGCGTGCGGGGCAGGCCGGGCGTTGGTTTGACCGCTCGAAAGGCCTGCAAGACAATGCCTGCGGAACAAGCTGGAAGACCCCGGCCCGCGGCTGGGAGGAGGCGGCGATGCGATTCGACACCATTATTACAAACGGAACAGTTGTCCACGCGAACAAGACCGAGAAGGCCGACGTCGGCATCGTCGGTGAGAAGATCGCCGCCGTCGGAAAAGGGCTGGCGAAGAAGGCCCGGGGTAAGGGAAAGAACAACGGCGACGGGCCGCGCATCATCGACGCCAAGGGGCACTACGTCATCCCCGGCGGCGTGGATGTGCACGTGCACCTGGCGCTGCCCTTCTGCGGCACGACCTCCTCGGACGACTACAACACGGGCACGCGGGCGGCGGCGCGCGGCGGCGTGACCACACTGATCGACTTCGCCATCCCGTACGGCGAGGAGTCGCTCCAGCAGGCCGTCGACAACTGGCACGCCAAGGCCGATGGGAAAGCCTGCATTGATTACACCTTTCACGTCGCCGTCACCAAGTGGAACCAGCACAAGCACCAGATGGCCGACATGGTCAAGAAGGGCTTCCCCACCTTCAAGCAGTTCATGATCTACGAGCGCGAAGGCTGGCAGGCGGACGACGCCGCCATCTTCGGCGCGCTGGAGAAGTGCCGCGAGCTGGACGCGATGCTGCTCATTCATGCCGAATCCAGCCGCGTGCTGGATGAGCTGATCGCTCGGCATCACAACGAGGAGGAGATGAAACGCCTGGGCGCAAGGCTGCACGCCGTCACCCGGCCGAACTTCATCGAAGCCGAGGCCATTCAGCGGGCGGTTACATGGGCGGAAGTGACCGGCGGCCGGCTCTACGTCGTCCACATGTCCACCGCCGAGGGGACGGAGATCATTCGCGCCGCGCACAAGCGGGGGCTGGAGAACGTCTTCGCCGAGACTTGCGCGCAGTATCTCGTGCTCGATGATTCACTCTTTGACGGGCCGGACGGGCACCTCTACGGCTGCTGTCCGCAGATCAAGAAGAAGCCCGACCAGAAGCGGCTGTGGAGGGGGCTTCGCGACGACACGGTCTGCGCCGTCTCGACGGACACATGTACATTCACCCGCGAACAGAAAGCCATGTGGCAGGGCGACTGGACGAAGATCCCGATGGGCATGCCGGGCCTGGAGACGCTGCTGCCGATCGTTTATACGCACGGGGTGCTGAAGGATCGCCTGTCCGTCAATGAATTCGTGGACAAGTGCTGCACGGCGCCGGCCCGGATCATGGGCCTGGGCGACCGCAAGGGGCAGATCAATAAGGGTTACGATGCCGACATCGCGATCATCCACCCGAAGAAGAAGATCAAGGTGGACCACGCGCAAATGGAGACGAACGCCGACTGGTCTCCCTACCAGGGCTGGAACCTTGCGGGCTTCTCGCGGACGACGCTCTCCCGCGGCAAGGTGATCGTGGACGACTACAAGTTCTGCGGGCAGAACGGCTGGGGCAAGTGGCTTCCGCGCGAGACGGCGGGACGAATGTAACAAGTCAATTGTTCCGCACGGCGGAACATACTCCGTTCGCCGTGGGATTCACCGGTGATATGACCGGCTCCACAATCAACCGGGCGCACACCAACATCTTCGCCTCGGGTGCGAGAACCATGAGGCGACCGCGGCGGAATCCCGCATTTCGTCACTGCGTCCAAATTCGTCGTCCTTACGGCGAGGCTGTCGGCGTCGACTGACCTTCCTTCGGGGGCGGCATTCGCACCAGCAGGCGCTCCTCGGTCTTATCCTTGCCGAAGTGGACCAGCGCTGTCGCGTTCTCCTGCGTCAGGTTAAAGATTCCGGTTTCCATAACCACATCCGCTTTGTCCGCCACCTTCCATGCGGCGCGCTGCGACGTCTTGTCAACCGAGCCGGTAATCGGCATCGTCTGGTCGTTGATCGAGTCGTAGCACGTGCCGGCGATGTAGCCGTCCTTGCTCACCGCGAGTTGCAAGAAGTACCTCGGACTGGCGCTGTCATCGTCCACGCGCGAGACGCCGAAGACGCCCAGCGCCATCCAGTTGTCAGCGTATTCCTGCATGGCAGCGTCCTGGTCCGGCGTCGGAGGTGACGACTCATTCATCTCGGGCGGCGGCGGAACCGCAACACTGGCGTACTGAATCGCCTGGCCTGCGTAATCGCTCTGCGATGCCACCTGCTGGCCGTCCCGGTAGACCGCGCCGCCGTCAATGTAGATGGTGTCTCCGTAGTCGTAGTATGTCGGTTCGTAGTCGTCGTCGTCCGCGAGAGCGACACACCAACTGCCCAGGGCCACGGCCGAGGTGCCGACGCCCCACCAGAAGCCGGGAGCGCAGCCGCTCCAGCCCCAGAATCCACCCCACCCGTGGTACGCGTTCGACGCGGCCCATCCATGCGCAAATCCGCGCCCGTAGCCGGCGCCGCCGCCCCACCACCCGGCGGGGCGAGTGGCCACTCGATTGAAATTGGCATTTCTGTACGAGAGGTTGCGGACGCTGGAGGCGCGATTGCTGCGGTAGTTGTTCCACCCGTTTCGATCACCGCGCCCCGGCCGATTCGCGGGGAGCTGCGACGGGCGACCACGATCACCTATGCCACCGCGATCGCCAATCCCGCCGCGGTCGCCTATGCCGCCACGATTACCGATGTCCCCGCGATCGCCAATTCCACCGCGGTCGCCTATGCCGCCACGATCACCGATGCCCCCGCGATCGCCAATCCCGCCGCGGTCGCCTATGCCGCCACGATCACCGATGCCCCCGCGATCGCCAATCCCACCGCGACCACCAAGGCCACCGCCCGCGCCGCCGCCGCCTTGCGTCGGCATGCCCAGAAAGTTTCCAAGGTCGCCATGCGACGGGCGATTGCCAGCGCCAGCGCCGCCACCCGGCCGGTTCGATCCGCCACCGAAGCCACCGCCGCTGCCCGGTCGGTTTGACCCGCCACCGAAGCCACCGCCGCTGCCCGGTCGGTTCGATCCGCCACCGAAGCCACCGCCGCTGCCCGGTCGGTTTGACCCGCCACTGAAGCCGCCGCCGCCCGCCGGGCGATTGGAACCGCCGCCGAATCCGCTCCCGCCACGGTTGGAAGAACCACTGAACGAGGGTGAACGGCCGCCGGACGATGGACGCTGAGCAGGACGTGCCGACGATCGATTACCGCCGCCGGAGCGACTGAAAGAGGGCGACCGGCCGCCGCCTCCCGAGAAACTCCGCCCTCCTCCGCCACGCCCACCGCCACCCCGACCCCCGCCGCCCCGTCCTCCACGTCCACCCCGCGCATCGGCGACGTCCGCCACCTGCCACAGACACACCATCAGAATAACTAGGATTAGGCGCTTCATGGCATGCTTCCTCCGCTGGCCGCCTGGGTTTCGGGAACTCGAACCATCTTGACGTCGGTGACGTCCGGCAGCATCTGGCCGTCAACATCGCGATTGGTGGACGACCAGGCAAACGAATTCTGGTCGAGGCGACGAATGATGTTGACCGCCGACCCTCTTCCACCGTCGGCGAGGGCTCCCCTGGCCAAAATGATCCACTCATCGCCGCGCCGGCTCCAGGTGCTATGACCGAAGCCGCCGTCGGAGTCGAATACCCACGAGCGGATGACCCGATCGGCCGCATCCCATCCGATGATTTCGGTGACTTCCAGGACAGAGCGATTCTCTTCCTGCACTGCAAATGTTCGGATCATGAAACGACGGTTGCGGTCCCACCGACACTCGCTGCGGAGGTCTATGTCTGCTTCCGAGTCCTGCCAGCGGCCAAGCATCCAATCGAGTTCGTCCAGCGGCCCTCCCTCGGCGCCCTCGGCCGTCGTATCCGGGCCGACGTTGGTGATCAGCCACTTGCCGTCAGGTTGACGCGTATGAATCGCGCGATAGGGCACGGCCGTTGACTCGCCGCCGGCGGACGTCATCGTGGCTACGCCGATTTCGATTGCGCGCAGTTTCGTGAAGCGGATCGACTTGATGTCGATCGACATCTTGGTGCCCTTGCTCTCAGCGATGTTTGCCGCAAGCTCTTTGCGAATTTCATCGCGTCCGGCGATCACCGGCCCCTCGCCCGCGTCGTAGGTGGCATCCTTGGCATACTGCGCGACCATCGCGTCCACATCGCCTTTGTTGAACGCCTCGGCGTACTTCGCCGCGGCGTCTCGGATCGCCTTTTCATCCTCCGGATTCGCCGATAGCGCCGGCGGCGCAGCGAGCAAGGCGATTGACATCACGATCAGCATTCGTGGAATTTGGTTCATGGGATTTCTCCAGGAAGGGACGAACGTGCACGGACGGTCATCCGTGCATGAGAACTCACGGAATTGTAATCCACTTTTTTAAGGGCCGCAATTATCCGCAAAGTACTGGTGCTGCGACGAAAATCATCGCTCCCGGCATGCTCAATCCCCTTACCCATGGCCGGAGCGTGTCGCACTTCAGATTGAATGTGGATTTTTTCAAACTCTGCGGGCTAAAGGGCTGAAGAATGACTCCAGAAGGAGGCGGAGGGAGGTGGCCGGTGATCGACACTTCCCGGCACTTCCGCCTAACGCTTGCGGAAAACATGCCCGCGACGCCGCGCGAGAAAGGAAAGACCCAGTGCGGCTAGGGGCAACGAATGGGGCTCCGGAATGATGAACAGCCGCGCGCCCTGGTTATGCTCCTGCACGTCATGAAAGAAGCCGGTATCCGGCAGGCTCAGCCAGACCAGGCCACTGGTGACGATGTGATTCGCCGTGGGATTTGCCACGCTGTCGTCGGTCATCACGAGGCCGGATTCTGTGTGGGTGCTGATCAGCGAACCAATCGATGCCGGACCGAACGTATCGATCTCGCCCGCCAGCAATGAGCCGCCGCCTTCGAATCGAATCTTCACCGGGGAAGTGAACGAGAACGACAGCGTGCCATTGTAGAGATTCCACTGATCATCATCGACCGAGCCGTCGTTGATGCGCAACTTGTTGCCGCCCAGCCCTGTGCCGGAGTAGGTGACCGTCAAATCAACGCCGACGAGGTCGACGCGCCCCAGTGTCGTTCCGATGTCGGTAAAGGTCTGGCCGGTGTTGATGATGGTTGATGCGTTCGCGCCCAGGGTATCCCAATCCACTGCGGGCTGAGCATGGGCCGTGAGCGAAGAGGAAAACGCGGCAATCTGCGCACACAAGAGTAGTACGGCGACGCGACTTCCGCTGTTCATGGCAATCCCTCCGGAAATTCTAATGTTATTATGTCCAGAATGGTCGGGTGACTCAAGGAAGTCCGTGCGCTACGAAGCCGGATCCAAGCGGTTTGGGCCACGCCCCTTCCTCACCCTCGGGCCTCTGATCAATTAGATATCTATTCGCGGCCGGAGAGGGTCTTCGCCTTCCGCACGAGATCGATGAACTCACTTCGCTGGCCGTTCGGGTCGCGGCCCAGGGCGCTGACTGCCATCGCGATGACGCTTTCATAGGTCAGGTCGCCCTTGTGCGGGCTGCAGCGCAGCATCATTCCGAAGCCCGCGACGCTCGCCGCGAACCGCAGATCGGGTGACGCGCCGTCGAAGGCTGCGCCGCTGTCCACGAGCGAGACCTCGATCAGCGTGCTCGTGTCGGCGGTCGGCGGCTTGTAACGCAGCTTCACGGTGAGCATTTCCCCGCCGGCCGGATCGCGTTCTCCGCTACCCTTGTTCGATACCGGCTCGACCTTCTGATATTTCAGCGGATCGACGCCCCGAACGTTCGCCGCCATCGGCACGATCTCGTACAGCGCGGTGACGGTGTGCCCAGCGCCGATCTCTCCGGCATCCTTCTTGTCATCGTTGAAGTCGCGGGCGGCCAGGATTCGGTTTTCGTAGCCGATCAGCCGGTAGGCCGCGACCTGGGCGGGGTTGAACTCGATCTGAATCTTCACATCCTTGGCGATGGTGACCAGGGTCGCGCCGATTTCATCGACCAGCACCTTCTTCGCCTCGGCAAAGGTGTCGATGTAGGCGTAGTGCCCGTTGCCCTTGTCGGCGAGCTGCTCCAGCGTGGCGTCCTTCAGATTTCCCATGCCGAAGCCGAGGACGGAAAGGAACACGCCGCCCTTGGCCTTGTCGGTGATGAGCTTGATCAGCTTCTCGCGATCCGTAATGCCGACGTTGAAATCGCCGTCGGTAGCGAGGATGACGCGGTTGACGCCCTCCTTGTTCAGGTACTGCGTGGCGATGTCGTAGGCCAGCTCGATGCCCTGCCCGCCGTTGGTGCTGCCGCCCGCCTGGAGATTATCCAGGGCGTCCAGAATCTTCAGCTTCTCGCCGGCCGGCGTGCTCGGCAGTGCCAGCCCGGATGCACCGGCATAGACCACCATCGCCACCCGGTCGGCGGGCGTAAGCTGCTGCGTCAGCATGGCCAGTGCCTGCTTGACCAGCGGCAGCTTGATCGGCTCATCCATCGAGCCCGAGACATCGATGAGAAAGACGAGGTTGCAGGCCGGGCGCTTCTCGCGCTCGATCTCGCGCCCCTTGAGCCCGACGCGGACGAGGCGGTGCTCCACATCCCACGGGCATGCCGCCGTCTCCAGGTGCACGGCGAAGGGGTGATCGCCGGCGGGGCCGTCGTAGTCGAAGGTGAAGTAGTTGACCATCTCCTCGATACGCACCGCGTCGGGCGGAGGGAGCTGGTTGCCGGTGAGCATGCGGCGGATGTTGGAGTACGAGGCGGTGTCCACATCGATGGAAAAGGTGGACAGCGGGTTTTGCAGCGCGGCAAGGAATGGGTTGTCGAGGATGCGGTTGTAGGCCTCGCCGGTGTTTTCGGAATGGTACAGGTGCCCGTGACGCGGGCGATTCCACCAGACGTCAATCGAATCACGTGAGACATTATCCACGAGATTCATGCTTCGACCTGAAAATGCAGGCACAGTGACATTCGGTCGCGCGTCCATCCACGCAATCTGCTCACTCGCAGGCGATGAAGCGCGTACATTCTCCGTTGTTAAAGGATTAAGGAATTGCTTGGGGGTCGTGTTGTTCTGCCTAATCAAGGCATACTGATCAATGCCTGGCTCGCCCGAATCAACCTTCTGTGCGCCACCGCTGACCTTCGGCAACGGATCTGATGCATCCCTAACAAGCCCCTCACCGACATATCCCAAAGCGCGTAGTTCTGACAGAGGGTCTATCGAATCGGTTGCATCCGGGCCAGATGCATCTTTCATGGCGATCATGTTTGTATTCGAGTCACTTCTCGCCTTGTCGCGCGCCGAACCCATTCCATACATCGAAATTGAAAGGCCGCATACCAGCAGTACCGACGCCGCAATGGCAGTCGGAATCCAACGGCGAATTCTTATCGCAAGTGCCCGGGCTTCGATCTGTCGGCGGTCTTCGTCGGAGAGGCGGAGAGAATGTCCGGCTTCGCCGGGCATATTCGCCTCGGCGGAGTGCGGAGCCGTGCCGGGGATCGGCTCGGCGGCGAGCTCCTGCGAGAGCCGGTCCGCCGCGCCGCGGATCGCCTCAACCTCTGCCCGCGCCTCGGGCGATTCGGTCAGCAGGCGCTCCATCTCGGCGCGCTCGGCGTCTTCAAGCTCGTTCAGGGCGTATGCGGTCAATCGCGGATCATTCGTGTCGATGGTCATGGCAGATTCTCGCATTCATTCACCGGCAATTAGCCGGTGCCACACGTAGGGTGGGCATTGCCCACCATCCTGTTCGGGAATTGAGAATGTAGAATTGATAATTGAGAAAGAAGACAAGCCCGATACTTCAATCTCATTTCCAAATTCTAAATTCTCAATTCTCAATTCCACATTTCTTCGCCCACCTCTCCATTACGGTCCCGCCGCGGCGGGCAGGCAGGGGCTCTGATCGGTGGGCAGTGCCCACCCTACGTCATCTGTTCCGCACAGCGGAACCTACGTCATCTTCTCTCGCAGCGTCTTTAGCGCCGTGTGCAAGAGCACGCCCACATGGCTGACGCTGTGGCCGGTTACTTCGCTGATCTCGCGGTAAGAGAGCCCGTCCTGGAACTTAAGGCGGACGACCTCCTGCTGGTTCTCCGAAAGCGTCGTCAACTGTTTCAACATGCCGCCCGTCTCTTCCGTGCCGACGACGGTGTCGAGTGGCCGCGTCTCATTTCCCACTCGATCGAGTAATGCCGATTCACTGACACTCGTCATTCGTCGCTCCTTGCGCCGCGCGTCCAGCGCGCATCGGCGGCACACCGTGTAGAGCCACGGCAGGAGCCGCCCGTTCAGTTCCGCCGGCTTCTGGCCCCAGAGCCGTGCAAATGTCTCCTGCACCACGTCCCGGGCGGTCTCGCCGTCGCCGGTGACGCGGGCGGCATAGCGCAGGAGCCGCGATTCATTCGCCGCGAGGGCTTCGGCCATCCATTGGCGGCGGTCTATTCGCTCAGGGCGATTCATGCCGTTTTCCAATCGCGTTTTCGGCCCCAATTGGCGGCCGATGCCCGTCGTGCGCTCGTTTTCAATCTATTTGACGCACAAGGGCGGGGTTTCTTAGCGGGAATATGTCATTTTCATCATGCCGATTCAGCTCCGAATCGACAACCGCTGGTGGATGTACCGGGGATTGGACGCCTGAATGCGAGGAGCGGTTCCAAAACTGAGTGTGGCACCGCATCTTGTCGGTGAGTCTGTGGCACCGGCAATCCTGCCGGTGGGTCTGTGGCACCGGCATCCTGCCGGTGGGTCTGTGGCACCGGCATCCTGCCGGTGGGTGTGCCGCTGGCTTCCAGCCAGCGCGTCATCCAGGTGCAGGCCGGGCACGATGCAGTTGGTTACAAGTACCGATGAATCACACAGCAACTTCGGCCGGCGGGACGCCGGCCGCTATGGCAGGCATCACGACTTCAGGGCATTGACCAGTTTTCGAAGCCTCTCTGCGTCCGGCCCGTTCTCCCAATGCCCGTCCTTCTTGATGTAGCTGCCGACGATCATTGCGTCGGCGTGTGTCTTCAAGAGAGGTATCTGCTCGGGAGTGACGCCGCTGCCTACGAAGACAGGGCTGTCGATGGCCTTGGCGACTGCGGCGACGTCCGCGGGCTGCGTGGGGCGGCCGGTCGCGGCGCCGGTGACGACGACTCCATCGGCCCCGCAGTGGATGGCGGCGAGGGCCGTTTCGGCCAGGTCAATGTCAGCGGTGATTGCGTGCGCGCTGTGCTTTTTCTTTACATCGGCGATGATCGCCACCGATTCCGCTCCGATCATCCGACGATACCGCAGCAGCGGCCCCGCATCCGCCTCGGGCATGAGTCCCTCATCCGCCACGTGCGCAAAGATGAATCCCTCGCACCGGACAAACTGGCAGCCTGCGGAGTGTGCCACCGCAATGGCCTCGCGGTTCGCCCCGGCCAGGACCTGCACTCCCAGCGGCAGCGACACCGCGTCGCGCACCGCGCGACACACTGCCGTCATGGCGGCGACGACTTCCGGACCCACCGCCCGGTTCATGTACGGCAGGTCGTGCATGTTCTCCAGGATGATTGCGTCCGCGCCGCCCTGCGCAAGGAGCTTCGCCTCCGCCGCCGCGTCCGAGGCAAGTTCGGAAACACGGCGCGACGAGCGCGGCGTGCCCGGCAGGGCGCCGACGTGGATCATCGCCACGAGCGCCGGGCGGGTGAGCGACGACAGAAAGGAAAGGCCACTTGATTCCATTGCCGCATCTTACCGGCAAGGGGCGCGAGACAGGAAACGCAGCGAGGTCCGGCTATCCATCCGGCCGTTTTCCGGCGGACGGAGAGGCGTTTTGATGGGGCCTTACGCGCCGGTAGAATGATGTTAATGCCCGGCGGGCCGATGGACGGTTGAGTGCGCTTCGGCGCGTCGATCCGTCCGCTGAACAACCCGAGTTCGCGAGCCTTTGAATGCAGGAAGTCACCCGGATACTAGCGGCCATCGAAGAGGGGGATTCGCGGGGTTCCGAGCAGCTCCTGCCGCTGGTGTACGATGAACTTCGGCGGCTCGCGGCGCATCGGCTTTCGCAGGAGAAGCCGGGTCAGACGCTTTCGGCGACGGCCCTGGTCCACGAGGCATATGTGCGTCTGGTGGGGGACAAGGAGGCGCGGTGGGACAGCCAGGGACATTTCTTCGCGGCGGCGGCCCGGGCGATGCGGCACATCCTGATCGAGCGGGCCCGGAGCAGGCGGCGTGAAAAGCGCGGCGGCAGCGCGATCCGGCTCGATATCAACGTCAATACACTGGCACTCGACTCCGTGCCCGACCAGATACTCGACCTGGATGAGGCCCTGAGCCGCCTGGCCGAAGAAGACCGCGTGAAGGCGGAACTGGTCGAGCTGCGTTATTTCGCGGGAATGAGCCTGAAAGAGGCCGCGGCGGTCCTCGGCATTTCCATCGCCACCGCCGATCGGTACTGGGCCTATGCCCGGGCCTGGCTATACGATGCCCTGCGATGCGATCAGGAGCCGTGAGCATCGGCGCGGCGAACGGGACCGCTCGTCATCTGCCGGGCGGCGCCTCCTCAAACGCTCCGTGCTGCGCGTGGAATCGCTCCTGGGCGGCGCGGTCCGTCGCGGCAAAGGTCTCGGAGAGAAGCACGATCGAGTCGTTGAACTGCTGAATGTGCTTCTGCGTGACGCGCTCCGGAGGAATTGGCAGAAGCATCGACCACCGCGTCGGCGGCACGAGCACGATTGTCGTGCGCAGGGCCGACGCCTTCCCCAGCCCGGATCGAAAACCCTGCCACGATCGGGCGACCTGCTCGCGCTTCCAGTAGTACTCGATCTGCGACCGGCGGCCGCGGCAGGCCTTTTCGTCCCAGTCCTGTGGGCCGTGAAGGACGGCGACGAGTACCTGCTGCGAGATTTCCGCGTGGCTCAGCTCGTGCTCACCCCGCAGCTTGACGAGATTTCGGTCGTGCGGGTCCATCCGGGCAACGACAGTCTGGTCAAGGCTGTATGCCACCGGCGCCAGCAGTGTCGCCTCGATGCGCGTCCCGATGACCTCACCGCCCTCGGGGGTTCCGTCGGGCAGGTCGGGCGGAACCTGGTGCAAGGTATAGAGGATGCGCGCCTGATCGTCCGTGACCATGGCGTGATAGTGAATACCGACCACGTCGTCCATTTCGGCCGACAGCCACTTTTTCCAAAGGGCATCGGGCAACTCGATGATCGGGATCGCCTCGGTGTTCTTGATCTCCTTCTGACCGCGGCCGCGTTCGGCGGCGAGACCGGGCAGCACCTGGCGGGTCGCGCCCTTTTTCCAGGCGGCGGCGTTTTTTCCTGCGGGGGAAACCTGCAACTCCCATGGAACGCCGTCGCGCGGCCGGGCGGATCGAACGCTTCGATAGGTCCAGTCGCCGATCGTGATGGTTGTCCCAGGCTCGGCCGCCGGCCGGGACGACGCGTCGATCGGCCAGAGAAGGATTCTCTTCTTGCCGGACCATGTGCGGAGATCCGCCGTATCATCCGCCGATGCGACACTGATGAGGACGAGACTCGCTGCCAGCGCGGTAGCGAATACGCCGTCTAGTTTGCGGCGGAATGGGATCGGCATGGTCGGGCTCCGAATGGCAGGGCTCGCGGGGGCCATTTCATTGTATACCCGTCCCTCCGGCCCGGCCACGTCGTGCCTTGTCCGGCCGATCCCGATAGGATGTGGGTGATGAACGATCTATTGGAAAACCTCACGGAGCCGCAGCGCGAGGCCGTGCTGCACGTCGAGGGACCGCTGCTGGTACTGGCTGGCGCGGGTTCGGGCAAGACGCGGGTCATCACGCGCCGAGCCGTTCACATTGCCCGTACGGCCGCCCGCCCCGAAGAAGTGCTCGCCATTACTTTCACGAACAAGGCCGCCGGTGAGATGCGCGAGCGGATCATCGGCCTGGGCGTGTCCGGGCGGATGTGGGTCTACACATTTCATTCGCTGTGTGCTCGGCTTCTGCGGGAGTATTCGTATGCGGCGGGGATCAAGGCAAACTACACGATTGTGGATCAGGCCGACCGGCGCACCCTGATTCGTCAGGCGATCGAGGAGTGCGGTCTCAGCGCGGACAACTGGCAGCCGCGGGCGATGGAGGCTCGCATCAGCGAGGCAAAGAATCGGCTCGCGGGTCCGGCGGTGCTCGAGGAAGAGTCTTACGATTTCACGACCAAGACCGCGGCAAAGATCTATGCGCGGTATCAAATGTTGCTCGAAGAGCAGCAGGCATGCGACTTCGACGATCTTCTGATGCGGATGGCAATTCTCGTCAGGGAGAATGCCGAAGTGCGCGAAGACCTGTCCCGCCGATTCCGATACCTGCTCATCGACGAGTACCAGGACACCAACCACGCCCAGTATGTCATCGCCTCGCAGCTTGCTTCGGGGCATCGGAACATCTGCGCAACCGGCGACCCGGACCAGTCGATCTACGCCTGGCGCGGCGCGGATATCCAGAACATCCTCGATTTCGAGTCGGACTACCCCGACGCGGCCGTCGTGCGACTGGAGCAGAACTTCCGCAGCACGGGCACGATCCTGGCCGCGGCGTCCTCCCTGATTTCCCACAACACGCGGCGCAAGCATAAAGACCTGTGGACGAGCGGCGAGGTGGGGGCGGCGGTCCGCGTGTGGACTTGCGAGGACGAGCGCATCGAAGCCCGGCATATTGCCGATGACATCTGCGAGCGTCTCGAGGGCGGAGCCGAGCCGGGCGACATTGCGATTTTTTACCGCATCAACGCGCTGAGCCGCGTACTGGAGGATGCGCTTCGATCGCGACATGTGCCCTACCAGATCGCACGCGGCATCGAGTTCTACGGTCGCAAGGAGATAAAGGATGTTCTCGCGTACCTGCGGGCCATTGAGAATCCCGCCGACGAGACGGCGCTCTTCCGGGCCATGGGCGCGCCGGCGCGGGGCATCGGCAGGGTCACGATGGAAAAAATCCGCCTGCTGGCGAGGGAGAAGGGTGTGACCGTCAGCGCCGCGCTGGATGAACTGGCGGCGGGCAAGGGCGCGGCAGCGAAGAAGGTCGCGGATTTCGCGCGGCTGATGGCCACGCTCCGGGCGATGCCGAAGCGGCCGGTCCAGGCGATTGTCGAGGCGGTGCTGCGCGAGTCCGGTCTGGAAGCCTCGCTCCTCGGCGAAGGCGAGATCGACAACGAGCCGCTCGCAAACGCGTATGAACTCGTGAACGCCGCGAAGCAGTTCGATCAGGAGGATGCCGAGGGCGTGCTGGCCGACTGGCTTCAGCAGATCAGCCTTGTGAGCGATGCCGACAGCCTCGCGGAGGGCGGAACGGTCACACTTATGACACTGCACACCGCGAAGGGACTGGAGTACCCGATCGTCTATGTCGTCGGCCTTGAGGAAGGCCTTCTGCCGCACCGCCGGGCGCTCGATGGCCACGAAAGCGAGCTTGAGGAGGAGCGGCGCCTGTGCTTCGTTGGGATGACGCGGGCAAAACAGCACCTGACGCTCACGCACGCACGGTACCGGATGGTGCGCGGCATCACCGAGCGAACCATGGCCTCGCGCTTTCTGCGCGAGCTTCCTTCGGAAGGCGTCGAGCGCAGCTCCTTCGAGACCGAGCGCGACCGCAGCACGGCGCATCTCGGCAGGTTCAACGACGAGGGCGATCACCCGGCCGGCGACTACTACCCCGGGCAGCGCGTGCGGCACGATGAATACGGTGAAGGAGAAGTGATCGCGATCGAGCCGCGCGGACGTACCGTCTATGTTAAGATCTACTTTCGCGACTTCGGGCACCGGGCGTTTGCGCGGGAGCACGTGGCCCTGTACGTGATGGACTGACCGAAAGCGGCGCGGCACAGTGTGACTCAATGCGAAAATGCGCGGTGATCATGGCGGGCGGATCAGGCACGCGGCTCTGGCCGTTGTCGCGGCGGGCCCGTCCGAAGCAGCTTCTTCGCATTATCGACGGCCGGAGCCTGATACAGCATGCCTTCGAGCGGCTGAGCGGCCTCCTTGCCCCGGGCGACATCTACGTCATCGCCCTCGCCGAGCACCTGCCGGCGATCAGCCGCGAGCTGCCGGACCTCCCGCCTGAGAACCTCATCGGCGAGCCGATGGGACGCGACACGGCGGCGGCCATTGCGACCTCCGCCGCGATCCTGCACGCGCAGGACCCCGGGACCGTCATGGGCGTGTTCACTGCGGATCATCTGATTCGTCCGGCCGATCGTTTCGTCGCCATCGTTCGGAAGGGGTTCGATACGGTCGCCGCCGATGGTGACGCTTTGGTGACATTCGGCATCAGGCCGACCGAGCCGCACGCCGGGCTTGGTTATGTCAGGCGCGGCCCCGCCGTCGCGCCCGGCGTATGGAAAGTCGAGGCGTTTCACGAAAAGCCGGATGTTGAGACCGCCCGAGGCTTCGTTGCTTCTGGCGAGTACTACTGGAACAGTGGTATGTTTGTCTGGCGCACGGAGACGATCCTGCGCGAAATGGATCGGTATCTGCCCGCGACATGCGACGCGGCACGAAAGGTCGCCCCAAGCCGGCACGACAGCGGCGCGATGGGGAAAGCGTACGAACCTCTGGTAAAGATTAGCATTGATCACGCGGTGATGGAGAAGGCATCGCACGTGCTGGTCGTGGAAATGGACCTCGAATGGCGCGACGTGGGAAGTTGGACGGCCCTGCCGGGCGTCGCTCGTGTTGACGATCAGGGCAATGCGATTGCCGCGGCAAACGTGCTGGCCGTGGACGCAAGCGGCAATATCTTCGTATCCGAGGACGACCACCTCATTGCGGCGATCGGCGTGGAAGACATCGTCGTCGTGCGAAGCGGAGACGCGACGCTGATCTGCCGGCGCGACCAGGTACAGCGGATCAAGGACCTCGTCGCGGAACTCGAGCGCCGATATGGCCCGCGCTACACGTGAGCGCCAAAGAGGACAGCATTGGCAACCGCGAGGTTTATCGGGATTGACTACGGCGTGCGGCGCATCGGCGTGGCCGTCGCCGACGCCGAAACGCGCATCGCCGTGCCACTGGCGACCCTCAACGGGCGTAACGATGTCACCCGCGACGCGCGGGCGATGGCCGATCTGGGCGAGCGCGAGGCCGCCGGCTCCTTTGTCGTGGGCCTGCCCCTGAACATGGACGGTAGCGACAGTCTTCAGACGACGCTCACCCGGCGATTCGCGGCTGAGTTGGAGCGGCTTTCCGGCCGGCCGGTCCATCTGCACGACGAACGACTCAGCTCCTTCGCGGCGGAGGGAGTGATGGACGAGGCAGGTGTCCGAACCCGGGATCGAAAAGGCCTGGCCGATCGGATCGCGGCACAGAAGATTCTTCAGGCGTTTCTGGACGCCGGCTCCTGACGCCGCGCCGCGGCGGCCTGAGGAAAGTAGTTGCGGCTGTCGGCGGCGATATTACACTACACATCTGTCGCAGGCAGAAGGAGCGCGCCCGACCATGAACCAGGATCGACATGCACGGATGCGAAGCGGCGAAGCGCGACGAATTGCTTACAAGAGTGCCCTGATTCTGGCATTCTCTCTGTTGTCGGGCTGCGTTGAGCGGACCGTTTCGATCAATACCGAACCGCAGGGCGCCACTGTCATTCTCAACGATCAGGAGGTCGGCAAGTCGCCTGTGAAGGTGCCATTCACCTGGTACGGCGATTACGATATCATCATTCGAAAGCCGGGCTACGAAACGCTGAAGACGAATCACAAGCTTGATCCCCCGTGGTATCAATGGCCGGTGATTGATCTCTTCGCCGAATGCCTGGTTCCGTTCACGGTGTACGACGATCGCGAGATCGAGACCCTTGTGCTCGCCCCGCGTACGCCCGTGGACAAGGAGGCGCTGCTGCAATCAGCGCAGGATCTTCGCGGACGGGCACTGGGCGGGTCCGCCCCCTAGTCGTCCCGTCAAGTGCAGTCCGATTGGCATCTTCGCCGGGCCTGATCCGGTGGATGGATCGCTGGTGTTCGTGCATGATGGCGCGAACATCCGGCTCTTCGGGAATACATTGAGCAGTTACGAAAGGGAGGAGAAAAGTCATGCGCCATGTCCGTGTCGCGGTTTTTCTTGTCGCTGTGTTTTCTCAGATTCAATCGGCAGCGGCGATCAACGGTACGCCGAGCTGGTTTGAATCGCGGATCGCCACGGTCCCCTCGGGCTTCTACGTGTCGTCGCCCTCGCTCGCCTTCGATCACTACGGCACACCTTCGGTTTCGTGGTCGCAGGTGGAAACCACGCCCGGCACGAACACCGTGCGACACTCGCACTTCCTCGGCCTCGGCCTATGGAGCACGCGCGACGTGGCCTCCGGCAGCGGGTCGGGCATGCTGACAAGCCTGGCCTTCGACCGGTCGGAGCGCCCGATGATCGCCTGGGTCAATTCGAACGGGACGGTGCAGGGAAGCTTTAACGGCGGCGCGGCGCAGAGCATCGGAACGGATGCCCTGACAACGACTCCGTCCATCGACATCACGTATGATCTATCCGGCACGCTGCACGGCATGTATGGCCGCACCACCGCGGGGAATCTCTTCGATATCCGTCATACCGGGGGAACCTTCTCGTCCAGCGATATGACCACGCTGCCCGGCGTACTCACGGTAATCGACGCGGCCATGGCCGTGGACGGCCGGGGACTGAGGCATGTCGCCGCGCGGACCAACCTTTCGGGCGGAAACCAGGGGCTGGTGATCGCCTCACAACCGCTCTTCGGCGGAACGTGGCCCAGCGCCACGCTGGCGACCGCGTCGAATGTCACTGGCGTTGACATCGCGGTCAATCCGAACAGCGGCCTCGCGGCACTGGCTTACACCACCTACGACAGCGGCACGAATACGTCGAAGCTCTTCTACACGCGGTTTACGGGCTTTGCCCTGGAGACGACCGAACTTCAATCGTCTACCGGCCATCGTTTCGAGGATGTCTCGCTGGCCTTTGATCTCTCGGACGGACTGCCGGCCATCGCCTATGAGCGGAAGGTCATTTCCAGCTCGGCGGAGGAGCTCTGGCTCGCCTACACGAACAACGGCACAAGCTGGCTGACGAGTCTTGTGGACGGGTCGATCAAGATGGACGCCCCGGCCGGTCGCCCGCGCCGGCCCAGCCTGGCCTTCGACGACTACGGAACGAGCTGGCCGGCCATCGCGTATGTGGACGCGGACGGCGGGCTCAATGTCGCCTTCGATCCGCCGGTGCCGGAGCCTTCGGCACTGGCGCTGCTTGCCATCCTGCTTGGGGTGAGACGTCGTCGCCCTGGGCGTCAGATGATTTGACGGCCAACGGTTGAGATTACGGACCCTTGAGGGCTGGCGAATGACTGCTTGTAATCCCATCAAGGGGCCGACCGCGACGGAGGCACTGAAGTTCTGGCTGAAGCTTGGGTTCATCAGTTTCGGCGGTCCTACCGGGCAGATCGCCATCATGCATCGTGAACTCGTCGAGCGGAGAAAATGGGTCGGCGAGTCTCAGTTTCTCCACGCATTGAACTTCTGCATGCTGTTGCCGGGACCGGAGGCCCAGCAGCTTGCGACATACATCGGCTGGCTTCTGCATCGCACGCCCGGCGGTATCGCGGCAGGCGGGCTGTTTGTACTCCCTTCCGTGCTGATCCTGTGGCTGCTGAGTTACGTTTATGTCGCGCACGGCAGCGTCACCTGGATTGGCGATGCGTTCACCGGATTGAAACCCGCGGTCGTTGCCATCGTGCTGGATGCAGTAGTGCGAATCGGCCGCCGGGTGCTCAAGAATGCCGTTGCCTGGGTGCTTTCCGCCACCGCGTTCGTCGCGATCTTCTTCCTGAACGCCCCGTTTCCTCTCATCATCTTCTCGGCTGGATTGATCGGTCTGGCGGGGGGCCGATTCGCAAAAAAATACTTCCTGATTCTCAAGGGTCACTCCGGAGACGATTCAACGGAAACGGCGGCTCTCCGTGCCGCCCTTGCGGCTTCCACACCGCCTTCGTTTGCGCGATCGATACGAGTGTTGGTCGTTTGCCTCGTGCTGTGGTGGATGCCCGTCATCGCCGCGGCTCGCCTTCTCGGCAGCAACGCCGCCGTCACCCAGCAGGGCATCTTCTTCAGCAAGGCCGCCATGGTCACTTTCGGCGGCGCCTACGCAGTCCTGCCCTATGTTGCGCAACAGGCGGTCGAACGGTACGAATGGCTCAACGCGAACCAGATGCTGGACGGTCTGGGGTTGGCGGAAACGACCCCGGGGCCGCTTATCATGGTTGTCCAGTTCGTTGGTTTTGTCGGCGCATGGAATCACCCGGGCGATCTGCCGCCTCTGCTTGCCGCCACGCTCGGAGCGTTGGTTACGACCTGGGTTACGTTTGTCCCGTGTTTTTTATGGATCTTTCTGGGTGCGCCGTACGTGGAGCGGATGCGCTCCGTAGAGTCATTGATGGCGGCGCTCTCCGCCATCACGGCCGCCGTCGTGGGAGTCGTGCTCAATCTTGCGGTATGGTTCGCCGTCCAGGTGCTGTGGAAGTCGGGGATCGGGCCCGACTGGTTTTCCATTGCCGTTGCCCTGGTCGGCCTCGTCGCGCTTGTCCGGCTCAGGATCAGTGTCCTTGTTCTGGTATGTACCGCCGCACTGATCGGACTTGCGCGGGGCGTGCTGGTCGGTCACTAACCGCGCGGCTGTTCATTTTCTCATTTTGGCGTCTAATACGCCCCGCATGGCTCAGGACGCGCGCTATCTCGGTTCCGCCAGGATCATTGCCATCTGCACGCTGTGCTCGCGCGTCACCGGCCTCGCCCGCGACATCCTGCTCAATCACGTGTACGGGCAGAAATGGGTGCAGGATGCCTTCAATTACGGCTTTCTGATTCCCAATCTGTTTCGCCGGCTCTTCGGCGAGGGAGCCCTCTCGGCGATCTTCATTCCCATCTTCACCGAGACGCTCGATCAGCGCGGACGTGACGCGGCGTGGACGCTTCTGGGCCGCGTGGCCGGGCTGATGGTGCTCCTTCTCACGCTCATTACGCTCGTGCTTGAGGCGATCGTGCTCGGGCTGTGGTGGTTTGAAACGACCTCGGCCATGCACGCCCTCCAACTCGCGCTCACCGCCGTCATGATGCCGTTCATGATCGGCATCTGCGTCCTCGCGCTCTTCTCGAGCATCCTCAATTGCCTCAATCACTTCACGGTGCCGGCGCTGCTGCCGATCGTTCTCAATGTGCTGAACATGATCGGCGTGCTGTACGTGGGTCCGATGATCGGCGAGGCGCTCGACCGGCAGATTTATGGCGTGGCCCTCAGTGTCCTCGCCGCCAGCCTTCTCCAGATTGCCATCATCGTGCCGGTGATGAAGCGCCACGGCGTCGCGTTCCGTTTCTCGGTGCGCTGGAACGATCCAGACGTCCGGCGCATCGGGCGGATGTTTCTCCCCGTCGTGCTGGGCCAGGGCGTCCTGCTGTTTTCGGTGTTCTTTGATGCCCAGCTTTGTACCTTTCTCACGCGGGGACCGGGCTCGCCCGATTCGTTTGTGCTGTTCGGGCGGGACATCAAGTACCCACTGGTCGAGGGGGCCCTGTCTGCGGTCAACAACGCCCAGCGACTCTACCAGTTTCCGCTCGGCGTGCTGGCGATTTCGCTGGCCACGGCGGTGTTTCCCCTCTTCTCGCTGTATGCCAGCCGCCGCGATCTCGCGGGATTGCGCAGCACGCTGGGCCAGTCGGTACGCGTCGCGCTCTTCGAAGGATTGCCCTGTGCGCTCGTGTTGATCGTTCTGGCCGAGCCGATCGTCGCCCTCCTCTTCGAACACGGCCGGTTCGGGCCCGACGCGACCGCCCGCGCGGCGTGGGTCCTTACCTGTTACGCGATCGGCGTGCCGGCCTTTTGCTGTCAGCACATCCTGCTGCGCGGCTTTTACAGCCTGAAAGACACGCTTACGCCGATGTGGATCAGTGCCGCACTTGTTGCACTTAACATCGCCATCAGCCTCACGCTCGTCTGGCGGCCGGCCATTCGCGAGGCCGCCTTCGGCATCAGCACGGCGGTCACGGCCTACCTGCACTGCGGCGTATCCCTCTGGCTCCTTCGGCGGCGCATGCAGGGCCGGATCGGCGCGCGCCTGATCGCGAAGTCCGCTGCCAAGACCGTCGCCGCTTCCGCGCTCGTCCTGCTCGTGTTGGTCGTCGTGTACCAGTGGACCGGGAAGCTGCCGCTGGCCGGGCTCGGCCGCACCGGAGTTCTGGCCGTGCGCGTGTTCCTCCCGATTCTGGCGGCCGTTGGTGCATATTTCGGCGCCGCGGCGGCGCTGCGCTGCGAAGAGGTACGTTGGTTGGCGGGCGGCCGAACCGCCGCGGCCGCGGACGCCTGCGGGCTGAAGTGAAACCCGGCTCTATGCAGAAGGAGAATCCGCCGGAGGCACCTCGACGAGCTGCGCCGCACGTCGCGGTGCGACGGCAGCACGTACCATCCAGTACATCAGCGCGCTGACGAGACCGACGACGAAGGTTGCAATCCAGACATACCGCCCGCCCGCATGAACGAGAATCTGACCTCCGGCCGGCACGCCCGTTGACATGGCGGCGGCGTAGGACAGCGTGAATACGCCCATGTAGCGTGCCCGGAGATTCATCGGCGCCATGTCGGAGACGATAGCCTGAAGGAACGGCGATTGCATCATCTCGCCGATCGTCCAGACAACCACCGTCGCCGCAAAATGCCAGGGGGAGACGGCAAACAGCGTCAGTCCGAAGCCGGCGGCCGTCAGCAGCGACGCCAGCGGCATCAGGTGGGCGCGGTTGAAACGATTGAGCCATGCAGCCATCGGGAGCTGAAACACGGTGATCAGGATGCCGTTTATGGCGAGGATCTGCCCGTACTTTCTCGCGCTGATGCCGAATTGTTTCATGTAGAGCGGCAGCGTCGACACCGACTGCATGAAGATGACGGCGAGCAGCAGGGATGCTCCGCAAAAAACGAGAAAGGGCCGGTCGCGAAGGATGTGGCGCGCCGCGTCGAGCGCCGAAACGCGGTCCGACGGTTGTGCCTCCTGCGGAGCCGCGTTGTCCGTCGCATCCGCGGAAGCGGTGGACCGCGCAGGAAGCGTCTCCGAAATGAACAGGACGATGATGGCTGCGTAAATCGCACAGGTTAGCGCGTCGCCCCAGAAGAGAAGGGTGAACGACCGTTCCGCCAGAAACCCGCCGATGACCGGTGCCACCGAGAATCCGAGATTAATGGCGACGTACATCAGTCCGTATGCCAGCGAGCGCCGCGTCGGCTCGACCAGGTCAGCAATCATCGCCGCCGCCGCCGGGCGATAGGTGTCGGCCACGAACGAAAGGCAGAAGGCCGCCGCGACGATGGCGGCCTTTGTCGAGAGCGCGCTGAAGATCATCAATATGACCGTTGCCCCGAGCAGGCTGCCGAGCATTACAGTTCGCCGCCCAATGTGATCGGCCAGGTGTCCGCCCAGGAGCGCGGCGCAGATCGACCCCAGTCCATAGACGCCGATCGTCCAGGTAGCGAACGACTCGCTGTACCCCAGGCGCGTGGTCAGATACAGCGCCAGAAAGGGAATAAGAAACGTCCCGGCCCGGTTGATGAACATGCCGAGGCACAGGATGTGCACTGCGCGAGGCAGTTCGAGGTATTGATGAAGCATGGGGTTTTCCGCCGACGCCGTCCGCCCGCCAGATCATCTCGCGGCGCGGCGTTTACGCAAGCGTGCGACGCCTTACCGGCTCATTTCAATTCGGGCGTGCGGCTCCGCATGTGCGGGACACAATCTCCCCCCGGCGACCAAAACGCGTCCGCGAAAGCTCCAATCCGGGTCGATGCTGGCCCGAGTTTCTTGCGTCGGCCCCGTCGCGGGCGATAAAATGACCATCCGGGCCGGGCCCCGTTGGGCCATCCGACCGGCCATCAACGTTTCTCGAATCGAGTGCTTTCCATGTTTCGTAAACTTCGCTGGCTGTTTCCCGCATTCCTGTTCCTGTCGCACTCCCTCCTTGCCCTGGGATCGGACATTGAGCCGGTCGGAACGGTGCGGACAGGCGAACGCCTGAACCCCGCCCTCTACGGGCCGGGCATCATTGAATCTCTGGAGGATGTACAGGCCCGCGAGGCGAATCGGCCCCGAGCCGAGATGAAACACCACAATATGCGCGGAAGTGCAAAAGGGGCATGGCAGATTCCCAGCCTCCGGGGGACCTACTTTCCCAAGTCCGGCAAGCACAATGTGGTGAACAAGTGGGGCGACACGCGCATGGGAATCCGCTTTCCCGAGCCGACGGATGTCATCGGCGCGTATATCGCAGGGCAGGCCGGCGAGGGCGTGTGGGCGAAACGCGTTCGAGTCGTGGGATATCTCCAGGGCCGGGAGGTTGCAGCGTCGGATTGGTTCACTCGAATTGGCCGTACGCCGGAGTGGTTCGAGATGAACCTGCGCGGCGTGGACCGCATCGTCTTCGAGGCCGATGCTGCCTTTGAGGGCGCGGCGTGGTATTCCATCGATGACTTTACCTATACCCTTTCTTCCGCACGACCAGGCGACGCCCCGCGCCGCGTCGTACTCGATTTCGAGGACTGCAATTACACGCAGACTCTCACGGGCACTGCCTACGCCGGGCTGACTTGGGAGGAGGGTCTGGGCGTATTCGACGCAAACAATCCGCCGCGTCTCGGCCTGCCTGCGGCCGGCCAGGCCACCGGGAATTCGCCGTCGAATCTCGACGCGGAGCCGCGCGGCGGCGGCGCAACGACGCCCGTTTTGACGCTGGATTTTGAAGCCGTTACGCGCGGCGAGGCCGGGCAGTTCTCCTATCCGCCCGACACCTGCGGAGCCGTGGGCCCAAATCACTTTGTTACGGTCGTGAATCGCAACTTCGCGGTCTTCAACAAGCTGACCGGCGCGCAGATTTCCAACGTATCCCTCGATACCTTCCTTCCCGGCTCGAGCGGCGATCCGCGCGTCCTGTTTGATCAGTACAGCGGCCGCTGGATCGTGATTGTCTCGGACTTCAACACGCGCATCTATCTCGCGGTATCGACCACTGACAACCCGACCGGCACGTTTTTCAAGACGAACTTCGTCGCTTCGACCGACGTGGACGTCGATTGCTTTCCCGACTATCCAACGCTGGGCGTCGACCCGGATGGCATCTATATCGCCTCGTTCATGGCCGGAAGCGGCACCTGCGGAAACAACATGACGATCTTCGCAATCGAGAAGGCCCCGCTGATATCCGGCTCCCCGAGCCTCGGCAATATCACCGCGTTTCGCGCGCTGCCCTACGAGCAGGCCATTCAGCCGGTGCATACCTACGGTACGCCCGCCGTGGCCGGGCAGTATTTCGTGTCACGCCAGAGTTCGACCCAGCTGCGCGTCCGGCGCCTGACGAACCTGCTGACCGGGCCGACGCTGACGACCGTGGGGTCCGTTTCTATTCCGAGTCATTCCTCGCCCGTGGACGTGCCGTCGATGGGCAGCGCCACGCCGCTGGACAGCATCGACAACCGCCTCATGAACGCCGTGTATCGGAGCGGTTCCATCTGGACGTGTCATCATGTCGGCATCAGCGGGCGAAACGCCGTGCGCTGGTACCAGATCAACGAGTCACCGCTGGGCCTGACCCAGAGCGGCACCGTCGACAGCGGCTCGCTGAGCTACTGGATGCCCTCGATCATGGTCAACGCCGCCGGAGACGCGATCTTGGGCTTCTCCGGCTCGAGCGCTTCGCAGTTCGCCGCTGCGTACTATTGTGGCAGGCTTTCGGTCGATGCGCCCGGCCAGATGAGCCCGGTGCAGCTCCTGCGGGCGGGAAGCGCCGCGCACACCCTGCTTGACGGCCTCGGTCGAAATCGCTGGGGCGATTACAGCCTCTGCTCGCTCGACCCGGCGGACGAGTCCACCCTGTGGACAATTCAGGAATACGTTCACGCGAACAATACGTGGGGCACATGGGTAGGAAAGCTCATCTTCGGCGAGATCGACACGATTCCGCCGTCGCCGAGCCCGCCGACCTTCGAAATCGTGCCGACGCCGCTGAGCACCAGCGAAGTGACCATGCGCTGTGTCGAGGTGATCGATGCGAACTCTCCGCCGACGCAGTACTTCTTCACTTTCACCACCGGCGGGTCCGGCGGCAGCTCCAGCGGGTGGATCAATGTCCGCGACTATACCGATACAGGCCTGTCGCCCAATGCCCTGTACAACTACAGCGTTCGCGCGCGCGACAGCGCGACCCCGGCGCAGAACGAAACCGCAGCCTCGGAAATTGTGGGCACTGCAACCATGATCCAGACGCCGACCGGCATCGCCTTCAGCGTCATTGATGAGACGTTCATCACCGTGCAGGCGACGGGCTCCTTCTCGCTGCTGAACGTTGGCATGTCGGGAATCTTCTTGGAAATGACGCCGGCGCACGGGACCGGCGCCAACCAGTGGGTGCAGACCACGAGCATCCCGATCACCGGCCTAACGCCGGGGACGCAGTACGCCTTCCGCGTCAAGGCGCGAAACCGGCTCGGCGTTGAAACGCCGTTTGTCGGACCCGAGACGGTCACCACCCTCGGCTGCGCCCTGCTTGGCGATATCAACAGTGATACGGTGGTCGACGCCCTGGATATCGGCGGTTTTACCCGCTGCATTCTTGGTTTTCCGGAGGGCGAGGACAACGTCTACTGTTCATTCTACGGGAACCCCACCATCGAGGAGGATGTCGACGCCTTTGTCGCCGACCTCCTCGCACCCTAGCCGATCGAGTACGCCCGTCCCCTGGCTTCTGCAAAGCGACGGACGCGAACGCGGTGGTCCGACACGGGGGATGGCGCGCGGGGCCTGCCCGGTTACACTGTCGGCTCGAGTATGAGTACCGGGCGCATGTGGACGGAGCAAGCCTGACATGAAGTTCTTCCTCGATACGGCGAATCTGGATGAAATCAAGGCCGGCGCGGCCCTCGGCATGGTCGACGGCGTTACTACCAATCCCAGCCTTGTGGCCAAGGAGGGCAAGGACTTTCGCACCCTTGTCGGGCAGATATGCGAAGTCATCTCCGGACCAGTCTCCGCGGAGGTGGTCTCGACCGATTGCGAAGGGATGCTCAAGGAAGCGCGGGAGCTTGCGAAGATCGCGCCGAACATCGTGGTGAAGCTGCCGACGATTCCCGAAGGCGTCAAGGCGCTGAAGATCCTCGCCGGCGAGGGAATCAGGACGAACCTGACTCTGATCTTCCAGCCTCTGCAAGCGCTGATCGTCGCCAAGGCGGGTGCGACGATGTGCTCGCCGTTTCTGGGCCGCCTCGATGACATCGGCCACGACGGCATGGGCCTGATCGACGAGATCCGCACGATCTACGACAACTACGGCTTCGCCACTGAAGTCCTCGCGGCGAGCCTTCGCCATCCGCTCCACGTCGTGCAGGCCGCGAAGGCCGGCGCCGACATCGGTACGATGCCGTACGGCGTATTCTCGAAGCTGCTGGATCATCCGCTCACGACGATCGGCCTGGAACGGTTCCTTTCGGACTGGAAGAAGCTCAAGCAGTAGCGGCCGGTCGGCTTGTCGGCGTCGCCGCGCGATCATTGTGTCGGTTCATCGCATCCCGAATCGCTTCGATTCCACTCCCACAGGAGAGAGCAAGTCCATGGCATGGCGCAAGAGAGTGCGCGGCATCGGTTCAGGGTTGGCCTGCCTGGTGTGGATGGCCGCGGGCGGCGGATGCGCGGGGCCGGCGCACACGGCGGACCTCGTGACGACGGCGGAACGGACGCAGTACGTTGAGACGGGGCGGTATGACGAGGCGGTGGCGTTCTGCCGCGCGGTGGAGAAGGGTTCGCCCTGGGTGCGGGTGGTCTCGATCGGCACAACCGGGGAAGGCCGCGACATGCCGATGGTGATCGTGTCGAGGGAGCGGGCCTTCACGCCGCGCGCGGCGGCGGCGACCGGCAAGGCGATCGTCCTGATCAGCAACGGGATTCACTCCGGCGAGATCGAGGGCAAGGACGCCAGCCTGGCCCTGCTGCGCGAGGTCGCGGTGAGCCGGGAGCGCGCCGCGCTGCTTGATCACGTCGTGCTGCTTATCCTGCCGATCTTCAACATCGACGGGCACGAGCGGGTCAGCGCCTACAACCGCATCAACCAGAACGGGCCGAAGGAGATGGGCTGGCGGTGCAACGCGCAGGCGCTGAACCTCAACCGGGACTTCATGAAGGCCGACGCGCCGGAGATGCGCGCGTGGCTGCGGATGTACCACGCGTGGCGGCCGCACCTGTGGTTCGACACCCACACGACCGACGGGGCCGACTGGCAGTACGACATCACCTTCCTCGCGGCGTTCGGGCCCGAGGTCCCCGCGCCGCTCGCGGGCTGGGTGTCGCAGAGGCTGCACCCGCACCTGCTCCGGACGCTCGCCGAGGACGGGCACTGCCCGCAGATCTTCTTCGACATGCGGGACCGGCTCGACCCGGCGAAGGGAATCGACGCGGGAAACGGCGGTTTTGCGCCGCGGTTCTCCACGAGCTACGGGGCGATCACCAACCGGCCGTCGCTCCTCGTCGAGACCCACATGCTCAAGCCCTACGAGACGCGGGTGCGGGCGACGCACCGGCTCCTGGTGCGGTCACTCGAGCTGGTGAATGCCGACACAAAGGCACTCATCGACGCGGTGGCCGCGGCCGACCGCGAGGCCTCCGGAGTCGCCTCGGCCGGCCCTTCGGGGCGGATCGTCCTGTCCACCGCGCCGGACAAGGCGGACCCCGGCGAGCCGATCACGTTCAAGGGCTACGCCGTGACGATGGAGCACAGCCCGGCGGCGGGGGGAGTGTACCCCGTGTGGCATCACGACCGCACGGTCGATACGCCGACGCGGACGTACACGCGGGCAGCGCCGGCGGCGACGGTGGAAGCGCCGCGGGCGTACATCGTCCCACCGCAGTGGACGGAGGTGATCGAGCGACTCGCGCTTCACGGACTGGAACTGACGCGGCTGGACGCGCCGCGGACGCTGGAAGTCGAAAGCTACCGATTTGAGGACGTCGTCTGGGCGGCGCGCCCGTTCGAGGGGCGGCACGGGTTGACGGCGCGGGCCGTGCCGATCCGCGAGACGCGGACCTACCCGGCGGGGTCGGTCGTGGTGCGGCTGAATCAGCCGATGTCGCGCGTGGCGGTGCATCTGCTGGAGCCGGAGGCGCCGGACAGCCTGCTGTGGTGGGGGTTTTTCGACGCGATCTTCGAGCAGAAGGAGTATTTCGAGGACTACGCGATGGCGCCGATCGCGGACCGGATGCTGCGGGAGAGCCCGGCGCTGGCGGCGGAGTTCGCCGAGTGGCAGCAGGCCCACGCGGAGGCCGGGGCGCGGGAGCGCCTTGAGTTTTTCTATCTGCGTTCGGCATACTGGGACAGTCGGAAGGACGTGTACCCGGTGGGGCGGGTGGGGTGGCAGGGGGGCGAACAGGGGACGGCGGAAAGGGAAAAAGGGAACAGCGAATAGGGAACGGGGAACAGGGAGCAGAAAAGGCGGGTGCGGGGGAATCGTGTCCTGTCCCTCTGAAGGCGACGAGGTGCGCGCGGGGGGCGAGGGAGGGCGCGGGACGGGGCGAGTGAAATGGAGACGGAAGAAGCACGAAGGAGTCGGAGTGAGAAACTCCCGGCGCGAGGCGTCGCCTACCGCGCCGCCTGTGGGGGCATGTTCACCCGACGGATGCCACGTCCGGATAAGCAAACCTGAATGGGGGCATGCACAGATTATTTTTATCCTGAAAAACCGCGTTTCTTGCGCAGGAAGGCTGAATGGAACCTGAACAACTTGAATGCATTCAGGACTGGGGCGGGGCGGGGCGCGAACGGTGATTCGCGGATTTCGTGAGAAAGACATAGGGGCGTCCTCGGCGCGCGGAGCGGACGGGGCGAGCGCCGCGGGGGAATCCGTGCGATCGCAGGCTCGTTCTCGCGGGTTATGACCTTCCTCCTTGCTCGCCGTGCGCGCGGCTCCGCGGTTTTGCACGGATGGCATCGCTGCGGATTAGTGGCGGGCCGGGGTCGATTGCACTTGGCGTCCGCGGGGATGTCGGCCGCCGCGGCGGCAACAAAGTCCCGCGGGTTGGCCAGGGCGGCCACGGCCCCCTTGGCCCGGCGCGATCGATAGGTCCCGGTCGAGAGAAGCTCGGCGACCTGGCCCCCGGTTTCCGCGGCCAGCTTCGCGGCCAGTTTGGCCGGCACGCGGTTGCCGGCCCGCCGGCGGCGCCGAGCCGGTCCCTGACCTGGCGCGTGGCGTCGCCGGTCAGCGCCTCCGAGACGTACTTCGCCGCCTCGGCGTCGCTGCCGCTGATTCCATGCTTGTAAGCGAGGGAGTATCTGCCGTAGGTCGTGCCCGGCAGGTTCAGGTCGATGATTTGCGGCCGCGCTATAATATCATCCGGCGGACGACCGGGGTCGTTTCGGACGTAAAGGTCCACGGCCGCATCTGCGGATCCAGGCACCGCCCCGGTGTCCGCCAGCTTTTTGTACATGGTCTTGAGAGCCAGTTTCCGGCGGCCGGTCCGCACCTCCTCGACGACGTAAACGACTCCGTTGATTCGCTTCTCGATGACAATCGTGTCCAGATTGTCCGGTCTTCGCTCGACGGTGATTTTGTCCGGGCTCTGCACAATGGCGGGAAGTCGCTCAAAGTCGCTTCTCTCAACGGGCACTTGGCCCGCCCGCCGCTCCATGCCGGGACCATGACGCTTGTGGACGTGCCCGATCGCGGAATTGTCCAGCACGTGCTGAAAGCCTTCGATATCAAGTTGTGCGTCAGCCTTGGCTCGCGCGGCCGACTCCGCGCCCATGCTCGGCGGAATGCGGCATTCCCGGTCCGCGTTATCCGTTCTGGCGCGAGTGTTTAGAACCGCATCCTAGTTGTTGCGGATTGCTCGCAGGCCGGGGGCGATTACATCAACGCCGGTCGCGCCGGGAATCCGCGGCT
>QEVG01000031.1 GCA_003576905.1 Planctomycetota bacterium | reverse complement strand
CGAGACGAGCGAAGTCGTTGTCGCTCCGGAGGTTCGGCGATAAAGTCAGGATTCGGAAGAGGTTGGCCAAACGAGGCAGAGCGAATCCCTCCCTCTCCGTTCGCCCGGAAGCTGATTCGAACTGCCACCAAGGCCCCCCCGCGAACAGCATCCCTATTCACCAGACGCGCCGGGGCACGCGACGCGATCAACCCTTCATCAGCTTCCGCAATACGGTCTGGAGAATACCGCCGTTGCGGTAGTACTCGATCTCGACAGGCGTATCGATGCGCACGATCGCCCCGAACCGCCGCTCGGGCCCCTTTCCATCCGGTGACTTCGCAACGACCGTCACTTCCGACTTTGGACGCAACTGGTCCGAAAGCCCCTCGATTGAATACACCTCCTCGCCGGTCAGCCCGAGCGATTCACGCGATTCCCCTGGCCGGAACTGCACCGGCAGCACGCCCATCCCCACGAGGTTGCTGCGATGGATACGCTCAAAACTCATGGCAATCGCCGCCCGGATGCCCAGCAGCATCGTTCCCTTCGCCGCCCAGTCGCGCGACGAGCCCGTTCCGTATTCGGCGCCGGCCAGCACGATCAGCGGCGTCCCCGAAGCCTTGTACTTCATCGCCGCGTCAAAGATGCTCATCTGCTCCCCGCTCGGCAGATGGCGCGTCACGCCGCCCTCTGTGCCGGGTGCGAGGAGGTTTCGCAGGCGGATATTCGCGAACGTTCCACGCGTCATCACCCGGTCATTGCCGCGCCGCGAGCCGTAGCTATTGAATTCCTCCGCCTTCACCCCGTGCTGCATCAGGTACTGACCGGCGGGGCTCTTCACCGAAATGCTGCCCGCCGGCGAAATATGGTCGGTGGTCACCGAATCGCCCACCATCACCAGGACCCGGGCATCGCGAATCGGCCGGATCGGCGCGGGCTCCGCCGTAAGATTGACAAAGAACGGCGGTTCCTGGATGTACGTGCTCTTGTCATCCCACGCGTACACGTCTCCGCCGGTCACGTGGATCTTGTTCCACTTGTCATTGCCGTCGAACACATTCGCGTACTGGCGTTTGAACATCTCCGGCGTGAGGTACTTCGAGATCGCCTCGCCGATCTCCTTTTGCGAGGGCCAGACGTCCCGGAGATAGACCTTTTTCCCCGAGGGGTCCGTTCCCAGCGGCTCCGTTTCAAAGTCGATGTCCGCCCGGCCCGCGATCGCGTAAGCCACAACCAGAATCGGCGAGGCCAGGTAATTCGCCTTGACCAGCGGATTGACGCGCCCCTCGAAGTTGCGGTTGCCCGACAGCACCGCCGCCGCGACGAGGTTTCCGTCGGTCACCGCCTTCGCCACCTGCTCCGGCAGCGGCCCGCTGTTGCCGATGCACGTCGTGCATCCGTAACCGACCGTGTTGAATCCCAGCTTGTCAAGGAATGGTGTCAACCCAGAGGCATTCAGATACTCCGTCACCACGCGCGAGCCCGGCGCCAGGCTCGTCTTCACGTACGGCTTGACGCTCAGCCCGCGTTCCAGCGCCTTCCGCGCCAGAATCCCCGCCCCCACCATCACCGAAGGATTGCTCGTGTTGGTGCAGCTCGTGATCGCCGCGATCACCACCGCGCCGTGGCTGATCTCCGACGACCGTCCGTTGTCCCGCACCGCCGCCGTCCGCGAAAGCTCCGCCTCGGATAGCCCGTACCCCCTGTCCTTCACCGGAGCCGTCAGTGAAGCCCGGAACGCGCGCTTCACTTCCGACAGACGCACCCGGTCCTGCGGCCGCTTTGGCCCGGCGAGGCTCGGCTCAACCGTCGAGAGCTCGAGGTGCAGCACGTCCGTATAGACAGGATCCGTCATGCCGTTCGTTCGGAAAAGACCCTGCTCCTTGGCGTACCTCTCCGTCAACTCCACCTCCGCGTCGCTGCGCCCCGTCCGGCGCAGGTATCGAAGCGTCTCGTCGTCGACCGGAAAGAACCCCATCGTCGCGCCGTACTCCGGGGCCATGTTGGCGATCGTCGCCCGATCCGCCAGGCCCAGGTCGGCGAGCCCGTCCCCGAAAAACTCGACGAACTTGTCCACGACGCCCCGCTTACGGAGCATTTGCGTGACGACAAGCACGAGATCCGTCGCCGTCGCCCCCTCCGGCAGCCGTCCGCTCAGCTTGAATCCAATTACCTCGGGCGCGAGCATGTAAATCGGCTGGCCCAGCATCACGGCCTCGGCCTCGATGCCACCCACGCCCCACCCGAACACCCCGAGCCCGTTGATCATCGTCGTATGGCTGTCGGTGCCGACGAGCGAATCCGGCAGGGCCACCCGCTCGCCATCAACCTCGCACCACAATACCACTTTGGCCAGGTACTCCAGGTTCACCTGGTGCACGATTCCCGTCGCTGGAGGCACCACGCGGAAACGCGCAAATGCCCTCTGGCCCCACCGCAGAAACTCGTACCGCTCGCGGTTGCGCTGAAACTCGATGTCCTCGTTAAACGCCAGCGCGTCCGGCGTGCCGAACTTGTCCACCATCACCGAATGGTCGATGACAAGGTCCACCGGCACCAGCGGATTGATCTTTTTCGGATCGCCTCCCAGCCGGACCATGGCCGATCGCATCGCGGCAAGATCGACGATCGCCGGTACGCCCGTAAAGTCCTGGAGCACGACGCGTGCCGGCATGAACGGAAGCTCGAGCGCCGCTACCGATTTCGCGTTCCACCCCGCGAGATCCCTGACATGCTCCTCCGTCGTGATGCCGTTACCCGCGTAGCGAAGCATGTTCTCCAGCAGCACGCGAATGCTCATCGGCAGCTTGTCGATACCCCCATATCCGGAGGCCGCAAGGCGCGGAAGGCTGTAGAAACTCAGTGACCCGGATGATGTCTGAAGTGTCGATTTCGCGCCGAATGGATTGCTCTTCATGTTTCCCTTACGCCCTTCGTTCGTTGGCAGACCGCCCCCGGCGCCGCGATTTCGCTTCGCTCCGCCGGCCTGGCGGCCGGACTGATTATATCCGTCCCGGCCCCGAGGTTAAGCTGCATCGGGCCCGCCACGCTACAATGGCCTTCGGCATGAATCTCGATGACAAGATCTGCTATTGCTACCACGTTTCCCTGCGGAAACTCGTCAATTACGTACGCAGGGAACGCCCGCGCAAGGCCTCGCAGATGTCAAATTGCCTCGGCGCCGGGACCGGGTGCGGATGGTGTATCCCGATCCTCAAGCGCATCCACGAAAGGGTCGCCGCGGAAACAGACACCCCGACGGCATTTCACGACCTCAACGAATCTGGCGCACCCCCGCCTCCGGCCCCGATCGAGGGCCTCCCGGCCACCGCCGAGGAGTACGCCGCCGCGCGCGGGGACTACTTGAAATCGGATAGGAAGAATACTTTCTGATCGCAGGTGCCGCGGTGAGAGCAACATCTAGAATAAAGGCCGCCAGCGGCGGCCTCGTCATTCCGCCCCAGAAATTCTTGAAACGTGATCAGCGCCGACGTCGAAGCGTGGCCAGCCCGATCGCCAGAAGCGCCAGTGTGCCCGGCTCGGGCACGGCTGTGATATTGTCGAATCCCACCGTGGTCGCAATGGGGGGCGGCGCGCCGATCCCCGCCGGCTCCCCCGGCTGGTGGCGAATCATCAGCCGGGGCAGGTTGGACAACGTCAGGTCCAAATCCCAGCCGCCATCGACGGTAATCAGGTCAGCCGCGGTCATTCCAAAATAAAGGGTGTGCCATTGCCCGTCCGCCGGCAGCGAAACCGCCACGTTTGTCGTGAAGTTTCCGCCGTCGCCGTTCAGCAGGAAGAGCCGCATGCTGAGGTCTTCCGTCCCGAAGTTCTTGAGGTCAACCGTGATGCCCGTCACGCCGGCGGCAGTGTAATCGCCCGACCATTGAACCTCGTTGTAGGTCGCGAGGCGGCTTCCCGGCCCGTTGAGACCGTTGGAAGTCACGCTCATGTAATTGTCACCGAGTCCGAGTGGCCCGCCGTCGGCGACATTGACCTGCGTCGCCCCCCCGAACCAGCTCATGATCGTGCCGTCCTCGAAATCGTCCACCTGTCCGAGAACAATGCTGGCCCGCGCCCCGGTGGTCACGCCGAACATCAGCACAAGCCCGAGAAAAAAGGATCGCATGATTTGGGATTTCGTACGCATGATTCTTTCACTCCCCTCGCAAGCTCCCACCCATTGCCCTCCTGCGGCAGAAGTATACTGCGGTGCTTCCGCCGAGGTCAAGCCGCCGTGGTTCGCCGCCCCGATCCGAGAATCAACGGCTTCGCCTGATGATTGCAGCGTGGACAGGTGTCTCTCGCCCGGCCAGAAAAGTGCGCCGCGGAGGCAATACCCGCCGCGGCGCACGTGTTTCCCCGGTCTGTACACGCCGACTGCCGCCGAACACGCTCACATCCGCGAGCGGACTCAGTTCTGCAGGAGCAGTTCCGTAAACTCGCCCATATCAACAAAGTCGATGATGCCATCGGCATGTACGTCCGCCGCGCACCTCTCCTGCGCCGTCACGCCGCCCGGATTCAACAGAACCATGTTAAATCGTCCCATGTCGAGCGAGTTAACGGTTCCGTCGCCGTCAACATCACCATAGATACCGCCGGCACAGATCCCCGGCACCATGCCGAGAATCTCTACATCGTCGATGTTCCACCCCGGATAGGTTACGGAGCCGTCCGTCGTTCCCATGCCCCATCGCAGGTACACCGTCGGCTTGCCGTCGGCGATTGCTGAAATGTCAAACGTCTGGAGCGACCACGCCGATTCACTGATCGACGCGCCGCTGTGATCCCACAGTGTCGTCCAGTTGACACCGTTCGTGGAGATCTGGAGGTTCGCATGGTCATACGTCGATGACTCGATGCCCAGCCAGCGGCGGAACCGAAGCGTCCCGCCCGACAGCGTCGAGCAGTCCAGCGGCGTCGTCGTCAGGTACTGCACCGGGCTGAGGCTGTTCGGGTAATCGCCGTTCAGGTTGTATCCATAAACGTTCTGACCGGTGAACCCGCTCGATGGATCGAAATTGTGCGTACCGCCGCCGGTCGGCTGCCCGAACGCCCACTGACCCATCGTCGTCCAGCCCGGATCGGTGTCGAAATTGAACACATGGACCGGCTGCGCCCCGCCCACCGTGACGGAAATCGACGCGATGTTCGAATCATGAACTCCGTCGGAAGCCAGGAATTCAAAGCTGTCCGGCCCCGCGTATCCCATGTCCGGCGTGTATCGAACGATATTTCCGCCGCCCAGGAGCTCATAAGGCGCGCTCAGAATGTTGGCCCCGTTCGGATCTCGGAGGGTACCGTTCGCGGGCAATGTCATAATGCGATAAGTCAGCGGGTCCATATTGGGATCGCTGGCCGAAAACGTCACATACGTGAGGTGATTCTCGGCTGTGTACACCGAATCGTCCTGCGCAGTGGGCGCGTTGGCCGACTCCAATGTGACGTTATCCACGAACCAGTCGTCAAACGCTCCCGAAGTCGCCGTATTTCGGAACCGCAGTCGGAAGCCCGCATGCAGCGCTGGCGGCGGCAGGAAGAGTTCCTCAATGGTGAACGTGGTCATGTCCGGACCGGAGCCCAGGTGTTGCCGGAGTACCTGCCATGTTCCGTTGCCGTCGAGATACTCGACAAACAGGTCATCGCCGGCGTCGGGGCTTTCTCCCGACCCCTTGATCTGCCAGCCATAGCGGAGCCGGACCGCTCCGGCGCCTTGCAGGTTGATCAGGTGGGTGCGGATCTCATCCGAGCCGTCCGGGTTGCCGTTGAAGCGCGCCGCGTACGGTGCGCTTGGCGGGTTGATTCCGCCGGAGTCAATCGTGGCGTTATCAACCAGCGACCACTTCAGACTGTCGAAGGTCGTCGTCGGGAAATCGTCCAAAAAGGGAAGCGACAACGTCGGCTCGACCGTGATTGAGACCGTCGCAACGATGGAAACCCCGCCGTCCGGGGGCGTTCCGCCGTCATTCGCCTTGAACTGGAACGAATCGGGGCCGAAATAACCGCCCGACGGCAGATATTTCACCTGGTTTCCATTGGCCCCAAGCGTATAGGGCAAGTCCCCCGGCGCAATCACATGATCATTCGCCGCGTCGCGCAGCTCATATGTCGGCAGCGAAACGATGATGAACGACAGCGGATTCGGCGTGCCGTCATCCGTCGCGTTCAGCGTAATGGTGATTTCGGTGTCCTCGGGGCACGTGACCGAACTGCCCGAAACCGAAGGCGGTCGCGGACCGCAGTCGCCCAGCGCGGACAGGTCGGACTCGAAGAAGTCCGGCGAGAGTCCCGTACCCGCCGAAAGCCCTGCAAGGCCGTCTGCGGCCGCGATGCTCAGGTAGCTGATATGGATCGTCCCGTCGAAGTACAACTCGATCTGGAAGCTGTTCTGGTTGCTGGTGCTGTGCTCGGGGACGTTCAGCCAGGTCACGGCCACGCGGTCGCCGAGCTGTCTCCAGCTCACCTGTCCGCCCACGCTGGGGTTCAGGTCGTCCCAGAGCGCCGCCACCCGCGGCTTGCCGAAGTGCTCGGCAAGGCTCTCGGTATAGTCGCCGTCGCTCGACCCGAAGGTGATGTTGCCGTTCGAGTTGACGTAGAAGTTGCTGTAAGCCGTTCCGTAGATCCAGACCTGCGCCCCGCCGGTCAGCGAGACATTCGCGTTGCCGTCGTCCGAAAGGCTCAGCACCGTGCCGCCCGTCGGATCCGTCGGAAACGCAATGATCGGCGTAGCGCACGCCGCGTAAAAGTCATTCGAGCCGTTCGGAATGAACGTCAGCGATACGTTGTCGAGGTCGTTGTCCCCTCCGTCGAAGAGTTCGGTGAACTGCTCAGGCACCTCCGGCGTCGTAAACGAATAGCACGGCCCGCCGTTGTCATCCGTCGCCGCGTTACCCGCCTCGTCGACTGCGTCAACGGCAAAATGGTACGTCGTGTTGTCCTGAAGACCATTGAGCGTGATCGAGTGGCTCAGATTACTCCCGCCCGAAGACTGCGTGCTCCCCAGCGCCCCGCACGTCAGGCCGTAGCGGATGGTCCCCGTGGCCGGTTCATTCGTCGTAAAGGTAATCGTCGCGTTTCGCGCTGCGATCGCCGTCGTCTGAACGTTTGAAATCACCGGCGGGGCGCAATCCACCGTCGCCGTGTCCGTCACGAGAACGTTTATGCCGCCAATCCCGTCGTCGGCGTCAAGATATGCGGCCGTCACGGTATCGCCGTTGGCCACGAGCAATACGCCCGCCGCGTCTGCCGTCGCAATGTCAATTGTGCCGAGGAAAGTCGCCGTCTCCGCGCCCGATTCTGTCAGGAGAACCGTCTCCCCGCCCGGCTCGGAGCTTGATGCGACGTTTACCGAAACCGTCTCGACCACGTTGTCGTCCGTGTTCAGATCACAGTCGATCACCCGCAGCGTCACTGTCGCCGCGCACGCGTACTTGTTGCGATCCATCGCGATGACGCCCTGGCTCGAACAATTCAGCAGGATCGGCGAGGCGCCCAGGGAAAAGGTCTGCGGGCCCTGCGGCACGTTGAAGCCGCGCACTTCGACGCGGTACACGCCCGGCGGCGGATTCGCCACAAAGACCTGCTCGACGTTGTTGACGCGATCCACCTGCGTCTGCACGGCAGGCGAGGAAGGACTCAGAGGATTCAGCGTCCAGGGGAACCGCTGGTTGTTCGACGGATCGAAAACCACCAGGTCCAGGTCGTTCACCAGCACCGGGTTCGCGTTCGGGGTCGCCGGAAAGTCATCCCAGGCCAGGGTTACTCTCAGCCCGGAGTCGCCGGGGTTCACCGCCACAAGCACGTTGAGCGATTCGCCCTGCGAGAGCGATCCCTCGAGAAAGTTGCCCGACCGCATGAAGTCGATCGCCGGCTGGATGCGCACCGAGCCATAACCAAACTGGTAATCCGGCCCCGGGTTGCCAAGGTCCACCGCCGTATGTGCCAGAAACATCTTGAGCGTCGCATTGTGGAAATCAGGATTGCCCGGGTATTGCGCCCGATAGTCCTGAAGCAGAAGCGCGCTGAGTCCACACACCGTGGGCGAGGACATCGACGTTCCGCACTTCACCGAGTAGGCCGTCGTCCCACTGCTCGCGCAGGAGCGAACGCCGCCGTCACCGCCGTTTTCACACCCGGGCCCCGAGACGTCCGGTTTGATTCGTCCGTCATCCACCGGCCCCCAGCTCGAGAAGCTCGTCATCGAATCGTCGTTCGCGTTTAGCGCGCCGACGGCGATATGGTTCTTCGATCCGGCGGGCGGTGCCGTGCTGTAATAGTCGCCGTAGCCCTCGACATCGCACCGGCTGCCCTGCCGCTCGTTGCCGTTCGCCCAGACCACGCGGAACGGCGCGCCGAGCGAGCCCCGCACGATCGAATCGATCACCATCGATGTCAGGCCATAGTCGCCCTGGTAGCTGCACGGGAATCCGTTTGGCTCCGTGTTCGTGCCGATCGAGTTGTTCGATATATCGCAGCCGTGGACGTTAATCGCCTCGCCGTAGTCCGCCTCGATATCACCGGGATTCGTGTACAGAAACGTCCCCGACCCGTCGTACTCAAACCCATAACCCCAGATGGTCACGCCGGGAGCCATGCCCTTTTCCACGCCGCCGGACGCGACGCCGCTGCCGCCGACCGTGCCCGCCACGTGCGTCGCGTGGTCCGAGACAGAGTCGGTATCTCCATTCGTATGCCGCCCGCCGAAGTCCTGGTGCGTCGAAAAGCCCGTCCCTCCATCATACACCAGCACCGCCACGCCGGAGCCGCTCAGGTTGTAGGGCGCAGCCTGGACGATGTCGGCCCCCGTGATGGTCCGGTTCTCCGCGTTGCACTCGCTCAGCTTCGGAAGCGCCGGCTCGATCCACTGAACCGAGTCCTCCGCCGCCAGCGCCGAAATCGTCTCGAACGGCAGTTCGATCACCAGCCCGTTCACCGTCCGCAGGTAGTCGCGCACATTTGCCCCGTACTGCCGCGCCAGGTGCACTCCCTGGGTGTACAAATCCACGTCCGAGTGGAACCGGACGTACGCGCCGACGACCGGGTTCCGTGCGGCCTCCAGTTCCTTGGCGCTCGGCGCTTCCTTGCGGCCCTCCTCCGGAGTCGGTATCGGTGTCACCGCCGCCCACGTCGGCACCACGCCCTGGTTGATCAGCGGATGGAGCTTCCATTCCACTTCAATCTGTGCCACGGACCGCAGGCTCCGCACCTGTCCGATTTCAGCCGCATTCAATCGGCTCGCATCCGTTGCCGCGAAATAGGCGTTGTCCGCGAGGTAGTCCAGGAGCCGCAAGCCGTTTGCCTCCAGCTTGGTTCGATCCTCGATCGACACCGGGGCGTCAAACTGAACAACGATGTGCGAACCGGCGGCGCGCCCCTGTGCGAGCTGGGAGACTTTCTCCGCCGCCTGGGACGAGTCACTCTTCTCAAGTGTCACGGTTCCCGACTGCAATCGAAGGTCTGCGTGAAGACCTTCCACCGTGAATCCGATAATCGAAACAGCAATGGCAAGCGCGGCGCGCAGACGGGGCAGGAGCACTTTCGACATGAGATTCCTTTCACGGCCGGCGAATGGAATCACTCGCCGCCCCTCAGAAACAAAAAACCCTAGAGCATTTCCACAGTCCGGAACATGCGTCGATTCTTGGCTGGCCCCTGCCCTGACGCCGTCAGGATGCCCTTAATTGTAAAAGACTGTTAACGAAAACAAAAGAATATTCCGGCCCTTTTTCGACTCCCCGCTGCGGATATCCCGTTTGTGGTTGATACCTAACGCTCCGACTCCGCACCCCTGCGAGACTCCTCCAACGCCCGCCGCGAAGCCTCGTGCGAGGGATTCACACGGAGCGCCTGCTCAAACGCCCGCATCGCCTCATTCACTCGGCCCATCGCCTTGAATGCCAGCCCGAGGTTATAGTGTGCCTTGGTCAGTGCGTCTGGGTTTCCACCCGGACGAAAACCCCCTATCGCGCTTCGATAGCTCGCCACCGCCTCGTTAAGCTTTCCCTGTTCCGCCTTGACCAAACCAAGATTCACGGCCGCCTCGGTATAGCCCGGATCGACGGCCAGCGCCTGCTGGAAGACGGCTGCCGCCCGGTCCCGGTCGCCCATCGCCCAAAGCGCATTTGCGAGGTTGTAATACGCGGCGCGATACTGTGAATTCTTCCCAATCGCCAGTTGCAACTGATCCACCGCTTCCGAGTACCGCTCCGTCTCCAGAAGGGCCGCGCCGAAATAAAAGTGCGTATCTGCCCAGAACGCCCCCGGTTTCAGCGACCACGCGATGCGAAACTCTCGCACCGCGTTTTCCATCCGCCCCATGCTGAAGTACGCCTTGCCCAGGTTGGCGTACGCCTCCGCGAAATCCGGCTCCAGCTGCACCGCCTTGCGGAAATTCTCAATTGCCCGTGTTGTCTCCCCAGCCGCCAGAAGCGCGTATCCCAGTCCGTTCCACGCCCGCGCATGATGCGGCGCCTTCGCGACGTTGTCCGACCAGAGCGCCGTCGCATCCGCGTAGAGCGCATTGCGACGAATCGTAAGCACTGCAAGGAGCGCCGTAGCCGTCCCCACGAGGACCCAGCGCGCCAGCTTCGCCCGCGCCGAACCAAGCCTGCCGACCACCGCCTGGACCCCCGACACGATCAGCACGACGACCGAGGCCAGCGGCAAATACATTCGATGTTCAAACGCGAGGTCCTTGATCGGCACAAAGCTCGAAGTCGGCGACAGAATCAAAAAGAACCAGCAGCCGAGAAAACCTGCCGGCCTTCGCAGCCACGTGGCCCAGGCCGTTCCGGCCACAAGCGCGGCAACGACGGCCGCTGGCAGCGCCGCCTCGCGCCACGTCGGACACACCCGCCACCCATAGTCCAGACATTGCCCGACCGGCCAGACCGCGAGACGGAGATAGTGCAGCAGGATCTCCGGCTGCGTCCGCAGATACGCAAGCGGCGTCACACCCTGATAGCCGAAGCCCACCGTCGCCGTTTCCGAAGACTCATTCAGCAGACCGTCAATGGTCCCAAGCCCCCAGAGCACCAGCCAACCCGCGGCCAGCCCCAGGTACACCGGCCACCGCCGGCGGATCGCCTCGCCGAACCCCCCGGCCAGAAACGTCCGGTCGTAAAGCAGCACCACCACCGGCACGGTCACGACGATCGGCTTTGTCGCCATGCCGCAGGCACACGCCGCCACGGCGGCAATCCCCCATAGCCGCCGTCCCCTTCCGCCGGACGCGTCGCCAACACCGTCCGGCTCGTGCGACGTCGCGCCGGAGTAGCGCAAGAAAAAGTAGAGCGTCAGCAGGTAGAACATCCCCGCCATCGACTCGCACCGCTGAATAACGTACGTCACGCTCTCCGTCTGTAACGGGTGCACCAGCCAAAGCAGCGCCGCCGCGAGGGCAAAGCCCGTCGCCCCATACGCTCGTGAACCCATGCGTGGTGAACGGAGTGTCCTTCTTATGACACCAAACAGCGCCAATCCGGCGACGACGTGCACACCCAGGTTAAAGAGGTGATAGCCCCACGGATCGAGCGCCCCGAAGGCGTAATTGATGGCCAGCGACAAATCCGTCAGCGGCTGAGATACATCGAAAAATCGCCGGAGCGGCAATGCCTGCCGGATCAGAGGATTGTGGATGATCGTTATCTGATCATCGAGGACGAACTGCCCCGCGAAGCTGTTGGCATAGGCCGCGACTCCCGCCAAGACGATTACTGCGACACAGGCCGGCTCGTGAAGCCAGGCTGCCGAAAGCCCATGACGCCCCCGGGGCTCCGCAATCGTCGGGCCTGCCGCAGCCCCCCGGCCGCCTGGCGCTCGGCCGTTCTTCCGGCCGCCTCCTCTTCCGCTTCGCCCGGTTGATCGACCCATGCCCACCTCTGCCGGGCGTTATACCCTCACTCCGCCGCGAGCGCGGAGAGCGACAAAGGCGCCTTTCAACAAGCTCCTCAAAGGAAACAAACACTCCAGCCCGTAAAACGCATACGGGTTTCAGATCGAAAGTCGTTAATCCCCAAAAACAGCGGCGGCCCGCTCCTCATCCCTGAGGATACGGGCTGCCTCAACGCGTTGGATGGGGCCGGCGCCGGGAGGAGCGCCGGCGGACCGAACGGGCATGTCCCCGTCTCAGCCGGACCGATGGATACGATGCGACCGAAGGCCCCCTCCCGACCCTCGCTTCACACGGAACCGCTCACTCGCGCCACGCACAAGGGCGGCCGTCTGCCCGCTGAATCTAACGCGTAATCCCGGCGACATGGCCTTCCCTGTGTTGCCGCCGGCTTTCTCTGGATTTCGTTGCTACCCGAGGATGGCTTGCGGAAGGAGGCCCTCATCCGAGTCTCCTTCCGCGCCACCTCACTCAAAACCACCTCACCCGGGCGGACACCGCGCCGCCCGCCGGTCAGGTTTACCGGCCCCCTTCGGGGCCGGGTTGCCGCTCTTCTCGTCGTACAACGTCGCTGGCCTTTGCCAGGACCTCTCCGAAACTGTTCCATCGATCGTCGCCGAACCGTTGCGCGAAGTCGTCCTTCCGGTGTATCTCAAGATGATCCTTTACGCCGCAGATCACGACATCCTTGCCGAGCCCTGCTCGCCGCAGCATTCGCTCCGGCAACACCACTCGGCCCTGCGAGTCCATTTCCAAATGGTCGGAGAACGTGTAATACATCTCCTCAAAATCGTGCTGCTGTTCATCCGGCAGAAGGGAGGACCGAAAGCAGGCCGACAGCTCGGAAAACAACTTGTCGGGGTAGAGCCAGAGCGTCCGGGGCCTGCGGCCCGGCACGATGATGAACCCTTTGCCATGGCGATCCGGGTCCCATATCGCTCGGAACTTCGCGGGGATCGCCAGGCGGTTTTTGTCATCGATGCCATGCTCGTAGTACCCGGTAAAGACCATTTATTGGCCTTAAGCACGCTCCACACTACTCCCCACTTCGTGGAATAACTCTACACGATACCCCATATCACATGCAAGCGAGAAATGCAGATTTTTCTGCGCGCGACGAGTCCACGCTGCCAGAAATAGACCAAGCTTCGATCAATTAATAACTTGCGAATGACCCACCCGAGTTTTCACAGAAAGGCGAAGTAATGCACTCACACTTTCCCCCGGCCGGTGGCTCATCCCCTGCGCCCCCGTACCCCCCACACCCCGTCGCCGGGAATCAGCCCAGGACGCGCTCGTACAGGTCCACCCACTGCCGCACGACCCTGCCAAGATCGTGCCCCGCCGCCGCCGCCCGGGCCGCCTGTGCCATCACCTTGGCACGTACCGGCCGCGCCGCCGTCTGCAACAGCGCGTCTGCAAAGCCGTCCGCGTCACCAGCTCGGCACAAGAGCCCGCTCTCCCCGTCGCGCACCAGCTCGGCGCACGCCGGGATGTCCGACGTCACAACCGGGCATCCGCACGCCATTGCCTCCAGGACCGCATTCGGGCTTCCCTCCGTCCGCGATGGAAAGAGCAGGCAGTTCGCCGCCTTCACGTACGCGGCCGGGCATTCCACCCATCCTGCCATGCGTATGACACCACCGAGCCCGCGCGCGCGAATCATCGCAACGACGCGCCCGCGCTCCGGCCCGTCTCCGAGCAACAGTGCCGTCGCCTTGTGCGTCCGCGCGAACCGCTCCACCGCAGCCACCAGCGTCGCAAGGTCCTTCACCGGGTCCATCCGCCCGGCCCACACGATGAGAAAAGTATCCGCATCGATCCCGAGCTCCGCGCGCCCGATCGCCGCCGTCCGCTCGATCGCCCCAAGGTCGATCCCGTTCGGTACGACCACCACCTTGTGCTCCGGAAACCCCAGCTCATCGACAAGATGCCGCGCCACGGCCCGCGAATTTGCGACATGCAGGTCCGACGCACCAATGGTCGCCGCCTCGCCCCAGCGATGCCACGCTCTCTCAATCTCAATGGTCACGGAGGACGTGATGATCGGCCGCGGGCGATCCACCCGCCCGGTAAGCCGCGCCGCGATGTTGGCATGAAATAAGGAGGCGTGGATCACGTCTGGCGCATACCGCCGCACGACCCGCGCCAGTCGCCAAAGGCACGACAGGTCAAAACGCCCCCCTGCGTCGCACGCGAACGTCTCTATTCCGCCCTGCCGAAGCTCTTTGGAAAGCGGACCCTCGCGGGTCAGACACACCACCACCGGCTCGATGCCGGTCCCGCGCAGTCGCTCGGCCAGGCGCACCAGCCTCAGCGGCAGCCCGCCGCGCTCGAGGTCGGTCGATAGCATGAGCACGCGCGGCATGGCAAGTGGTTCACGCCGGAACGGTCACCGCGCGACCGAAGGCGAGTATGCAGCGCCGCGCCGTCCGGATCGCAGGGACCACGTAATGATGAAGACAAGCACCGCCGCCGCCGCGCCAAGGCCGATGCCCGTCCCGCGCTTTGCCGGATCGAACACCGGCGGAACGATCGACGCCGTGGCATGGTACTTGACCGAGGACGGAACAGCCGCCGGTGCGGCCGTCGCCGCCTGCTTGATCTCCTCGTCAAGTGCCTGCACGTCGCGCTCCATTACCGCGATCTGTTCCTGCCGGGTGCGAATCTGATCCCGAAGCCCATTAAGATCTGCCAGCGCCTTCTCGTTCACCGTCGCGGTCGTGTCGATTTTCACAAACCGATCCGAAAGCTCCTGGTGCCGCCGGGCTGCCTTATCCACCGCTTCCCGCAGCGACTCGCGTTGGCGGGCCATCTCCGTGTCCCGCGCCGCCATCAGTTCCTTCGTCAGCCGCTCCTTATGGTATTCCTTCCGTTTTTCGATCCGAGGCGCGAGGTCCGTGATTGAGTCGCACAGTGCCTTCAGAGCCACGTTGTACCGCGGAACTGTCAGCCGCGCGACCACGATCCAGTTGTTCCGCGCCTCCAGGCTGTCGTGCGCTAGCGACGTCAGCGCGTTCTGAATCACCCGGCGCTTGGTCATCTCCGCCCCCTGCCGCCCGATCGCGTCCGCCTTTTCCGCGGCCGAACTGAACGACAGACGCGACTTGCCGTAGTAGTCTCGAACCAGTGTCTCGGCCTTATTCTGATACTCAAGCAGCGTCGCCGGGTCGTCCCCGATCTCCCAGCCCTCGATCTTCGGCGCGACGTCCCCCCACTGTTTCGCGAACCGCTGCGTCTCGGACTGGTACGCTGCGAGGTCCGTCGCCATCGACTCCAGTTCCTTTCGAATCTCCGCGTTGGTTTCCTCGCCCAGCAGCTTCTGCACCTCGGCCGCCATCGCCGTCACAGTCTGCTCGAGCCGCCCGAACGGCGCCCGAGAATCGCGGACCACCCGGCTCAACTCCTGCCAGCACTCCCGCGCCTTCGTTTCGCGCTCCGCGATCGCCTGGGAGAGCTCAACGTCGCTTTGGTACGCATCGTCCAGTTGCGTATCCGTCGGCACGATCGGACCGGTCGGCGGGGGCGTGGACTCGAAATCCGCCAACGCCGCCCGGGCACGATTCATCTCGTCAAGGGCGACGCCGATCTCCCGCTTCAGTCGTTCCTTGTTGCGCCGGGCCGCCTCCACGTCGATCGCCCCTTCGGCCGAATCGATTTCCGCCTGCATCTGCTCGACTTCCCGCCGCGCCGCCACGAGCGCGTCCAGCTTCTCCTGTCGCTCCAGTTGCAGCTTTCCGAGCCGGTACTGGGAATCGTCAAGTGTGCCTGCTTTCCGGCCGACCGACTGCTCATAGGCGCTGCCGATCAGCGCAAGCCAGCGCTGCGCCGAAGCCTGCTGGCCGGCGTCCACCCGTGCCGTCATATGGATGGCGTCTCCGGCGTCGGAAGTTCGAAACTCAATTGTTCCGTCGCGTCGCATCTCGTCCAGATTCACGCCCGCCAGCGCCGAAGCCTGACGAATGACCGTCGGGTCGCGCAGCAGTTGATTCAGCTGGTCGGCGGCCGCGACGCCCTTGTCCTGGAGCCGGATTTCGCCGTTTACTTCCACCGTGCGCTGCGGCGACCAGATGTATCCGACCGTCACGATCGCGCCAATGACCAGGGACACTATCCCGCTTAGCGCCGGACTGAACCGCCGCCCGCTTCGCGAGGGACCGGTGCCTGCCGTTCCGGCGATCGGCCGCCGCCGCGACGCCGTGCCGATCCAACTATCCGAAACGTCCTTATCGTGCTCGTCGAGCAGCGGCTCGAGCGCGTCTTCGTCGAAACTCTCGTAGTCCGCGCGGTCGCCCGCGACCACGCCGACCTGCGAACCCTCGCGTTCTTCGGCCGTCCCCGCACGAACGGCGTCGATCGCCTTGTCTTCCTTGACTTGCCGTGCCCGGGCGGAGATGTACTCGCGCTCTTTGCGAATCGCATCCTGTTCTTCGCGGATGGCCGCCTGCCGGTTGCGAAGATCCTCCAGCTCCGACTCGAGGCGGCAGCGCATCGATTCAATCTCACCCTCCGCGCTCTGCCGGCGGCGGTTCATTTCCTCTTCAAGCGCTTCCTGCCGCCGGGCAATGGCCTCCTCGCCTTCGGCCAGGCGCCGCTCGACGAACTTCTCGGCCTCCTCAAGCCGCTGGCGGCAGCGGCGCTCCACTTCCTCCTCCCGCCGCGTAAGCTCCGACTTCTCGCGGATCTCCTCGGCCTTGCGCGAATCGACCTGGGACTCCAACTCCGCGCGGAGCCGGCCGAGTTCCTCACCCTGCCGTTCCACTTCGCGCCGGCGATACTCGAATTCCTCGGCTTGCCGCTGAATGCGCCGCTGCGTCTCCTCGAGCTCCACCGCCCGCGCGGCCAGTGATCGCTCGCGATCCTTGAACGCGGCCTCGCGCGAGTGCACTTCGGCGGCCATCTCGCGCGCCCGCTTCATCATGATCTCGAGTTGCTCCACGGCGTCGCGGTGATCGCGCTGCGCGGCCTCGATCTCCGAGCGGCGCTGCTGAAGCTCGATCTGCTCCCGCTCCAGCCTTCCGCGAAGCCCGTCGAGCTGGCGGCCCTGTTCCTCGATCTGCTCTTCCTTCGCGACCAGCCGCCGGGCCTCGTCATCAAGCGACGCCCCGACTTCCTTCGACCACGCCGCCCCCGGCTTGAAATCCGCCCGCTGCCGATGAAACTCCTCGCGCTCGGCAGCCAGTTCCCGACGGTCGCGCTCCAGCTTCTCGCGTTCCTGCGCGATGCCCGACCGCTCCCGTTTGGCGGATTCGAGCTCGACATTTAGTGCCTTTAGTCTGGCATCTACCGTTGCCGCGTCTGTGGCCAGCTTGGCCTTCCGGTCGCGCAGCCGCTCGGCCTTTTCGAGAAGCTGGCGCCGAAGCTCTTCCGTTTCGGTGATCCGGCGGGCCAGTTCCTTGCGCGTCTCCTCGGCCTCGCCTCGCGCGGCCGTGACGCACGACCGCTCCTCGGCAAGGGCTCGCTCCTGTGATTTGACCTTTTCCGCGACCCGCTCGAGCTGCGTCCGCTGCTCGCTGAGCTCCGACTCACGTGTCGCCAGTTCGTCGCGCTGCCGGCTGAGCCGCTCGGCCTCCGCGGATAGATCCTGCTTGATGCGCTCGCAGCTCTCCCGCTCCGCCGCCCAGCGATGCTGTTCGCGGCGCAGCTCGCTTTCCTGCGCCCGGTACGCCTGCTCCTGGCGTGTCAGTGCCTCGCGATCGCCGCGCAGTTCGGCCTGCGCCTCCTGGAGACGGCTCTTCTGCTCGGTCACTTCCCGACGGAGCGTCTCGAGTTCCTCCGCCTGTTGCGTCTGCGCCTGTTGCATCGCGCCCAGGCGCTTCTTCTCGCTGTCCTGCTCCGCTGCGACGCGACGCAGGCGCTCCTCGAGCTCACGGCTCTCACTGATCCGCTTGTGAAGCCGGTCCTCGCGCTCCTTGAGCTCGCGGTCCTGGACGGCCAGACGGTCGCGAAGATCCTCGAGATACTTGCGCGCCTGTTCGTTCTCGCTCGCCTCGCGCTCGACGATCATCATGCGCTGACGCAACACGTCTTCCTGCCGGCCGATGTCCGCGGCCCGTGCCTCGGCATCCGCCCGCACCTTCTCGTAATGTCGCGACTTCTCGTCGATGTCGTCCAGCCGGGCGCGCTTCTCGGAGACGTCCTTCGCCTGAATCTCGATCTCGGTCTTGATCTTGCGCAGGTCCTCCAGCTTCGACTCGAGGCCGGCATGGTCCTTGCGGATTTCCGCGTACCGTTCCTCGAGCTTCTGCCGCTGCTCGGCAAGCCGTTCCGACTCCTCCTCGTATTCCTTTGCACGCGCCTCAAGGCTCGCGCGCATCTCCGCGAGCTTCTCCTGACCCTTCCGCAGCTCCGCCTGCTCCTTCTCGAGCTGCTCGCGGGCGGCCGTAATCTGCCGCTCCGTCTCCGCCGTCCGCTCCTGCCATGCCTGATACCGGGTCTCGCGCTCCTTGATCTCCGCGGCGGACTTTTCCAGAGCGGACGCGCGCTGCTCAAGCTCCTCGGCCTTCCGGGCGATCGCGGATTCACGCTGCTCAAGGTTCGTGATGAAGACCTTGAAGTCGTTTTCACGCCGCACCAGGGCGATCTCGCGCTCTTCGACGGACGCCCGAACCGATTCAAGCTCGGCCTGCCGCGAACGCGTGAGTTCATCAAGCTGCGCCCGCGCCGCGCGGGCCTCTTCCGTCAGGCGATCGCGCTCGACCTTCGCCAGGTCGGCCAGCTCCTTCGCCCGCGCCTTAAGCTCGGACGCCTTGGCCTCTCGCTCCCGCTCGAAGTGCTCGCGCTGGGTGCGCAGTTCGACATCCCGCGCCGAGAGTTCCTTGTACCGTTCCTCCAACTCCGTCCGTCGCGCCGCGATTTCTTCCTCAACCTCGGCCATTCGGGACGCCGCCGCCCGGTCCAGGTCCGCGACGCGGCGGGAAAGCGCTCCGATCTTCTTCTCAAGTTCCGCCCGTCGTTCGACGGCTTCCCGCTCGATCTCCCGGATACGGTCCTGCGCGGCTTCCTCCTGCTCGGCCTGTTTCTGCGCAAACTCGCGCCGCTTGCGATCCAGCTCCGCCTCGCGCTCTTCAAGTTTGCGTTCGATCTCAGCTTGTCGCGCCTTGAGCTTCTGTTCCTGCTCGCGCTCCCGCTCGGCGAGAATCTGCTGCTGTCGATCCTGTTCCTGTTTGCGCGCAGCCGACTCGCGCTCGCGCTCGGCCTGGTACGCCAGCTCCGCCTGACGCAGCGCCGACTCGCGCTCGCTCAACTCCCGTTCTTTCGTCTCCGCCTTGCCCTGAATAGCGGTCGCGTTCCGTTCGATCTGTTCCAGCCGGGCGGCGGCGGCCCGCTCAAGCTCCGCCTGCCGCTTGGCCCAGGCCTTCTCACGGGCATCCAGGTCCGCCTGCCGCGCCGCGACGTCGCGTTCGATCTCCGCGAGCTTCGCGCGGGCCGCGTGCTCGGCCTCGGAGACTTTTTGCTGAGCCCTTTGTTCCGCCTCGGCCGTCCGCGCCTGGGCCTTCTGTTCCGCTTCCGCCGTTCGGGCCTGGGCCCTCTGCTCGGCCTCGGCGATTCGGGCCTGCGCTTTCTGGTCCGCCTCGGCGATCCGCGCGAGCGTCTTTTGTTCGACCTCCGCCTCGCGCTGAACCAGGGCCCGCTCCCGTGCCTCTATCTGGCTCTGTTTCTGCACGATCTCGCGCTCGACGCTCTCAAGCCGGCCGCGCGTGTTCAGATCAAGATTCGCCTCGCGCCGCGAGATTTCCTGCTGCCTCGCCTCAAGCTGCGCCTGGAGCGCCGCCGCGTCGCGCTTCACCTGGCCCAACCGCTCCGCCGCGACACGCTCGATCTCCGCCTCGCGCTCGCTCAGCGCCTTCTGCTTTGACTCCAGCTTGACCTGAAGATCGGAAAACTGGCGCTCGAGCTCCGCCCGCCGGGCGGCGACAGTCCGCTCGAGCTGCGCCTCGCGCTCGGTCAACTCGCGGGACTTCTGCTCGAGCTGCTGCTGAAGGTTCAGCGCGCCGCGCTCGATCTGTTCCAGCCGCGCTCCCGCGGCCTTTTGAAGCTCGCTCTTCTGCTGATCGAGGAATGCCCGGTTGGCCTCTTCGATGGCTGCCTGCCGGCCCTCCACCTCGGCCCAGCGCCGCTGCAATTCCTTCTGCTGCGATTCGAGCGAGGCGCGCCGTGCCGCATAGTCGCGCTCCAGGGCCTCCTGCCGCTGCGCGACAACCTTCTGAAGTTCGACTGCCTTGGCCTCAAGCTCGGCCTGAAAGGCCTTGAGTTGTTCGCGCTCCCTCGCCAGCGCCGCCTTGATCTTTTCGGCGCGCTCGTCCAGCGCCTGCTGGGCCCGTGCGACGCGCTGTCGCAGCTCTTCCGCCTTGTCGACCGCCCTGGGCGGTCCGCCGGTGCGATTCAATTTCTGCCTGGCCCCGTTTCCGGTTGTTGATCCGCCTGGTTGGCCGCCGGCGCCCCCGCCGCCATGCGCGGTGTCGCCGGGGAAGGGAATCGTCGCCCTCGCCGCGCTGCCGAAGGGAATAGCCGACGATCGAACTCCACCGGCGCGGACGTCCCCGGGTATCACGGGCGACTCGTGCGACCCGCCCCTGCCCCCATGTGAATAGTGTAGCGGCTCCGGTGCCGGAAGCGATTGCCCCGCCACCGGTGTGCCCGGCTGACCAAACTGCCACACGCCGCTGTGGAGGCTCAACAGGTCGGGCGTACGCGACAGCCCGCGCCGAATCCCTCCGAAGCCCCCGAACCCAGGCCCGGTCCCCGTGGGAGACAGGATGGGCCCATGAGCCATCGCAGATAGAGCGCTGGCCTCATCGGAATACTGCTCGGCCCACGATTGCGAGACGGATAGGTGCTCGGAAACGCGCTTGAGCCGATCGAGGTCCCGGGCCATCTGGCTGCTCAAGTCAGCCTGTGCGGGAGACAGCGACGGCAGACCGGCCGCGAACGATTCGAGGCTCGATGCCAGGTTGGGATTCTCTTCATTCGGCGAAGGTGACCCGGTCGAACCGGTCGGCGATTGGTTCATGAGCGTGCCTTCATCACATTCAAGGAGGTTGGATTCCGGAGACATTGCCCATCGGCCCAAGGGCGGAGCGGCGCGGAGAACAGCCCCGTGGCAATCGCCTCTGCCCTGCATGTCCCGTCTAAACCCGACCGCATGACTTCACTCACTCGAACGGATACCCCTATGGGTGCTCCGATCAGATACTCCCGCTCGCGGCGGCGTCCAGCTTCTCGTCGATTCCGCCCGCTTCGGTTGACAATTTGCTTGATGAGACTGACCGCGCGATGTCCTCTATGCCGGTCCGCAGGGAGGACAGCTTCTCGCTCAGACGGCTCGTCAGGCCGCCGCTCCACCGCGTCGGTCGCGACCAGGCCGGCGGACCTTCCGAGTAGTTGCTGTATGCCGGCGTTTGTGTCAGGGGCACGGTCTTCCGGTCGCTGTCTTCCTCGAGCCGCAGCACGGCGCGATGCAGTCCTTCCAACTCGCTCTCCAGCGTCGCGAGGTGCCGGCTTTCGCCGCTGATGCCGATGCGATCCACCGTTGCCGGTTCGGCGCCGATTCCAGCCGAGGCTTTGGGCAGTCGGGTGACATTCTCCCGGGACGGCGCCTCGGTAAGGGATGCAGGCCGGTTGGCGTCATAAATCGCGTGAATCCAGCCTTCAAGATTCTCCTGGCGCGAAAGGAGTTCGCTCTCCACGTCCGCGAGCCGGACGCTCAAAAGCTGCTCCAGTTCAGTCGCAGTGCGTTCCAGCTCGGCGCGGCCTGCCTCGATCAGCGCCGAGCGCTTCGACTTGAGCTCGGTTTCCTGTTCCTTGAGCGCCGCCTGTTGCTGGTTCACGATTTCCTCGATGGCCTTTCGACGTGCCTTCGCCAGCTTGGCCAGTTCGCTCGCCTTCCGCTGCATCTCGGCCTGCCGGACCCGGAGGCGGTGGCGTTCGCTCTCCAGTCCGACGCGCAACTCGCGCACCCGCTCATCGTGCAGCTCCTGATTGCGCGAGATCCGCTCTGCTTCGTGCTCCAGGTCCTTTCGAACGCAATCAGCCTCCGTCGCCCGACTGTTCAGGGCCGACTCCTTGGCATCGAGACGCCGGAGTCTCGCCATGAGCGACTCGCGCTCGTGTTTAACCGCCGCAAGGCTGCGCTGAAGCGCTTGATATCGCGCCTCGTGTTCCGTCTGCTGGACGCGGTGCTTCTCGCGCGAGCGGACGATGTCCACGCGAAGCCGCTCGATTTCAAACTTGAGCGATTCGAGCCGCGCCTCCGCCGTGCGCGTCTCGTCGCGCTCCTCGCGGACCATCTTCGCCAGCTCGGCCACCTGGCACTGAAGACTGTGTACCTCGGAACGCGTCCCGTTGCCGTCGGTCGGTCGGCCGGATGCGGCGCGAAGCGTTTCGCCCGCGTTTTTCCGCGTGGCCGCGTCAAGATCGACCGCTCCCGAGAACAGCCGCTCCAGCGTCGTTACGTCCGCCTTCCAGCCGTCTCCGTTGTCCTCGGATGCCGCGCCCGCGTAGGCGGACTGCCCGCCCGGAGCGTCGATTGCCTGTCCGGCTTCCGAATCGAGCGACTGAAACGCCCCTTCGGCCGGCGCGCCCTTGCTCCGCGCGGCCGCGAGCAGTTTTCTTGCCTGCTCCTGCAGTTGGTCCTGGCAGGCCCTGAGCCGGGCACGTTCCGAATCGAGTTCGCTGCGCAGCTTACGGGCCCTTTCATCAAGCGCGTTCTGCGCCGCGACGACCCGCGCCTTGAGGTCCGGAGGACACTTGGACAGGTTGTCGCCGTACTCAGTCACCAGCCGTTCGGCGGCGATCAGGTCGACCGCTTCCGTCCTGTTTCCGCCCGGCGTCTTTACGTTTCCGTTACGGCCCGCGGCTCCGGCCTGTCGGTGCGGCGCCGCGTTCGTGGATGCCATCGTCGCTTCCTCCACTTCTTCTACGTCTTCAAGAAGTTCGAGCACCTCGGAGTCATTCAGCGGCTCGGCGCCCTCGTAACTCTCCTCCGACAGATCTACCGGGGCCTCCGACGAGCGGTCCCGAGAGAGCGCGTCCATGGCCCGGACCATCTCGATGGAGGCCTGCTCTTCGTTCAGATGATCAAATGTCCTCGAAGCCGGCTCCGCGATCTCGATTGATTCGTCCTCGAGCGACTTGAGAGGGATCTCTGCTGGCCGGGCCGGGACCTTTCCGGCGACCATCCGGCCCGGTCCCGATTGCGTCGCGTTTGAGGCACCTTCCGCCCGGGGCCGCGGCGCATGCTCCGTCGCTGGCGCGCTGCCGACTTCGAAGATCAGCTCATAAGACCCGACGCCGATCGAATCGCCGTGCCGAAGCGCCGCCTCGCGGACCCACTTGCCATTGACGCGGGTTGTCCGTTCACCGGTCAGATCGCGCACGATCGGACCGTCGTTGCCCCACACCACGATCGCGTGGCGCGGGGCAACCATGCTTCCGCCCAGGACGATGTCGCACGTCGCGTCGCTGCCGATCAGGAGGACGGGATCCTCGCTGCGAACCACGCCGAACGCCTGGTCCTCGCGCAGACTGAAGGGCCGGGTCGTCGCGACGATCGCGTGCCGCGGCGCTTCGATTTCCACGTCGAAAACAAACGGCCCCAATCCGAGTTCGTCGCCGTCGTTAAGGCGCTCCCACCGTACAAAACGCTGATTGATGCGCGTCCCGCCAGCGCCGCCGAGATCACAGACGTACGCGACTTCGCCCAGCCGCACGATCGCCGCATGCACGTGATCCACGCGGTCTGAATCGAGAACGATGTCACAGCCGGTGCCGCTGCCCAGTACCGTGAGCACACGGTTGATATCCTGAACGCCCGGATCGACATCCCCCTCTCGATAGGAAAGGCGGATGCCGGGGTCGCTGCTTACCATCGGCTTCACTTTCGCATTCACTGATCAACACCTCTCGGCGGATGCCTCCGCGAAGACGCCTCCCGCAAAGGCCGACGCGATCTTCCTTTCATGCCCCGGGCCGACGGCTGACTCGAACACGCCCGAAGAAACCGGCCATCTCCCCCCGGAAGTCCGGCTGCCCTGCCTGTGAACCGGGCCGATAGGCCCTGCTATTTAGCGGCCGATTCCGCCTTCGGGCGTTACTCCAATGCCGATAACTGCGATTGCCCTCGCGGCTGTTTATCGGGCGGGGCGGCCTTATCGGACGGGCTTTTTCGTATATCGGCGTTCCCGCCGATCCGTCCGCCGGCCCTCGGTGAAATCACCCGATTAATCTTCCAATACGCAGGTTTTGCGCCCCGCCCCACCGCACAGCCGCGCATTTTTTGCCGGGCGGAAGCCGGAGCGTGCACACGCGGCGGCACGAACAGCGGGCGGTCAGGACAGTGCGCGGAGGACCCGTCCGCAGGAAATGGTGTCGCCTCGCGGACACCCGACGCACCGGAATCGTGGAATTGGATGGGAGAAAAGACGATGCCCGCTGCCGGCACGGCGGCCCGGTGCTATGGGGTTGCGCCCTTGACGTCCGCGACATGCTGGGCTTCGAACACGTTTCCCGAGAGCAGGTCGGTGAAGCGCACAACCAGTGTGATCCTGGAGTTCCGCGGCCTGCGGTCCGGAAGCCAGGGAGCCTTCAGCGTGTAGTGAGATGTCATGAGCTTGCCGAACCAGACCGAGCGCATCATGGCGACGTCCGCTTCGAGCTTCGCGACAAGCTGACGGCCCTCGGGGGCGGCGAGATCGTACGCCTCCAGGACCGCGGAGCCCGACGCCTTGATGACATCGCCTTCCGAATCAAAGAGCCGGAGATAGGCGACGACGCCGTCGTCGATACCGTCCCGATCGTCGTCGTAGCCCCCGGACAGGCGCTCGATCTCGACGCGGGAGACATGGACAAACTGATCGATGCTCCGCGCCCCCGAAAACCCGCGCAGCTCCTGGATCGTCCGCGCCTGGGCGGCGATCTCCTCGTCCTTTCGGGTAAGCGCCGCGGCCTGCTGCTGGACCTTGTCTTCAAGCTCGGCAATGCGCGTAAGGCGCGGATCAGCGGCCGAAGGCCCGTTGCATGCGATCGCCCCCGCAAGGATCGCCGCGAGCGACGCCGCTGCGGCGGAGCGCCGCGGAACTGTCCGGCCGTTTGAAGCCATTAGTCGTCGTCCGAGACGGGCCGCTTCGGCATTTCGGGCTGGCGCTCCAGGATTCGATCGACAAGGCCGTATTCCATCGCCTCCACGGGATCGAGCCACAGGTTGCGGTCACAGTCCTTTTCGATCTTTTTGAGGTCCGTCTTGGAATGCTTTGCGATAATTCCGTAAAGAATCTCGCGCAGGCGGAGGATCTCTGCGGCTTCGATTGAAAGGTCCGTCGCCGCACCCTGCAACACGCCGCCGATCAGCGGCTGATGGAGCAGCACCCGCGAGTTGGAAAGCGCGAACCGCTTGTTCTTCGCCCCGCCGCACAACAGGATCGCTCCCATGCTCGCCGACACGCCCAGGCAGTAGGTCGCCACGTCGCACCGCACGAACTGCATCGTGTCATAGATCGCCAGCCCCGCCGACACGCTGCCGCCCGGCGAGTTGATGTAAAAGTGAATGTCGGCGTGCGGGTCCTCGTTCGCCAGAAACAGCATCTGGGCGATAATGACGTTTGCCACCTCGTCGTCGATCCCTCCGCCGAGGAATACGATCCGATCCTTGAGAAGCCGGGAATAAATGTCGTACGACCGCTCGCCGCGGCCGCTGCGTTCAATGACGAATGGGATGAGCGATTGATTCACTGCCATCGGGCACTCCTTGGCCACTGCCGCTTCCTGCCTGTGCGAGCCGCGGCGCTTCGCCATCGGCCCGACGCGCCATCCGACTAGCCGGCGCGCCTCTCATTTCTGCTTCATTTTGCCGCCGTCGAGAATCTCATCGACCAGGCCCCACTCGACCGCTTCCTGAGGGCTGATGTACTTGTCGCGTTCGGTCTCCTGCTCGATCTTCTCGATCGACGAGCCCGTGTGCAGCGCGAGGATCTCGAGCAGCTTTTTCTTGTCCTTGAGGATTTCCTCCGCCTGAATCCGGATGTCCTCCGCCTGCCCGGTTATGCCTCCCCACGGCTGGTGCAGCATGATCTTGCTGTTGGGCAGTGCATAGCGCTTGCCCTTGGTCCCCGCGGTCAGGATGATCGCCCCGCCGCTGGCCGCCTGGCCGATGGAATAGGTCGCGATGTCGCAGGTCAGGAAGCGCATGGTGTCGTAGATTGCCAGCGTCTGATCCACCATCCCGCCCGGACAGTTGATGTATAGGTGAATGTCCTGGTCCTTCTTGATGCTCTGAAGATAGAGCAGCCGCATGATCACCAGGCTGGCCGTGCGGTCGTTGATCGGACCCGCCAGAAAGATGATGCGGTTCTCGAGGAGCATGTCCTCGATCGACATCTCCCGAATGCGCTGATACGGCGCGCCCCCCTGCACCATCGTGTCAAGCACCTGCGGCATCATTATCCCCGCGTACGGATTCATGCGACCATCCATGACGTTTTCCTTTTCTATTACGTCCCGCCCGGCCGGCACGCGTCGCCTTCTGCGCGACGCGGCCCGTCTTGCGGCAAGCCCCCGCCGTGTTTCCCGCGCCGACCAAAGGCTCGCGTGCGATCAATCCTGGCCGGCCCGCCCGGCGTTCTCCGTCGGCGAGCGCCGCGCTCCGATCTTACTTGGACTTCTTCCCGGCCCCTCCCTTGGGCGCGGCGGGCTTGGACTCTTTTTTCTCCGCCGGCTTCTTTTCGGCCTTCGGCTCCTGCGCCTTGGCCGGCTTTTCCGCGGCGACCGCCTTCGCCGAAGGCTTCTGCGCCTCGCCGGCAGACGCAGCCTTCTCGCCCTTTGCCGCGGGCTTCCGAGGCATTTCTGCATCGGTCACTTTGGCCTTCTCCAGTATCTTGTCGATGCACTTCTCGTCGCGAATCTGCAAATAAAGCATTTCCAGCCCGTTATTTCGAGCCAGGTCGTCCCGCATCCGGTCAAAGCGGCGATTATAGGCCTGTGCCATCATCATGATCGCAGCGTTGATCTCCTCTTCGCTCACTTCGATCTCAAGCTTCTCCGCGATCTCTTCGAGCACGAAATGCAGCTTTAGTTCCGTCGTGGTCTCTTCCTGGGCAATGGTCCGCAGCTCATCGGCATGCTTCGCGATCTCGGAGATCGGCACGCCCTGCCGCTGAAGGTCGATCGCCTTGCGGAGCACGGCCCGTTCGGTCTGACGCGACGACAGCCCTTCCGGAAGATCGAGCTTGGTATGGTCAAGAAGGTACTTGCGCACCTGGTTGCGCATGCCGCGTTTGATCTCGCTGTCCAGCCGGTTCTTCATCTCGTCCCGGACGTACTCACGCAGCTCCTTTTCGCTTTCAAAGCCCTGGGATTCGAGATACTCCTTGTCCATCGGCGGCAGCTCCAGCCGCTTGATGTCGTTGAGCTTCAGCTCAATCCGCGCCTTCTTGCCGCGCAGATCTTCCACTTCGTAGTCGTCCGGCAGTTCGCCCTCAAGAGTCTTTGTCGCTCCGACCCGCGCGCCATTGAACCTGTCGCCGAAATCCTCAAAGGTCACCCCTTCGATCCGCTGTGGCCGCGCCGCGAGCTGGATGTTCTCGGCTTTCTTGATCTCCTTGCCGTCCGCCGTCATCACCATGTCGCAGATCAGCATGTCGTCGCGCTCGACCGAGCCGTCGAGCACCGGAGCCCAATGCCCCCGGTTGGCCCGTGCACGCTTGATCTGCACGTCGACGTCCTCATCCGTGATCTCAAGGACCGGTCGCTCGACCGGCACACCGTCAAGGGAGGGCAGTTCAAACTCAGGCTTGACCTCCACCTCGCACTTGAACTCAAAGTCCCCTTCCTCGGGCAGCTTCAGATGGCCGATGGCCGTCGGCATGTCGACGAGCTGTTCCGAGTCCGACTCCGCCTTGTCCTTGAGTTTGACCCAGAGCAGCGGGTCCCCGAGTACCTTCAGCCCTTCCTTGTCGATCGCCGCGAGGTAGGCATTCGATACGATCCGCGTCTGGACCTGTTGGCCGACTTCGGTTCCGAAACGCTTCTCGACCAGCCGCCGCGGCGCTCGTCCGCGCCGAAAGCCCGGAATGATCGCCTCGGTCACGAGTTCCTTGTATTCCTTCTCGAGTTCGGCATCGACGTCCGAGCGCGGGACGGTCACTGTTACGCGCTTCCGCAGCACTCCTGCGTCGGCCACAGCCACCTTGATGACACTCTTGAGCCGTTCCTGAATCATCTCCGGCGTGTTGGACTCGTTGTCCGCCGTCGCCAGCGCGCCGTCGTCTCGCATGCTGCCGGGAATCGTGTTTCTGGCCAAGGTGGGTCTCCTCCAGTTGTTCTCCGCGCGCCTCCGTCATGCGGGCGCCGCGAAGCGGGTTTCGGCTCTCTCGGTCCTCGCGCCGCGGCTGTCCGCGACCCGGCCTCCCCGGCCGTGGGCGCGTCCGGCGGTGGGTCTCGCGCCCTCGCTAGACCTCCCCGCGCGCGACAAATAAAAAAGGCCGGTCAGGCGTTTATGACGTCCCGACCGACCATTGTCGATCAAACCGGCGCCCCTGTCCCGCAGCCAACGCCTGACCGTTCCGGTCGGTATCCTGCGGGCAGTTCGATATGTCGGCGGCCGGCCTCCATGGCCGTGCCTGGCGGTCAGGCCCCCTGCAATGAGGACCCGCCCGGATAGCGGGTGATGGGATTCGAACCCACGACATTCACGTTGGCAACGTGACGCTCTACCACTGAGCTACACCCGCGTTGCGCCGAGGCATCGATCGACCGTCGGCGAGCCAAACTAAATAAGCCGAACCGGCCCCGACGTCAATAGCCGACCCCAACCCTCGCCCTGATAAAGGCTTTCGCCCGATCGACCGGACGGACGGCTCCTACCGTCCCCCTAGTCCCGCCGAAATCTGCCTCGCCACGCGATCCGCGTCCAGCAGGCTGTTTTCGACCGCCGGCAATGCCCAGTTGTCCTGGTTGGCGAAGAAGATCCGATCCCCGATCGGACGCTGGAAGTACTCGGCGCTCCCGTCCGCGATGAACTCCGGCCGGGCGATCGGAAAGGCATGGCCCCAGCGCGTCATGCGAATCTGCCGCACGGCGGACTTGGGCAGTGCGAGCAAGTGCAGGATACGTTCAATCTGCGGGGCGAGGGCCCCCGCGAGCCGTTCCCACGGATCCCCCACGATCAGCGGCGGACGCATGTTTATTCCATATGGAAACGGCATGTAGAGCGTCAGGACGCTGCGCGGCCCCGGAACGCGCTTCGCATAATGTCCCGCGAGCAAGTCAATCACGCGGGGGTCCCCCTCGAGCCCCACCGGATCCACCGGGAAACTCTCGTCGCCGAGAAGGAAGATATCATAGAAATCGAGATGCACTGGCGCGTCGAGAAGAACGTTGGCCACGACGTACGCGCACGCGCTCACACCCGGTATGGCCCGGCTCTTCTCGGCGTCGAGTTCCTCCATGCCGTGAATCAGGTATCGCGCGACGTGTTTCGGGCACGCCACCACCGCGTACCGCGCCGCGATCGACTGCAACTTCCGCTGCGGATCAAGATACGTCACCTGCACGCCGTCGCCAACCAGCCGGACATCGACGACCATGCACTGGGATCGAACGTGATATGGCCGCTGACCCGGGGGCATGCAATCATCGAGTTGGCGAAGCCGCTGCCACATCGCCCAGCTCATGTATGCGTTTCCGCCCGGAAACACCCAGCGCCCGAACTCCTCCGCCGCCAGAAAGTTCCATCCCGCCGCCGCCGATATATCCTGCATGCCCGCCCCGAACGACGAATAGCAATACCCCTGCACGGCCGCGGCCAGCAGCGGCGGCATCGGCATTCCCATCTGGTCCTCGATGTCCTGCCAAAGCGTCTTGCGATCGAGGTCAATGATCCACTGGTTGTCCTTTCCCTCCGGAAGCGGAATCTCCGGATAGCTCTCCTCCGCCATGTATCGCACGACCTCCGCATATCGGGCAAACGCCTTCTGCTCCTCCGGCGGGCGGTTCTGCCCGGTCCAGAAGTCAAACAGGATGCGCCCGCCCAGCTCGATCGGGTCCTGCGGCCCGGCGAAGCGATGCACACGATCCAGCCCCAGGTCGCGGTAAAACTGTTCCAGGAAACTGCCCTTGTCGGGTGTAATTACATAGGCACTGCCGATCGAGTAGGGCTGATTCTCCCACACTTCGCCGGCCGCGTTTCCGCCAAACTGTTCGTGCAGCTCCAGGACGATCGGATGATGGTGTTCGAGCATCACCGCCGTTGCCAGCCCCGATATGCCCCCGCCCACCACCACGACGTCTGCCCGCTCGTTCGGCGGCGGAGGGCTGCCCGGACAGCACGGCGGCGTGCTGTGAAAGGGATATCCGGACTGCTGGGTGAAGTCGTCGCCCGTAAACCAGCGCGCGAACGGGAGGCCAAGAAACCACGCGCTGTCCAGTTGACCAGGCAGCTTGCGAAGCGGGCTTGTCGGCCCGAATGCCGAATCGGCCTTCAGCGCGGATGAAAGTAGTGCCTCAACGGCGACACCGCGCCGGGCCATGAGTCCCATGGCTGCGGCTGTCAGCCCCGAGCCGATGAACCGCCGCCGCGAGATTCTCCCTCGGGGCCCATTGCTCATGACGGAACCTCCAGCCCCCCCGAACGACCTGCCGCTTCACCGAGGTCCATCTTACGCAGTCAGGACGTTGCAACTCAATGCAGCGCGCGGAATGAACGCATTCCCGATTGCGGAATACCTGTCTTTGCGTGCGAATCGTGGGAATCGAGTGGGTGAAAACGACCCGGCTTCAGACACGGTGGCGGGGGCGCACGGGGGGCAGCGCCTCTATTGCTTCCCCTGCTCTCCGCCCTTTTCTTCCGTCGAAGGCTCCGCCGCCCCTTCTGTCTTTTTCGTTGAAGGCCCGTCGGAGGACTTGAACGACTCTCCCAGCCGGTCGAAGTAGTTCCGCACGCCCTTCCGATACGGGCGGGGAATGCGCTCGCGATTCAGCGCGTCGGTCGCGTCTATCTCCGCGGCCGTCGCCGCGTCCTGAAACTCCACCTGGCTCTTTCCCTTCAGGTGCTCGCCCTTGACGTACTGCTGCGAAATGACCCGACCGCTCTTCGTGTTCTTTCCCTTCACCTTTTGATTCTTGAAGTCCACGTCGCTCGTCTCCGCGCGATCGCGCTTCCCGGAACCGCGGCCCTGGCCGCCCATTCCGTCGCCCGTCCCGTTGCAGTTCGGACACGGTGCCCCGTCTTTGCGAAAGCCCTTGCCCTGACAGTGGCTGCACTTCCCTTCGTTCTGTCCCTCGCCTTCGCCCTCCCCATCGCCAAGCTGATCACGCGCCTCGTCCAGCATCGACATCTGCGCTTCCATCTCGTTTAACTGCTGCTCAAGCTGTTCCATCTCGCTCAACTGTTCGCCGGCCTCGCTGAGTTCCTCCTGGGCCGACTCGGTATTGCTCTGCTCGAGCTGTTTGCCCGCGTTCGCCATCTTCTCGCCCATTTCCTTGAGCGACTTGCAGGCTTCCTGCCGCTGGGCCAGCTTCTCTATCATCTTCTCGAGTTGTTCCTTCGAAACGCCCTGGTCCTTCATTCGCTCCGCCAGTTCCTTGGCGAGCTTCTCAAGTTGCTGAGGGTCCTTCTTGGCGAGCGCGTCGAGGACCCGCTGGATGTCCTGTTTGGACATGCCCATGTTTTCCATCTCGCGCTGGCTCTGCTTATCCTGGGCCGCTTTTTCAAGCTTCTGGGCCAGCTCGTTGAGTTGCTTGCGCATCTCCTCGGCCTGCTTCGGATCGAGCTTCCCGTCGCGCGAGCGCTTCGCCAGGTTCTCCTGAAGCTTTTTCAACTCCTTCTGCGCCTCCTGGAAGTCGCCCGCCGCCATCGATTCGATCAGCTTTGCCGCCTCTCCCTTTGCGTCTTCCGGTGCGGCCATCTGGCGCAGACGCTTCTTGGTCTCGTCCAGCGCCTTGAACCGGTCTTCGTTCGCCTTGTTCTTAAGCGCGTCCTGTAACTTGTCGAGTTGCTTCACCGTCTCCCGCCGGAGCACGTCGGGATCCTTCTGCACGTCGGGCTTGAGTGCGTTCTCGAGCTCCTTGATCTGCTTGTTGAGCTCCTCGTCGCCCTGCTTCTCGGCAAGCTGCGACAGTGCGGACACCGGCTGCGCGACCACCTCGCGCATGCGCGACGCCGCCGCGATTTGCGACTGAAGTCCGGCCTGGGCTTCCTTCTTTTTCAGGAGGTCGAACTCGGGCAGCAGAAGCAGCAACGCCGCAACAATCAGCATCGCCGAACCGTACGACAGCGAACCCGACCACTGCACCGGGATCAGCCTTCGCGCCGAAAGACCCGCCACGCTCCGTTCCGCGTCGGCATGGACCGCCGCTGCGAACGGGTCATCGGCCGAGGGTACCTCGAGGCACGTCGAGACGCGCTCGCGAAGACCCGCCGCGCGGTCCAGTTCGATCGCCGCGGCAAGTTCCGGATCCTGCGTGCACGCCAGCCAGACGACCGAGACGACGAGGCTGATGCACGCGCCCCCCAGCGCGAGCCATTCGAGCGGAAAGTCAATCCCCAGCAGCCGATCGACCAGCAGCAGGGCCGTCCATATACAGCCCGATCCAAATAGGCACCAGCCCCAGATTCGAAGCCAGCGATTCAGCCAGAGACGCCGCCGGGCCTGCCGCACTTGCTTTTCGAGAATGCTCATGCCGCACCCATTTGCCGCCGTTCCAACAGCCGATGCGTGCCGGGCCCTCGGACCCGGCTTTCATCATTATATACGCATTTGCCTGCTCGACAGCCCGCCGCGCGCAGACCTCCGGCCGTCTCGAAGCTCCATATCGGTTGCAATCCATTCCCGGTGTGGGCCGTATATGAATCGGAACCCCAACCGCCCACAAAAGCGGATATACTCCGCCGTCCAGGAAAAGGTGCCATGAGCGAACGGACCCACGAACACGCCCCGACGATTCAAGATGCCGAGTCCGCGAAGCCGCGCCGCAGCGTCGCCCCGCGCACCATCCGCGGCCGTGTCGTCGCCGGCCTGCTGCTGCTCATCCCCATCATGGTGACGGCGGTCATCGTCAGGTATATCTACGGAATCGCCCTGTCCGCCGGCGCCCGTCTATTGAACATTTCAACGGCGGCCCTCAACTGGGCATTCGACCTGAAACTTGCCGACCGGAGATTCGACCCCAACAACGCCACCTGGTACGAGAGCCTCATTGCCGTCGTCATGACGCTGGTGGTTCTGTATGTCCTCGGCTGGCTCGGCACGAACGCCGTCGGCAAGCGGGTCATTGAATTCTTCGAGGGGCTGGTCGAGCGCATCCCCATGGTGGAGACGCTCTACGTCGCCGTAAAGCGCATCGTACAGGCCCTTTCCGGCGCCAATAAGCCCGGTGGCGAGGATCAGACCGTCGTACTCATCGACTTCCCGACCGACACGATGAAGGCCCTGGCCTTCATGACCAACGTCATCACTGATAAGAACACCGGGCAGAGGTACGCCACCGTATTTGTCCCCACAACGCCGAACCCCACCAGCGGCTACATGGAATTGGTGCCCATCGAGCGCATCACCATGACAGACCTTACCATGGAAGCGGCTCTTTCCATGGTGCTATCCGGCGGCGCGTCCGCCCCGTCCAACATTTCGCTTGTCCGCGGGCTCCCGAGCAGGCCAAACACCGTGCTCACCCCGCCCATCCTCAGGACCAAGTGACCCGCGTAAGGACAGGCACGGGGCTACCCCGCCGACCGCGTGAACAGGCCGCCCGGAGACTTCGGCTCATCCGGCCCCGACGGCGCGACCCTCCCCCACTCTGAAAACTTCCGCTGCCGGATGAACTCGGTGACGATCTCCCGCAGGCGCATGTGAATACGCTCGGGCTTCCACCGCGCGTTCACCACGTGAAACCCGAACTCGTCCGCCATCTTCTGGTATTCGCGCAGGAGCATCGTTTGGTACTTCTTGAAGCTGTCGTACGGATCGGCCCCGAGGCCCAGGTCCATGCCCGACTCGAAATAGTCAATCACCCCCCGCGGAATCACCCGGCGAATCAGCTCCACGATGTCGATCTTCAGGTAAAGCACCAGGTGCGGCACCGGCGCGAAGCCGAACAGGTCGCGCACCCACTGCCGATCGAGCCCCCGCGCCACGTCGCGCGCGATCGCCGTGAATACGTACCGGTCCGCCAGCACGACGAACCCGCTGCGAAGCGCCGGGATGATCTCTTTCTCCAGGCGATCGGCGAAATCCGCCGCGTAGAGCAGGGAATAGGTCAGCGGATTGAGCAGACGTCCCTCCTTCGCCTGCGAGATCGTCCGCCCGATGAGCTGGCTGCGCGTCCATCCGGTCTCAATGACCCCGAAGCCCTGAACTTCGAGCCATTCGCGCAACAACGCCACCTGCGTCGTTCGTCCGACGCCGTCGGTGCCCTCGATCGTGATCAGAAGCCCGGGGCAGTCAAAGGGCTCGATGTACGGAAGCCCCTCCCCGAAGAACTGAAGCGGAGTCATGCGATCCTCGGCTTTCTGCTGTAGGTGCCCAGGCTAGTCTCGATCACGGCACGCACCTGTTTCTGCTGGTCGGCGATGTTTCGCGCCGCGTCGATCACCACGAATCCGCTCTCCGCCGTCATGCGGTCGTATTCCTCCAGGATCATCCCCTGAAAGAGCCGGAAGCTCTCGATCGGGTCCGGGTGCAGGTTCAGGTCCATTCCCGCCTCAAAATCCTTCAGGATTTGCCGCGTCATGGTGATTCGTTTCAGCGATACCTCGATCGGCACCTTGAAATAAAACGCGATGTCCGGCTTCGGAGCATACCGATACACCTTCCGAACCCAGTCGCGGTCGCAGCCGCGAACATGGTCGCGGGCATACGCCGTGTACACGTACCGGTCGGCCAGCACGATCATTCCCGCCTTAAGCGGTGGAAGGATGTTGCTCACCAGCCGATGGGCGAAATCGGTGGCATGCAGCAGGCTGAAGGTCGTCGGCGTCAGGCTCCGGTTCTTCTTGCCCTTCTTGGTCGTCTTCTTGACCAGTTCGGCGGAGTTCCACTCCGTAAAAAACACGTTGTAACCCAGGCTGGTCAGCCACCGCTGAACCAGGCGGATCTGCGTGCTTTTGCCCGACCCGTCGATTCCCTCCACGATGATCAGCCGGCCCGGATAGGTATGCGGCTGTAACAACAGCTCGCCGCTACTCTGCGCCATTCTTGACTGACTCCTCCCCCGGCGGGCATATCTTCATCGCAATCCCGTATTCCCGCTCGAAGTGCTCCTTCTCCCGCCGGGCCGTCCACACTTCCAGCTCGCAGTCGCGTTCCGAATTCACCTGAAGGTCTACCCGGTCCCCGAGCAGCCGACAAACGACCGACTGAACCACTGAGTAATGCGTGCGGTCCAGAGCGTTGGCCAGCCGGAGCACCGGGATCAGCTTCTTGAAGGCTCGGCGGCTCTGCCGATCCAGGTGACAGTAACTGTAGTCCGATTTCCGCGGTTTCCCCTTCCGATGATAACGCGCCAGGTTGGCGATCAGTTCGATCTCCATGTCCCCGAAGCCCTGGAGCCCGCCGTTGCGAATTAGGTAGTACGAGTGCTTGTGGTGCCCCGAGTGCCCGATCAGGTAGCCGACGTCGTGCAGCAGGCATGCGAATCCCAGCAGCTCGCGGTACCGACGGTCGAGTCCGTGCAGCGGATTGAGCTGATCGAACAGCGACAGGGCAAGCCGTTGCACCTGTTCCGCGTGGGCACGGTGATAGCCGCAGCGCTCGGCGAGCTGAATGACGCTCCGGATCCGCGGGTCCGGCCACGTCGCCCGGGCCAGAAGGTGCGCCCGGCTCTGCGCGATATGATCGATGATCAGGCCCTCGCGTAGCGCCATGTCGCAGAACTCGAAGATCTGCACCTCGAACATCCGCCCGATCGTCATTAGCGTCGTGGCCGCCGGAATCAGCGTGTCAACACGCTTGGCATCCATCCCCGGGATTTTTAGCCGCTGCTCCCGCGAAGTCCCCGAAAGGTCGGACAGGAGCGCCTTGAGCTCCGCACGGCTGACGCGCATCTGCACCTGGCCGTCGGATACCTGCATGCCGCGCCGGCCTTGACAGATTCGGGCGATGCACTCAAAGCTGCCCGACGTACAGATGCACCGCCCGAAGCGCCGGCGACCTACACGCTGCTCCAGCGGCGAGAGGCTCTTTTGAATCTGCCGGCGCATCGACTTGATTTCCCCCAGCGGCGGCGGATCGGTCTGGAGAAACAGCTCCGCCAGCCGAAGCCCGCCAAGTTTTGAAGAGAAGAGAACAAGCGGCCGCCGGGCGTTGCCTACAATGACCTCCACGCTGCCGCCGCCAATGTCGCAGATCAGGTCATCCTCCTCGCCGAGCTTCACCGCATGCCGCACCGCGAGATAAATGAGCCGGGCCTCGTCCTCAACCGAGAGCACGTGCACGTCCAGACCCAGCTCGCCCCGCGCCCGCTCGACGAAATCCCCGCCGTTGTGCGCCTCCCGCACCGCGCTGGTCGCCACGGCCCGCAGGCTGGCAATCCCCTTGAGCCGCGCCATCTTCTGAAAACGCGTCAGGGCCGCAATGCCCGCATCCATCGCCGGCGGCGTCAGCAGATGCTTCTGAAAGCCGCCCTTGCCGAGCTGCACCATCTCCTTGTCGCGCCCGAGAATCCGAAAATCCCCCTCGGGCGTAATCTCAACCATGATCATGTGGATGCTGTTCGTGCCGATGTCGATCGCGCCGAATTTCGTGGGCGGCGGGCGGCGGATCACACCGCTGCGGCGCTGAAGAAAGCTCTCGTCGAAATCGGCTTCGAGCGCCGGCTCCCCACGGCTGGCGTCCGGCGCGAAGTCCGATGGCGGGTTCGTGTCCGATTCGATGGGATCACCGGCGTTGATCAAGGATCGGCCACCTTTGCTGCTGACTACGACGCCGGCTGGATCACGGACTCACTCGATTTCGAAACGGCGTCGGTCGCGCCTCGGCCGGACCTATGGCGTACAAGGCAGGCCGCGAACTCCTCCCATTGCAGCATCGCCTTTTCCCGCGCCCGCTCGGCGTCGCGTAACCGACCGGCACAGTGCGCAAGCAGCCGGGCGGACCAGCCCGCATCTTCGGAAAGGTTGCGCGGCGACCGTGCGATCTTGCTGATCGTCGTAACCGCCCCCAGCTGGTCGTTCCAGAATCCCAGAAGGTCCTGCATTCCGACTAGCGCCTTCAACAGTTCAGGCCGATCGATCCCGCTCACATCACGCGAAAGTTCCACAACGTAACGCAACCTCTTGAGGTAGATGCGCGTCGCGTGCAGGTCCGCCGTCGCGCCCTCACGCGGATCCCGCTCGATCAGGCGATCGAGCGATTTCACATAACGGCCATCAAGCCTGCTGCCGATGCGCCCGGCCACCTTCTTGCCGGCCTTGCAGCCTAGCTTTCGAGCAGTTTCGCGAACCATCCGGGCGGCCACCGGGGATTTCTGCCGCTTGCAGGCTTGACGCGCCTTGGCCATGGCGCGATCGCGCTGACGGGTCAGCTCCCCCTCCAGCCTGGCCAAGTCCTGGGTGTCCAGGCCCGCCGCTTGCGAACCGTCGCACAGAGACTCTAGAAGTACGTCGAGTTCACGCACCCTTCGCAGGCCCCGACGTGTACAGCCCAGGAGTTCGGCGGCCCGTTCGGCTCGCTTTCCCCCCCCCACACCGGCCGCGATGCGCAGCGGCTCCGCAAGCCGGCGAGAGGCAACTCGAACATCATGCACCGCATCTGTTTCCCCTGCGGAAAGCACCGATTCGAGTTTTGAAAGGTATCGCTTTCCCTGCCTTTCAATGTATGACGCAAATCGCGAGACCAGTTCTGGATCGTGAGTGCCGTCCATCGTCGCACCCCTCCTTGCCCAATCCTGAACGGGAACGTCTGTATCTCATCCCTAAAACGCCGAATCTCTAAGATATCACAAACTCCGGCAGTGGTCACGTTAAGATCGTGTTGGCCGCTCCGAAACCACCGCAAGTAATCCGGATTCGTTCAATCGCTCGCGAGTATTAACAAGTGCATGACCCTCCGACCGTTCGATTTTACAAGGGGTTATGTCCGCAGGCATGGTGGCCGTCCACATGTGATTTGTACCCAGTCGCTTTAGACAGGCGTCCGAGGCCGCATTGCTCGATCCTCAGTAATCGCCCCGCCCCGCGCTGTGTTCCATCGGACCATGCCCCTGCATTTCACACGCACCGGGCCGGGCCGGTCGGTTGTGACAGCCCGCACGAAAGACGATCACCGCCCGGCCATCAGCCCCATCATCTTCGGCGTCAGAAACCAGCAAAGCTCTCCACGCACCGGCGACGAAAAATCGTCGATCTCCATCAGCGCGACCGCTCCCTTCTTGAAGCGAAACATGAGTGACCGACCCGCCCCCGTCAGGAAGCCTGCGAGTTCACTCATGCCAGGCTCATGGCCTACAAGGGCCACCGCCGAAAGCCGCGCGTGACCGGCCAGCCGCGCCCGAAGGTCCTCGAAGGTCCCGCCCGGTTCGAGGGCGGCAACCACCTTCACCGGCGATTTTCCTCCCAGCCCCTGCGCCAATATCTCCGCCGTTTGCCGGGCGCGGACCAACGGACTGGTCCACACTTCGTCCAGCGCCACGCCCAGGCGGCGAAGCGCCTCGGCATTGCGCCTCATCTTCTTCATCCCGATCGGCGTCAGCTCGCGCGCCGCATCATCCACGAAACCTGCCTCTCGCGGCGCTGCAATCGCATGTCGCACCAGGTATACCTGCATGATTGCTCCCTGCCATCGTGTCGATACGTGACCGTGCAGCCTCGGAACCGGCGTGGCGAGCCCGTCGGCCTCGCCATGCGGGATGCGCGCCGCGCCGATGCCCGAATGCCCTGTCACAGGTTTAGCCCAGCCCGTGCGAATGCTTCTTGAAAGGCCGGAACTCCGGCGCCTCCCGAATGCACGTCCCGAGGATATTCACCGATTTGCGAAGCGCCGCCGCGCCGACAAGCTTCATCTCCGCTGGTTTGTCCCCAACACTCGGAAATCCGCGCTCGTCCGGCGTCAGCGTCTCCCAGTTCCCGAACAGACGGCCCCAGTCGCTCTCCAGGACCTCGCGCATGTGCCGTTTCGCCCGCGCGGGGTACCAGAAGCTGTCGTGATACAGCACGCTCGCGATGTACGCCCACGGCGCAAGCCACGTCTTGAGCGACCACTCCAGCGCCGTCTTGAGCCGACCCCAGTAAATCTTGTGCTGCATCTTCGACGCGAAGGTCATCTTCTTGAACGGTCCGTCGAAGTGCCAGTTTTCCGCCGCCGCGTCGGCATCGCCGACGATCTCGATCTCCCGCGGATCGCCGCAACCCAGCCCCATGTCGTGCGCAAGCCGGATGTACTTGATCGCCAGCGGGTCCATTCCCATCAGTTTCGCCGCCACCGCGTCGATCGCCACCTGGTCGCTGCTCGCCAGGATCACGTTCTTCACGTGCGGAATCATGCACCGCGGGCCCGGCCCGTCCCCCGCGAACGTGCCATCCATCACCGCGAATACGCCGCGATGAATCTTCTTCTGGATCATCAGCAGGTCCACGAGCGTCTCATGGATCACCTCGTGCGTCCAGTGCCGATGCTCATTAAGCAGACCGCCGAAGGCGTTTTTCATCGCCCCCGTCGTCGTCGTGAAAACGTGCGTCTTGACCGTCGGCAGATGAATGATGTTCTCGCCGACAAACCGCCTCGGTACCGCGAACCCGTCCGGGTACACCTTGTTGAGCACCAGGAACTTGTCGCCGACCTCCCCCACCGCGTCCCGGACGTTTATCCACGGCTCACCCTCATACAGGTGAATATTCCGAAGCCCGTGGGCCTCGGTCACGTTGAGCTGCTTGTTCTCCCGCTCGCCGAGGTGCGCGTCGATCACCACCGTCCGATTATGGCAGCCGTGAATCAGCTCCGGCTTGTAACCGTCCCGTTTCATGGCCCGGATCACGCCGTCGAGCTGCCACGGAACCGTCGAGCTGCCCGGAAAGAAAAAGTGCCAGCTGATGTTGATCTTCAGCGCCGTATCGGCGTCCTTCGCGATCACGGACTGGTAGCCCGCGAGATTCATCAAGCGGTGATAGTCGTCAAACACCGTCGCCGGCCGCGTGCGAAGAATCGCCACTTTCGAGCGTTGCATGGGGTCTCCCGCCGTTGAGCCGGGGGCCTGTGGGCGTCGTGCCCGCGGCATCGCTGCGCACCCCACGCTCAAACCCCGAATTATAGTGGCCGTGCCCTCCTCCGGCGATGAACCTTCCAGCCCGCAAGATACAGCGGTCCCAGCACGCCCACTGTCGGAAACACACCGGGCGCACAACAGCCCGGATTCTGCAGACCTCACGGCGCTATCGGACCTGCCGCGACCCCCGCCGTCTCCTCGGAGTCGCAGTACGGCATCTTTGCACGCGCCCAAAATTCAACGGCGGCGGAATCCAACAAGAAAAGGGCCCACGACGCATGTCGCGCCGTGGGCCCTCTTTATTCAAGCCAGGATGTCAATCCCGCGATCAGCGGCTCCGACGACCGCTCGTTCGCCGGCGCATCATCGCCAGACCCAGGATCGAAAGCGGCATGAAGCCGACCGCGCCCGCGCCGCAGACACCGCACGGCGAAGGAGTTACCGGCTCTTCCGGCTCCTCAGGCTCCGCTGCCGGGCATCCGTTGGCGTCCACATTCTGACCGGCCGCCGTGTCGGAACACGCGTCGGCGCAATTCGACACGCCGTCGCCGTCACTGTCCGGCGCGGCCCCGAGGGTCGGCGTCGTCAGGACTTCGCCGAATGCCTTCTGAGCCAGGGCCCCGAAGAAGTTGTTCCGGGCGTCGACCGGGTTGATCGCCGAGGCGAATTCGCCGCGGACACCCAGCGTGGTCACGCCCGAGAAGTCGTTGTCGTAGATCTTGGCCACCGATGAATCGAAGATCTGTTCCAGGATGATGCCGGTTGGCACGTTCTGGAAGCAGTTGCCGGCGATTTCAACCCTCGCGGCTGCCGAGATGTCATCCTCAATCTCGATTCCAGCCTCGGTACCGCCGCCCACGATCGAGTTCTCAAGGATGTTGAGATTCGACGTAATCACGTCGTACCAGAGGATGCCGTGCTCGGTGAAGCCGTTGATGTCGTTGCGGCTGATCGTCACCACGCAGCCGTCTTCGGCGCCGTAGCCGTCGGTCCAGATGCCGTACATGCCGCCGGCCATCCGGTTGCCGGTAATCAGGCACTCGGCGCCATAGTAGAACGTGTCATACAGCTTGATGCAGGTCTCGCTGAAGTCCTCGACGTCATTCCCCGAGATCGTCAGCGTGGCCCCGTACTCCGCTGTGTAGTACATGTAAATGCCGGAGTCATTGGTGTCCGTATCCGGCAGCCCACGGCAGACGTTGTTGGAGATGAGGCATTCGCTGCCGTCATCAATGTAATCTGCGAAATAGATGGCGGCCGCTTCTGTCGCGTCGTCCTTGATGTTCTGGATGTTGTTGCCGCTGACCTCGCAGTACGAGCCGTAGTCAACATAATCATCCATGTAGAAGCCATAGGTTGCCCCGGCCCCTTCACCGATCAACTGGTTGTTGTTGAAGATGCCGGTGGAGCCTTCATAAAGCTCGTAACACCAGATGCCCGTATCCGTAAACCGGCTGACCTGGTTGTTGCTGCAGGTGATGTTACTCCCGTACGCCGCGCCGTCGTCGAAGTAGATTCCATAATCGGAACCGCCGGGCAGCGCCGTGAACACGTTGTTCGTTATCGCCACATCTGAGCCGTCCTCGGTGTAGTAAGTGTAGAACCCCGTATCGGTGTAGCCCGTGAAGGTATTGTTGTCGAATATGCCGATGCAGCCGTAGTCGAACCCGTCGTCCGAGTAGAGGCCGTAATCACAGCCCGCTTCGTGCGACGTGAACGTGCTGTTCGTCATCGTCCAGATCGACCCTTCGTAGATCTCGTCGCCGTGGTAAACACCGTACTCACCACCACCCTGGTTGCCGTGCCCGGTGAATGTGTTGTTGTTCATGAACAGCGATGAACCGTAGTACACGTAGTCAAGGTAGAACCCGTAATAGCAGCCGTCCGGGTGTGACGTGAACGTGTTGTTGTCCACGTTGCAGATGGCGCCGTACTCCATGTCGTAGATATAGAGTCCGGTGTCGTCGAAATTGGTCGCGGTATTGCCCGTAATGCTGACCGCCCCGCCCTCGTAGCCGGGGTAATCAAAGTAAATGCCGTATGTGGCCCCCGTGGACAGCCCGTTCAACACGTTGTTCGCAATCTCGACGATGGACGTCTCGTAGTTCCAGTAGAAATAGAGGCCCGTGTCGTCAAAGTTTGAGCAGGTGTTGTTCCGGACAAAGACATGCGAGTTGTTGTACACCTCATCGAAATACATGCCGTAACTCATGCCCGCGGCCGATCCGGTGAAGTTGTTGTTCTGCACCGTAAGCTGCGAGCCGTAATAGACGTAGTCATTGTAGAAGCCGGCATAGTCGAGGCTGCTGCATGTATTGCCTTCCACGAGGCACTGCGAACCCTCATAGACGTAGTAAACGTAAATGCCGTAGTCGCCGTCCAGGCCCGCCAACGTATTGCCGACGATCGTGCAGTCGCCGCCGTCATACACGTAATCGACGTAGATGCCGTACGTATCGAACTCGGTCGCAACGTTGTTCGCCAGTGTCGCGATCGAGCCGTACTCGGGACCATACATGTAGATGCCGTAGTCCGCCCCCGCCGGGTCGGCGTGCATCGTGTTGTCCCGCGCCGTGTAGGTCGAACCCCCGTACGGGTAGTCCTCGTAAAGACCCGCGTACTCGAACTCGGCGATGTCGTTGTTGTTCACCGTCATATCCGAGCCGTACTCGGTGTCGGTGTAAATGCCGTAGCTGCAACCGGCCGCGCCGATGACGACGTTGTTCGTCACCATCACGCTCGAGCCGTAATAACTGTAGATATACATCCCATACTCGTCGACGCCGGTTATCTCGTTTCCATCCACGGTTGCCCAGCTTGCATACTCGACATCCATGTATATGCCGTAGTACGCCGTCCCATCGCCGGACATCGTGTTTCCGGTGACAGTCGCCGAACTGCCGTCCTCAAAATAGTTCGCATAGATCACGTAATCGCGAATGTTCGAAAAATTGCAGTTCTCAACCTTCAGGTGCGACCGGTAATAAACCCCGCCAGAAGCATAAAAGCCGTACTCGGCATCCAGAACCTCGCATTCGACGACATTGACTGAACTGAAGCTCTCGATGTCGTCATTGAAATAATATCCATAGTCGGTTGTCCCGCTGTTCACATGGGTCGACGAATTGCCGCCCATGTCCACTTTCGTTCGGACGATGTCGTCGTGGAAATAGACCCCGCCTCGATCGATTTCCTGCATCTCGTTATTGAATATCTCGATAAGGCAGTCCCCCGCGCTGATATCGTTGAAATCTCCGCCGGCATCGGGATCCTGATGGTGAAAGTGAATTGCATCCATGAAAGAATAGGTCCCCGCCCCGTGCCGTACGAACTGGTTGTTCAGAATCCGGATATGCGCGTACACCAGCGCGCTGTTCCCCGGCGAATACGTCACAATGCCCTCACCCGTCTCATCGCCGCTGATGATGCAGTTCTGAACCGTCGTGATCGGGCGAGTCGGCAAAGTAGTCGGACCCGTACCCAGGGGCGGGCTGACCCCATCCGGCTCAAGCCGAACACAGCCGCCCGAGTGACCCGCCTGGACCCCACTGCCCAACTGGCGAATCCAGAATCCGTCCAGCGTGCAGCCGGGTTCCGTGATCTTTACTACCGGCATTGTCATGTCGTTCAACTCGATCCGGGTGGCACCCGCCCCGCCCGTTGACTGAACGATCAGGTTCGCCTTGTTGATGTTCAGCGAAGCTACGCCCTGATCGTAAACGCCAGGCGCAACCAGAATCGTGTCACCCGCCGCCGCTGCATCAATCGCCGCCTGGATCGTCGCGTGATCCGCCGGAACGTTGATGGTCGCCGCCTGCGCCATGGAGACCGCCGTAAAGGCGACTGCCAGGGCGAGGATGCCCTTTCCGAACTTCGCATACTCTCGTGTCATGATCTTCGTTCCTTTCCGGCGATTCTCATCGCCGCCAACCATTACTGATGAGCCCGAACCCGAATCCACATTCTGCCATCGGTAGTCGTGTGATGCTTCGCGCCGCAGAGACAGACGGCTTTTTGCGAGGTGAGGTCATCAGGATTGGCGCGAACACCACTTCCCTGCCACTTGGCTCACGGCTCCCTCCGTGACGCACCCGATTGCCGTATCCGCCGACAACCAGGACCGCATGACGACCGGCGGCTTTGTGCTCCATACGCCTGACGACAGGAAAACTATATCGGCTCATGCGGCGGCATCAAGGGGCCAACAACCCCTTATTTCAGGCCGCCCCCTCGAAAACGCATGAATGGCCGGCGGCCCTGTGATTCACAGGAAAAGTGCCGTGCACCTTGAAATCCGCCGCTTTCGGTGTGCCCCACCCCCGCCGAACCCGTTTTTGGCGACCCTGCGGCATTACCCGCAGACTCGTCCGGGCGAACCCGGACCGCCGGAGCCGGGCCGCCCCCCCCCGACACGCCCGCCAACGTTGTTTCGGGATTCGTGTATAAGATGTTGCCGGTTGCCAGGGACGCCGCCTGCGTCTCCGGCATCGAACAACCTCGTGCGACCTACTCAGGAGTCATTGCCATGAAAGTCTCAAGCGTGCTCAGATCGATCTTGCTGGTACTTTTCGTCGCCGCCTTCTGCCAGGCACAGTCCGATGGCGGCCCGCGCGGCCGCGGCGGCCCGCGGGATCGCGAAAGAAGGGCCAATCCGTTCGGCCCGCCCAGGCCTGCGCAGATTCTCACCCGAATAGAGAACGAGCTTCCCCTGAAGTCCGACCAGACGCCGAAGGCGAAGGAATTGTTCGACACCTACGAGGCCACCGTTAAGGCACTCCGTGAAGAGTACCGCGGCGCCAACGAGGACGCCGAAAAGTGGAAGGGCTTCCGCGAGGAGATGCAGGCCGCCCGCGCCGCCGGCGACCAGGAAAAGGTGCGCGAGATTCTCGAACGCATGCGCGCCGCACGCACCGAACAGGACGCCCGGCTCGCTCCGGTGCGCCAGCAGGTGGAGGGCGCGCAGAAAAACCTCAAGGACGGCATGCTCGCCCTCCTTGCCGAAAATCAGAAGCCCGGCTTCGAACGAATCTGGGAGGAAGAGTTCGGCGGCAAGCGCCGCGCCCGCGTCCCGGTGGCGGACCCGAAGGTCCTCAAGTCCGTCATCGACGACATGAAGGGACTGAGCGGTCAACAGAAGGAGAAAATTGAGGCCGCGTTCAAGACCTACTTCGAGAACACGCGCGGCGAAGATGTCGACAAGGCCGTCAAGGCCGCCCAGACGCGCCGGCTTTCCGAGGATGTCTTCAGCGTCCTCGACGAGGAACAGGGGCGCGAAGCGCAGAAGCTCATCCGCGAGCGCAGCCGAAAGGGATCAAAGTCGGAAACCCCCGACGACAACGTCCCGCCGCCTTCGAATCCGTAAGCGGCGGCTTTCCCTTCCGCACGAACCGCGGATGCCGCGCTCGGCATCGCAAACACATCGGCCTGCGGTGCTCATCTGGGCATCGCAGGCCGTTCAGTTTTCCCTTTGAATTCGCGGTGCGCCCGGCGTCCCGGTTACTCGCCGCCGCCGACCGCCTGTGTCGTTGCGGTCTTCGCCTTCTCAATTGCCTGTGTCGTCGCATCCCTTGCCTTGTCGACATAAGGCTCGGCCTTTTGTCGAAGCTCTTCCGCTTTCTGCGTGGCCGCGACCTTCAGCTCGCCCGCGGTCTGCTTCGCGCGGTTCTTGATATCCTCCGCAGCCTGCGTCGCGGCCACCTTGATCTCGCCCGCCGCGCGAACCGCATCATCTTTGACCTCGAGCGCTTTCGTCTTCCCCGCGTCCATCACCTGGAATGCCTTGTCGACGCTCTTGTCGATCAGCGGCTTCAATGCGTCGCCGATCTCGTCCACCTTTTGGGTCGTCGCAATCTTGACCTCGGCGGCCTTGGAAGCCGCCTCCCGCTTGGCCCGCTCGGCATCCTCGGGGTCGCAGCCCAGAATGGAAATGGCGATTCCCGCGCACGCCGCGATGCACAATCCCGTTTTTCGATGTTCTTTCATGATTCATCTCCCTCGCCTTGGAGAGCCTAGGACCATGGCCTGCCTTTCGCCAGCCGCTCCCCCGACCCGCCCAGTCTCACGCCCCGTTCCTTTCTCACACCGGCTCCCTATATCCAAAAGAATAGCTTCCTCCAGCGAAGTCTGCCCCAAGAACGCGCCGTCTGCCGATAAAGAGGTGTTGGTCTGGGGTGGACCGCCGACCCGACCGTACACCACCCCCGCCGGCAACCTGTCCGGGAGGCTTTTTCATGGCACCACGGCGCTGCGCCGTAATCTGGCTGGTACTCTTGGCAACGGGCCTGGGCGGCTGCGGGCCGGAGCCCTACACCCGCCTCAATGCCCCGCCACAGGGACCAGGCGAAGAACGCCCCGACTGGGCCGACATGTACGCCTATCACGATGATCAGGGCATGATGGCCGACATGTCCATCGCCGACATGCATTTCGTGCCCCATACCGCCGACCTGTCGGGCGTCGGCGAGGCCCGGCTCGAGCGCTACGCCGAACTGCTCGCCGGCCGCGGCGGAACGATCAACTACGACACCGCCAGTACCGACGAAACCCTTGTCGCCGATCGACTCGCGACGGCCAAGCGATTTCTCGCACAGGCCATGCCCAGCCAGAAATCGATCGAAGTGGCTGTTGGGCCCGCCGGCGGCCGCGGAATGGACCACCGCGAGGCCCTCGCCGGACAGGCGGTGGCCAAGCAGCCCGAACCCAGACAGAACGCCTACTTCCTGCGCGGATACGCCGGAGCCGAAGACAAGTAATGCCCACGCGCGCCTGCATCCCGCTTGTCGCTCTCGCATGCCTCCTGCATGCCGGGTGCCTGTTTGATCGCGATGAGGGCATCCAGGAATCCGTGGGAATCGAGGAGAAAAAAGCGACGCTCGCCGAACAGGCCGAGCCCGCCCCGCCACCCAGCCTCTCCGCCGACACACACCTGGCAGCCGGCCGAATGCTCGAAAGGCAGGGCGACTTGGCCTCCGCCATCGGCCAGTACGAACGCGCGATCACGCTCGACCCCCGCAGCCCGACCGCCTACAGCCGGCTCGGGATCGTTTACCAGAAGCTCGGCCGGTTTGAGGACGCGGAGCAGATTTTCAAACGCGGCATTCAGGCCGATCCCGGCTCCGCCATGCTCCGAAACAACCTCGGCTACGGCTATCTCCTTCAGAGCCGACCCGCCGACGCCGAATCACAGTTTCGCGAGGCCCTGCGGATCGAGCCCGAGTTCAAACGCGCCCGCATGAACCTCGCGATCGCCATCGGATCGCTCGGGCGTTACGCCGAGGCCACCGAGGAATTCAAGACTGTCGTCACGCCCGACATCGCCCATTACAACGTCGCCATGCTCCAGATGAACCGCGGTGAGTATTCACAGGCCCGCGCCTCGCTGGAAGCGGCCCTCGATGAAAATCCGGCGTGCCCCGGCGCCCGCGAACAGCTTCAGCGCGCAGTCGCGCTTGCGTCGGGACAGGGCGCCTCCCTCGCGCCGCCCGGACCCGGCCCGCAATCCACCCTCGCCGGAACGCCGAACGAGGAGATCACCGGCGGTGATCCCTGACCGGCCTGAGAAATCGCCGCGGGCAGCCATTCGATTCTCGGCCGAACTTTCACCTCCGGATGTAACCGACGACTGCCATGTCCCACCCCATCGCTCCTTTCCAGCCTGATTCAAAGCTCGATACCATCTTCGCCATGGACAAGCTTCGCGATCCCTGGGTGCGCGGTGTCGCGCTGACCCTCTTCGTCGTCATCATCCTCGCAACTGCCACCAGGGTGTCACCACCGACCCCGCTCACCGGCGAACGGCCCGTGGCCGGCCCCGCCGCCCGCGAGGCCGCCTTCACCCCTTCGGGCGAACACTACGCATGGCTCAACCGGCGCCAGCGCGCCCGGTACGAACCCCTCGCCGCCCGAATCCCCCCTCCCGACGGCTGTGCCCGCGTCAAGCTTGCCGCACGCGGCTTTGCAAACTGGCTCCGGCATCTGCCCGCCGCCCCCGCAGATACACCCGTCACGACCGGCCGCCGAAAGGTCGTGATGAAACCCGGCGACCCCCGGCTCGCCGCCGTTCTCCTGCTTCAACCGACAAACGACCGGCTCCTGGCGGGCGCGAACATGCTCCTGCGCCTGCGGGCGGAGTTCCTCTGGTCCGGTGAAAAACTCGACGGGATCGGCTTTCACTTCACCAGCGGCCACCTCGCCACCTGGGAGAGTTGGGCGAAAGGTGAGCGGCCGCGCGTCAAGGGCCGCGATGTGTCCTTCGAGCCGGCTTTCGACGCCGACGCCGGCCGCGAGAGCTTTTGCAGCTACCTCGAAACGATCTTCCAGTACGCCTCCGGCCACAGCGTCAGCCTCGACACGACGCCCGTCACGGATGGATCGGTCGCCCCCGGCGACATCTTACTCCGCAACGCGCGCAAAGGCTCCTACGCCCTCATGGTGCTCGACGCCTGCACCGGACCCAACGGCGAACTGCACATCCTCTTGGCCGATGCCGGCATGCCGGCACAAACGCTGTACATCCCGCGCGGCAGCGACGGTGGCCCCTGGTTGGCCGTTTCGCAGAGCCGCGACCTCGTCCTGGCCGACGGCCGGGCACTCAGGCTCGCCGACCTGCGGCGATGGAAATAGCCGCCCGGCCGAAAAAATCGCTCCATAATAAAGCAGCCCGCGGCGCGGTCGCCGAGGGCTGTCTTCATTCATGCGATATGTCAGGCTGGCAGGACACGTGCGCCGGCCGGCCGCCGGTGCATCAACCCTTGTACTGAGCCCGAATGATCTCGCTTGCCTTGTTGCTCGGAAGGTCGAGCGCTCCCAGCGCCTTCGATGCCGCCGCCCGAAGAACGAGATCGGCCTCGTTCATCGTGAACTCGATCAGCCGGGCCACCGCGTCCGAGTTGCCCAGCAGGTTCCCGTTGCGCCGGGCGGACTCGGCCAGCGAGCCGAAGAACGCCACGCGCTCCTCCGGCCCGCGTTCGGCATTCATGGCCGCGGATGCCAGCGCCTGCTGCGCTTCGCCGCTCGCCCCAAGGGCCAGCGCGTGGGCCGCGCGAACCCGCAGCGGTTCATAGGTGCTTGCCAGCGCGCCGACCAGGGCCGGAATCGCCCGCGAAAAATCGAACACCTTCAGGTTGCTTTCGCCGATCAGCCGAAGAACGTCGCAGCTCTGGAGGGCCAGGTCCATCGACAGGTCCCGCGCCAGCGTGGTCATGCCAAGCGCCTGCGACGCGCGAAGCACACGGTTCATCATCTGCTCGTTGATCTTCGCCGGGTCGCCGAGGTCCGCGATATCCGCAGGCACCATCTCAACGCCGGCCGCCGCTCGCGTCGCGCTCCGCCCGGCCGACATCTGGTCTTCCTTGACGACCACCAGAATCGGCGTCGCCGCCGTCGGCAGGTCCTTGCGAAGCTCCGCGACCGCGCCCATCACGTCCGGCTGCCTGATGTCCGCTGCCAGCAGCACGAGGTCGTACGTCGTGATGCCGACGCGCCGGGCACTCTCCCGCGCCGCGTTCAGGCTCGCGCCGATCGCGCAGTCATACCCCGCCGCTCGCAGGACGGCCTGCATCGTGTTCGCCTGCTCCATGTCCGGATCGGCGATCAGCGCCGCCGACTTGCCGGACTGGGCCAGCGCCTCGGCCAGAACCGGAATGACATTCTCCGAACCCGAAAAGCTCGTCGTCGGAAGTGCCCGGCCCAGCGCCAGCGCCGCCTTGATCCGAACCTGACGGTTCGGAAAGGCCAGCGTCTGCACCAGCGGCTGCTTGATGTCTTCGCGCCCCACAAGGCCGGCCGCGCCCGCCGTCTCGGACAGCGCCGCGATCGCGCCCAGGGCGACGCCCGCGTCCTTGTCGTTAAACGCCCGCGCCAGAACCATGTGGTTGTACTTCGCCCCCGCCGCGCGTGCGAAGTAGATCGAACGCGGATAATCGTCCGGCCGCGTCCCGTCCTTCGCCGCCAGGACGTCCGGCTTGTCGCTTTCCACGTTCATGCCGAGCTTCGCCTCGCGGCGGAAGTTCGCCGCCACCCAAAGCGCCGTCGCGCGCTCCTGGTCGGCATTGGCGATCAGCGCCTCCTCGGCGCACCGCATGGCCATGATGTCGTTGAAGATGGGAGTGGGTACCTCGACCAGCCGAAGCTCCCCGTCGCGCAGGTACCATACGTTCGCCACGTCGCGCCGCGTGTCGGCCTTCACCGATTCCGCATTGCCGTAATAGGCGTCGGCCAGCTCAAAAAACAGTCCGCCGACGTTTCCGCCGCCCACGCCAAGCGTCGACAGGGCCTGGTTGGCCGCCGCGCGACACTCCGGTGAGGCCTCGGCATCCGCCGCCACCTTCGCGAGATACGGCGCGGCCTGCTTGTAGCCGATCCGCCCCAGCGAATCGATCAGCACCTTCTTGGTTACGTTGTCCGACGTTTCCAGGGCGATGCACAGCGGATTCAGCCCGCCGCGGCCGATCTGCGGAATCACCTGGATGATCGCCGGATGGAGCTGCCGCTGCTCGGGATCCTGCAAAAACTGAATCAGGTGCGGGATGGCGAATTCGCCCGACTCCTTCAACCGCTTCGCCGCGTTGTAGGCCATCCGCTGCGGCCCTCCGAGCTTGCGGATGTTCGTGGCGATCTCGTACGGATCCATCCGGAGCAGCTCTTCACCCCGGTTGAGCAGCTCGAGAAACCGTTTGGCGGAGGGGCCCACGTCGGCGTTCGTAATCAGCTTGATCAGGATCGTGTGCCGGTTCGGATTGGCCCGGGCCAGCTCCAGAAGCCCCACCGGGTCCGGGTTCGATTCGGCTAGTGCCTTGAAGTTGGCATCCGCGTACTTGAACCGCCCGATCGCCGCGAAATGCCAGCCGTCCTCGGCAAGGGCCTTCTGCTTGCGGCCCGCCAGGATTTTCTCGACGAGCGCCCGCACCGATGCCGGGGCGTCCTCCGTCCGCGCCCACTGCTCCAGCCGAAGCGAGCCTGTCCGATCGGCCATCAGCGCAAGACGCAGGTCCGAGAGGTTCATCGCGCCGACCGTGTCGAACTGCCTGGCGGCCTCTTCCTTCTCGTCGCGATCCAGCGCCGTCGTCGCCGCCTGCCAGGCCGTCCACGCCTCTTCGCTCTGGCCCACCATGTCGTCGGTAATCTGCCACGCTCCGGCCGGGGCCGCCCCCAGCAACAGGCACGCCAGCGCGCACGGAACATACATATGGATTTGAAAGCGTTTCCCAGCGGTCATCTGTGTGAACCTCCGCAGGTCTACTTCGGACGGATCGACAGGCGACTGCCGTACAGGCGCGGGCTCCTTGCACGTTTATCCGGCCTTTCAGCCGCACCGGCCGTGCTGTCGATCGTTCTGGCAGGCTGTTGTCACGCGGCCCCCGCCGGCGCCGCGTCGGCCCGCCGATAAGCCCCCTCACAATGGCTCCGGCAGGCACATTTTCGAAGCACTTTATTATTGCGGAACTTACCCGCAGCGTCAAGAAATCCGGCCCTTTTCCGGCGGCCGGATTCCAGCGCGGCGGCTGCTCCCACGCATCACGTCCGTTTTCCCGCCGTTTTCTCTCGGCGCGCCGCCAGGGCCGCAATGTGCTCCGGTCCCACGCCCCCGCCGCCACCGATAATGCACCCCGGCACATTCAGCAATCCGCGACACCGTTCCGCGAATTCGTCAGGGGACCCGCGGTACGCCAGCCTCCCTTCGATCATCTCGCCTTCGCCCGCCGGAATGCGCATGAACACCGGTAAATCACAGGCCGCCCGATACAAGTCCAGTATCGCCTGTGCGGAATCAATATTGTCGCCCAGCTCCAATCCCACGCCCCAGGCGCCCGCGGCGCTCAGCGCTGCTGCGGCCTGCGGAGCCGTAACTCCAAGAGCCGTCTCCGTCATCTCCGCGCCGGCGTCAAGGCGCATGCACCCGATAACAGGCAATCCGCTCGCGTTCCGCGCGGCCGATACCGCCGCGACCAGAGCGTCAAGTTCCGCAAAGCCGGTGCAAACGAAGCCCGCGACGCCCCCCTCTGCAAGGGCCAGCGCGTGTTCCCGATACACGCTCGCGAGTTCCTCTTCCGTCGTCTCCCCCAGCATGAGAAGCTGCGCACACGCCCCAAGCGCTCCCAGGGCGATTCGATTCCCCGTCGGAAACTCTCGAACCGCCCCTGTGCAGATTTCCGCCGCCGTCCGGTTGATCTCCCGAAGCCGCCCTTCCGGCGGCGCCGCCGCGCCCGATGCATCGGTCCACGCGAGCCGGTTGGCCCACCCCGTCGGCGTCACGATGATCTCGGATCCCGCGTCAAGGAACGCATCCATGACGCTGCGCAGCCATTCCGGACGTTCCACCCCGGCCCACGCGATCGGCCGCGCGCGATTCCAACCCCGGTTCCAGAGCGCCGCGATCGTGTCGCCATCGGCAACGACCGCCCGCCCGCGCATTGAAACCGATTCCAATGTCATATTATCGACACCCCTCCGGCGGACCGGCCGCCCCGAGCGCCCCTCGCAGCGCAACGCCCCGTTTCCGCCCATGTTATCAGCCGCGCGGATTTCGCCGCGAAATAGTACATTTCTCCCGCTCCCGCGCCGATGAGGGGAGTGACGGCTGGCCCCAGGGAGGCAAGCCGGTGGTAGCGCACCTGGAGCAATCCCCATGTGCACCCGCCGGAACTCCGGAGCAGCCTGCTGGCTCCCTCTTTTCTGCTGTGCCTGGTATCTCATCCTCCTGATTGGCTGCGACACGCTCTCGCTGACGAGCCTCGACCAGGCCGCCCGCCGGCCGGACCCGAGCTCGCGCGACTTGCCGCCGGTCCAGATCCTTGTCCGTGAAGAAGCCTGGTACAACGACGCCTTTGAAGACGCCCAGCCGGCCACCCTTCCGGTTGACGGCTCTTTCGAGATCAGCGGCGCGATCGACGGCCCCGGCGACGTGGACATCTACGCGCTCGGACCCGCCATCGCCGGCGACCAGATTCTTATCGACGTGATCGGCCACAACGGCCTCAACACCGTCGCCGGCCTTTTCGACGCCGCCGCCGACATCATCGACGCCAACAACGACCGCTCGTATTATGCGGGTAATCTCAACCCCTACATCTCGCAGGTGATACGCCGCGACACGGACAATCTCTTCGTGGCGATTGCCGTCTCCAGCGCCACGCATTTCGCCTCCAGCGCCGGCACCTACGATTCCGGAACCTACACCATCAAGCTGACTCGCCGGCCCGGCATGCCCGTGCGCGCGGCGACACGGCAGCTTGTCTACCTCAACTTCGCCGGCGGCGATCGCGTGCAGATCGCCCTTGAGCCGTTTGAAGACATGCGCCCCTTCAGTGCCGAGGCCATCTCCTCGCGATTCGCCGGACAGACCAGCGCCATGGCCGACCAGATCGTCGCACGGCTTCGCCACGACCTGGCCCCATTCAACGTGGTCCTTATCGACGGACGAAACGAAGCAAGGCCGTTCGGCTCGTACAGCAAGCTCTACTTCGGAAACTACAACCCCGCCTTCCTAGGGCTTGCGGACAGCGTCGACACCGGCAACCAGTTCCCCGACCAGGAGGCCATCATCTACACGGAGGATTTCCGCATGTTTGAGTCGCTCCAGGCCGGCCCAGACGCCACGGCTCTGGCCATCGCCAACGTGGCCGCTCATGAACTGGGCCACCTGCTGGGACTTGAGCACTCACGCGACCCCCTGGACGTGATGGCGACCGCCGCCACCGCCCGACAGCTCTACGAAATCGACGCGGACTACCGCCGAAGCCAGCTCGAGCGGACCATCTTCCCGGTCGGCTGGCAGGCCGGCTACGCCCTGCTCATGCTGAACGTCGGCCCCAATCCCGCCGGCGCCGCTTCGCGGACAAGGATCGAAGACACGCTCCCGGCGGTCATCGCGCCGATCGACCCGGCCCTGGGTGACATCGACATTGCATCGATGTGCGGCCGATGCGCGCAGGACCACGGACACGACGGCGACGCTCAATAGGTTGCAACGACGCCGCGCGGAGGATTCGTGGACAAATGCGTGCTAGGCGGAGATTCGAAGCTGATCGAGAAACCGGGCCGCGATTCCATAGCGCGTCGACGCGTCGCTGCCCACCCGCTGGACGCGCAGGACTTCCGCCCGCGTGCGCGCCCGAACCGGGTGCGACGACACACCCTCCGCCGCGGGGAGTGTAAGATGAACGTCGATCACGTCCCCCTCGGTGAAATCCGGGGCTTCGAGCTCGACGTAGAATCCCCCGGTCCCGATGTTGCGCGTGACAGTCCGAACGACATGGGTGCCGGTCACGCGATCTTGGTGACATTCCACCGGCAGCCGGATATCCATCCGCTGATAGCGGCGTCGCTCGTCGGTCCTGTCGCCTTGGCTCATCGGAGTACGCTTCGTAAAAGCCCCTCGCTGCTCCAGGCCCGGCTCGATTGTCGGTTCTTCACCGACCACGGCAACGGCCGTACCCGTCCCGGCGGACCCGCGCCGCCCCGTCTGGGCTGCGTCCCTCGGACCCTCAAGTTCATGCAATTCTCGCGACATCAGTACGCCTGCCGCCGGCCCGGGCACGTGCCCAGACCCAATTCGAGGCTGTCTCGGCCGGACCGCCGATCTCCCGACGCGGTCGCCCCGACCGGGAATTGCCCCGGGCCTGCCTCTATTCTCGGCAACATCGGCCTGCCGCATGAGGCATGGCGTCCGCGGGGGACATCATGGCCCTTGTTTGGGCGTCCGACCTGCTTGCGGGGCAATCACTGCCCACCCCTGCACCCTATGAGGTGATGAATTCCGCCAGCTTTCGCTTGAGTATTTTACCGGTCGGCCCCCGCGGCAGGTCCTGCGAGATGATTACTTTCCTCGGCACCTTGTAGCCGGCGATCTTGTCCCGGCAGAACTCGCGCAGTTCCATTTCCGTTGCCGCCGCCCCCTCGCGCAGCGTCACAAAGGCGACCACCACCTCGCCCCGCGATTCGTCCCTCTGCCCGACCACCGCCACCTCGGCCACCGCCGCGTGCTGCTCCAGAACCGCCTCAATCTCGCGCGGATAGACGTTCTCGCCCCCGACGATGATCATCTCCTTCTTTCGACCCGTGATTGAGATGTAACCCTCCGCATCGACCTTCCCCATATCCCCCGTCAGGTACCAGCCGTCCGGCGTGATCGCCGCGCGTGTCTCCTCCTCCTTCTTGTAATAGCCTTTCATCACGATCGGCCCGCGCACCCGCAGCTCGCCGATCTCATCCGCCCCGAGCCGCCGGCCCTGATCGTCAAACGCCGCAACCTCCACGTCCGGGATCGCCTGCCCCACCGTTCCCACACGATTCGACCACGGAACGTTCAGGCTCACCACCGGGCTCGCCTCGGTCATGCCGTATCCTTGAAGCACATCCACGCCGAACCGCTCCCTGAACGCCCCGTGCACGCTGTCGGGCAGCCCCTCCCCGCCGCTGATCGCGTATTGAATCGACTTCAGGTCCTCCGCCCCTCCCTTCTTCACCCGCAGCAGCGCCGAGTACATGCTCGCAATCATCATCGTCACGCTGCTCTGCTGCTCGCGGATCGTGTCGATTACCTGCGTCGGGTTGAATCGCGGCAGGTAATACACCGACGAGCCGAGCGAGACCGGCACCAGCAGCATCGCCGTCAGGCCGAAACTGTGGAACAGGGGCAGCATCCCCAGGAAATGATGATCCGTCTTGAGCTGTGCCTTTCGGATGGCCCCGTCGATGTCGCTCCGCAGATTCCGGTACGTCTGGCAGACCCCCTTTGGCACGCCGCTCGTCCCGCTCGTGTACAGAAGCACCGCCGTGTCATCCGGCCCGACCGACGGCGCGGGCGGCGTGCGCCGCAGCCGTTCCATGACCATCTCCCGCTTGACCGGAAGATCCTCCATGTACACGACCTTGCACGGCAGCGCCGCCGCCATCTCCGCGAAGTATTTCACCGTGAAGACCGTGTCCAGTCCCGAGTCCTTCACCACCGCCGCCACCTCCGCCGGCTGAAGCAGAAAGTTCAGCGGAACCGCCGTCCGACCCGCCCAGAGCGCCCCGTAAAATGTCCCCGCGAAGGCGCACCCCGCCGGCATCAGGATCCCCACGTGCGGATGGCTCGTCGCCTTTTCCACCTGCCGACGCATCACGTCGGCGAAACGCACGAGGTTGCCGTAGTCCAGCGATACAAAGGGATCGGCCATCGCCGGCCGCCCCGCGCCCCGCTCCGCTGATGCCAACAGTGTGTCAACAAGCATGGCCCGACATCCTCCATGACTTGACCTTTGCCCCAGTCTCCCGAACCGCGACCCCGTCGCGGCTATCCTCGCGTCCGTGTCATCGCCCAGGCCGCGTTACGACTTAGGCCGCTCCCGCCGCCTGTCCCGCGCTCCCCGCACTGATCTCGCGAAACGCGGGAAGGATGAACTTCTCTGCGACCGCGCTCCAGCTCATCTGGTCCGCTAGCTCGTACCCCCGCCGGACATACGCCGCCTTCTCCAGCTTCGAACGCGGCAGACGCCGAAGCACCTCCGCCGCGATCCGCGACGCCGTCTCCTCCTCGAATGCCTCGCGCTCCTCGCGCGTGATCTTCAGATACCTCTCAATCGTGTCCGGGTACGGGCGATACGCCGCATAGTCCCCCGCAATCACGTTTGGCGTGCCTCCCCGACCCGCCACCTGGCAGACGAACCCCGCGCAGCCGCACGCCGAGCTCATCACGCACAGCGACCCGAACGACAGCGCCTCGATCTGCGCAATGCCGAACGGCTCATAAATCGACTGTCCGAACTCCACGTCGCTTCCCTTGCGGATATCCCAGAACCGCATCTCCCGCGGCATCCGTTCCCCGCAGCTCGCACGGTCAAAACCAAACTGATTGATGAATACCACCTTGCAGTTCCGCGACCGCGCGTTGAACGATTGCACCCCGCTGTAATACAGCGCTTCGCCGCCCGTCAGGTCGGGCATCGCCTCCCGATGCGCCACCGGCCAGTCCCACCACCGCTCCATGTGCCGAACATCCTCGCCACGCCGCGGTCCGCCGATCTCCGTCGAAAGCACAAAAAGCACCGCCGTCAGCTCGTTCCGCCGGAAGTCATCCTCTATGTACTTCATCACCGCAAGGTCGCGCCAAAGACCCTTGCTGGGTGTCATCCGCGTGACATGCGTGAAGACATAGTCCGGCCGCTCCCCCAGCAGTGTTTCCGCGTACTCCTGCAGCCGCGCCTTGCTCTCCGCCGCCTCCTCCCCCGCGTTCTCGTATGCCGGTATGCCGTTGTACGCCACACGGATGTTCGAGTCCGCCATCGCCGGAGAAAGAAACCGGAGTTCCTTCGCCACCAGCTCGCTCACCGCAAGTGTCACGTCCAGGTGCCGGCTCGCCTCCGCCAGCGCGTGCCGAAAATAGCCCGAGTAGTCCCCGAAGATGTCCGGGAGATGCTTCCCCTCCGCCATCCCCCGATCCAGCACCCGGTAAAACATCGTGTCGTGACCCGCGTGCTCCTCCACGATCTTCCGCACCGTCGGAACCTCGTGCGCGTGATAAACCGTCCGCATGTTCCATTCCGGGTGCAGCTTCGCCGCCAGCGCCGTCGGAAGACCCATGAACTCGTGCGCCACGATGATGCAGCCCGGGTGCCCCACGCCGCTGCCCAGGATCGCCCGGATCGCCGCCAGCCCCGGCTCCGCCAGACGGACCCACTGCTCGTACTCCCAGCTCCCCTCGTAACGCGTCGATACGATCCCGAACCGCTCATAGAGCTTGAACTTCAGGCCGTTCACGTGCTCCGGCGCGGCCCGGCTCACGTCGATCAGCACCACTTCCGGCCGCTCGATCGTCCCCGTCAGCGGGTCCCGCATCATCCGCCTGCCGTACACAAGCTCCACGTGGTACTTCTGCTGCACGAACCGGAACAGGTCACCCAGCGCGTGGTTCGTCCGCCCGTCCAGCGACGAATAGAGCACCTCCCCTTCCGGCCCCAGCCGCGAATCGACATCCCCGTCACGCGAAAACAGCGGACACAGCAGGATCGTGCGATGCACCGCCTCGGCATATTCCGGGCACGTGATCAGCCCCTCGAGCACCGCACCGATCCCCCCGATCTTCTGCACGGCCTCGTGCGTCACGTGTACGACATTCAGCATGTTTCAAGCACTCCCCTCGCGTCCGCAATCCACCCGGCCCGGCATCCGCCATCCGTGGCGATCGCCGCCAGCCCCAATTCTAACCGGACCTTGCCGCCCGTGCATAACCGCTCGGCCGACATCGGCGGATTCAGTTTACCGTGGCCCCGGACAATACCCGGTTCATTCAGAAATAAAACGCTGCCACTGGGATCCGACGCAGCGAGTTCAGTCACCGCCGCGCCCCGCTCGTGGAGTGCCGGAATCGCGCCCGCCCGCGCGATTGCTGCCTCCCGGCCTTCAGCGCCATCGCACTCCCAAACACCTTCCCATCGGAAAATATTCGCCGTCGCCTCGCCAATAATCCACGAGCCGCCCCTCAACGGAAAAAGGAGGACCTGCGTGCCGCCAGCTTCGCATCCCGTGCAAATCCCTCATCCGTGCTCCCCTGCCGGACACCCGGACATTCAGGCCCGCATCGTCCGCTACGCGCCCGGGTTTCGCCAGGCTTCGCACACCCACGATCACGCAAGCATCACCCTGATCGTGCAGGGAGGCGTCGAGGAAGAATCTCCCCACGCCTCATCGCGCCTCGCTGTCGGTGACTGCCTCATCAAGCCGCCGGGCATACGACACGCGGATCGATTCGGCGAAACGGAAACGACAACGCTCCAGCTTCAGTTTCCCGTAGGCCCGCCGCGCGGCATGTCAGCGATTGACTTCCGCCTTCAGGACTACCGCTGCGGCGGCAACGACAAGCTGGCCCCTGTCCTCTTCAGTATTTTCGCCTGCATCCGCGAGGGCAACGAGTCAGCGTCGCCCCCGGCGCTCAATGACCTGATCATCGACGCGCTCGCCCTCGCCGCTGCCGAGTCCTGTCGCGCGTCCGCCGCAAGGCCCCTCTGGATGGCCCGCGCCGAACGGGAAATCATGAACGCGCTCCCAGATGTGCCGCGTGTCGCCGATCTGGCCGCTGCCATCGGCGTCCACCCCGTCCACATGGCCCGCGCGTTTCAGCGCGTCCACGGGTGCGGCGTCGTCGATTTCATTCGCCGCCTCCGCGTCCAACATGCCGCCGCCGCCCTCGCCCGACGCCGATCGACCCTTTGCGATGCCGCCCTCGCCGCCGGATTCTGCGATCAGCCTCACCTCAACCGGGCATTCCGCCGGCAGCTTGGCATGTCCCCCGGCCGCTACCGCAGATTGACCCGGGCCGGGGAGCATCCTGCCGGCATTCTCTTTTCCTGATGGCGCGCATGATTCATCCAAGAACAGATGCCGCGACATCCCCGAAGATACACCGGCTGGTGCGAGCCGGAACCGTGTCAAAATGCCGGAGAACTCCGATGACAAACAGACTGCGAACAGCCGTCGCCCTGTTCACGATGATCGCAACCCCCGCCTCCCTCCCCGCCGGCGAAAAGACGTCCCGCGCCGCCGGGAACAAGCCGATTCCCGCTGAACTTTCCGGCCTCCGCGAGCGATGGGCCGCCGCGCTGGACGAGTTCTGTGTCCCCGGTCTGGCCGTCGTCGTCGTGCAGAACGATGAGGTGATCTACCTCGATACCTTCGGCTATCGCGACATCGAGAAGAAACGGCCCGTCACCCCCGACACGCAGTTCTACATTGCATCGGCGACAAAACCCTTCACCGCCATGGGCATCATGACCCTCGTCGACGCCGGCCGGCTCAGGCTGGACGACCCGGTGAAGAAACACCTCCCCCGGCTCGAACTTCCGGACGCCGAGATGACCGAAAAGCTCACCGTCCGCGATCTCCTGTGCCATGCGCGCGGCATCAACTGCGCGCCCGTCGTCTTCCTCGATGCCTACACAGGCGAGATCACCGACGACCGCTATTTTCAACTTCTCAGGCGGCACGGCAGTTGCAGCGGCCGCCCGCAGTATTCCAACATCCACTTCACCCTCGCCGGCCGTGTCATCGAAGCCGTCACCGGCAAGTCCTGGCGCGATTATCTCGAAGAGGCCGTTTTCAAACCCGCGAACATGGTGACCGCCACCGGATATGCCGACCGAATGTACGCTTCCGATAGCGCCGCGACGCCCTATGAGCTTTCCGCCGACGGCCTGGCGCCCGCCCGACACCGAAAGTCCGACAACACCATGCACGCGGCCGGCGGACTCGGAATCTCAATCGCCGACCTCGGCCGCTGGCTGCGCCTCTGCATGAACAACGGAGAGATCGACGGCCGGCGAGTCCTCAACTCCTCCAGCGCCGCCGAAATGATTCAGCTGCACGCCGACGCCCCGGAAGGCCGTGTCCGCGCCAACAAGGGATTCGGACTGGCCTGGAAGGTCGGCGCCTACATGCCGGGCGGGCCCGTGTATGTCTCACACGGGGGTGGCTACATCGGCGCAGGTGCGCACGTGTCGTTCCTGCCCGAAAAGAAGATCGGCGTGGCCATTGTCACCAACGCCGGCGCGCCCGCGGCGGTCTTCGCCGATCAGATCGTCTCCATCGACATCTACAGAAAGCTCCTCAACGACAAGCGAATCCCGGACCTCCTCCCGATGATCCGGGAGGAAGTGACGGAGCGCCTGCCGAAGGAGAAGGCTCGCGCCGCGGAGACCGCCGCGCGGATTGCGTCCGCCGATGTGTCAAAGCTTAAGGTGCCGGTCGAGAATTGCATCGGCGAGTACGCCAACGAGCTCTTCGGCACGCTGCGAATCAGCAGGCACAAGGACGGGCTTCGGCTTCGGATCGGCGAGTTGGAAATCTACCCGGCCAGCTACGACGGCACCGCCTTCACCGTGGCGATCACCGGAGATTTTCACGACGGCCGGTTCGACGTTGAAGACGACAGAGTCCGGGCTGTCACCCTCCGGTTCGACCTCGGCGAGATCCGGTTCGACAGGCAGCAACCCCGGGCGTCTCGCCGTCCAGACCGCGCCCCCCGTTTGCCGCGCTGACCTTATCCGCCACCTGGTCATGGAGCCGTTTTCACGCAGTCGTGGCGGGTTCCATTCTCCAGGGAGTGCCGCCGTTCGCATGCACGAACCGCGGTCTTGAGAGTGCCGGCATCTCCCTCTCACGAACCGGTGATTTGGGAGAGCCGGCGTCTCGCCCGCGCAAACCGCTCTCCCGCGGAAACGAGACGACCGATTAAGAAACGGCCTAGCAGCCCGTGGTAGAAGTTGCGTTCCGGCTCTCGCTCGCGTCTACGCGGCGGGGCGCAGTCCGCGCATCATGCCGGGCGTCATTGGCCCATAGAGCCACC
>QEVG01000030.1 GCA_003576905.1 Planctomycetota bacterium | reverse complement strand
GAACGGATCAGTGGGCTGCGGGCGTGGGCGCAGGGGCGGTGCGTGCCGGCCGACTGAACGCAGAGAAGTCGAACCCTGCGGCGAGCGGGCAGTGTGCGTACCGCGTGCCCTTTCTTCTCAACCCGATTCCGGATCCGGCCGCACGCCGGCTCGCCGAAGACAAACGCGTGATAGAAAACCTCCGGCGCGGGCCTGCGCCGCCACCCCCTCCGGTCCTCGATCCCCTACTCGCTTTTCCCCATTTCCCTTCCCTTCCACCCTCCCTTCATTGCCTGCTACAATAGTCGACTTCCCGACCAGCCCTCGCCCTGCTTGGCCGATGACGCTCCCATGACCAAACCCCTACGACGAATTCTCCTCGCCGCCCTCCTTCTTGGTCCGGCGGGCTGCGATGTCGAGTACCTCACTCACATTGCCTTCGGTCAGCTCGGTGTCCTGACCTCCATCGTCCCCGTCTCACAGGCCCTCGCCGACCCGAACCTCTCCGACCTCGAGCGGGCTCGCCTCGCCCTGACCCAGGACGTCCGCCGATTCGGCATTGACCAGGTCGGCCTGCGCGGCACCGACTCCTACACCGTCTTTCACTACAACGGCCAGGAGCCCGCCGCATGGATCGTCGTCGGCTCCGCCAGGGACAGCCTCACACCCTTTCTCTGGGACTACCCCATCATCGGGCAGTACTCCACCCGCGGGTTCTTCGACTTCGCCTATGCCGAGCGCGTCGCCCGCGACCTCGAGGCGCAGGGTTACGACGCCCTCCTCGGCCGCGCCGCCGGTTTCTCCACCCTCAACGTTTTCCCCGACCCCATCCGCCAGTCCAACCTCCAGATGGACGAGATCGAGCTGGCCGAGCTCATCCTCCACGAAATGCTCCACCAGACCGTCTTCAAGCTCAACGACGGCAACTTCAACGAGAGCATGGCCACCTTCGTCGGCCGGACCGCGGCGCAATCCTATTTCGACCTCACCTACGGCCCGGACTCCGAGCCGGCCCGCGCCGCGCGCATCCGCTACGCCGACAAGCTCGTCATCGATCAGTACGTCACGTCGATGTACAACCACATGAACGACTACTACACCCAGGCCGCCGCCGCCGGGATCCCGCGCGAAACGATCATCGCCGAGCGCGACGCCCAGTTCGAAGCCGTCCGCCTCCGATACGTCACCGACTTCGAACCCCTCCTCATGGACCCCGACCTCTGGGTCGTCCTTCGCGACACGCCCGTCAACAACGCCCGACTCCTCGCCTCAATCGTCTATCAGGGCAACCTCTCTGATTACCGGGCCGTCTATGAAAAGGTGGGCGGCGACTTTCGCGGACTTCTGGCGGTCCTTCAGGAGGCGGCGAACCAGGAAGACAGCCGTGCGTATCTGAGGGCGTATGTCGAGAATTAGCCGCCCGCGGCGCGCCGCGCGACCGTATAACGCGCCTGGGCGCCACCCGTGCAACGCGGAGGAAAACTCACTTGCCGCCCCTTGCCGCCCGATGGTAGGCTGTCGCACAGCGAATCGCCGATACCGATAAACACATGACCAAGAACTTCACGCGCCGCGCTCGATTCATCCCCAGGACGTACCCCGCGCTTGCCCTCGCCGGCGCGCTGCTTGCCCTTGCCCCAACCGGCTGCGCCGAAAAGCCCCAGCGCAAGATCGCCGACATGGACCCGTACGTCGGCGGACGCCCCGCCCCCATGCAGCCCATCCGCCGGCCCCCGCCCCGGCCCGAGCCCGTCGCGCGGCGACCTGCGCCCCAACCCAGCCGGCCCGCGTCAGGTGACAGCGCCTGGACACCCGCCCGCGGCATCTCCGGCCGATGGGAGTGCATCGTCATTCACCATTCCGGCTCCGATACCGGCTCGCCCCAGAGCATGCGCGAGTGGCATGTCAGGGGCCGCGGCTGGGACGACCTCGGCTACCACTTCGTCATCGGAAATGGCGTCAACTATCCCGACGGCCAGGTGTTCGTCGGCGGCCGCTGGAACCAGCAGAAGCACGGCGCCCACTGCAAGACCCCCAACAACTACTACAACGACCACGGCATCGGCATCTGCCTCATCGGCGACCTCGACGACCACCCGCCCACCCCGAAACAGATCGCCACGCTCGCCCGGCTGGCCGACTTCCTCACCCAGAAATGCCGAATCCCCCGATCGAAGATCCACACCCACGGCGGCGTCACCCATAAGACCGCCTGCCCCGGAAAGCACTTCGCCCTCAGCACCGTCCTGCGGAAGATGTCCTCCTACGCCTCGACCGGCGAAGACTACGAGCCAGACGTCGAAGTCGCCCTCGACCCCGAATTCGTCTCCGGTCCCTACCCCGCGACGCCCTGATCGACCCCACGACATGGCCGCACGTCGGCCGGCCGCGCACGGCCGCTGCCCGGGCTCGAATTTCACAAATCGCTCACCCCTTAACACTTATTTCGCGCCCAGGCCACTTGATCGGCCCCGCGCTTCGAAGGAAACTATCCTCCCGTACGGGGGCTCCGCTCCAGACTGCATGTTCTTCATGCAGGTCATGATCTTGCAGCCCGTAACGTCCCGAGGCCGCATCGGCCCGCGAACCAGAAACAGGAAACCCTCAGCCCAAGAGGCAATAGACACTTGACCCTCCCAGCCAGCACATCCGACTCCTCCGGCAAGGATCGAATCAAGCTCATCGTCGCCATCGTGATATTCGTCGCCGCGGCGGGCATCGCCTGGTACACGCTCGGCGGAGAAGACGCCACAGACGCAGCCAGTGTCCGAGGCTTCATGTGCAACGAGTGCAAGGAAGCCTACGACTACATCCCCAAGGAAGGCGACATCGAACCGCTCAAGTGCCCGAACTGCGGCGCGATGGCCGGCTACCAGGCCGAGGCATGCTTCTGGACCAAGGGACCCGACGGCGAATACAAGGCCAAGCTCACCCCGACCTACGTCATCCTCCTCCAGCGCCTCGACCCGAATACCGAAGAAGAAACCGTCTGCCCGGACTGTGGAAAAGTCGTCGTCGGCCATAACCCCATGCCGCCGGAAGACCTGATGGACGCAGCCCGGGCGGAAGCCGGGCAATAGATTAATCGCCGGGGGGGAAGCACCCCGAAATCCCCCGAGAAGTCGCCCGAATGGGCCGCAAATGCCGGCATTTTGCCGGTAGGGGAGAGTGCGAAATACAGGTCCGGCGCGGTATCATAAAGCCGGATCCCCCGGGTAGACCCCAGCCTTGGCATTAGCCGGGTACGGTTGAACCGGGGTGAAGCGACGCATCGACCGCGTCCGACCCGGCGAGCGCCACGAAGCAGACTTGGAGACGATGTCTTAAGGAACTGCCATGCGACCACGACCCCCCGCCACCGGCGCCGTTTCAAGGAACCCCGAACAACATCAGCAGCCCCGCAGCGGCTTCACGTTAATTGAGTTGCTCGTCGTAATCGCGATCATCTCACTAATCATATCGATCCTGTTGCCCTCGCTCGCCGGAGCGCGCCGAGCGGCACAGCGGGTCGCGTGCCTGGCCCAAATGAGGGGAGTCGCTCAAGGGGCGGCGAGTTATGGAAGTGACAACGAAGGTGCGCTGGTAGGTTCGCCTCAGACGACCGGGCTTTATCTCCAAGGAGCCACCGCTGCGTTTGGCCCCGCGGTTCAGACGTGGGATTTCCTGGGCCCGATTGCCGAAATGATGGGGCTCGGCATTCCTCTCGGTGGTGGAGACAGCGCCTCAGTTGCTTTGCGATTCAATGAGCTTCGGTCAAATCCCGCCTTTCTGTGTCGATCCAACAAATTCCTTTCAACCTATTTTCCTTCCGCTGGCGCTCCGAATGCGGGAACAGGTCGAATGGTCAGTTTCAACACACCTCGACTTCAACTGACCAAGTGCGATCCCAAAGCGACTGGCACTCCCCAGGAACGTGGCCAGGGCTTGGTGCCGCCGGGCGGAGACGGACTTCCGGCCAACTATGCTCCAAATATCAACCTGCTTGGGGTTCCCTCAAACAAAATCTTGTGCGCCGATGGGGCGAGATATTCCGCGGCGAACAGCCAGGATGGAGTCGTCCCCCCGGACTATGACCTGGGTCCGTTCGCGGGATTCGGCGGATCATTTGGAGACACGGGAGCCTACGCGAGCTTCTCCCAGTCATGGGACCGCTCCCGCGCTCCCGGCAACGGCTACATCGGGCGCACGGACGGCCGCATTTGGGGCTTTCGCCACACCAATGGAGAACCGCCGGTCGGCGCGGCGCCGAACGCATACAAGATCAACCTGCTTTTTCACGACGGACATGCCAGCACCATGGGCGACTTAGACGCAACCAACCCCCACATGTGGCTGCCGCAGGGTACCACGCTGGGCCCCAGCGAACTCTGGCGAGACACACGCCTCCACTTCAACATCCGCCAGCCGATCCGCATCGGCGGCTGATCGATTGCCCCGCTCCGGCTTTGCTGTCCGGCGCCCGGCGCGTCCGCAGCGCCGCGGGCCGCCTTGACCCCGACGGCATGCCGGGGATACACTGTTTGCCGTCTTCTCAGTAAAAGGTCCGTTGCGATGCCCGTAATGCATTCATTCTTGTCCGCTCAGTCCTTTACATCGTGACCACGCCAGCGGTCCATCCCTGGCACTGCGCCGCGCGGTCGTCCCCCGCGTCGGCCCCGTCCCCGCGCCGCCTCCCCCATCGCCGTTTCGATTTTTCAGCGTTTCGATTTTTCGACTTTTCGACGTTTTTTTGATGAAGATCACCCTCCCAGACAACTCCGTCAAAGAGATGCCCGCCGGCGCGAGCGCCGCCGACGTCGCCGCGTCGATCGGCCCCGGCCTCGCCAGGGCCGCCATCGGCGCGATCGCCGACTACGGCCACGGACCGGTCACGCTCGACCTCGCCGCCCCGCTCGCCGGCGACTGCCACCTGCGCATCCTCACTGAGAAAAACGAGGAGGCCCTGACCATCCTGCGCCACTCCACGGCGCACGTCATGGCCGAGGCCATCTGCAAGCTCTGGCCGCAGACCCGGCTTGTCTACGGCCCGCCGGTCGAAGACGGCTATTACTACGACATCGACCTCGAACATCGACTGCGGCCTGAAGACTTCGAGAAGATCGAAGCGGAGATGGCGAAGATCGTCGCCGAAGACCGCCCCTTCACCCGCTACGAGATGAGCCGCGAAGACGGCCTCGCCAAGGTCCGTCGCGAGGGCAACCCCTACAAGGTCGAGAACGCCGAGCGCGCCAAGGGCGACAAGCTCAGCTTCTATGTCACCGGCCCCGAACCCGGAAAATACTGGGAAGACCTCTGCATGGGGACCCATGTCCCCCGCACCGGCCGCATCGCCGCCTTCAAGGTCCTCAACGTCAGCGGCGCTTTTCTTCACGGCGACGCCTCCAAGCAGCAGCTTCAGCGCGTCTATGGCACCGCCTTCTTCAACAGGAAGCAGCTCGCCGAACACCTCGCCCGGCTCGAAGAAGCAAAGAAGCGCGACCACCGCAAAATCGGCCAGGAACTCGGCCTCTTCACCGTCGATCCCCTCGTCGGCGCGGGCCTGATCCTCTGGAAGCCCAAGGGGGCGATCGTCCGCCTCCTCCTCGAAGAACACCTGCGCGGAAAACTCCGCGAAAACGGCTACCAGCCCGTCTACACCCCGCACATCGGGCGGCTCGATCTCTACCGCACCAGCGGCCACTTTCCCTATTACCGCGACGCCCAGTTCCCGCCGCTCTACGAAAGCGACAGCGCCCGCATTCTCAACGAGCTCTGGGTGGCGATCGCCGAGGCGACTCCCGCCGACGGCTGGCCCAGGGCCGCCGAGACCCTGCTCGAAGAGCTGAAGATCGAGGATCACAACACCTGGGCCCAGCTGACCGGCGCGGACGAGGGCGTTCCCCCCGCGAAGCGAATCCAGCGCAGCCCCGAGGCCCGCGAGAGCAACCTCGCCATCATCCGCGAGCGCCTCTCCGGCAACGACGGCTACCTTCTCAAGCCCATGAACTGCCCGCACCACATGCGCATCTACGCGAGCGATCCCCACAGCTACCGCGATCTGCCCGTGCGCCTGGCCGAGTTCGGCACCGTCTACCGCTACGAACAGTCCGGCGAAGTCTCCGGCATGACCCGCGTCCGCGGCTTCACCCAGGACGATGCCCACCTCTTCTGCACCCCCGAACAGTTGCAGGACGAAATGGCCAGTTGCCTCAGGCTCACCCGCTACGTCCTCGAAGTGCTCGGGCTGAAGGACTACCGCGTACGCGTCGGGCTTCACGATCCGAACGACCCCAAGTTCATCAAGAACCCCCAGGCCTGGGCCGAGTCCGAGGCCGCTGTCCGCACCGCCGTGGCGCACTCCGGCATGTCGGCGACGGAGGAAGTCGGCGAAGCCGCCTTCTACGGGCCGAAGATCGACTTTGTCGTCAAGGACTGCATCGGCCGCGAGTGGCAGCTCGGCACCGTCCAGGCGGACTACAACAATCCCGTGCGGTTCGGGCTTGAATACGTCGGCCGCGACAACCGCCTCCACCGCCCGGTGATGATTCACCGCGCCCCGTTCGGCAGCATGGAACGCTTCGTCGGCATCCTCATCGAACACTTTGAGGGCGCCTTCCCGCTCTGGCTGGCCCCGGTGCAGGTCGTCGTCGCAAACATCAGCGAAAAGAGCGACACCTACGCCCGCGAGGTCCTGGCCGCCCTGAAGGCCGCCGGGCTCCGCGCCGAGCTGGACGACTCCGCCGAGAAGATCGGCCCGAAGAAACACCGCGCGCGCCAGATGAAGGTGCCCTGGATCGCCGTCGTCGGCGAACAGGAGGCGGCCGCCCGCGCCGTGAACGCCAACGACCGCGAGGGCAAACGACAGGAGAACATGCCGCTTGAGAAGTTTGTCGCGCTGCTGACAACCGAAAACAGGCCCGGCAGCGAGCAAGGGAGATAATACGGCCGGCGACGGGCCGATGGCGTTTACGCCGTCCCAAAGCAGTTTTGACGTTTTCTCATTCTGACGTCTTTTTTTGAAAGGAACGCCCATTTCCAACCCACGATGCAACGAGCAGATTCGGATTTCGCCGGTTCGCCTGATCGACGAAACCGGCACGATGCACGGCGTCATCTCGACCGACGAGGCCCTGCGCCGTGCCCGCGAGGTCGGCATGGACCTGGTGGAGATCTCGCCCAACGAGCGCCCGCCGGTCTGTAAGATCATGGACTACGGGAAGCACAAGTACCTTCAGTCCAAGAAGCTCAAGCAGAAGCACCACGAACAGAAGCTCAAGGAAGTGCGCCTCCGCCCCAAGACCGATCCCCACGACCGAAAGATCAAGATGGAAAAGGCGCGCCAGTTCCTCGAACACGGCGACAAGGTCCAGTTCACAATGATGTTCAAGGGCCGCGAGCGCTTTCACCAGGACATCGGTGATGAGAGCTTCCAGGAGATAATCACCGCCCTCGCCGACGTCGGTAAGGTCGAGGCCTTTCCCAAGATGCTCGGCCGGCGCATGACCATGCTCCTCGTGCCGACCAAGACGCCTGCGCCCGCGACGAAAAAGCACGACGACCACGACAAGAAGGACAAGGCCCCCCGGCCGCCGAAGCCCGCCTCGGCGTCTCCGCCCGTGGCCCATCCGGCGCCGGCGGCGCCCCAGCCGCATTCCGCGCCGGCCCGGCCCGCGCCGAGCCCCGAGAAGCGCGCCGAGTCGGCCGGCTGACCGCCCCGGCCGCGAAGGATTCGGTGTCAAGCTAACGGCACTTTTTCCGGTGCCGCCCGCTCCCGCGCGGCGGCCGATCCATGCACGCCACGATTCCTGACGGACCTCGCCGCGCGCCTGGCCTCCTCCCCCGGCGCGTGCGGCGGCGCATCCGGCCCGCGCAAATCTGTCGCCCACGACCCATAGCAATTGACGGGCCACGCCGCCTGCAATTGTCGCGCCCGCCCATCGTCATCGCGCCGGGACTCCGCAGAGCGTTTCCATTGCTTCGCATGTTCCTGGAGCACACCCAAATCCGAGAATCCGGCGTTCTGAAAATCGCGCGCCGAAAGATAGACTCCTCGCAACAGCTTGTGGTACGATCCGCGCCATGAGTCCCGCATCACGGAGGGGGACTCCGATCAATTCATCCGGGCGTCTCCTTTTCTCTGCCGGCCGAGGCCGGCGCGCCACGTCACATCCGGGAGAAAGAACCATGAACACGCGAAGCAAGATCATGTTCAGCGCGCTCACCCTGTCCCTCGCGGTCGGTGTCCTTATCGACATCACCCGCTCGCATGCCGTCGGCGAGCCGGGCGCTGCGCCGGCACCCGCCCCGGCCCCGCAGGTCACCACTCCGGCCGCCGTCGAAGACGTCCGCGCGGCCATTGAGCTTCAAAACGCGGCCAACAACCCGCCCACCGTCGCTCCGGTCGCCGAAGTAGAGCCCCCGGCGCAGCTCCCGCCCGCCGGGCAGGCCCCGCTCGTCGACGACGAACAAATCCGCCTGGGCGCCGCGTCCTCGAACGAGGATCAGGTGGCCACGAATCAGTCTGTGTCCGTCGACTCCGACGGTCCCCGAAACGTGATGGCCCTCGAAGTTGACGCCGACGGCGCGGAGCCGCGCGCGCCCATCCTCGCCAGCCGCAGATTGAGCTACCAGGCGGTCCTCACCGACAACATGGGCAATGCCCTTCCCGGCCCGACCGTGAACCTCACCTTCAACATCTACACTGCCGCTGCAATCCTCGTCGAAGGCCCGATCAATGTCCTCGCCGTACCGATCAACGACGGCGTCGTCGACACCTCCTTCCCCGTCTCCGCCTCCAGTTTCGATGGCGGCGACCGCCTGCTCGGCATCGCGGTCAACGGCGGAGCCGAGCTTACCCCCCGCGTCCCGCTTCAGACCGTTCCCTATGCCCTGCGCGTCGATCGCGTCGCCAGCGAAGAACTCGACGACGCCATCACGCTCGGCCGCGGCGCAGCCCCCCTTACCCCCGGCACGCTTTCAATTCAGAACGGGGCCATGGCCCAACCCAGCATCCAGCTCCTCGGCAACGCCTCGCAGATCAGCACCTACGGCGCCGACGGGCTCGAACAGATCCGCCTCTGGGGAGCCGCCTACGGCGAGATCCTCCTCCGCGACTCCTCCATCACCAACGACGAAACGGTCGTCCTCTCCGCCACCAGCAACGCGGGCGGACAACTCACCCTCCGCAACTCCGACGCCTCGCTCACCGGCATCCTCCTCGAAGGAGATGACGCCGGCACCAACGACGGCGGTACCCTGACCATCAATCAGGCAGACGGCACGATCGGGCTCCTCATCGACGCCGATGCGACCAACGCCAACGGCGGCGCAGACGTCGAAGTCCGCGCCGGCGACGGCAGCATCAGCGTATTCCTCGACGGTGATTCCGGTGGCGCAGGACTCATAAACGTCCGCGACAGCGCCGGCTCAAATCGAATCTCGCTGGACGGCGACGCAAACAGCGCATCGGGCGGAGCCGTCGCGACCTTCCTCCAGGCCGACGGCAGCACCGGCGTCACCATCGACGGCGATGCCAGCAACGCCGACACCGGCGGCTCGATCAGCGTCCACGACGCCGTCAGCCTCACCCGCGTCGTTATCGCCGGCCAGAGCACCGGCACCGGCGGCGAGATTTCCGTCTTCGACGACGATGGCACCGAGACCATCGAACTTCTCGGCGCGGAATCCACCACCGAGGGCGGTCAGATCTTCGTCCGCAACGCCGCCGGCACCGCGACCATCGACCTCGACGGCGACAGCGGCGACGCCGCCTTCGTCGGCCTCCGCAACACCGCCGGATCCAACCGCATCACCCTCGACGGCGACTCGGCCGGCGCGGGCTACATCGCGCTTTACCAGAATGACGGCAGCACCGGCGTCGCCATCGACGGCGACGGCGGAACCAACATCGGCGGCCTCGTCTCGGTCTACGACAGCGTCAGCGCCGTCCGTGTGCAGTTCGACGGCGAAAGCGTCGGCACCGGCGGTGAAATCCGCGTCTTCGACGACAACGGCACCGAAACCGTCGAAATCCTCGGCGCTGAAACCACCGACACCGGCGGACAGGTCCTCATCCGCGACGCCGCCGGTAACGCCGAGATCACCCTCGACGGCGAATTCGGCTCCGTCGGCGACCCCGGCCGAATCACCACCCCCGTCCTCCAGATCACGGGCGGCTCCGACCTCTCCGAGGACTTCGACGTCACCGGAGACGCGACGCCCGGCATGGTCGTCTGCATCGACAAGGACAATCCCGGCAAGCTCATCGCCAGCGAAACCGCCTATGACCACAAGGTCGCCGGCATCGTCTCCGGCGCGGGCGGAGTCCGCACCGGGCTGCTCATGGGCCAGAAGCGCGAGCCTGGCCAGGACCACCTGCTCGTCAACGGCAGAATCGCCGTGGCACTCACCGGCCGCGTCTACTGCTACGTCGACGCCACGCAGGCCGAAGTCTCGCCCGGCGATCTGCTCACGACGTCCGACACGCCCGGTCACGCCATGAAGGTGCTCGACCACGCCAGGGCCCAGGGCGCGATTATCGGCAAGGCCATGACCTCCCTCCCCAGGGGGGAAAAGGGCCTGGTCCTCGTCCTCGTCAACATGCAGTAACCGCCGCAACCTCAGGGAGTACGAACCATGAAAAAATCAGCCTTCATACTGCTGAGCCTCCTGGGCGGTGTCCTGCTCGTCGCGGATCTGCACGCCGACAGCGCCCGCTGCCCGATCCTCTCCGCCGGAGCCGAAACCACGCTGCCCGGCTCGTACCACAACGTCGGCCAGTCGGTCATCGGCGTCTCGACAGGTGCCACGATCCATGCACACCACGGTGGTCTCGCGTGCCTTCGCGTCCAGACCTCGTGCCTGCTGGGCGACGTCAACGGCGACGGCCTCGTCGACGGCCTCGACATCGACCCCTACACCAATGTCAACCTGAGCGGCGTCGGAACCCCGCGCGAACTCTGCGCGGCATCCCCCGACGTGACGACGTTTGTCGATCTGCTTCTGGATTAACCCGGCGCGAATACCCCGCGCCTCTGCCGTTTCGTGAAAGAACTGGATAATCGCCGGCCACGGCGCTCATGATTCAGGATTTCAGCCATGCGAAAACACGCGTTAACCATGCTCGGTTGCCTGCTCGCCCTCGCCCCCGGCGTCCGGGCGGACAACTTCTACATCGAGATTGACTACATGGTCGGCGGAACGCCGAACCATTCCCACCAGCCCAGCCAGGCGGTCATCGACGCCGTCGTGCAGATGTTCGCCTGCCAGGGCCACACCCTGACCATCGTCGTCGACGATCAACTGACCCACGTAAACGTGCTGGTCCGCGACCCCAACGACTGCGACGCCAGCCTGTTCAGCTACAACGGCACGAACAGCTACGGCGCGATCAAGGCCGCGAACTTCGACCGCGCCGCCAACGCCAACCCCTGGCACTACTGCATCTTCGCCCACCAGTACCAAGACGGAAACTGCAACACCACCACCAGCAGCGGGCTGGCCAACAGCGGCGAGGACTTCATCGTGACCCTTGGCGCCTTTTCCGGCCAGACCGGCACCCTCTTCGACCAGGCGGCGACCCTCGCACACGAATTCGGTCACAACCTCGGCCTGTCCCACTGCGGAAGCCAGTACTGCGGCAGCGACACCGCCGACCCGGACTACGTCGGTCCGTACGTCTCCAACATGCCCAGCGTCATGAGCTACCGCTACCAGCTTTCCGGCGTCAAGTTCAACATGCTGTGCAACGGACTGACCTTCGACCTCGCCCTCTTCAAGGACATCGACTACTCCCACGGCCGCATGTGCGCCCTCGATGAGGACGCCCTGAACGAAGTCGCCGGCACGCAGATGATCAGCACCGACTGGGACTGCGACGGCACCCTCGAAGCCAGCATTGCCTGGAACACGAACAACAACAACTTCTGCGACAGCGGCGGAAACCGGACCATCGTCACCGACTACAACGAATGGGCCAATCTCGTCGACGGCGCCGCCATCCCCGCCAACATGCGAAGCAACGAAGAGTACACCTGCATCACCGCCGAAGAATGGAACATCATCCAGAACCAGATGGCCATGCGCGGCGGCTCCTGCGGGCAGCCGACCCTCGCCACCGAAAACTGCCTGTCCGGCGAGAACATGTACGTCGGTGATTTCTTCTTCGTGGAGGCAGGAACCTGCATCTTCCCCTACGACAGCGTGCAGCAGGCCCACAACGCCGCACCCAATAACAGCCGCTTCTACATCAAGCCGGGCACCTACAACGAAGCCGGAGTTGTCACCCTCGACAAGCCCGGCTACTACTTCTGCAACACCGGTTCCGCGATCATCGACTAACCCCCCGTCTCCCGCCTCGGCCCGCCCCACGGCGGGCCGGGGCCGGCCAAAAACCCGCTGTTTTCAGCCCCGCGCGGCTCCGCTTGCCGCAGCCCACGCCAGGCTGTAAAATCCGGGTTTTCGCCAAATATGAGATTGCACGAGGAGAGTTGGTTCGATGGCTAGCGAGATCAAGCCCGGTACGACGATCAGCCTGACGGTCACCAAGACGCCCACCAGCGAGGCCGCGGCCAAGACGCTTTCGCGCCTTTTCGGCAAAGATGCCGCCAACAAGCGCGAACGCGTGCGCCGCAAGAGGCTACTCGCCGACTCGATGGAAGTCCGCCGCCGCGGCGGCCGCCCGTGGGAGGTCCGCAACAAGGCCCCGCGCCTGGTGCAGCCGAAGAAGGGCGACGCCTGCACGATCCATGCGACGACCGACGTCATCAAGGACCTCGGAAGCGTCACGCGCTTCGTCGCCGTCAAGTCCGCCTGATACCGCTTCCGATGAATGAGCGCCGCTACGCCCCGCGCTCGAAGTGCGCCGTCACCGCGCGCCGCATGAACCCGCATCGCCCGAGAAACGCCGCGGCCTCGGCATCATCCGACGGCGCCGACGCCACCAGCGCCTTCGGAAGCAGCCGCCGCGCCAGCCGCAAGACGTGCCCCGCCATCGCCCGCCCCACCCCCGCCCCGCGCGACCGCGGCAAAACGAAAACCTCCGTCAGCCGCGCGACGTCCCCCACCTGGAGATAGCCGATCCGCCCGGCCGGCTCGCCCCCGCGCAGCGCCACGAACACGTCGATCCGCGAATCATTCAGCCGCTCCGCCGCCAGCTCCGCCCCGCCCGACTCAAACGTCCCCCGAAATGCCTTCGGCATGGCACGCGCCGGCAGCACCCGGATATCCGCCTGTGCCGCGTCCTGCGCCCAGTCCCACCGCTCCAGGCTCCACGCTGCCATCTCCACGCGCCGCCAGCCGCGGTCGGCCAGCAGCCGCGCCACCGGCTCTTCCGGCTGGCCGCTCGCCGCCGTCCACCGCCCGCACACCACGCCCCGCTCGGAAAACCACGCCTCCGCCCGCTCGTAGGCCGATGCACCATCCACGTCCGCCAGCCACACGTCCCGAAGCTGGTTCGCCTCCGATGAAACCGGAAACGCACCGCTCCAGTACGCCACCCCGTACGGCAGCGACTCCCACTGCGACACCTGCTCGGCCAGCGACACCTCCGACCGCCGCACCGCCGCCACGATCTCCTCGCCCGTTGACACGCGCGCAACCTCCACACCCGGGTACCGCCCCATGATAGCCCCCGCCCCGGACGCGTCACAGCACCACAATCGTCACACCCGGGTTTCGCCCCAGCAGGTCCCGGTCATGCTCCAGCGCCGGGCACGCCTCCACCGCCAGCCGAATCGCCGAATCAAACCCGCCCCCCCGCCCCGGATGAACCATACCCGTGCACCAGCTTCAGCGCCGCCATCCCCCGCCCCCGCGCTTCGTCCAGCGCCTCCGACAGGCGCCTTCGCGCTTCCTCCGCCGTCGGCATCCCCTCCTTCAGCACAACCGTCAGCATCCTCGATCCCAAGAGTCGCCTCCCGTACACAGACCGCACCCGGCGGGACATGTCTCCCCGCCCTCCGTTCCCATATAATCCACCCGGTCGGCCGCGAAAGGCAGGGCCGCGCAATCACGGCGACGGAATTCCGGGCCGGGCACGGACAAATCTAAAGCAGATTGCCCGTTTCTCCGTCATGGATCCATGCTAGAATTCAGAGCTCAGTGAAACGATTTACCTCCTGGGAATCCACATGCCCCTCAACCATGCAAAGCTTGCCATCCTCGTCGGCGGAGGCCCCGCGCCGGGCATCAATGCCGTCATCGGCGCCGCCGCGATTGAAGCCATCAACCGCGGGATGTCCGTCGTCGGAATCTACGACGGCTTCAAGCACCTCGCCTCCGACAAGTTCGTGCCAGAACGCCACTGCCTCGAGCTGAAGATCAAGGACGTCGCCCGGATTCACTTCGACGGCGGCTCCGTCCTGCGCACCAGCCGGACCACCCTGCTCGACGAAAACAGCATCGAGGTCGAAGGCCACGTGAGGCCCGACGACAAAAAAGTCGCCCGGGTCATTCACAACTTCACCGATCTGGGTGTCACTCATCTTGTCACCATCGGCGGCGACGACACCGCCCTCTCCGCCCGCTTCGTCGCCGAACGCACAGGCGGGCGCATCCGCGTCGTCCATGTCCCCAAGACCATCGACAACGACCTGCCCCTGCCCGGAGACATCCCCACCTTCGGTTTCAATACCGCGCGCCACCTCGGCAGCGAACTCGTCGCCAATCTCATGGAAGACGCCAAGACCACCGGCCGCTGGTACTGCGTCGTCGCCATGGGACGCCACGCCGGCTTCCTCGCCCTCGGCATCGGAAAGGCAACCGGCGCCACCGTCACCCTCATCCCCGAGGAGTTCGCCGCCACCACCACCGTCCAGAACATCGTCGACGTCCTCGAAGGCGCCATCCTCAAGCGAAAGGCAATGGGCCGAAACGACGGCGTCGCCATCGTCGCCGAAGGCCTCGCCTACCGCCTCGGCGACAAGGAAGAACTCGAACGCCTCCTCCATAAAAAAGTCCCCCTCGACGCCGCCGGGCACATCCGCCTCGCCGAAGTGCCCCTCGCCCGAATGCTCACCGACGAAATCACCCAGCGCTTCGAAGCCCGCGGCGACAAAATCACGATTGTCCCCCAGACAATCGGCTACATGCTCCGCTGCGCCCCGCCCACCCCGCTCGACATGGCCTACTGCCGCGATCTGGGCAACGGCGCCGTCCGCCTCCTGCTCGATGAAACCCGCGACCTCACCGGGGGCGTCATGGTCACCATCCAGCACAGCAACCTCTGCCCCGTCAGCTTCCACGAAATGGTCGACCCCGCGACGAACCGGACGCGCATCCGCCAGGTCGATGTCCACACCGACAACTACAAGGTCGCCCGGGCATACATGATCCGCCTCGAACTGTCCGACCTCAAAAACCCCGTCATGCTCGCCAAGCTCGCCACCGCCGCGAAAATGACCGAGGAAGAATTCGTCCGCAAGTACACCCGCGCCGCCACGCGCCTCTTCGACAGCCCCGACGCCCAGCTCAACATCGACATCCCCGAGCCGCGAAAGACCGAGCCGGCCAACGGCCAGTGACATGGCACCGAAACGCTCGCCCGCGCCGGAGGCCCGCGCCGCGCCACGGACGCCATGCCCCGCCGCCCCTCCGTACGCGCTCTACTCCGGCTCGATCCGATGCGGGCTGGCATGCGCGTCCACCGTGTAAAACCGCATCTCCCCCGCCCGCACCGGCCGGTCGAAGACGAACTCCACCGCGCGCACGCCGCGCGCGTCCGCCTCGACGATCCGCGCCGTGAAGCCGTCGCCCCGCTGCGTGTCGCCGGCGGCCCGCGGCCGCCCGCGCACCGCGCCCATCCGCCCCAGAAACCCCGACAGAATCGGCGGGTCGCCCGCCTCCAGCCGCAGCACCCGCTCGCCGCGCCAGCTCACCGTCGGCGCAAGCGCGTCCGAAAGCAGGCTCACCCGCGCGTGCCGCCACTCCGGCATCGACCGCAGCCGGTCCATCATGAACAGCCCCTCGAACGCGAACGGGTTGTTGACCACGTAGAGGTGCTCCCCGCCGTCGGCGGTCATCATCGCCAGGTGCCGCTGCGACTCGCGCTCCAGAAAGGCCAGCAGCCGCCCCGCCGCCAGAACCGTCGTCGCCTGCACCCCGACAAAAAGCAGCAGCGGGATCCGCCGATAACGCCGCGCCCCCGCCGGGTGCGCGATCCACACCGCCGCGAAGTACGCCAGGCCCACGCTCGGCAGCATCATCACCCGGTCGTCCGCCGGCGTGCACACCAGGATCGGAAGGAACATCGCCGTCCAGAGTGCCATCGCCGCGGCCCCCCTTGCCCGGCGGTGCCGCCGCCAAAGCATCACGGCGATCGGCGTCAGCACGACCGCCCCGGCCGCCAGATACATTCGCTCGTACGCCTGAAAGCCGGTTTTGCACTCGAAAAGGAACGGATTGAGCGGCGCCACCCACGCGGCAAGGAGCGCCAGGGCCCGCCCCGGCCCGGCCGACAGGTACCCTGCCGGATCCCGCAGCGGATCAAGCATGATCGACGTGTTGCTGCCGTAGCCCCCCGCGACGTACAGCGCCAGCCACGCCCCGCTTACCGCCGCCGACAATGCCGTCGCGGCGAGCGCCCGCCGCCCTGCCGCCCCGTCGCCGCGCCGCAGGAGCCACATCAACAGCGGGGCCGCCGCCACCGGGAGCATCGCCTCCTTCAGCCCCAGCCCCGCCGAAAAGAACAGCAGAAACCCCGCCAGCCGTGCCGCCCCGCCGCGGCGGAGGAAGCCCTCCGCCGCGAGTGCCCCTCCAACGGCACAAACCAGCGCCGCCACGTCCCCCTGCGACGACACGAACATCACCGGGATCGCATGCGACGCCGCCACGGCGAAGACCAGCCCCGCCAGCCGCGCCGTCCGCTCCTCCGCGCAGACAACCCGCATCAGCCGCAGCACCAGCACGACGCCGAGACCGTACAGCCCCAGGCTTACCAGCCGATATCCGATCGGCCGCGCCCCGAAGACGCGGTACTCCGCATACAGCATCCACTCCGCCAGCGGACGCATGTGCTGATACTTCAGCTCGTCCGCCATCCACCACGGATACCAGCCCGCCTCGCGCTCAGCCCGGTTACGCTCGACGTCCCCCATGAGGAAGCGATACACGTCCGGCGCGGAACGCTGCCCGGCGCGATACTCTTCCAGAACGCGCAGGGCCCGGTGATCGTCGATCATGAAGCCGTCGCCCAGCGACGGTGCATAAAGCGCCGCGACGACGACAAGCAGCAGCGCCCCCGGCCGCGCCGTCGTCTCGAACCACCGCGCCACGCGGCCTGGGCTCACGCCTTCGTTCATAGGCTGCGAAGTCTATCAGCGCCAGGCATGAAGTGGCGGCCCGCGCCCCCGCGCCGCGCCGATTTCTCCCCGCGCCGTGCCCCACGCGACTCCTGATATACTCCCCGCCATGTCGCTCACCAGCATCAGCAAAACGATGGACCGCGCCGACCTCGACCGCCCCGAGTGCCGGCTCGTGCTCGTCGAGCTTTTCGGCCTCATGCGCCGCATGCAGGCCCGCGGCGCGAAATACTCCTCCTGGTACGGCGCGGTCGACGCCTGGCCCAGCGCCTGGGAACACATCAACCGCGGACCGGACTACCGGCCCCACCCCGAAAACCCCGACGAACTCCGCATCCCCTGGTTCCTGCTCTGGGAAATTGCCTGGCTCGTCGCCAACACCCCCATCCGCCCCGGTGCCCGTATCCTCGACATGGGCGGCGCGGGCTCGCTCTTCTCCTGCTACCTGGCAAGCCGTGGCTGTGAATTGCATACCATCGACCTGGAGGAGGGCCTCTGCGTCGAAGCCGAGAACACAGCGAAGAAGATGGGCTGGCGCGTGATCGGCCGGCAGATGGACATGCGCCGCCTCGAATACCCCGACGCCTTCTTCGACCACGTCTTCTCCGTCTGCGTCTTCGAGCATCTGCCGGTCAGCGGACGCGTCCAGTGCAACGCCGAGGTCGCCCGCGTCCTGCGCCCCGGCGGAACCGTCGGCTACACCTTCGACTATGCCAACCCGCAGGCATTCGGCCGGCTCGATTCGCCCGACGACGTCTGGCGCCAGTTCGTCGAACCGTCCGGCCTGCGGCCGCGCGGCGGTGACACATTCATTGACACTGGCCACCGGTATCTGGCGTCCCCCCAGTGCTTCGGCTTCGGCCGCTTCATGCGCGCCATGGCCGCCCTCCACGCCCTTCTCACCGGGAGCGTGGAACGCCCGAAAATGCTCTCCGGCGCAACGTCCTATACCTTCGGCTCCGTCTTCATGGAAAAAGGCCCGGCATGATACTGCTACGCCGGCAGGTCTGATAAACGCGCCGCAATCACGACAGCAAACCCCCTTTCGCGCGAAATTTTTTGCCACTTTGTCAATTTTTCTCTTTGCCAGCGACCGATAGATAAGATTAGATTAGCCGCACGGTTAAGCAGGGTGGGTGGCAAATACTGCTGCCGGGTTGAGGGTTCCATGGCCGCTTCTTCTTCCACGAACCGCCATCAGCATCGCCATTACAAGACGCTCATTCTCCTCGTGCTCTCCATGACGGGCGGGACCTTCCTGCTCCTCTGGCTCGCACAGTTCTCCCCGGTCACGCCCCTGCGCGGCCGATCCGCCGGCGCCACCGACTGGCGAGAGATCGAAGTCCGTGCCGAATCGACGGCAGCCGCCGCCGGCTTCTACCACCTTCGCATCGACGCCAACGGCCGCCTCTTCCGAAGCGACGCCTGGAAATATCAACAGGCCCACCCCGAGCAACCCGGCGTCATCGCCGTCCTGCTCTCCTCAACACACTCCAACGGCCGCCCCACGCCCGCCCAGCAGCAGACGCTCTCGCGCGTCCTGGCCGAGCTCGGCCAGCGCTACTCCATCGACGCCCAGGAGGTCAGCGTTCGCATGGGCGACTCCCTGCTCGCCAGCGGCGCAGCCGGCACCAGTCTCGCCCGCGGCCTGTAAAAATCGCGTCTCACACAGCGTAAACCCTTTTCCCGCTTGAGCTTGATACTGCCTGCGCATCTCCGCTCGTTATGCGCGCCGCGCCGCCCCCTACCCTCTCGCCGCGTCTATACTACCCCCACGCATGAAGGCGCTGGTCTACCACATCTCGCCCGCCGGATGGATCCTCTGTCGCGCCGCAATGCTCCTTGCGAAGTCGGCCTGTTGCGGACCGCTTTCCGGCTTACGGCTCGTCGATCAGCCCATCCCCGATCTTCCCGGCCCGGACTGGGTCCGCCTGCGGACGCGCCTCGGCGGCATCTGCGGCACCGACCTCGCACTCATCACCCTTAGCCAGCATCCGGCGACGATTCTCCAGCGGTTCGCCCGTTTCCCCGCCGCACTCGGTCATGAAAACGTCGCCGACATCGATGATGTTGGTGCCAATGTCGCCGGCTGGACAAGAGGGCAGCGCGTCTGCGTCGAGCCTGCGCTCGGCTGCCCCGCCGCCGGCGCGGCGCCGCCCTGTCCGCAATGCGCTGCCGGGCGGACGTCGCTTTGCCAGCGCACAGGCGACCCGCGCCTGCCCCCCCGCGCGCTTGTCGGGTTAAACCCCCTGACCGGCGGAAGCTGGGCCGAGTACTTCGTAGCCCACGTCTCGCAGCTTCACGCCGTGCCCGACGCGGTACCCGATGAACACGCCGTCCTCACCGACCCGATCGCGTCATCCGCGCACGCTGTTCTGCGCCGGCCGCCGCGCCCCGGCGAGACTGTCCTCATCAACGGCGCCGGTATCATCGCCCTCGGAATAACCGCCGCCCTCCGCGCGCTCGGACACGACAACCCTGTTACCGTGCTCGCCCGGCACGACTTTCAGGCGCGGATCGCCTCGCGGCTCGGCGCGACTCACATACTCCCCGCGCCGCGCAAGGCCCGGCCCGCCGAGCGGTACGACCTGGTCGCGCGCCACGTCGGCGGCCGACGAATCCCCGCGCGATTCGGCAACCAGGCCCTGATCGGAGGGTTCGACCTCGTCTACGACTGCACCGGCAACGGAGCGGGCATGACCGATGCAATCAAGTGGACGCGCAGCCGCGGAAGCCTCGTCCTGGTCGGGACCAGCGGCATCACGCTCGTGGACACTACACCCATCTGGTTCGACGAGCTGGAGATCATTGGAGCCAACGGCCGCCAGATCGAAACCGTCGCCGAAAAACCCGTCCACAGCTACCGCCTCGTACTGGACTGGATGGCCGCCGGCACGCTCGACCTCTCCGCCCTCCCGGTCGCCACCTATCGCCTGGCCGACTATCGGCGGGCGTTCGGGCATCTTTTGCGCCGCGGGCGGCACCCGATCGTCAAGGCCGCGTTCGATCACCGCCCATAACACAATTAGCTCATGCGCCGCCCCCTGCGCGCCGAAAAAGCGTCTGGACGAACACGTTCCAAGGGGAGCAATCCATGACGACCAAGCGATCACGTTTGACGAAGTTCACGGCGGCGGCGGTGGCCGTCTGCGTCCTGGGCTCGACCGGCTGCGATGCGGCCGGCTTCTTCGGATCCAACCTGAACCTCAGCTTCATCATCCCGACCGGATTCGGCGGAAGCCCCGGCTTCTACAACCCGTTCGGCCTCACGCAGGCCCTGGTCAACGCACTGATCGGCGCGAACACGCCGTCGGGCGACTCGGGCTCGGACAGTTCGGGCGACGACTCCGGCAGCGCGATCCCCGCGACCGTCGGCAGTGTCAACGCCGCCCTGAACTGATGACGGCGACATTGCCGCGCGCCCGCGGCAGACCCACACCGCGCCGCCCGCGCCTGACAATAAGGCAACCACGGGTGGTGGGTGGCTAACCCTTAGACAAAAAAACGCCCGCGCAAACTCCTGCGCGGGCGTTTTTCTGTACGGTGCATCGAAGGCGCGATAGTGCAATCAGGCCGCCGCGATTCGTTCCAGCTTCATTCGCCCAACAGGTCCGTGACGAACTCGTCCGTGTCGAGCATCACGTCCCCATTGCCATAATCGGCACAGCCGACCTGGTCGCCGCCATCGGGCATCCCGAGCTTGACCCGGACAAAACCGGCGATATCGAGGGCATCGACCACGCCGCTGTCGTCCACGTCGCCCAGAAGATCGCACAAGCCCACGGCCAGCGTCGAGAGCGAAGCCGTCGCTCCATCGGCGGTTTCAATCCCGTCGAGATTGCGCGCCCGCGCGACAAACGTGTATTCCGTCTCCGGCTGCATCCCCGAAACCGTCTGCCCGCCCCACGCCGCGTCCGACTGCCACACCGGCGTCACCGACGGCAGGCCGCCCGCGTCCACATACTGGCCGTCCCAGTTGGCGTCAAACGGCGAGGTCGCCACGCAGCGAATCCACATCTCCGTGTGGGCCGGGTTCGCCCCCGCGTCGGGGTCCACTTCCATTGACGTACTCGCCGCGTTCGAAAGAAGCGGCGCGCCCGGTACCGCGGCCAGCGTCGCCCTGAAGCCGGACGGGCTCCATTCATCGCGGTCCACCGCGAGGCGGTTGCGCGCCTTCGCCCGGAACTCGTACAGCGTGTTCGGCGTGAGATTGATCGCCGTGTCGGTCGTCACCTGCACCCATTCGTTGAGCCCGTCATCCCCGCCGGGCGTCACACTGTCAAACAGAATGCCCGACAGGTCTACCGTGTAGAAGCTCGGCAGGGGCGCGATCAGTGACATGACGACGGAGCTCTCCGTGACGCTCCCGAAGGACAGCCCGGCCGGCGTCTCGATGAATGTCGTCGAAACGACACTGGCCGAATAGGCGCCCACGTTCGGCCCAGGCGGGGGCGCGCTGTCGCGGGCCCGCACGCGGTAGGTGTAGTTGCGGTTGGGCAGAAGTCCTGTGTCGGTGAAGTCCCGCGCGGTCTGCCACAGGCTGTCCGGCCCGCCGCCGCTGCCGCCGCTGACGAAGTCAAACTGAAACTCAATCGGCGCCGTCGCGTCGGTCGCGTCGGTCGCAGTCATGCTGATCGCCGTCGTGCTGATCGGCGTCGGAGACACCTCGAAACCGACCGGGTCCGGCTGCGGCGTGCTCACGTCCGCGCCGACCGTCACGACCGTGATGTTGAGCCGGTAAAGCTGCGGAGTGAACCCCGCGTCCTGCTTGGTGATGCGGATGTAATAGTTGCCGGGGCCGCTCGGCAGAACGACGTCACTGACCGTCTCCGACTCGCCGTTGGAGTTGTTCGCAGCGGCCGCGATCTGCGTGATGCCGTCGCTGTCATACAGCTCGATGTTCAGGTTGGACACCGTCAGGCTGTCCACGAAGTTGAAAAAACAGCAGCTTGCCAGTTCCCCCTGGCACTGCTGCGGACTGTTGTCATACGACAGGCCCACCGGCGTCACCGTCACCGTCGCCGTGCTGTCGTCGATCACCGTGAAGTGGTACCAGTCCTCGTCGAGGTCACCGTCGATCGACAACAGTGTGCCGTTCGTCACCGCCGGCGACGCCACGTTTCCATACGTCACCGGCGAACCGAAGATCACCGGCCCGATCGCCGTCGCCTGCATGAAATTGTCGTTCGGCTCGTTCGCGTCGCCATAGCCTCGCTGCCCGGCGCGGATGTCATCGTGCTGCGGGCCGTCGAATCCCGTGTTCAAGAACGGCTCCATCAGCCAGAGGTTGTAGATCGGGCAGATGTGCCCGAAGCCAAGGCCGTGCCCGTGCTCGTGCAGAACCGTGTTGCGGAAAAAGCGGTAATCATTGCCCGACAGCGAGGCCCAGTTCTCCGAGGAGTCCAGAACCATGTCGCCGATCTGCGGGAAATAATTGTAGGCCAGGATGTTCGAGCCGCCGTCGATGTTGATGCTCGCGATGCGGATCTCGCCGCGCGTCGGTCCGGCGCCCGCCGAAAGCCACGTCCCGCCGTCATCCCAGTCCACCCCCGGCGCGGTCACGCGCACATAGCTCGTACCGGTCAGCGCCGCCCACCGATCGAAACACTGCTGGATCTTCGCGATCCACAGCCCCCGGTTCCCGAACTTGGCGTCCATCGCCGAAAAAAGCTCGCTCGGAGACCCGTCAACCATCAACCCGTCCGGCACCAGGCTCCACGTCAGAACCGTCGGCTCGCCCTGAAGGGCCGCGCCGCCCCACCGGTTGTTGTCGCTGAACTGGTACCGCGGCTGATAGGGACTGAGCTGTGGCACCAGCTCCCACACCTTCTCCATCGACTCCGTGTCCGTATCCACGTCATAGCAGAACGCCGGCGGATCCATCTTGTACGGATTGGCGTCCACGATCCGCTTCAGACGCGACGCGCGGGCCAGTACGGCCGGGTCAAACGCCCCGCCAATCCGCGCCGCCCGGGCAAGTATCTCCGGATCAATCTCCGCCGGCTGCCCGGCAGTAGCGGCCAGGTTCGCATCGGAAACTTCCACCGCCGGCGCCGCCCCCGAACCCGGCGTCTCGGCCCCCTGGGGCCAGAAGGCCCAGGCCAGACCCATTCCGAACATCACCACAACAATGCGTGCAAACGACATCTATCTCTCCTCACCGCTGGTTGGACAGGCTCGGCATGTGGACGCAGAAGACTCGTTCCCCCGGAAACGCCGTGGTCGAACGCGCGAGGATTCCACTCTTCGCCTTCGGCGGACGCCCCTCGGAGCATGTAGGTCGGATGCCCTGGGATGGCGGGTCGCGCGGACGTCAATCCATGCAGAATGGGCACTCGCTCGCCGTCCAATAGTATACAGGTTTTCATCCCGGCGGGTCAACCGGCAGGACATCCCCGCTAGCACCCATAATGGCTGGCCGCGACTTGAGTTGCCGCGCATCGGGCAGCGGGGTAAATAGAAGACGCGCTTCGCGCAGGAGCCGCACGCCCATGCCAAAACCCGCCGCCGCTGTCATCCTCATCGTCGCCGCCCTTATCGGATGGCTTACCTGGAACCAGACGCGCACCCCGCCCTTTGTCGTCTCCGGCTTCATCGAGGCCGATACCGTCCGCGTCGGCTCCCGCATCGGCGGACGAATCGCCGAAGTCCTCGTCGATGAAGGCTCGATTGTCGAGCCGGGCACGCCCCTGCTCCGCATCGACCCGTTCGACCTGAATGAACAACTCGCCCAGAGCCGGGCCACCCTTGCCGCCCTCGAAGCCGAATTCGCACGCCTGAAGGCCGGCTACCGCGCCGAGGAAATCGAACAGGCCCGCGCCCAGCGCGACGAAGCCGCCGCCGCGCTGGAACGCCTCACCGCCGGACCGCGCAGGCAGGAGATCGACTTCGCCCGCGAACAGCTCAAGGTCGAACAGGCCGGCCTCGATTTTGCGAAGTCGGAATACGAGCGGCTCAAGCGCCTCGAAACCCAGGCCCAGGCGGCGCAGCGCGAACTCGACGAAGCCCTCCGCGCCCTCCGCGCCGCCGAAGGCCGCACCGCCGCCGCCGAACAGACGCTCGCCCTGCTCGTCGAAGGATCGCGCAAGGAAGACATCGCCGCCGGCCGCGCCGCGCTCGCCCGCGCCGAATCAGCCCTGAAGCTCGTCACCGAGGGCTACCGCGCCGAGGACGTCGCCCGGGCCGAGGCCGAAGTGCTCGCGGCGCGCTCCCGCGTCGCCGCCATCGAAGTGCAGATGCGCGAGCTCGTCGTGTCGTCGCCATGTCACTGCGTCGTCGAGGCCGTCGATCTTCAGCCGGGCGACATCGTCTCCCCCAACGCCCCGACGATTTCACTCCTCGACCAGGGCCGCCTGTGGGTCCGCTCCTACGTGCCCGAAAACCGCCTCGGCCAGGTCACCCTGGGTCAGGACGTGCCCGTGTCGGTCGACAGCTTCCCCGGCGAGCGATTCAGCGCGAAAATCACCTTCATCGCACGCGAGGCGGAATTCACCCCGAAGAACATCCAGACGCCCGAAGAGCGCAGCAAGCAGGTCTTCCGCGTAAAGGCGACCCTCCAGCCCCCCCTCGACCGGCTCCGCGTCGGAATGGCCGCCGACCTGCGCTTCGATGAAAAGGTGTCACCGTGAGCGACACCGTCATCCGCGCCGACCGCCTCACCCGGAAATTCGGCGACTTCGTCGCCGTCCGCGAAGTCTCCCTCTCCGTCGGCCGGGCGGACATCTTCGGACTGCTCGGCCCCAACGGATCGGGCAAGTCCACCCTGATCCGAATGCTCTGCGGCGTCCTGCGACCCAGCGACGGAACCGGCAGCGTCCTCGGACACGACATCCGCCGCGACGCCGAAGCCGTCAAACGCCGGATCGGCTACATGTCGCAGAAGTTCAGCCTCTACGGCGACCTTTCCGTCATGGAGAATCTCGCCTTCTACGCCCGCATCTACGGCCTGTCGCCCCGATTGCGCCGCGAACGCGAGGAAGCGGTCATCACCCTGACCGGCATCGCCCCCTTCACCGACCGCCTCGCGGCGAACCTCTCCGGCGGATGGAAGCAGCGGCTCGCCCTGGCCTGCGCCATGATCCACCAGCCGGAAGTGCTCTTTCTCGACGAGCCGACGGCAGGCATCGATCCCGTCGCGCGCCGCGACCTGTGGGACCTGCTCTTCGAGCTGTCCGGACGGGGTGTCACGATGTTTGTCACCACGCACTACATGGACGAAGCCGAGCGCTGCACCCACGTCGGCTACATCCACCAGGCCCGCCTGATCGCCCTCGGACGGCCCGAAACCCTCAAGGCCGCCCCCGAAGTCAACCCGCCGGGCACGCGGCGATACGAAATCAGTTGCACCCACCCCGCCGCCGCCCTCGCCAGGGCCCGCGCGATCCCTGCCGTCCGCGACGCCACGATGTTCGGGGACACCCTGCACGTCCTGCTCGCCGAGGAGCACGCGCCCGAGGCCCTCCTGCGCGAGATCACCCCCGACGACCCGGCCGCAGCCCACCGCCCGGTCGCGCCGTCGCTTGAGGATGTGTTTGTGCTGATGAGCCGCTCGCAATTAACCGGAGGCAATCGACTCGGCTAACCGGATGCGCAATACCATCCGGGACGTTCGGCGCCGCAAATGGTAGAATAGGAAGAGCCGGCATACGCGAAAACGAATCCGGCGGCTCACGAGGTGAAGAATCATGACACGGACCGTGCGAGCCTTGTACGAGAACGGCGTCCTCAAGCCGCTCGATTCACTGGGGGACCTTGCCGATCACAGCCATGTGCGGGTCACCGTCGAATCCGTCGAGACGCCGGCGATCGGTTTCGCTGGGTGCGTCGGAATCCTCTCTGACCAGGACGCCGACGAAATGTCCAGGATCATCGCAACCGAGTTCGAAAAGGTGGACGACGGTGAGTGGTAGTCCCATTGCCCTCGACACCAGCGAGGCGATTGCGGTCCTCAACAACACGGGAGGCGCGGGCGATCGGATTGCGCGGCATCATCCTGTCTTTCTGCCCGTCCCGGTGCTTGGAAAACTCCTCTTCGGCGCCGAAAAGTCCAGCCGGGCGCGCGAAAACCGCGAGAAGGTTCACGCGCTGCTCGCGAACTGCACCGTCCTGCCCGTTACCAAAGATACCGCCGCCGTGTACGCACGCGTTCGGCTGCGACTCAAACAGTCCGGCGGGCCGATTCCCGAAAACGACGTGTGGATCGCGGCCGTCTGCATCGAGCATGACATTCCGCTTGCGACCTCGGATTCACATTTTTCCGGAGTGTCCGATCTGAAACTTGCCCCGAGAAGCGCCTGACGTTGAAACCTTGCCGCCCACCGCCCGGTCGCGCCGTCGCTTGAGGATGTGTTCGTCTTGCTCTCACGATCGTACTCGACAAGGAACAGGGCATGAACGGCTTCCTCGCCATCCTCCTTAAGGAATTCGCACAGATTCGCCGCGACCGCGGCACCATCCTCTTCATCCTCTTCATCCCCGTCATCCAGCTCACCATCTTCGGCTACGCCATCGAAGTCACCATCGAAAACATCCCCCTCGCCGTCTACGACCTCGACGGCCACGAGGAAAGCCGAAAAATCGTCGATGCCCTCGTCAACACCCGCACCTTCCGCGTCGCCGAAAAAGTGACCAGCCACGAGCAGTTCCGCCGCGCCCTGACCAGCGGGCGCTGCCGCGCCGGGCTGCTCATCCCCGCCGATTACAGCGATCGCCTTCTCGCCCGCGAACAGGCCCATGTCCAGGTCCTCATCGACGGAAGCGATTCGCAGGTCGCCACGACCGCCCTTAACACCATCAACCTCGCCGTGCTCCAGGTCAGCATCGGCCGCGCCCGCGCCTTCGGCGAGACCCTCGCCGCCGCCCCGGCCCGTGACGAGCGCGGCGACACGGCGATTCCCATCGACGCCCGGACGCGGCTGCTCTTCAACCCCAACCTCGAAAGCGCGAACTTCTTCGTGCCGGGCCTGATCGCCATCATTCTTCAGATCGTCCTTGTCTTCCTGACCAGCTTCTCCATCGTCCGCGAACGCGAATTCGGCACCCTGGAGCAGCTCTTCGTCACCCCGGTCGGCCGTGCCGGGCTCCTCTTCGGCAAGCTGATTCCCTATGTGCTGATGTCGGTGGGGGTGCTGTTGATGGTGCTGACGCTGATGACGGCCCTGTTCGGCGTGCCGATTCACGGCAGCCTGTGGCTGCTCCTGGCCCTGTCGTCCATCTTCATTGTCACCGCCCTGGCACTGGGCCTGCTCATCAGCACCGTCGCGCGGACCCAGCTTCAGGCGATGCAGCTCTCGTTCCTGGTGATGCTCCCCAGCGTGCTGCTCTCCGGCTTCATGTTCCCCCGGTCCGAGATGCCCCTGCCGCTCTACCTGATCGGCTTCATTCTCCCGGTGACCTACTTCATCGAGATCCTCCGCGGCGTCATCCTCCGCGCCGCCGACCTCGCCGACCTCATCCCCCACATCCTCGGCCTCTCGGCCGTGTGCCTGATCGTGATGGCCCTGAGCCTGACACGGTTCCGAAAGCAGCTCGATTAGCGCACGGTGGGCATTGCCTGGATCGCCCGGCCACAGTGTGGCACCGGCTATCAGCCGGTGCATCCGGGCCTGCAACAACCGTCAAAGTCGCTTCGCGCCGATGCCCCGCACCCTCGTAGAGTGGGCACTGCCCACAAATCCCCCATAGCGCCACTCCTCGCGGGTGGCGCACTGCCAACTAATTAACGCCCGATCTTGACCCGCCGCTCCCGAACGCCATCCTCCGGCGGACCGTATCGAAGCGTTGCGACAGCCTGACGGATGCAGGTCGCTGACTCCAGCACCGGTCTCACCGCCTCAAAAAGTCGAGCCGCATCCGGACCGTACATGTACAGGGAGCCTTCGCTTCCATCCGTCGCAACATCGCTCCCATCAAGTTCTCCGGCGTCTGCGGCTTCAATCGCCTTGATGAGATCGCCTTCCAGTGCGTGGAGTGGGGCGAGGTCCTGCTGCCCATATTCAAAATGTACGATGACGGCGTGCTCGGCCATTTGCGTTTCCGGCGCCTTCACGCCCTGCCGCCGATCGCAGCCGCACAGAAGCGCGCTCGAAATCGCAAGCACGATGAGAGTGGGCGATACAGGACGCATGGCACCGTTCATAGCGCTCGGAATCGGCATGCTGGTATACAGGATCGGCCGGCCACAGTGTGGCACCGGCTATTAGCCGGTGCATCCGGGCCTGCAACAACCGACAAAGTTGCTCCGCGCCGATGCCCAGCACCCTCGCAGGGTGGGCACTTCCCAGTTCGACCACACTTCGCCCCGCCAACCGGTGCCTTCCTTGCGATTCGCCATGTCTGTGTTCTCGGTCTCCCTCTCAGCGCGCACAGCGAGCAAGCCTCTTCCATACCGAACGGATGCATCCCCCAACCGGCCCCTGCACCCCTCGGTATTGAACGCTGGCTCGCTCGGCTCGCCCCGTTTCCGGGCAATTCCGGGCGATTCCGGTTAATTCAGCAGAAAAAAAAGTAGACCCTGAAATTCAGCTTCGACAACTTCCCTAAGCAGCCGGAAGCACAAGCCGGAAAGTCGCCCCCTCCCCCGGCCGGCTTTCCACGCCGATGGTCCCGCCCATCTCCGTGACAAGCTGGCGGCACACGTGCAGGCCCAGGCCCACGCCGCCGCGGTCGAGGCGGCTCTGGTGCTGCTTCGTCGTGAAGAACGGTTCGAAGATGCGGTCCAGGTTCTCCGGGCGGATCCCGCACCCGGTGTCGGTGACGGTGATCAGCACGCCACCCGCGAGCGGTGGCGCTGCGGCGCCTGGCGCAGCGGCGTCCGGCGAGATGGCACGGGCACAGATCGTCAGTCGGCCGGGCTTGCCGGCCATCGCCTGTCGGGCGTTCAGTGCCAGGTTGAAGATCACCTGCTGCAGCGATGCCGGGCAGAACTTCGCCGTCAGCGTCTCCGGCACATCGAGGGTCAGGGTGATGTCATCCTTCTCGGGGTCGCGGGCGAGGCACTCCACCGCTTCGCGCACGACCGGGGCGATCGGCCCGACGCTCGCGCCGCGCGAATCGTCGGTCGCCATGCCGAGGATCTTCTCGCAAAGGCTCGCCAGCTTCTGCCCGGCGCGGAGCGATTTCTCCAGGGCCGACTTCATTATCTCCGGCTCGCCGCGCGAGAGGGCGTGCTGCGACGCGCTGACCATCGGCGTGAGCAGGTTGTTGAACTCGTGGGCCAGGACGGCGGACATCGTCCCCATCGAGGCCAGCCGCTGGAGCCGCTGCACCTGCGAGGTCAGCGCCGCGAGCTGCCACTCCAAGTGGTCCAGGTGCGCCGAAACATCGCCCTCCAGGTTCGAAAAGTCGATCTGCGTCGACGGGTCGTGTGACATTCGGCCTGCTCGCTCTCTTCGCGCGGCGCGACCCGCACTCCCGGTTTCCTCGCCCGGCCGGGCGTCGCGCGACGCCTCCCGCGCCGAGACCGGCGCGCGGCCTCCCCCACCTTTTCCATCGGCAGATCGCGCAGCCCGCCATGATCCGCCCGCCCCGCGGTCCGCTTCCCGCTGCGCGCCCGGCCCGCGCGCCGGAGACACAAGCCCCGCGCGGGGAGTCTCCTCCGGCGGCGCCGTGGCATGCGCCGGGGGTGGGACCAGCGCAGGGGCGGGAGTACACTGGCCGGCCATGGACCTGCAATCGCGCCTCGAGGAACTGCTGGCCCTCGCCGCCGAGATCGGCCTGGAGATTCGCCGCGAACCGCTCGGCGGCGCGGGCGGAGGCTACTGCGTCCTCCGCGGCAAGCGCGTGCTCTTTGTCGACACCCTCGCCGACCTCGAGACCCGCTACGAGAAAACCCTTGCCGCGCTGGCCCCCCTCCCCGAAATCGACACGCACTACATCCGCCCGGACATCCGCGAAGAAATCGAGACCCTCCGCCGGGCACGCTGAGCCGCGCGCATTCGCCGCGGCCGCAAACCCCCGATACAATGAGCCATCGGAGCGTCGCTCCCCAGCGGGGCGACCGGGAGCACGGCGCATGTCGTTAATGATGAGCGTTTCCGGCGTCCGCGGCGTGATCGGCGACTCGATGACGCCCAACCTCGCCGCCGCCATGGGCGCGGCCTTCGGCACCTACCTCCGCGGCGGCCCGGTCGTGCTCGGCATGGACTCGCGCCCCTCGGGCGAAATGGTCGCCTCCGCCGTCAAGGCCGGACTGCTCTCCGCCGGGTGCCACGTCGTCGAACTCGGCCTGGCGACGACGCCCGGCACGGCCGTCATGGTTACCGAGCTGGGAGCCAAGGGCGGGGTCGTCATCACCGCGAGCCACAACCCGGTTATCTGGAACGGAATCAAGTTCCTGACCGCCTCCGGCCGCGCGCCCTCGGCGCAGATCGCCGAGCAGATCTTCGCCATTCACCGCGATCAGCGCGCCCGCCACGAAGACGTCGACCGCGTCGGCCGGTCCGAACGCGACCTGTCCACCTGCGACCGCCACGTCGCCCGCGTCATCCGCGTGGTCGACGCCGCCGCGATCCGCCGCCGACAGCTCAAGGTCGTCCTCGACAGCGTCAACGGCGCCGGCGGCGCGAGCGGCCGGACACTCCTCGAAATGCTCGGCTGCAAGGTCGTCCACATCAACGCCGACCCGACCGGGCACTTTGCCCACCCGCCGGAGCCGACCGCCGAGAACCTCGTCAGCCTGTGCGAGGCGGTGAAGAAAAACGGCGCGGACATCGGCTTCGCCCAGGACCCGGACGCCGACCGGCTGGCCATCGTCGACAACTCGGGACGCTACATCGGAGAGGAATACACGCTCGCCCTGGCGGCGAAGTTCGTGCTGTCGAAGTCGCCGGGGGCGGCCGCCGCCAACCTGTCGACGTCGCGCATGATTGATGACATCGCGTCGGCATTGGGCGGACCCTGCGCCGTGTACCGGACGGCCGTGGGTGAGGCGAACGTGGTCGACGCGATCTCGGCGCGCAAGTGCGTCATCGGCGGCGAGGGCAACGGCGGCGTCATCGACCCGCGCGTCGTGCTCGTCCGCGACAGCCTCGCCTCGATGGGCCTGGTCCTGGGCCTGCTCGCCGAGGACTGGCGCCCCCTGTCGGCCATCGTCGACGAGATGCCGCGCTACGTCATGGTGAAACAGAAGTACGAACTGACCCGCGAACAGATAAACGTGTGGATGCAGCGCGTCCGCCTCGACACCCACGGCGGCCGGCTCAGTGACGTCGACGGCCTCCGCATCGACTGGCCCGAAGGCTGGGTGCACGTCCGTCCGTCCAACACCGAGCCCATCGCCCGGGTCATCTCCGAGGCGGCCGACGAAGCCACCGCACTGGCACTGGCGAAGCGCGTCGCCGATCTCAGGTAACCCATGCCGCGCCGATACTGGCTGATGAAAACCGAGCCGGAGACCTACTCCATCGACGACCTGGCCCGCGACGGGCGGACCTGCTGGGACGGCGTGCGCAATTACCAGGCGCGCAACTACATGCGCGATGCCATGAACGTCGGCGATCTCGTGCTCATCTATCACTCCAACGCCGAACCCACCGGCATCGCGGGCCTCGCGCGCGTCGCCGGCGCGGCGTACCCGGACCACACCGCCCTGGACCCGAAAAGTGCGTACTTCGACCCGAAGGCCACAAGCGGAAACCCGATCTGGATGATGGTGGATATCGAATTCGTGGAGAAGTTCGTATCGCCGGTGACACTGGAAAGGCTGCGAAAGGAAAAGAGTCTGTCCGGTATGCTCGTCCTCCAGCGCGGCCAGCGCCTCTCCGTCATGCCGGTGGAGGAGAAGCACTTCAAGCTCATCCGTCGCCTCTCCGCCGGGGGTTGCCGGGACTGAGCGAAGCTCGATGAGCGGCTTGCATGAACAGACTATCCGCGAGAGCGATGTGCGAGCCTCTTGCGTGTCGGGGCGGATTTCCGGCGGGCAGGTCCAAGCGGCTTCTTGCCGCGCGTGGGGCCTGACTGGTCAGCCCTTCCTTCGATGCTCGCACTGGATACGCTGTCAAATAGTCGTTCGTTGCAGTGAGTGCAGTGCCAATGAGGTACGGGTTTCCGCCTCTTCCGAGGGCGGTCGGATTCGTGCGACCACGGCTCGCAGACCCAGTGGATCTCGCTCGACCCGCACGTTGGACAACGGGCAATCTTGAAAGCGGGCTCAGGTTTTCGCTTCATGATGCAACGGACCTCTTGGAAGATATCATAACATAGAATCGGTCACCTTCCGGCTCAGACGAGATTTTTCCCTTTGTATAGACGGGCGTTCCGCTCCATGTGGTTGAGCTGATGACGTAGAGTGTTTCCTGCCTTCCAGTCTGCGGATTGGAGGATCTCAGACGCTTCGTGATCCTGTCTGCATTCAGGATGGCCTCAAGCACGTCCTGCCGGGACAGCCCGTCCCTGAGCATCTCTATCTGTGCCTTCTCCGTGAATGCAAGTCGCCCTGCCTGGCACATTCTCTTGATGGCGACAAGTGCATGGTCCATGTGCTGAATTGTAGGCCTTTCATGCCATACCGTCAGGCTACCAGCCGTCCATCGCTCATCATTCGCCATCCCTCCATCCCCCCGGTTACACTCACGCCCGCCTATGGAGACACCATCATCCACAAAGCCGCAGGCGGATGCGCAGCCGGGACGTTCGGCTTCCTCGTCGCCGGGCGGGCCGCCTCCGACACTGATGCCCGGCGAGCGCTACCGCGCGCCGGCCCGGCTTGTCGGAGCCCTGGCAAAAATCGAAAGCACGCGGGCCCTCTTCATCCTCTCCGCGATGACGCTCCTCGGCTCGTGCCTGATCTTCCCGGACATCAACTGGTCGCCGCTCGCCTATGTGACCCTGGTCCCCTGGCTCGTGGCCCTCTGCACCGCGCGGCGCTCGAAACTGGTCTACCTCACAAGCTGGCTGCTCGGTCTCGGCTACTTCTTCATCAACATCCGATGGATGATCCCGGTCACCCTGCCCGGCTACGTCGCCCTGTGCCTGTATTTCTCCGTGTTCTTTCCCCTCGCGGCCTGGCCGATCCGCCACATGTACCAGCGCCACGGCGTCTCCGTCGCCCTCTCCGCCCCGATCGTCTGGGTCGCCATGGAGTATCTGCGCTCGATCGGACCGCTCTCGTTTCCCTGGCTCCTCCTTGCCCATAGCCAGTACAAGTTCGCGACCCTCATCCAGATCAGCGATCTCGTCGGCGCATACGGCGTGAGCTTTCTCGTCGCCATGGTCAACGGTTGGATCACCGACCTGCTCATCCAGCCGATCCTCATCTGGCGCACCGACCAGGCCACCCGCCTGCCGATCGGCACGCTAACCACCGTCATCCTTTTCATCGGCGCGCTCATCTACGGCAGCGCGCAGTCCTCCCGCCGCTACTTCACCGACGGACCCCGCGTGGCCGTCATCCAGCAGGACTACCCGCTCTTTGTAGACGCCGAACAGGCCGCGCGCACACCGCTCGAATCCATGCTCGACGGCTACCTCATCCTCACGCGCCTGGCCGCGGCCGAAAAGCCCGACCTCATCGTACTGCCCGAGGCCGCGATGCAGGGATTCATCAACACCGAGTTCATCAACGCCGCGCCGGACGACCTCTCGGAAATCCAGCGCCGACGCTATCCGCGCTCCTACGGCCGCGCCTTCATGAACGGCATGCAGAACTGGAGCCGCCGCATCCGCGACGGCTTCCAGAACATCGCCGACCAGTTCAACGTTCCCATCGTCCTCGGCTCCTCCAGCATGGAGTGGAAGCCCACCGCCATCCCCCCCCGCGTCGACGCCTACAACTCCGCCTTCCTGATCGAGCCCGGCAAAAAAGAACCCGTCGCCCGGTACGACAAGATTCACCTCGTCCTCTTCGGAGAATACGTCCCCTTCCGATTCAGCCACCGCTGGCTCTACGACTATCTCAACGGCATCACCCCCTGGGGAAAGCTCGGCATCGAATACTCGCTCTCGCCCGGATCACGCTACGAAGTGTTCGAATTTAACGCCCCCTCCGCCGGAGGCCGCCGCTTCCGGGCAGGCACACCCATCTGCTATGAAGAGATCATCCCCTACGTCGCGCGAACCTTCACCCGCGGTTCCGGCGGCGACTTCGATGAAAAAAACATCGACATCCTCCTCGCCATCAGCAACGACGGCTGGTTTCTTCACTCGGCCGAGCTCGAGCAGCACGTCGCCGGCGCCGTCTTCCGCGCCGTCGAAAACCGCATCGCCATCGCCCGGAGCGTGAACACCGGCGCCAGCGCCACCATCCACCCGAACGGGATGATCCATGCCCGCGTCCGCCTCGATGAGTCGCGCCTGCCCGCCCTCGCGGCCATGGAGCAGGAGCTGTCCGCGCTTGGCGCGGCCGCCGAGGAGCTGGGCGGGCATGTCGATCAGCCCGTGGAATACGACGTTTCCCTGCGGAAACTCGCGGCGGCCCTCGGAACGAAGTTCCGCCCCGCCGTTCGGGCACTGGGTCCGGAGTTCCTTTTCCTCAGCGACCGGCTCGAGCGGATGGCCGCGGCGCTCGCGGGCGCCACCGCGGAGACCCGAAAAAAGGGCGTGGCGGATTTCCTCGATCAGATCGACAATGACCGCCGGACGATCGAGCGCTGGCGCCGCCGGCCCGAAACCGCCCCGGGCTACACGATCGCACGGCTGCGCTGTGACAACCGTGTGACTCTCTACACGCGCTGGGGTGACTGGTTCGCCCAGGCGACGCTGGCCCTCGTCGCCATGATGCTGCTCGACTGGCTGCTTCGCCGCCTCTGGCGCGCACGGATGCACACGAGAAACAAGGAGGTTGCTCCCCATGCTCACTGACCGCCTTCCATACGCCGGCGCCGTTCTCGCCCTTGCCGGCCTGACACCGCTTTTCGCTGCGTCCGGCTGCATGCGCAACCTGCACGCGACCCTTCCCGCCGAGGAGATTCAGCCCTTCCGACAGCAGGCGGTGACGTACCTCGGCCGCGCCGCCCTCTCCGACCAGCCGGTCCAGCGCATGCAGGCCCTCGAAGCCTTTCAGGATGTCGACCCGAAGGACGGCGCCGCCTACTTCAGCGAAAACCTCGACAACGGATACGCCGGCGTCTGCTTCGCGGCACTCATGGCCGCCGGCACCGTCCGCGAGGCCGCACTCACCCAGCGCATCCGAACCCGCGCCGAGGACGCCGACCCCAATGTGCGCATTGCCGCGGTATTTGCCCTGCACAGGCTGGGCGACAAAACGCGCACCGGCGAGCTCGGCGAACTGCTCCTCAAGCATCCCGACGCACGCGTCCGCGCCAACGCCGCCCTGGCCATCGGACGCCTTGCCGAGCCGCAGTCGATCAAGCTGCTTCAGATGGCGCTCCGCCGCGAAAAGAAGGACGCCGTGGTCATGCAGATCCTCGAAGCGCTGGCCATGCTCGGCGACAACCACGGCATCGAGCGGCTCCGGCTCTACGGCTACAGCGCGGTGCCGGACCAGGCGGCACTCGCCCTCATGTTCCTCGCAAACGCCAGGCCCGCCGGGCCCGAGGTTGAAGAGCTTTTCCGCTATCGACTCGATATCGCCGACCATCCCGAAATCAAGCTTCAGGCCGCGCGCGGCCTCGGACGCCTGGGCTATGACTCCGGCCTGGAGCTGTCGCTGTCGTACCTGACCTTCAATGCTCCCGACCGCAACCGCCCGAACGATCCGCCCGAACAGCAGATCATCCGCATCCGCGCGCTGGCCGCGCTGGCCCTCGAGGCCATCGGAGACCCCCGCGCCCTCGGCCCTCTCAAGACGGCATTCGACCGCGAAGATCAGCCTGAACTCGTCAAGATCGCCATCGCCCGCGCCGCGATTCGCATCATTGACGGCGGCGGCCGCGGCTCGCTCTTCGGGCGGCCGACCTACCAGGCGGCGCTGGACGACCGGTGACGTCTCCGCGCCCCGGATGGCCATGAATATCCGACAGCCTCGTACTCCGAATCTCTGGCAGTGCCCATGCGGTGGATCGCCTTCGCCATCCTGATCTATCTCGTCCTCGTCCTCCAGACGGCGGTCGCCCCCCTGCTGGCAATGCATACCGTCTGGCCCGATTTCATGGTCGTCACCGCCGTCTGGTTCGCCCTCATGGCCCGCGCGCCGGACGCGATGCTCGCCTGCTGGTTCATCGGACTGGCGATGGACCTCGCCGGCCTCAGCTACCAGGGACATTCAAACGTCGGCGCGCACGCCCTGGCGCTCGGCCTGCTCTCGATCGCCATCGTAAAGGTCCGCGACTTCACGTTTCGCGAGAGCGTCGCCAGTCAGCTCTTCTACACCTTCTTCACCAAGCTGGGCCTCTGCGCCCTCGTCGGGTTGCACATGCTCTACGTGGTCGGCGAATTGGGGCGATTCGGCGAAGTCATGGCGCGCGGACTCTACGAGGCGGTCTATACCGCCGCGCTCGCGCCCTATGGCCACTGGCTGCTTCGCCAGTTCCGCGGCCCGCTCGGCATCGTCGCCCATGAACGCTGGAGTACGCGCTGACGGCCGCGCCCGCCGCCCGGACCGCTTGTTCGCGCCGCCCCGCCCTTCGCGTATGATCGAGCCCGGTCGACTTCCGCCACCAAGAACCTTGCCCCCGACCCGTTCGTAGGTGAGGGCGAAAGCTGTGATGCCCCCGTGTTCGAACGCCGCCTGAAGTTCATCCTTCTGCTTCCCATCCTGTGCGGCCTGGCCATTGTCTGGCGCCTGCACGACCTGCAGATCGTCCGCGCCCGCGACTACACCGAAAAACTCGACGCCGCGCTGCTTGCCCCGAAGCGGTTCCTGCCCCCCCTGCGCGGGCAGATTCGCGATCGGTTCGGCCGAACACTGGTCTCCGACGAACCCGCCCACGACATCACGATTCACTACGGCGCGCTCAGCATGGACGACGCGTTCCTGATGCGCATCGCCGACCTGCTCCGGAGACAGGATCCCTCCATCGCCTTCCTTCAGGGTGAGGAGCTTCAGCGCGAAGTGCGGCGACGAATCGCCGACATGTGGCTGGCGCTCGAGGAAATCACCGGCATTCCCCTGCCCGAACTGCGCCGCCGCCGCGACGCGATCTGCCGGAGCGTCGAGGGACTTCGCCGCCACATCTGGCAGCGCCGACAGGCCCAGGGCTTCGATGAGCCGCTCGCCAGGCTCCGCCTCCGCGAGGAAGACGAATACCACCCCATCATCCACGACGCCGATCCGCAGGTGCGCACCTGCGTCGAGCTCTCGCTCGGGCGGCTGCCGCTCGTGCGGATCGAGCCGTCGGTCCGCCGCGTCTGGAGCCCCGACGCCGACGCCCTGTGTCACGTCCTGGGCCGGCTCGGTCAGGTCTCGCCCGAAGCGATCGAGCGCGACCCCCGCGGGGACGACTGGCTGGCATCCTACCGGCCGGGCGATCTCGTCGGCACGTCGGGCGTCGAACGGCTCGGCGAAGAGATGCTGCGCGGCAAGCGCGGCTACGAGGAGAAATACCTCGACGGCCGACGGAGGGGCGGCCAGCCCCCCATCGACGGGCTCGACGTCCAGCTTACGATCGACCTCGACCTCCAGCGCGAAATCAGCCACCTCCTCATGGATGCCGTTCTCACGACACCCGCCTGCACCGGGGCCAGTTGTGTTGCGATCGACATTCAATCCCGCGAAATCCTCGCCCTGGTGAGCGTCCCGACCTTTGACCCGGCCGATTTCCGCGCCAACTACGCCGCCCTGCGCGACGATTCGAAGTTTGTGCCGCTCCGCTTCCGCGCTGTGTACGAAGAGTACCAGCCCGGATCGATCCTCAAGCCCGTTGCCATCCTCGCAGGACTCGCCAATAACACCATCAACCACGCCACGCGCGTCTTCTGCGACGGATCGTTCATGCCCGGCTCGAAGCGATGGCACTGCTGGACCCACTGGCGCGGCATGGCCGGCCACGGCGAACTGACCGCCGAAGAGGCCCTTCAGCACAGCTGCAACATTTACTTCTACAGTCTCGGGCAGAAGGTGGGGGCGAGCCGGCTGACCGAGTTCTACCGCCAGTTTCTGCTCGGGCCCGACTATCGAACAGCGCCGCCGCGCGGCACCGGGCTGATCGAAGAGCGCGACGGCATCATTCCCGACACGGAGTGGATTGCCCGCCGCGCAAGGCGCGAGTTCGGCCCCGCCGACGGACGCAATTACGCCATCGGCCAGGGCGAGGTGCAGATCACCCCGCTTCAGGCCGCGAGCCTCTTCGCGACGATCGCCGCGGGGCAGTACCGCGAACCGACGCTCATTGCCAACGACCACCGCGACCGGCCGGAACTGTGCATTCCCGGTGTCGAACCGGCCGACTGGACCCTTGTGCGCCGCGGCCTCTATCGCTGCGTCAACGAGGAAGGCGGCACCGCCTACAAGTACGTCTTCATGCCCGAACTGACGATCTGCGGAAAGACGGGAAGCGCCCAGTGTGTGTCGCGCGTCATCAAGCGGCGGTACAAGTTCCGCACACCCGACGGCGAGTTCGCAAGCGCCGTCGCGCCGACCGTTGAAGCGGCGCGCGAGGAGCTGGGCCTGCCGCACGACCTGCGGCCGATCCGCAAAGACATCGTCGAAATCTGGCCCCCCCACGATCCCGAAAAGAATGAACCGCCGACCCACGCCTGGTTTGCCGGCTACGCGCCGCACGACCGCCCGAAAATCGCCCTCGCCGTCATCATTGAATACGGCGGCGGCGGCGGGGCCACCGCGGGACCCGCGGCGAGGGCCATCTTCGAGACACTCATGCACAGCCCGCGCGGATATCTGCCCGGCGCGGACGCCATGACCCTGTCGAGTACCGAACCATGAGCGGGCCTGTCGGCCGATTCCTGCCGCCCCTCGGGTGGCCCATTCTGCTCGCCGCCCTCGCCCTGACCGGGCTTGGGCTTGCCTGTGTTTACTCGGCGGAGATGACCTCGGACGCGCCAGCGACCCAGACACTTCGCCAGGCGGCGTATCTCGGCGTGGGCCTCGTGAGCCTGGTGGTGATTCAGGCCCTCGGCTACCGGTGGTTTGGTCGCTGGTCGTACTTCCTGTTCGGCGTCACGCTGGTGCTGCTCGTGCTCCTCCTGGTGGCCCGGTACGTCCCGATGGCGCCCCTCATCCGCGCCCGGCGCAATACCTATCGCTGGATCGATATCGGCCCGCTGAGCTTTCAGGTCTCCGAATATGCGAAGGTCGTGTTCATCCTCGCACTGGCTTATTACCTGCGATTCCGGACAAACTACCGCACGCTGCGCGGCCTGCTCGCGCCGTTCGTACTCACGCTCGTGCCGCTCGGACTTATTCTTAAGGAGCCCGACCTGGGCACAAGCCTCCTGCTCCTGCCGTCGCTCTTCGTCATGCTCTACGTCGCGGGCGCGAAAAACCGGCACCTGTTGTCGATCATCGCCCTGGGGCTCGTGGCCGCCCCGATTTTCTACCATTCGCCGCTGATGAACGAGTACCAGCGCGACCGCATCCGCGCACTGTGGCAACAGGACGAAGCCGACGAGAAGTGGCGGCTCAACGCGGGGTATCAGCTCAACCAGTCCAAGATCGCCCTGGGCAGCGGGGGCGCGCTCGGCGAGGGCTTCGAGCACGCCGCCTTCTTCAAGTACAACCTCCTGCCCGAGGAGCACAATGACTTCATCTTCGCGGTAATCGGCCACCAGTGGGGATTCGCGGGGTGCCTGTTTGTGCTTGCCTGCTACCTGCTGATCATCGCGTGCGGCCTGACGATCGCGAGCATGACCACCGACCCGCTCGGCCGCCTGCTGGCCGTGGGCGTCTGCGTGCTGATCGCCGCTCAGGCGATCATCAACATCGGCATGACCGTCGGGCTGATGCCGATCACCGGCATGACCCTCCCGTTCGTGAGCATGGGCGGCAGCGGCCTCGTGGCAAACTACATCGCCATCGGCCTTCTCATCGACGTCGGTCGCCGCCGCCCGATCGACATCGCCCGCAAGCCCTTCGAGTTCTTTGATGATGAGGAGTAGGTACGGTATGGCCAGGAAACAATCACGAGCCAGACTCTCGCACGTGGACGCCCGCGGGCGGGCGCGGATGGTGGACGTCTCGGGAAAGGCGGTGACCCTGCGACGCGCGGTCGCGTCGGCCGAAGTGGTCATGAATGCCGCAACCCTGGCTCTGATCTCTGCCGGGCGCGTCGCGAAGGGCGACGTCTTCGCCGTGGCCCGGCTCGCCGGCATTCAGGCCGCCAAGATGACCGGGCAGCTCGTTCCCCTGTGCCACCCCCTGCCGCTGGATCATGTGGATATCGAGATCATCGCGCGGCCTCCGCGACGCGTCGTGATCCGCGCCGAGGCGGTCACTACCGGGCGAACCGGCGTCGAAATGGAAGCGCTCACCGCCGCGACGGCCGCCGCCCTGACGATCTACGACATGTGCAAGGCCGTCGACCGCGGCATGACGCTCGGGCCGATCCGGCTCGAGGAGAAAACCGGCGGAAGCCGGGGCAATTGGAAAAGAAAGACGTAACCCGGCCCCGAATCGGGCACGCGCCGCGCTGCGCGGCAAGACGCCCGACCCCAACCGATCACCGGCGCCGCACACATTGGCTTCACGATTCGCTATTCGCCGATGATCATTCCATAATTCCCTCATGCCCGCGCTGCTAATCGTGAGCTACTGGTATCCTCCCGCCGTCGGCGCCGCGGCCCAGCGGATGCACGCCCTCGCGAAGTACCTGGCCCGGGCGGGCTGGGACGTGCATGTGCTCACCGCGGACCGGCCCGGTGCACCAGATGACTCCGGCGTGACACTCCATGCCGCCGACGATCCGCTTGCCGATAACGAAACGCCATTCGCCGACTACGACCCCCGCGTGCGCCCCGGCCGGACTGCGGCAACACTGCGCGATCTAGTGTTTCCGGACCGGTTCGTCCACTGGCACAAGGCGGCGATCCGCGCCGGGCGGGCCGCCGCCCGGGAGCACCGCTTCGACGCCGTGCTCGTGTCCTTTCCCCCCGCCAGCGCTGTTCTGGCGGCACTCGATGTATCAGAGCGGGCCGGACTCCCGCTGGTGCTCGACATCCGCGACCGATGGATCGGCCCCGGAGGGTACCAGCCTGCCTCGCCCGCGGCGCGGCAGCGCCACGCGGCGCTGGAGCGCGCGGCGACGGGCCGTGCCTCTGCCGTTGTCACCGTCTCCGAGGCCCTCGCCGACGCAGTTGTGCTCGAACATGCCAAACCCCGCGACCGCGTCTGGGTCGTGCCCAACGGATACGAGCCGGACGAGTCCGACGCCCGCGCCGAACCGTCGGCGCAGTGCGCGCCGGGCGGAGATCCGAACCGGTTCACGATCGCGCACGTGGGCACGGTCATCGCGCGAAACCGGCCAGACGTCTTCCTTGAATCGCTGCGCCGGCTTCATGAGCAGGGCGCGCTGACGTCGGTGCGGTTCAACTTCGTCGGCAACCTGTCGCGCGCGTATGTCGCATCGCTGGGGCTTTCGGACGTCGTCGAGACGACCGGGCTGGTGTCGCGCGCGGAGGCGGCGCGGCGGATGCGCGCGGCCGACGCGCTTTTGCTTCTCACCGGCGCGTACGTCGGCCAATGGGGTTACAGCGCGAAGCTCTTCGAGTACCTGCATGCCGGGCGGCCGATCGTGTGCGCCGAGGAGACGCCCGGCTCGAACGATCGGGCGCTCCTCGAATCGCTCGCCCCGGAGCGATGCGCGTTTGCCGCAATGGCGGATGATAGTGCCATCATTGAGGCACTATCGCGGGCGCGGGAGATCGCCCGGCACGCGGGCGGCGGGCTGCCGGCGCCGCCGGGCCTGGCGCGGTTCAGCCGGGAGCGCCTGGCGGGCGAACTGGCGGAAAAACTGCGCGGGCTGCTGGTGGCGGGACGATTGGACCCTGCGTAGAGCCGAGCCGCAGGGGGTAGCGCCGTCCCGTGGCGGCGCGCTGCGCAGGGCGAGCTGATCTCGATCCTGAATCGAAGCGGACGTCAGACCGGAAGTCCCTTCTCGGCGACATAAAGCACGGCGGCGACCACCAGGGCCACTGCAAGCATGTAGACGGACAGACGCAGGTCAGAGACCTCTTCGATCCAATCCAGCATCCGCTCCCCCGGCGGACGCATTTCGGGGGCATGTCCAGCCATGTTCAGAACTCCCAGACAATCAGCCGGGCCGGCTGCGGACCTCCTAGTTTATTATCGGTCGAACATTAAGGCTGGCGTAATCAGGAACAAGGCAGCGCCCTGCCAGTGTCACTACAACCAAGAATGTGTGCTTGAAAACACCCGACAAATTGGGTAATATTTGTGTCTGTTCGGAGTTCTGGCCGGGTCGATCCTCTGGAATCATGTTCTTCGGTTTTCCAGTTGTAACGTTCTGTAAATAATTGGTTTACGTTCTCGACCGACCAGCGCCTTTTCTATGCCGTACTCGCAATTGCCCCTTTGTGAAGGTGGGCCGGCCGGCATGGGTACCAGGAGGGGCCTGTGATTATCCTGAGTCCCTGGTCATGGGGAAGCGCCGGATTTGTGTGTCTGTTCCTTGTCTCCGCCACGACATCGGCTACGCCGCCGTCGGTTCAGATCATTTCCAATGGTACGGTCACCGGAAACCCGGCCTACTCTTACCTGGGTCACAAGTACCAGTATGACCGCGTGCCGGGCGACAACGACATGCCTTGGCTTCGGAATTTCGCCGCATCGCACGACATGTTTGATGACGTCGATATGGATGCGGACTGGAAGGATCGCGAGTTCGACATGATGAAGGCCATCGTGCGGTGGACTTCTGAGAACATGACATGGACGGGCGCAAGCACGGTACCGACGGGCTATCGGGCAAAGAACACGCTGGTCGAGGTTGATGCGCACCCTGAATACACATGGGGCTGTGGACAGGTTTCGGCGGTGGCCATCGGGCTTGGTCAGGCGCACGGGATTCCCGGGCGGTTCGTAAATTCGCGCACAAGCTATTCGCCGTACGGCGCGGACTATTGCATGGAGTTCTACTCGACGCGGTTCAATCGCTGGGTGTGGTTCTGCCCCAAGACGTACGCATGGATCGAACGCGAGGGGGACGGCCCGCTGGGCGTGCGCGAGATCATGGCGCATTCGGCGGTGAGCCCGATCATGGCGGTCCGCAATAATGACATCTGGACAGCGGTGCCGAATCCGCCACTGGTGTTCATGCCGTCGAGCGTAAACCGGGCTCCGATTGCCCCCTATTTTTCGATCAAGTGGTGGGCGCTTGCGTGGGTCGATATGTGCGTTGATTACAAGTTTCAACCCAACGGAAGCGGTGCATGCTGCGACATGCCGCGAATCCTCAGCGTTGCATCGACGACGAACTACAACGCAGTGGCGGGCACATCGTGGCCGGTGGTTTCCTTTCAGAGCACCGACATCAACTATCCGCTCAACAACGTCGAGGCGAGCGCAGCGGTCGCCAGCGACGGCGCCGCGCTCATTACGCTTCGCAACAACATGTTCGAGTTCACAGGATACGAGATGAGGGTGGCTGGCATCGAAGGCGACGACGAAGGCTGGCAGCCGCTCGACCTCCCCCAGGTTTCGGGTTCTCCCGGCACCTACCGGTGGCAGCCCGGCGACAGCGCGGTCCTGATGATTCGGGGTCGCACCGCGGCCGGGGTGCACAGCCCGGATGTCGCGATTGCCTATACACAGGGCGACACGGATCAAGATCTGGACGGGATACCGAATTCGATCGACGCATGCCCGAACGGTCCACCGGGCGTGCCGGTTCGTCCCGACGGTCGGCCGCGCAGCGATCTGAACGATGATTGCGTCGTAGACGCGCTTGACATTCAACTCCTGGTCAACGACGCGCTCGTCACAACTCCCTGAATTCCTGTACGGCAGAGACGCCTGCTTTCGCGGCCGGCAGGGACCGGAGCGCCCGCGGCCCGAAACAGAGCGGGTTGCCGATTGATCGCGCCTGGCCGAGAATAGCCCCTTATGTTCGCGAAGCGGCATCAGCGGCTGCGGGAGCTTATTGTAAAGGACATCGTGCAGATGCCCGGCGCATTTAACGCGCTGGCGGCGCGGGCGATCGAGCGCGCGGGGTTTGAGGCGGTGTATGTGTCGGGGGCGGGGTTGTCGAACGCGGTGTTCGGATTGCCGGACGTCGGCCTGGTGAGCATGACGGAGGCGGTGGAGCATGCCCGGCGGATTGTGAATGCCGTGAGAGTACCGGTCGTCGTGGACGGCGACACGGGCTTCGGCGAGGCGATGAACGCGGCGCGGACGGTGGCGGAGTTCGAGGCGGCGGGTGTCTCGGCCGTGCACCTGGAGGACCAGGTGCTGCCGAAGAAGTGCGGCCACCTCGACGGCAAGGATCTGGTCAGCGCCGCGGCGATGGCGGAGAAGATCCGCGCGGCCGTGGCGGCGCGAAGCGACCGGAACTTCATGATCATCGCCCGGACGGATGCCAGAGGCGTGACATCCTTCGACGATGCGGTGGACCGGGCGAAGCGGTATCTCGACGCGGGGGCGGACGCGATCTTTCCGGAGGCGATGGAGAACGCCGAGGAGCTGGCACGCTTCGCGCAGGCGGTTCAGGCGCCGCTGCTGGCGAACATGACGGAGTTCGGCAAGACGCCGCTGGTCCCGCTGGCGGAACTTCGAAAGATGGGCTACCGCATGGCGATCTACCCGCAGACGGCCCTGCGCGCGGCCTTCAAGGCGATCGGCGAGATGCTGGCCGACCTGAAGCGCACCGGCGACCAGACGGGCTGGCTGGAGCGGATGCAGACGCGGAAAGAGCTCTACGACCTGCTGGATTATGACGGACTGGAAGCAATCGACCGGGCGGGGAGCGGGAAGCGGGGGTAAGCGACCCGGTCTAGTCGTTGCCGGCCTTGCGGAAATCGCCCAGCCCGTGGTGAGATTACGTCGTAATTCGCCTCTATTGTGAAACCGGCATTCGCGACCCGGTTGGCGAGAGACGGGTTCTACACCCAGCCCTTGAAGGGCTTTACAATTCACCCAGGGAACAACCAAGAGGCTGAGAGAACCATCATGGCGGAAAGCACGTTCAAGGCCGGCCTGGAAGGCATGATTGCCGGGCAGACATCGGTCGGCGAGGTGACGCAGACGAGTCTGCGGTACCGGGGCTACGAGATCGGCGACCTGGCCGAGCACTGCTGTTTCGAGGAGGTGGCCCACATCCTGCTGCATGGCGACCTGCCGACGCGGACGCAGCTCGGCGCGTTTCGCGCGCGGGTGCAGTCGGCGATGAGCCTGCCGGCGCCGGTGGTCGACGCGGTGCAGAAGATGCCCGAGAAGACCCCGCCGATGGACGTGCTGCGGAGCGTGGTGTCGCTGCTCGGACACTACGACCCGGAGGCCCAGGACAACTCGCACGCGGCGAACCTGCGCAAGAGCGAGCGGCTGCTGGGACAGACGGCGGCGGCCGTGGGGCTCTGGTGCCAGCGGGTCTCGAAGGTCGCGGCGGTGAGGCCGGACCCGAACAAGTCGCACGGGGCGAACCTGCTGGCGATGATGATCGGCAAACACGGCAGCGAGCTGGCCGGGCGCGTGATGGACGGCACGCTCATTCTGTACGCCGAGCATGAATTCAACGCGTCGACGTTCACGGCGCGGACGATCGCGTCGACCCTGTCGGACATGCACTCGTGCGTTTCGGGGGCGATCGGCGCGCTGAAAGGCCCTCTGCACGGCGGAGCCAACGAGGCGGCGATGCGGCAGTTCCTGGAGATCGGCAAGCCGGAGAACGTCGAGAAGTGGTTCCGCGACGTGCAGGAGCACAACAAGAAGCACCCGGACAACAAGAAGCTCATCATGGGCTTCGGCCATCGCGTCTATAAGAACGGCGACCACCGGGCGAGCATCCTGCGCGAGTGGAGCATCCAGCTCACGAAGGAGACGGGCCAGGCGCACTGGATCGACATGGCGGACCGGCTTCAGGCGCTGATGCTGAAGGAAAAGAACATCCACCCGAACACGGACTACCCGGCGGCGCACGCGTACTACCAGATGGGGATTCCCATCGACCTGTACACGCCGATCTTCGTGTGCAGCCGGGTGACGGGCTGGTGTGCTCACATCATGGAGCAGCACGAGAACAACCGGATCATCCGGCCGCTGTCGGAGTACATCGGGCACGGCGTTCGGGCGGTGACGCCGATCGACAAGCGGGGGTAGGAAACGTCAATACGGCAATGCCGGTGGGCGGCGGATAGATGGCGGAGTGTCGGCGAATGCGCATGTCCTCCTTCACCCTTCGGGTGTGTCAAACCTGTTTCGGCCGCTGGTAGAACACTCTTGAAACGGGCCTATCGTTCGGGCACGCGTCCGCATCGATGTTTCGCTCGGGCGGGCGGCCCATCCTGCCCTGGTGTTCGCGGCGATTGTGCGTCGGACATGGCCACCTAACCCAAATTCAATCGGTCGTCTCGATTCCGCGGGAAGGTGGCTTGCGCGGGCGAGACGCCCGAACTCCACGGAAAACGCCGCAGCCGCGCGAAGGCCGCATCAGCCGTCGGGCGGGGGTTTGGCGGGCGGAGGGCGGATCGTCTCGTCTCCCTCTCTCAGGTCGACGCCGTAGATGTCGGCGACGGCCTCGTGCAGGGTCTCCAGAAACTCCGCATGGGTGTAGGGGGTTCCGTCGGGCTTCCGCCCGTACCGGGCGGGCTTTTCGTACCGGGCGTGGGCGGGCACGGCGGCCAGGGCGGGCTTTCCGCGGACGGCGCGGAGTCGGGCGACGCGGAGGACCGCGGCGGCGCGCGTACGGACGGCGCGAAGGCCGCCCTCGGCACGAATCCGAGCGACATCGCGGGCGGCATCGGCGCGCCGGCCGGCGACGGTCACGTATGCAGCGGCCCTTGTCTCGGCCGCCCGGACGACGGCCTGTGCGCGGATTTCAGCCATTTCGCGCGAGGCGCGGGTTTTTCGCGCATCGGCGGCGAGTCGATTGCGTTCGAGGCGTTCGTCGGTGACGGACTGTTCGCACCTCCGGAGGCCCTCGGCGGCGTCGCTGACCGCGCGGGCCACGTCGTAGTAGGCGGCCGAGACGCGGGCGACGTCGGCGTGCGGCTCTTCGTCGTTCGCGGCGGCGCGGAGGACGCGTTTTTCGAGGGCGTCGCGGACGCGGGCGAGCGAGGCGAGATTGTCGGCAAAGGCCGCGGCTGCGGCGGTCATGGCGGCGCTCCGGACGCCCGGCAACGCCGAGGTCGGTGATTCGTCGTTTTGTAGTAGGGGCTTGCTCGGCGCTCGCGCGGGGGGAGAGTAGTCCGGAGGTTCCGCAGATTACGCTGATTACAAGACGGGTAGGGAAGGGGAAGGGGGTTGGGCGGGGGCGGAGAGTTCGTGGGCGAGGGCGCGGGCGGGGCGGTCTTTCTTGAACTCGAGATTGCGGCGGGCGAGGTCGGCGGCGCGGGTTCGGTGGACCCCGGCGGCGAGGTAGAGTCGGGCGAGGGCCTCCAGGGTGTAGATCTCCCCGGCATCGAGGGCGCGCTGGAAGCCCCTTTCGGCGGCGGCGAAGTGGGCGCGGGCCTCGGCGTCGCGGCCGAGCGCGTGTGCCTGCTCATAGGCACTCGCATGCAGCGCGGGATCGCCCGACACGCGGGCCAGGTCGGCATAGATCCGGTACGCGCCTTCGCGGTCACCGGTCGCGGCGGCCAGCTCGGCCTCGTGAATGCGCAGCTCGACGTCCCCGGGATCAAGCCGGCGGGCGGCGGCGAGATGGGGACGTGCCCGGTCGATCCGGCCGCTGTCGAGCATCATGCCCGCGGCCATGATGGTGGCCCAGAGGCGGAGCTTCTTGTGGCCGGCGAGACGTGCGGCGGAATCCGCGGCGGCGGCGAAGCATTTTTCTGCGGCGTCGTACTCATCGCGGGCGCGGTGGAGCTGTCCCTGGGCGATCCGGCGGTAGACGCTGTCGGGCCGGTCGGGCATTTCGGCGATGACGGCCTGGGCCTCGGTGTCCTGGCCGAGGGCGAGGCGGGCTTCGACGATCATGGCGCGGAGGCTCTGGTCCTCCGGCTCGGCGGCGAGGGCTTCTCGTGCCAGGCCGACGGCATCTTCGAAGCGGTGGGTGTAGTTGGCGACGGCGGCGAGGGACTTCATGGCGGGGTAGTTGGGCTGGATGGCGAGGGAGCGGGCGAGGGCCTCACGGGCGGCGGCGAAGAGGGCGGGGTCGTGGTCGGCGCGGGCCTTGTCGAAGAGGGCCGCACCGAGGAGTGCATGGGCGGGATAGAGCTCGGGCGATTCGGCGACGCGGGCGCGGTAGTAGGCGATGCGCTCGTCGGGGGAGTGCTCGGTTGGAGTGGCTTTCTTTTCGGGGGCGGCGCAGCCGGACAGGAGGACGGCACCGAGGACGGCGAGGCGGAGGGTCAGTGTCGTGGCACTATCGGCGGGCATGCGGCGATGATATCGGGGCGGTGGGGAACAGGGAACAGGGAACAGGGAACAGGGAACAGAAAGACATGTGCGCGCGGGTTGGGGAGGCAAGAGGAAAATCGGGGGCCTGCTCGGCCTTGCGCGGGGGATGAGGCTGCGCGGGTCAGCGGTCGGGGACGTCGTGCTGCTGGATCTCGCCGGTGACGTCCATGGGGATGAGCCGCGGAGCGCCGGGGCCGCCGATGCCGCCGGGGGCGGGATCTGCCGGGGGCGGCGGGGCATGGGGCGGAGCGAGATACGGAAACTCCTCAAGGAACGGGAGGTCGTTGGCGGCCGGGAACGGGGCGTCGTTCATGAGGACGCGGGGGTCCCCGACGAGGTCGACGACGTCGTCGGCCAATTCGCGGCCGTTGGGATAGGCGACGGGGCGAGTGGTGTCGAGGATGACGACATCGGGCTGGACGCCGAGGACGGTCCAGTGCTGCCAGGGCTCGAGGGTGTTCATGGCGTCGTTCTCGGGGAACATCGAGCGGAGTGACCTCGCGGCGGCATCCTGAAACGGGCCGGGCAGGTCGGGCACGCGGGACGTGAGCCAGACGAGCAGGGTCGCCTGCGAAGGATTCAGCACGACCATATCGAGGGGAAGGTCGATGACGATGGCGGCGCTGTTGCGACCCTGGCGCGGGCCGCGGATGAAGGGGTCGTCGCGCAGGCCGGTGAAGAAGCGGATCTCGCCGAGGCGGTTGAGCGGCACGCCGCTTGTCTTGAGGAGTGGTGCGGCGGGATTGGCGAAAGTGATGGTGAAGACGATGTCCGCCTTGATGCGCGCCGGATCGAGGATCGTGCCGCCGTAGGTGGCGAGGTCTTCGGCGTCGTCGAAGGACACCGGCACGGACTTGTTGATGTTGAACTTCACGATGAGGTCGGAAGCGAAGGTGTAGCCGGTCGCCGAGGGCGGGATGGCGGGGTCGAAGCAGCCGGCCAGAACAAGGCGGCCGTCGCGGATGAACACGTGAAGGTCGGTGATGAGGGCGTCGCGGCGGTTGGCGTTGATGAGAAGGGGCGTGTCACCGTGGTCGGAGGCGGCGAGCATGCCGGGCCGGGCAAGAAAAGCGGTCAGGCCGAACAGGGCGCACAGGGAGAGTTGGCGGAGTGATGTACGGGTGGTCATGATCCCCTCGCTTTCTGAAGATTGAACGGATTGATTATCGCGGGGCGGCGGTTCGGATTCAAGGAAATCGGGCGTGATTGCGCGTGTCCGAAACTGGCGCGGCGTTGGGTTCGTGGCGCACCCGGTTGCGGGGTGGCGGAAAAAGGGTGCGATCCCTCGGGGCGGGCGGGGCTGGTCACTCGTAGCGGAGGGCTTCGATGGGGTCCATTCGGCTGGCCCGCCAGGCGGGGTAGAAGCCGAAGAAGACGCCGGTGGCGAAGGCGAAGCCGAGGGCGATGCCGGCGATCCAGTAGGAGACGGCGGTTTCGTAGCCTTTCCAGGAGGTGAGGAGGTGGGAGAAGCCCCATCCGCAGAACATGCCGAGGATGCCGCCGAGGGTGCAGAGGACGACGGCCTCGATGAGGAACTGCATCATGATGTCAATGTTGCTGGCACCGATGGCCATGCGGAGGCCGATTTCGCGGGTGCGCTCGGTGACGCTGACGAGCATGATGTTCATGATTCCGATTCCGCCGACGACGAGGGAGACGCCGGCGATCATGCCGAGGAGCCAGGCGAAGGATTCACTGGATTCCTCCTTGACCTGGGCGGACTCCGCGAGGGCGAAGATGCGGAAGTCGTCGGGCTCGCCGGGTCGGAGGTTGTGGCGTTCGCGGAGGAGGCGTCGGATGTCGTCCTCGGCGACCTTGGGATCGACGCCGTGGGCGGCGGCGGCGATGAGGGTCTGGGAGAGTTCGGCGCCGGCGATGCGGCGTTCGAAGGTGGAGAAGGGAAAGAGGATGATGTCGTCGTTGTCGCGCTGTTCGCTGCGGCCCTTGGCTTCGAGGAGGCCGACGATCTTGAAGCGGCCGTTTCGGACGGAGATTTCCTCGCCGACGGGGTTCATGGAACCGAAGAGTTCGCGTGCGGCGGTCTGGCCGATGACGCAGACGGGGCGCTTGGCGATCTCGTCCATGTCTTCGAGCTTCCGGCCGGTGATGACGCCCCAGCGGCGGATGTCGTGGTAGTTGGGATAGACGCCCTGCACGTTTGCGGCGTAGTTGGCGAAGCTGGAGCGGACCTGCATGGTCATTCGGTTGGAGGGACTGGCGGCGCGGACGGTTCGGCACTGGGCGTTGATGGCGTCGGCGTCGTGCTTGGTCTGCATGGGCTTGCCTTCGACGTCGGCGCGCTGCACGCCGGAGGCTTCCATGCTGAAGTTGCGGATAAACATCCAGTCGTCGCCCATTCGGGCGATTTCGTCCTCGATGCGCTGCTTGGTGGCCTGGGCCATGGCGACGAGGGTGATGACCGCGCCGACGCCGATGATGATTCCGAGCATGGACAGGGACGTACGGACCTTGTTCTTGCCAAGGCTGATCCAGGCTTCGGCGATGAGGGTGCCGGAGTTCATGACGCGGACATTTTAGCACAAATCGCCGGGGGCGGCACGGAAGCGCGGGGGCAGCGCGAGCGGTCGACCGGGCGCGGCGCGGGGCCGTATAATTCGCGGCATGCTGACGATGAACGACATCGCGGTGGACCCCCTGTCACTGGGGGAGGCGGCCGATTTTTCGGCGCTGTTCGGGAACGACCGGCCGGTGGAGCTGGAGATCGGCTGCGGAAAGGGGGGATTTCTTCTGCGGCAGGCGCGGGCGCACCCGGAGCGGAATTATCTGGGGATCGAATGGGCCAACGCGTATTACAAGTTCGCGGCGGATCGGATGGCGCGGTGGGGATTGGGGAATGTTCGGGTGATGCGATGCGACGCGAAGCCGTTCGTGCTTCGGCGGGTGGCGGCGGGATCGCTGGCGGCGCTGCACGTGTACCACCCGGATCCGTGGCCGAAGCGACGGCACCGGAAGCGGCGTCTTGTGCAGGCGGATTTCGCGGAGGCGGCGGCGCGGGTGCTTGCGCCGGGGGGGCGCCTGGCGGTGCAGTCGGATCATGCGGAGTATTTCTGCCAGATGCAGGCGGTGATCCTTTCGCGGGCGGAGTTCATGGCGGCGCCGTTCGAGGATGAGACGATTGGCGCGGCGGGCGCGGGATTGCAGACGAACTACGAAGTGAAGTATCTGCGGGAGGGCCGGGCGATCTACCGGCTGGCGGTGGTCAAGTGGACGTAGGATTCGACGCACGGCGGGCGGGGGGCGGCGCGGGGCCGGCGCGGGCGCGCGTCCAGGGGCTGGCCGCGCGGGGGGCGGCGCTGTTTCTGACGGCGGCTATACGTGCCTACCAGATGGCACTTCGGCCGCTGCTGGCAGGCGGGGCGTGCCGTTTCTATCCGACGTGCAGCGAATATGCGCTGGAGGCGATTGCCCGGCATGGGGCGTGGCGCGGGGGTTGGCTGGCGGCACGGCGGCTGGCGCGGTGTCATCCGTTCGCGCGGGGCGGGGTGGATCCGGTGCCTCCGGGCGAGCGCCGCATGTAGGCGGGGGCCTGTCGCAGCGCGAATTCGCGGGGGCCGGGGATAATTTCACCCTTTCGGGCCGGCACGGCGGGTGTGGTGGAGAATCGGATTCCTGTTGGGGTATGATGCGGGGTTGCGGCGGGGCCGGCCGGATGGGCTGGCCCGGCCGAACAGGCGCACGATGCTGACCGACCCGCAGTTTGACCGGACACGCCGACTGGCTTCGCTCCTTGCGGGGATCGAGTTGGTGGAGCGGCATCGCGAGCTGCTGTCCCGCCGGAGCCGCCGGCTGGGGATTCGTGACGCCGCGGGGCTCGACACACTTCTTGGCGCAGCCGAGGCGGGCGACGCGCAAGCGCGGCGGACCTTTCTTTCCCTCCTGACGACCAAGTTCACGGAGTTTTTCAGGCACCCCGCGCACTTCGCGATTGCGGCGGCACATGCGCGCGGGGTTGTTGCGCGCGCGGGCCGGGCGCGATTGTGGTCGGCGGCGGCGGCGACAGGGGAGGAGCCCTACTCGCTGGCGATCGCGATCGTCGAGGCGTTCGGGAATTGCGAACCGCCGGTGGAGGTCGTCGCGACGGACATCGACCGGGAGGCGCTCGCGGTCGCCGAGCGGGGGGAGTACGCCGAGGCGGCGGTTCGCGCGCCGGGGCCTGAGCGGCGGGCGCGGTACTTCGAGGCGTGCGGGGAACCCGGAAGATGCCGCATTACTGACACCATCCGGCGGCTGGTGACGATTCGACCGCTGAACCTGATTGACGCGGAATGGCCGGTGGAGGGGCCTTTTGACGTGATCTTCTGCCGCAACGTGCTGATGTACCTGGAGGCGGGCCGGCGGGCGGAAGCGGTGCGGCGGATGGCGTCGCTGCTTGCGCCGGACGGGCTATTCATGCTGGACCCGGTGGAGGACCCGGGTGCGACGGGGGCCTTGTTCGCCGCGAGCGCGCCGGGCGTTTTCTCGCGCCGCCCGGCCGCGCGGCTGCGGCTGGGCTGTTCCGGAGCGGCCGAGGGGAGATTCTGAAGAGAAGGCAATCATGACCATTGCAAAACGATTGGTGATCCTGCTGGCCGTGCCGCTGGCAACGCTTTGCGGCCTGGGTGTTTTTTCGCGGCTTCATCTGGCGCAGATCGAGGATCGCACGCGGTTCGCGGCGGAATCGCGGGTGCTCGCGCTGGCGACGCTGGGGGACCTGGCGCGGAGCTTCGCGGAGATGCGCGTGAACGCGCGGGGGTACCTGCTGGCACAGGACGACACACAGCACGCCCACGCACGGGAGATGTTCGCGGAGGATGAGCGCGAAGCGATCCGGCTCCTGAAGTATTACGCGGACAACCTAGTGTTCGGCGACAAGGGACGTCGGCTCCTGATGCAGTTCCAGTCCCTGGGGCTGGACTGGATCAACGGGGCGCGGGAAGAGTTTGCGCTGGTTGATGCGGGCCGGCGCGACGAGGCGATCGCCCTGGCGAACGGTTCGATGCGGGAAATCGGCATCAAGCTGAGCAACGTATCGAAGGAGTGGATACAGCATGTCAAGGATTCGGCGACGAGCGCGGGAGCCGAGGCTGTCACACTTATCGAGAGCACCAAGTCGCGCATGCTTCTTGCCAATGCAGCGGCGCTTCTGCTAACGGGTGTGCTGGGGTTTGTGACCTATCGGCGGATCGTGACACCGATCCGGTCGCTGGACGCGTCGGTGAAGAGCATTGCGAGCGGGGATTACAGCAAGGACGTGCCGTTTCGCGATGCGACGGACGAGACGGGCGGGCTGGCGCGGTCCATCGACGTGCTCAAGAAGGGCGCGGCGGCGATGGACGAACAGCGGTGGGTGAAGTCGAGCGCGGCGCAGCTGACGCGGGAACTTCAGTCGGCGACGACACTGCCGGAGTTCGGGCAGCGGCTGGTATCGGGGCTGATGCCGATCCTGGGCGGAGGCGTCGCGGGTGTTTACGCCTACGAGGAAGGCGCGGGGCGGCTGCGGCGCATCGCATCCTACGGGCTGTCCGAGGACGCTGCGGCAACAACGGCAGCGGGGCTGGGCGAGGGGCTGGTGGGCCAGTGCGCGGCGGAGCGAAAGGAAATCGCACTGACCGATCTGCCCCCGGACTACCTGCGCATCGGTTCGGGGCTTGGATCGGCGCGGCCGGCGCGGGCGGTCGCGCTGCCGTTGGTGTCAAAGGACGAACTGCTGGGCGTTCTGGAGATTGCATCGTTCCGGGCGTTTCGGTCGGCGGAGCAGACGCTTCTGGCGGAGCTCTTGCCGGTCGTGGGCATGAGCCTGGAGATCCTGCAGCGCAATCTTCGGACGCAGGAGCTTCTCTCGCAGACACAGGAGCAGGCGCGGCAACTCGAGGAGCAGACAGAGGAGCTGACGCAGTCGCAGGAAGAATTGCTCACCCAGCAGCGCGAGCTGACAGCGCAGCGGGAGCAGCTCCTGGTAAGCGAGGAGCGCACGCGGCTGCTTCTGGATTCGGCGGCCGAGGGCATCTTCGGCGTGGACCGCGGCGGAAAGATCACTTTTGTGAATCTCGCGGCCTGCAAGATGCTCGGCTTCGACGCGGAAGAACTTGTCGGGCAACCGTCGCACGCACTGATTCATCATCATCGCGCGGACGGAACGGAGTACCCGGTGGAGTCGTGCCCGATGTACGCGGCGTACACGCGGGGCGAGACGCGGCGGATCGATGACGAGTTTCTGTGGCGCAGGGACGGCCGCGGGCTGCCGGTGGAGTACGGTGCGACGCCGATGCTTAAGGGCGACGAGATCGTGGGGGCGGTGATCAGCTTCTCGGATATCACGGAGCGCAAGGAGGCGGAGAAGCGGCTGCGGGAGACAGAGCAGTTTTATCGAAGCGTTCTGGAATCGGCGCCCGACGGGATGATGGTGGTGGGCGACGACGGCGCCGTGCGGCTGGCCAATGCACAGATGGAGCGGCTGTTCGGCTACCGGCGGGATGAGCTGGTCGGTCACGCGATCGAGTTGCTGGTGCCGGAGTCGATTCGGGATAGGCATGTTTCGCTGCGCGACAGTTACATCCGCGAACCGGAGACGCGGGGGATGGGAGTCGGGCGGGAGCTGGTCGGGCGGCGGAGGGACGGCACGGAGTTTCCGGTGGAGATCGGACTGAGCCCGGTGGAGGGAGACGGCCGGGTGCAGGTGGCGGTGTCGGTGCGGGACATCACGGAGCGGAAGCGTCAGGAGGAGGCGCTGCACCAGGCGAAGGAGGCGGCGGAGGCCGCGACGCAGGCAAAGAGCCGGTTTCTGGCCACGATGAGCCACGAGATTCGCACGCCGATGAACGCGATCATCAACATGACGGGCCTGGCGCTGGAGACGGAGCTGACGCCGAAGCAGCAGCAGTACGTGACGATCGCGCACAGCTCAGGCAAGAGTCTCCTGGGCATCATCAACGACATCCTCGATTTTTCGAAGATCGAGGCGGACAAGCTGGAGCTGGAGGAGGCGGAGTTCAGTCTGCGGTCGGTGCTCGAGGAAGTGACGGAGATGTTCCGATCGAAGGTGATCGAGAAGCACGTCGAGCTGATCGTTCACGTGCCGACGGCGTTGCCGGACCGGTACATCGGCGACGCGCTGCGCTTCCGGCAGGTGATCACGAATCTTGTGGGCAACGCGTTCAAGTTCACAAGCACGGGCGAGGTGGTGGTGCGCGTGGGCGCGGCGGAGCAGCCGGCGCCGCCGGGCAGGATGGATTTGCAAGTGAGCGTGCGCGACACGGGGATCGGGATTCCCGAGGAGCAGCAGTCGCGCCTGTTCCAGGCGTTTTCGCAGGCCGACAGTTCCACGTCGCGGAAATTCGGCGGGACGGGGCTGGGGCTGGCCATCAGCCGCCGGCTGGCGCGGATGATGGGCGGCGATCTGACGTTCACGAGCGTGGCGGGCAAGGGGACGACCTTCCACTTTGCGGCACGGCTGGGCCTTCCGGCGACGCAGGAGGCGCACTTGCCCTCGGCGCCGACGCCCGTGCGCGAGCGGCCGGTGCTGGTCGTGGAGGATACGGAGACGAGCCGGGAGCTTCTTGAGACGCTGCTGACCGGCTGGTCGATCCCGGTGACGTCGGTGGTGAGCGCCGAGGAGGGGCTTGCGCTTCTGGAGACGCACAATCGCATCGGCGCGGAGAACCCGTTCGGGCTGGTGATACTGGACTGGATGCTGCCGGGCATGAACGGTCTCGACGCGGCGGAGCGCATCCGCAAATGCCCGGAGACGCGGGATCTGCCGATCATCGTGGTGAGCGCCTACGCGGGGAAGGAAGAGGAGGCACGGTGCGCAGAAATCGGCGTGAACGTGTTTCTGCCGAAGCCGCTGACGGCGTCGTCGCTGCTGGACGCGCTGGTGGAGGCGCAGGGGGCGCGGGTGCATGCGCGGCGGCGGTCGCTGGACGCACCGCTGGAGGAGGAGTTCAAGGGGGTGCGGGCGCTGCTGGCCGAGGACAACGAGGCGAACCAGATGGTGGCCGAGGAGCTTCTCGGTCGACTGGGGATCGAGCTGGATATCGCGGTCAACGGGCGCGTGGCGGTGGAGATGGCGCGGCAGCACCCGCGGCGGTACGCGGCGATCCTGATGGACATGCAGATGCCGGAGATGGACGGGCTGGAGGCGACGCGGACCCTGCGAGGCGACGTGGAATTTCGGGATCTGCCGATCATCGCGATGACGGCGAACGCGATGAAGCAGGATCTCGATGCGTGCCTTGCGGCGGGGATGAACGATCACATCACAAAGCCGATCGACCGCAACCTGATGCTGGCGACGCTTCGGCGGTGGCTGCCGCGGCGGGAGGCGGGAGCGGAAACGCCGGCAGCGCGGATCGCCGAGGCGTCGGCCGCAGCGAACGACGGGCCGCCGAAGCTCGACGGGATCAACGTGACCGGGGCGCTGGAGCGGCTGGGGCTGGGCTTTGACAGCCTGCGCAAGATGCTGATTCGCTTCGCGGACGGACAGGGAAAGACGCTGGAGGAACTGCGGGCGGCCGTTGCGGCGGGTGATGCCTCCGGCGCGGCACGGCATGCGCATGCAATCGCCGGGGCGGCCGGGAACCTGGGGGCCGACACCCTCCGGGCGGCGGCCAAGGCGCTGGAGCAGGCGGGGCGCGAGGGCCGCACGGAACTGGGCGCACTGCTGAGCGAAGTGGACGCGGAGGCGGCAAAGGTTTTCCGATCGGTCGATTCGCTGCGCGGGGGCGCGGCGCCGCGGCCGGCGGCGGCGGGCGGGCCGGTTGATCCGGCAAAGCTCCGGGCCGCGATGGAGCGGCTGTCGGCGGCGCTGGGGAGTTTTGATCTGAGCGCGGCGGGCGAGTCGCTGGGCGAGCTGGCGACGATGGGAGCGCCGGAGGCGGTTGCGCGGGACCTTTCGCGCGTGCGGGAGCTTGTGGAAGGGTATGAGTACGACGAGGCCGCGGGGCTGGTCGCCCGGCTGCTTCAGTCACTGGAGAGCGGCACGTGAAAGACTTATCTGAGAGCCGGGTGTTGATCGTCGATGACGTGAAAGCCAACGTGGATGTGCTGGTGCAGGCGCTGCGCGACGATCACAAGCTGAGCGTGGCGCTGGACGGCGAAACGGCGCTGCGCAGCGTGGAGAAGAGCCCGCCGGACCTGATCCTGCTGGATATCGTCATGCCGGGGATCGACGGGTACGAGGTGTGCCGGCAACTGCGGGCCTCGCCGAAGACGCAGGAGATTCCGGTGATGTTCCTCAGCTCGCTGGACGAGGTGAAGAACAAGACGCAGGGATTCGAAGTCGGGGGCAACGATTACCTGACCAAGCCGTTCGAGGTGCTGGAGGTGAAGGCGCGGGTGCGCTCGCTGCTGAAGGCGAAGGCGTACTCGGACGCCGTGAAGGAGAAGATCGCGGCGGAGCTGGCGGTGGCGCGGGACATTCAGCTCGGCATTCTGCCGTCGCAGGCGAACATCACGGCGAGCGTGGCGGGAAGCGGGCTGGAGGTGTGCGCGCTGCTCGAGCCGGCGCGGGAGGTCGGCGGGGACCTGTATGAGGTGCTTCGGCTGCCGGACGGGCGGCTGCTGGTGGCGATCGGGGATGTGTCGGGCAAGGGGATTCCGGCGGCGCTGTTCATGGCGGTGACGACGACGCTGGTGCGGACGATGGCGCGGCAGTATGCGCGGCCGGAGGAGATCCTGCTTCAGGTCAATGACGCCCTGGTGGCACAGAACCCGCGCGGGATGTTCGTGACGATGGCGTGCATGATCGTGGACCCGGCGACGGGGACGGTGGGCTGCGCGAACGCCGGCCATCCGCCGGCGGTGCTGCTCCGCGCGGGCGCGGCGCCGCGGCTGGTGCTCGAGTCGACGGCGATGGTGGCGGGGGTGATGTCGGGGATCGAGATCGGTTGCGAGACACTTCAGCTGGAGCCTGGCGACGTGCTGGTGGTGTACACGGACGGCGTGACGGAGGCCTTCAATGCGGGCGGGACGATGTTTGAGGAGGCGGGGCTGCTGAAATGCCTGCACGGCGCGGGGGCGAGCGCGGGGGAGGCGGTGTCGGTGCTGGTGGAGGCCGTACGAGGGCACGCGGCGGGGTTTCCGCAGTCGGATGACCTGACGGTGGCGGCTGTGCGGAGGGGGCGCTAGGGGGCAAGGCAGTGAATTCGGGCGCGGCGTCAGGCCTGAACGAAGGGGTTGGTGCGGCGTTCACGGGCGATGGTGGTGACGGGGCCGTGGCCGCTGTAAACCTTTGTTTCGTCGGGCAGGGCGTAGAGTTTTTCGCGGATGTTGCGGATCAGCCGTTCGTGGCTGGAGTGATGGAAGTCGGTCCGGCCGATGGAGCCGAGGAACAGGGCGTCGCCGACGATGACCGCGCCGGCGGTGGCGCAGTACAGGGCGCGGCCGCCGGGGGAATGCCCGGACACGTCGAGGACGTGCCAGGTCGTATCCTCCAGCGTGAGCTGCGAGCCGGGGGCAAGGTCGATCGTGTCTCGAATGTCGGGGGCGAAGGGCGTGCCAAGGCCGGTGGAGAGGTTTTCGCGCGGGTCGGTGAGGGCGGCGGCCTCCTCGCGGGCAATGTGAACGGGCAGTCCGGGGAACGCGGCGAGGACTTCGGGGACGCCGGCGATGTGATCGGCGTGGCCGTGGGTCAGGACGATGGCATCGGGCGTGAGGCTGTTGCGCTCGACGAAGCCGATGATCTGCGCGGCGGAGGGCGGGAGGCCGGGGTCAATGATCCAGCAGCGGCCGCCCTTCTTCTGCCAGACGACGTAGGCGTTCTCGCCAAAGTTGGGGTCTACGAAGTTTGATATCTCGATGGGCATGGGACGCGGGGGTTGGGTGTCCGCATTGGTCAACGCGGCTCAAGATAATCGAGGGGGGCGGGAAGTAAAAACGCCCGGTGCGCGGTAGATGGGCTGATGTGTTGGCGGCCCTATCCCGCGAGCGGCCTGGGGGGCTGCGCGGGAGGGCGGGTCTTCTCGCGGTGGCGGCGGAGGAGGGCGACGAGGGCGGCGGCCATGAGGAGCGCGGAGACGAGGGGCAGTCCGAAGATGGAGGCCCATTCGCGGCCGGTCGGGGTGATGAGGTCGGTCGTGAGGAAGACGAGGGCGAAGCCGGCGAGACCCAGACGGAGTGCCGCGCGAGAGATATCCGGCCAACGGGCGAAATGCGCAAGCAGCGCGCAGACGGCGACGACCATGAGGCAGAAATGCCCGGTCCAGGTGTAGCCGGAGAGGGCGAGCGTCACGGGGGCGGCGAGGCCCCACTCGGCGGCGAAGATGAGGGGGTCGCGTGGCATGGAGCCGCGGACGGCCCAGAAATACGCCGCGAGAATCGCGACGGCGACGGCCCGCTGAAGCCGGCGGAGCGCGGCGGGGCTGAGTTCGGCGAGGGTGATCGTGGGCTCGCCGCCGGTGAGCTCGGGGCGGCCAAGGAGTCGGTTGGTGATGGCGACGACGGACTGGTTCATGCCCATCGATTCGACGTCGGCGTCCCTGAGGAAAGAGTTTACGACGTGCTGGTACCAGTGGCCGAGCAGGGCGTGGTTCATGCCGGGGGAGAGCGCGGCGAGGGGAATGACTTCGAGGGCGATGATTGTGCCGCAGAGGACGCCGAGCAGGGCGCGCCACTGGCGCTTGTAGAGCAGGTAGGCCGCCCAGAGGCCGGGGGTGACCTTGACGCAGGCGGCGAGGGCGACGAGGACGCCGGCGGAAAAGGGGCGGCTGTTCCAGAGGAGCCAGGCCGCGCCGGCGATGCAGACGGCAAGATAGAGATTGACGTTGCCGTGGGAGAGGTCTGAAAGGACGTACCGCGCGCAGACGGCGACCGAGGCGGCCTTTGCCCAGGGGGGAAAGGGCCCGGCGCGGGCGACGAGGCTCCAGGCGGCGGCGAAGAGTGCCACGAGGCAGGCATACTTGAGAAGCTGCCAGACGACGGCGGCGACGGGGGGAGGGACAAGGGTGAAGGGCCTAATAAGAACGAGGAAGAACGGCGGGTAGAGGTAGTCGGGGTGGCGTTCGTAGAGCCGGTCGTCGGCGCCGAGTTCGGCAGCGTAGGGCATCCAGCGCTTGAGCGTGGGCTTCTTTCTGTTCATCGAGCGGATGAACTTCGCGGTGTCGCCGATGCAGAAAAGGGCGAAGAGGACGATGAGGGCTGCGCGGAGGGCGCGGGGGTTTTCCGCAAGTTTGTGCATCAGGCGCGGGGCGGGAGACGGGGCTGGGCCGGGCATGATCCGCGATGGACTCCTGCCGCCCCACCGGGGCCGGCGGCGAAGTTCATAACATAAACCGGGGGCGGGAGCGAATCAGTCCTGCCGGACGCGGAAGAAGAGGACGCGGCGGTTGGCGGGGCCGAAGGCCTGGGCGGGGGTCAGTTCGGGCGGCGGGCGTTCGGCGAGGCGGCGGAAGTGCGCGGCTTCGTCGAGTTCGTCGTGGTGGGAGCCGCGGGCATCGGCGAACCAGTCGGGGCGCTGTTGCACCAGGAGCGGTCGGAGGGCGTCGAGATCGGCGTTGCGCGGGCACCTGATCCAGCGGGGCTCGGGGTCGATCAGGTTCGCATAGAAGAGAAGCTGCTCAAGATTCTCGTGGGCCATGACCGTGGCATCGGGGGCGAGGTTTTCACGGAGCCACCGCCCGGCAGCGGGGTAATGGGCCTTGGCCTCCTCTTGCGGGCGCGTGGAATACGCGAACAGGGGCGCGAGGCAGACCAGGAGGCCGATGACGTGGAGGGCGGCGGCGCGGTCGCGGCGCTCGGCGGGCAGGCGGGCGGAGAGCGCACCGAGGACATGCAGGAGTGCCGACGCGGCCCAGGGGATGCACAGTGCCGCCGGAATGGCAGCATAGCGCACGCTCGATTCGCCATAGACGATCACGCGCGCCTCAACAAGGGCGGCGTGGAGGAGGACGGCGGCGAGGGCAAGGCGACGCCCGGCCGGGGCGGCCCGGGGGGCGGACTTCATGAAGAGGCCCACAAGGAAGAGCGTGGGGATGACATAGCGGCCGGAGCGGAGCCAGTCTTCGACGAGCTTTCCGGGGGCCATCCACGGGGAAACGAAGTAGGCAAGGACGTGGGCGGTGTCGCCCGGCGGCGCGGCGGAGAAGAGCCGGCGCGCGGCGTCGAGGGGGTTCTTGTTGGGCATGAGATGCCCGGTCATGAGGGAGTGCGGCGAGGCGACGACGACGAAGGCGGCGAGAAAGACGGCGAAGCCGAGGGCGCGGGCGCGGCGGGACCGCACAGGATCGGGCCAGAGCCAGCAAATGGAGATGGCGGCGAGGAGGCCGAGGGCTTCCTGCTTGAAGAGGTAGGCGAGGCCGCAGAGGGCGCCGCAGGCGGCAAGGTGCGCGGGGTGCGGGCGCGTGAGGGCGTCGAAGGCGAGGATGAGCGCGAGGAGATAGAGAGCGAGGTGCGGCATGTCGGAAAGGACGCCGGAGGAGAGTTCGACGCCCTGGGGCCAGAGGGCGGCGAAGACGGCGGCGATCGTCGCGGTGGTGTCATCGAAGAGACGCCGTGCGAGGAGATAGACGGCGGCGACGACGGCGAGGCCGCCGAGGAGGGCGAGGAATTGTCCGGCGAGCTGCCAGGCCTCCGGCGTGTCGCCCAGCACGGGGCGCAGAAGGCGCTGCGCACCGAGGAGAAGGATCGAGAAGGCGGGCTGGCGGGTGGTCCGGCGCATGGCGTCGGCGGGGTCGAGGGCGAGCTGCCTGGCGAAGTTGACGAACTGGACGCCGTTGCGGTCGATGCAGCCGAGGTGGAGGCAGGCGTGGGCACGAATAAGGAATGCGGCCACGAGGATGAGCGGGAGGGCGCGGCGGAGCGAGCGGGGGCGCGGCGCTTCGGGCGGAGAATCGGAGGGCATGGGGAGATTGAAACGGGGGGGCGGGGAAAAGGGAACCGAAAAACATGCGCGCGGGGGCGGGGAGACAAGAAAGAGGTCAACCATTCTCGCGGCGGGGCGCGCGTGTCATGGTGCGGGGTATGCCCTTGGGGGATTCCAAAAAACTTTCTAGTCGGGGCGGATCCGGGTGGAGCGCGCGCCGGGGGTGAGGGTTTCCCCTTCGGGGGTTTCCTGGGCGAACTGGGCGGCCATGATGAACGCGCCGATGGCGGTAAGGATGAGAATAAGCACGGTCACGCCGTAGACGGTGTTGAGGCTTTCGACCGTGCGGACGCGGCGGCCGAGGAGTTTCGACATCTTTCCGGCGACGAAGCCGCAGATCCAGTTCCAGTGAAGGACGAGGTGAAAGAGGATTCCGGCGGCGAGGACCATCGTGCTCCAGAAGTGGATGGCGGCCCAGGTGTCATAGCCAAGGCCCCAGACGAACCAGCCGGCGGCCTGCGTCGGGGCCGGGAAGAGGGCGCGGAGAAGGATGGTCGTGGCAAGCACGACGAGAAAGGCGGCGAGCAGGGCACAATCGAGAAGGAAGTTGACGCTAGCCCGCGACACGGACGGCCCCCTGACCCTCGCAGCAGGCGGCCGGACGCGTCGGCCAGCCGCGGTAGATGGTCAATCCACCCAGCAGCAGGACGAATGCCGCGGCGAATCGAAAAATCCTCTGCCTCGTGACGTTCGAGAGGAATCTCGCGCCGCAGCCCACGAGGAGCATGGCGGGAATAGTGCCGAGGCCGAAGCCGGTCATGACGATCGCGCCGCGGTCGGCGTCTCCGCTTGCGGCGGCCAGGGCGAGAAACGCATAGACAAGCCCGCACGGGAGAAAGCCGTTGGCCAGCCCGGCGGCGAAGTACCCCCACCATCCGCGTGCGCTGAGGAAATAGCTGAAGAACGGAGCCATGAAGGCCCCCGCCGCGCCGGCCCAGCGTTGTGGCAGGCGGATGACACCGAGCGTGGCGAGGCCGATGGCGATCATGAGAACTCCGGCGACGAGGGCCAGGAGCTGCTGCGGACTGACGCCGAGGACGGTGAAGCGCGAGAGATAGAGCCCGGCAGAGCCGGCCAGTGCTCCGAGGAATGCATAGGTGAAGACGCGGCCGAGGTTGTAGACGAGCTGGCGGGCGAAGAGCGGCCAGAAGGAGGCGCGTGCCGCGCCGATGGCCCCGGCAAAACCGCCGCACATGCCGATGCAGTGGGCCGAGGAGAGGAAGCCTCCGGCCGTGACGGTGAGGGCTTCGGCGATCATGGAGGCCCCCCGGCGGATGCGCGCAGGGCTGCCCCCCCGCCGACGGGTCGGTCATGTCCGATTGACATCCCTTTGCAACAGCGCACGGGCACCTCATTCGTGGCGGTTTAATCGCAGCGAGTTGCCGACCACCAGAAGGCTGCTGACCACCATGATCGCCGCGGCGACGATGGGGCTGAGCCGCCCCGTCAGGGCCAGGCCGATCCCGATGATGTTATAGGCAAACGCCCAGAAGAGATTCACCTTGATCGTCCGGACGGTCCGGCGGGCCAGATCGAGCAGCCAGGGCACGGCGGCAAGCTCGTTTCCCGCGAGGCAGACGGCGGCGGACTCGCGGGTGAGGTCTGCGCCGCAGCCCATGGCGATGCCGACGTCGGCAGCGGCGAGGGCCGGGGCGTCGTTGAGCCCGTCACCCACCATGGCGACCGCCCCGCCGGCGCGTCGGGCATCTTCAATGCGGCGGAGCTTGTCCTGCGGAAGGAGTTCGGCTGCAACTTCGGTATTGAGCTGCGCGGCGAGACTCCGGCCGCGGGCGGCGTGATCGCCGGTGAGAACGGCGACGCGCACGCCCCGTCGGGCCAGCGCGCCGAGGGCGGCGACCGCGTCTTCGCGGAGGGACTCGTCAAAGGCAAAGAGCCCGCAGGCGCGGCCGCCCCAGCCGACGCAGGCGACGGGGCGGGCTTCGCTGCAGGCGCGGGCGAGGGCCTCGGCGACGGGGCCGGACAGGTCGAAACCGCGCTCGCGCATGAGGGCGGCGCTGCCAAGCGCGACTTCGCCGCCGGACTGGAGTGCGACAACTCCCCTGCCCGCAATGACGCGGGATTCGAGAGCAGGCGAGGGGGAGATGTTGCGCTGCCGGGCGTAAAGGGCCACGGCGCGGGAGAGGGCATGGGTCGATCCGGATGCCGCGCATGCGGCACTTTCGAGGACTTCGCCTTCTCGCGCGCCGCCGGCGGCGACGAAAGCCTGGACGCGGGGATCGCCGGTGGTGAGGGTGCCGGTCTTGTCGAAAAAGACGGTTCGAACGCGGGCGAGGCGTTCGAGCGTGTGGCCGTCGCGGATGAGGATGTGGCGGGCAGCGGCGCGGCCGAGGGCGACCCAGACGGCGGTTGGGGTGGCGATACCGAGGGCGCAGGGGCAGGCGATGAGCAGGACGGCGAGGGCGGTCATGATGGCGTCGGCAGCGCCCCCACGGCGCAGGCCAAGGCCCGCGCCGACCAGGGCGAGGATGATCGTGACGGGGATGAACCACGTGGCGATGCGATCGGCGAGGCGCTGGTAGTTGCTTCGGGAGTTGCGGGCCTGTTCGAGCAGCTCGATGAGGCGGCCCAGGGTGCTGGCAGCGCCGGTGTCGGTGGCGCGGATGACCAGCGCGCCGTCGGTGCTGAGGGTGCCGGCGCGGACGGAGTCTCCGATCTCGCGGACGACGGGCGTGCTTTCGCCGGTGACGAGCTGTTCGTCGACGTGGGCACGGCCGCGGAGGATGACGCCGTCGGCGGCGATGCGGTCCCCGGCGGAGACGCTGAGCAGGTCGCCGGGGCGAACGTCGGCGGGTTTGACGCGGAGCGGGGCGCCGTCGCGCTCGACGGCAACTTCGTCGGGCAGGAGGCGCTCCAGGGCGCGGACGGCTTCGGAGGCGCGGAGCTTTCCCCGGGCTTCGAGCCAGCGGCCGAGGGTGATGAAGACGAGGATGACGCAGGCGGTTTCGTAATAGGTGTCGCCGGTGCCGCGCAGGGTGGCGAGATAGGAATAGACGAAGGCCGCGCCGACGCCGACAACCACGAGGGCGTCGGTGGAGAGGATTCCGGCGCGGGCCTGGTCGGCGGCGGCACGGAAGATGGGAATGCCGAGAAGGACGAAGACGGGCGCGGAGAAAACCAGCGCGGCATACTGCATGACGCCGCCGAGCTGGCGGGAGAGTTCGGACTGGGCATCCGGGCCGGCGATCTGCTGCCGGTACTGGTACATGGCGAGCATCATGACGGCCATGGTGAGGAAGCCGGCGACGCTGAGTCGGCCGAGCATCCAGGTGAGCCGGCCTTTTTCGCCGCGGGCACTGGTGACTTCGGCGGCAAAACGGCAACCGTAGCAGCAATAGAGCGGCTCGGCGGGCTCAGCGCCAGACGCGGCGGCGGCCCCTCCGCGCGGGAGGGGCATGGGAAGATGGCAGAAGGCGCAGTGCATGGGGGCACGGGGGGCGCTCCGCGATTCGTGGGCGGGCGCGAGGCGCTATTGTACGGCGGCGCGGGGTCAGAAGTAGTTGCGGGCCATGGGGACGGCGTACTTGATGAGGTACCAGAGCATGCCGATCCAGAAGGCGGCCCACATGATGCGGACATACCACGGAATGCGGTGGGTGACGTAGGTGTGATACTGGCGCTCTTCCTGTGCCGAGGGTTCGGGCGCGTGGTTCATGGCGCTTCCTTTCGGGCCTGCCGTTCGCGTTCGTCGAGGGCTTCTTCCTGTTCGAGCATGTGATACTTGGGGGCTTCGATGTTTCGGAACATTCCGTTGATGATGGCCCAGACGAGGAGGCACGCCATGCCGGCGGTGACGATGAGGTAGTTCACGACGGGGACGATGGTGAAGCCGGCAATGAGGTCGCGCTTCACGGCGAGGACGAAGAGCATGAGCTTCTCGACGAAGCCGTAGCCGGCCGGAGCGAGGATCGCGAGGGCGAAGACGATCAGGAAGATGCGCTTGCCGCGGGATTCGGGAAGGGTCTTCATCATCGCGCCATGCCTCCGTGGGAGTTTAGCGCGACGCCGCGCGCCGGGGAGGGGACCGCGGCAGTCTGATCGGGTGTGGCGGCGTCGCCGGACTTCGGACGCCCGTCAGGGCCGTAGGGGCCTTCGCCGTGGAAGTAGGGGTATTCTTCGATCCAACTGCCGAGCCACTGGACGTAGGTGATGATGGCCAGGCCGCGCTCGTTGGGGTAGCCGTCGGTGTCGAAGAACCAGCGGTAGGAGGGCATGACCGAGGTCGGGGCGACGGCTGTCGGCTTCCAGAAATGGGCGACGTGCCAGTCGTTGCTTCGGCGCGCGGCCTCGCGGGAGAGATCGGGGCCGACGCGACGGGTTCCGAAGAGGACGGGGCGCTGGAGAACGTTCTGATATTCGAGGGCATGGGAGACGGGGCCCCAGCGGAGGTCTTCGTTCGAGACGGGGCGGACAAACTGGGAATGGCAGTGCCAGCAGGCCTCGGCGACGTAGACTTTGTGGCCGAGGCGCAGGGCCTTTTCGTAGGACTGGTAGTTCACCTCGCCGAAGTGCTTTTTGAACTGTTCGGGGTAGCGTTCGGCGAGGTCCACGAATTCGGGGATGATGCCTTTTGATGCCATCTGGGTGACAGTCAGTTCCTCCTCGCCGGCGTAGATGGTCCACGGCAGCACGGCCATGACCAGGAAGGACAGGGCGAAGAAGCCGAGTCCCGCGATGAGGAATACGCCCGATTTCGACTCAAACATCTCTCGGTCTCCTTACGCCACGGCCGGAGCGGGAGCGGACGGCGTGGGGGCCGGCTCGACCGACTGCGGCGGGAGGGATGCCCGGCGGGTCCAGGTCATCCAGACATTCCAGAAGAACATGAACTGGCCGACGACGATCATCGCGCCGCTGACGGTTCGAAGGAGCCAGAAGGGCATGGAGGCGACGAGGGTGTCTTCCCAGGGGGAGAGGTCACGCCACATGTAGCCCTGCACGAGACCGGCGACGAGGAGATCGAGGAACATGATGAGGGTGCCGAAGGCGGTGAGCCAGTAGTGCCAGCTGTTGGCGGCGGCGGAGTACCAGCGGCCGGCGCCCATCACGCGGGGCATGAGGTGAACCATGATGCCGAGGAGCCAGAAGCCGAAGACGCCGAGCATGACGAGATGGGCATGGCCGACGACCCAATCCGAGAAGTGAATGATCTTCTGAAAGGTGAGGGTGGTCTGGAAGGAGCACTGGAGGCAGGTGGTGAAGTAGAAAATCATGCCGGTGTAGAACCAGCGGATCGGCAGGTTGGTGCGGAGGGCGTCGCCCCGGCCGACGATGGTCATGAAGAAATTGATGATGACGGTGGTGACGACCAGTTCGATGGCGATGGTCGTGACCACCGCGCCGTGCTGGAGGAACATGGGGATCGGGCTGTAGAGAAAGTGGTGTATCCCGGTCAGGGGGTAGAAGAAGGCGAGCCCCCAGAAGCCGACGAGGGAGAGCCCGTGACTCCAGACGGGCTTTTTGAGAATGATGGGGACGAAGTAGTACATGAGGCCCCAGCCGAGGGGCGTGACGAAGAGGCCGACGAGGTCGTGAATGAAGAGGCCGCCGATCGCCCCGGCGGCGGCTCCGCCGACGAAGTACTGGGGGATGAAGTTGCCCATCGCGTAGACGAGGATGGTCCAGATGAAGGCGGAGATGAAGTACCAGATGGCGACGTACTGGGGGCCTTCGGTCTTGACGATCGGGCCCATGAAGTTGAACGCAACGAGGATGAGGCCGACGAGTGCGACAGGGTCTATCCAGACGGGGGTTTCGCCCCATTCGAGGGCCTGGGCCTGGCCGAAGGTAAGGCCGAGTGCCGTGGCGATGACAACGGCCTGCCAGGCGTAGAAGATGAACCAGGAGAGGGGCTTGCTGAGAAGCGGGCGCAGGGTGAGGCGCGGGACGGCCCAGCAGAGGCTTCCGAGAAAGGCGTTGGCGAGGAAGCCGTAGGCGACGCCGTTGGTATGGATCATGCGCCAGCGGCCGGGAGAGAGCAGCTCGATGCCCTCAAAGGGATACCACTGGAGAAACTGAAGCGAGAAGAGGAAGCCCGCGAGGATCGAGACCCCGAGAAAGACAAGAGCGGCGACGAGGTGATAGAGGACGAGCCGGGTGTCGACCAGCTCTCCGGCGATCGCCGTTTCCGCGTGTCGCGGGACAGAGCCCGCCGATGCGATGGTTGCCATGGTTTACAAAATCCCAAATCGGACCCGACCGCGTCGGGCGGTCGCGGGTTAAAACTCAAAATCAACATCGGGCTGGGAGGTCGGTGCGGCTTCCGAGGGCGCCGCGGGCGTCGGAGCACCGTGCAGATAGATCGGGCGCGGACGGTTCCGCACCGACACCTGACCCTCGTCGAACAGCGGCGGGCGCTGCCGCAGAAGTTCCTGAACGTAGTAGGACATGGCCCAGAGGTCTTTCTGTGAGACGACCGGCGGATCGCCGGGGGATTTTCCGGGCACGTCGATGGAGTCGATCCATGTGGGCATGGCAGTGCCGGTGATGCCGGCCGAGACGCTGCGGTAGATATCGCGGACGGTCATGCCGGCGCGCACGTAGTCGCGGCGGAAGTCGGGCGGGTAGACCATTTCACCTTCGTCGTTGGCCTTGCCATCGGACTCATAGAGGCCGGGGCGGAAGACTTCGCGCGGCTGGCCGCCGAACTGAACGATGTAGTCGCTGATCCTGGCTTCGCTGACGTAGGCGGGATGGCAGGACCAGCAGCTGGCGAAGCCGTGGTAGACGGCTTCGCCGCGGGCGACGGCCTCGGCGCGGCCCTCCTCGCCGTAGGGATCGTCGACAAAGGGAACGGGCGAGGCGGGCTCTCGCTCGGTCCACTCCGGCGAGAAGGTCTTGATGTAGGCGACGAGGGCGTCGACCTTTCGGTCGGAGAGGAGATTGAAGGGGGGCATGGCGCTGCCGCGCAGGCCGTTCTTGATGGTGCGGCGGAGGTCGTCGTCGGTCGGAAGCTGCCCGGACCGGGTGGAGCTGAACTTGAAGCGTGCGGTGACGAAGTTGCGCGGGCGCGGGTTCAGGAAGACGGCGGCTTCACCGGCGCCGTCTCCGGCCGCACCGTGGCATCCGAGGCAGTAGCGTTCGTATGTAATCTTCCCTTCGTCGATGAGGGTCTGGTGCAGGCTGGTCTGGAAGCCGAAGGTGGCGGGACGGGACATGTCCTCGTCGCGCTCGTCGGCGGGCTTGTCGGCGCAGGCGCCGATCCAGAGTACGACGAGAACAACCGGGAGGCATCGAAACATCGTTCGCTTCATTTCTACCATCCGCCCTCGGGCATTGTGGAGGGCACCGGGAGACCGGGGCGATTCTCTTCAGCGGGCATGAAGCCCGGCGGGTTCATGGCGCGGGACGAAGCGTCCCCACTGGTCGACGAGGAGCATGGTCCAGCCGAAGACCAGGTGGGTGGCGACGGCGACGTACACGGGAACCATGTCAACGATCCAGCGGCCGCCGATGAGCATCGGCTGAAGCCAGTAGAGCACGCAGTAGTAGTTGACGAGCCAGACGCCGAGGCCGAGGGCCGTGGCGACGGCGAAGCGCCGGCCGCCGGAGGCCGCGCCAAAGTACCTGGAGAGAACGAGGTGGAACGGGATGCCGCCGATCATTCCGGTGCCAAGGTAAAGGCAGCATCCGGCGGCGAGGACGAAGCCGTCCCTGACGGTGTCGAGTTCGAGGGCCTTTTCGCCCATGGGGAAGGTGAGGTAGACGCGGATGAGCTGGAGCGGGTGTTCGCCGAACATGGCCGCGCCGACGATATTGAAAAGGAGGCTGGCGGCGGCGGCGAAGAGGCCGAGGACCATGCCGGCCAGAACGTGATAGGTGGTGTAATAGCCGCGGGGCTGCCAGGCGTGCGCCGCTTCCGGGGCGGTAAGCTGGGCCTCGATGCGGGAGACCTGCTGCCGGAGCTGTGCGAGTTGCGCTTCGAGTGCGTCCCTGTCCATGCGGGCGTCCCCGTGATTCGAACTCAAGAAAAAATGCGTGCGGATTCCTCCGCCCGGCCGACGCGTTGCAGAGCAAGCGATGTGCCACGGACAGAATAAATCTCTTCGCGGTATCGTCAAGAGAAATCCGGCGTTCGGCGCTGCGAAAAGGCGTGGAATCGCGCAGGTCGGGAGGGCGACGGACCATCTGATGTTTGAATGCACGGGCGCAGGAGCGGGTGATTTCCCGTAAAGGCTGCGAGAAAATCCGCACACAAGGGTAATTTTTCCCCATCGTGCAGGGCTTGCGTGCGTCGGGTGCTCGGGCTGCCGCGTACCGGAGATGGGATCTCGGCGCGGCTGCCCGGCGGATGCCGGGTGCCGCAAGTACGTCACTGACGGGGGCGGGGCGCAGGCGGGAGAATTCTACCCGATCAGCGGAATAGGAACGATCAGACGTCGAGGTCCTTGACGTGAATGGCGTTAGTCTCGATGAAGCCGCGGCGGATCTCGACGTCGTCGCCCATGAGGATCGAGAAGATCCGGTCGGCGGCGCGCCAATCGACTTCGAGCTGTTCGGCGTCGTCGCGGCCGGCCTCGCTGATGACGACCTGGAGCAACTGGCGCTTCGAGCGGTCGAGGGTCGTCTCCCACAGTTCGTCGGGGTTCATTTCGCCCAGACCTTTGAAGCGCTTGATGGTCGTGCCCTGCTGGCCGAGCTTTCGGACGCCCTCGGCGACGGCGGCAAGGCCGGAGAGCTCGACGGGCTCGTGCCCGTCGGGCATGAGGAGGTACCTGGCCGGAGAGAGTTCGCCGGTGATGAGTTCCTCTCGGCGGAGGAAGTAGTCGCCCAGGTCGAGCTTGTGCTCGTCGAGCCAGGCGATGGCTTTTTCAAGTCGGCGGCACTCGGAGAGTTCGTAGCGGACGACCTGAATGGGCGCTCCTTCTTCCTCGGTGGCGGCCGGCAGGCTGACGCCGCCTTCGACGACTTCGAGGACGCCGAGCTTTTCCTGCATGTCGCGACGGAACTTGTTGAAGGCGTCTTCGTCGGTGAAGTAGTGTTCCTCGTTTCGGAGGACGGCGCGGACGCGCGGCAGGGTGGTCTTTCCGTTGCCGTGGTGTTCGGCGAGGAAGCGGGCGAAGTCGATGCCGCGGCGCTCGAAGACGCGCTTGATGTAGGCGATGTCGTCGAGGACCTTGACCAGGGCGCGGAGGTCGTCGCCGGCGATGAAGCGTTCCCTGCCGGCCTGGTCGCGGATGGCGAGGCGCGTGCCCTCGAGGCCCCAGTCGGTGAGCTTTCCGTCGAGGACGGTGTCGTTCAGGACGAACTCGGACTTCTTTCCGCGCTTGAGGAGGTAGAGCGGGGGCTGGGCGATGTACATGAGCCCGGTGTCGATGAGGGGGCGCATGTGGCGGAAGAAGAAGGTGAGCAGGAGGGTTCGGATGTGGCTGCCGTCAACGTCGGCGTCGGTCATGATGATGATTTTTCCGTAGCGGCACTTGGTGGAGTCGAAGTCCTCGGAGCCGGGAACGCCGCAGCCGAGCGCGCCGATGATGGTCTTGATTTCCTCGTGGGAGAGGATCTTGTCCATGCGCGACTTTTCGACGTTGAGGATTTTTCCCTTGAGGGGGAGGATGGCCTGGGTCAGTGAGTCGCGGCCCTGCTTGGCGGAGCCGCCGGCGGAATCTCCCTCGACGAGGAAGAGTTCGCTTTCGCCGGGGTCCTTGCTGCGGCAGTCCCAGAGCTTTCCGGGGAGATTGCCGCTGGAGAGGGCGCTTTTGCGCGTGGCTTCGCGGGCCTTTCGGGCGGCCTCGCGGGCGACGGCGGCGGCGATGCCCTTGTTGATGACCTTTTTGGCGTCGCCGGGATTCTCCTCGAGCCAGTTGCCGAGCTGTTCGTTGACGACAGTCTGGATGAAGGACTCGACGTCCGGGTTCATCAGACGGTCCTTGGTCTGCCCCTGGAAGTCGGGCTCACGGACCTGTGCCGAGACGACGGCGGTGAGGCCCTCGCGCCAGTCCTCGCCCTTGATCTGAAGGTCGCCCTTGAGGAGGTTGTTCTTTCGGGCGTAGGCGTTGAGGGTTCGCGTGAGGGCGGTGAGGAAGCCGGACAGGTGCGTGCCGCCGTCGCGGTTCTTGATGTTGTTGGCGAAGGCGAGGATGTTTTCGTTGTAGCTGTCGTTGAACTGGAAGGCGATCTTGCAGCCGAGGCCCTTTTCCTCGTCGCGGCCGGCGAGGACCTGGACCTTGTGGACGCCCTCCTTGCCCTCGTTCATGTGGGTGACGAAGGCGCGCAGGCCGTCGGCGTAGTTGTATTCCTCGCTCTTGCCGACGCGCTCGTCGACGAAGGTGATGCGGAGGCCCTCGTTGAGGTAGGCCAGTTCGCGGAGGCGCGTGGCGAGGATCTCGGTGCGGAAGTTCGTGTCGGTAAAGATCTCGGGGTCGGGCATGAACTCGACGCGGGTGCCGGTGCGCGTGGTTTCACCGATGACCTCGAGGTCCTTGACGGCCTTGCCGCGCTCGAAGCGCATGGTATAGACCTTGCCGCCGCGCTGGACCTCGACGACGAGGGACTCGGAGAGGGCGTTGACGACGCTGACGCCGACGCCGTGGAGGCCGCCGCTGACGGCGTAGGAGTCGCGGTCGAATTTTCCGCCGGCATGGAGGACGGTGAGGACGATTTCGAGGGAGCTTTTTCCGTCGAGCTGGGGATTCTCGGGAAGGTGCTTGGGTTCGACGGGGATGCCGCGGCCGTCGTCGGTGACGGTGCAGCTTCCGTCGGCGTTGATCTTGACGAGGATGTTGCGGCAGAAGCCCGCGAGTGCCTCATCGACGGCATTATCGACGACTTCCCAGACGAGGTGGTGAAGGCCGTGGAGCTGGGTGTCGCCGATGTACATCGACGGGCGCTTGCGGACGGCCTCCATGCCTTCGAGGACACGGATGCTGTCGGCGCCGTAGTCGGAGCCGGGCGATCGCGCCGAAACATCGTTGACGGCTTCTTCGACGCTCGCTCCAGTTTCAGAACCGATTGATGGCGCGCTCATGCCTTGGGTTTCCTCGTGGACTTCTTTCGGGCTTTTTCGGGGACGCGCCGACCGGGCATCGAATCCAGGCGGAAGTCTATCCTCTGGACTGCCTCTTCGCCGACCTGGCGGTTGACGGCCGCGATCAGCATTTCGCCCAGGTGGCGCTCGAGGACGAAGCGTGTCGCGGCGCCGTCCACGCGAACCTTCAGGCGGCCGCCGGTCAGTCCCTCGACGGCGGATTTGGCGGCGTATTCGGCCGGGAGGGCTCGCTGCCATGCGGCGGCGATGCGCCGGACCAGGGCTCCCGCGCGCCGGCCCGACTCCGGCCAGACCCTGGGCAGCAGATCGCCGAGGACGGCGGGGAGTTTTCGCTGGCGGGGGCTGAGATTATGGCTTCGCCAGAAGGCTTCCTGAACCCCCGGCGGCGCTTCCCGCATGCCGAACCGCTCGAGTATTTGCAGCCTGGAAGGCGGCTTGTTCATTTCACAGAACCTCCGAGAAACCGGCGTAAAGATTACTCGATCTTGCGGCGTCGTGCCAGCGTGAGCGCCGGACATCTGATGTCTGAAAATGGCCGGGGGCGCGCGAGGGGACCAGGATCATGTGAGACGCGCTCGATCGGGCCGAACGTGGATCGAGCGTTCAGATCCTTCGGGCCCGATCCGTCTTCGCAGGGGGGAGCTACAAAAGGAGGCTTTGCCGTGATCGCGAAAACGATTCTGGTTCTGATGTTCATGTTGCCCAATCAGACCTGTCCGACGTTCGAAGGAGTCGATCCAATTCCGGTGGGCGAGCCCGAAACAAATACAGCGACGATTCCCGAAGGGATTCTACCGCTGAATGATATCTTGTTGATGCTTGGTCTTCCGCCACTTCTACGGCTTGAGAATATTCAGATATCTGAATCCGGCGGCGGAGCCACGGGAACGAATAGTCCCGTATCCGCCCCCAGCGGCGTGGCGAGTTATAGCTTGCCTTATGACGATGGAACTGTGATCATTACGCTCGATTGGCGCAGAGCGCGGCTCGGGTTAGAGGTGGATGTTTCCGCATCATATTCGAAGTCTCTCGCCGGATTGCCGCTCATCGAAGAGACATGGACAGGCGCATTTCTTGTTCGGTCAACAACGAATTACGAAGCGACTTAGTCGGGAATTCTCCAGCATTCAAGCGCGGAGAATGCGCTGCCTGTCGAAATTGTTGGCCGCGTGAGTTCCGCCGTGCTTGAGGATCTTTCCGCAGGCCTATCATTTCAATCAACCGTCTCCGACGGCGCGATTGAATTCGCGGTTCCGTTCTTACTTTATTCTATCACATCCGGAGGCCAAACGACTGCTGCACAGCCGGGCTTCCAGTACTGTGGTGGAAGCTGCGGATGCGGGGCACGCGCGAGTGACACTGGCACAATCTCAAACCCATGTGCTGGATTAGCCAAGACGCCGTGTTCGAATGGAAGCTCCTCTTGTGTCGTTCGTGATGAGGATGGCAATAACGTTACTCGAAACTGTGTTTGGTACGCGGCTGGCAATCCTTTCGTGGCACTGTATGGTATATCGGCTGCGCTCGCAGCGATGTCTATTCGAAGGCGACGCTGCTGGTCCGCGATGGCCGAATTTTTCGGTTCGTTGCGATAAGAGTAGGGCGATACGGCTTGGCGCCAGAAACTGACCTGAATCGGCAGTGGTCCCATCGGTCGCACCTGCGCTTAGTTCTGGGCCAGAGGAAAGTCTCTCCGGAGATGGGCGGGATATTGGGTGAAGTGGCTACACGCGGTTCGTTGGTCTGTGATGTTATGGGGGATAAGGCGGGCTCTGATCGTGCTCCAAAGAGTGTGGGCGCTCCTTACCCTCCGGCTGCTGACGGGAATTGCGGCCGAGCTCGCTGTTTCGCTTCTTGTCGCAATGCTGATTCTGGGACTCGCTGGGCCCATCGAAGTCGTCCATTATTCAATGGAGAGCAATGATGACTTAGTTCATGAGTCAACGGCATTCGACATTGACTCTGTATGGTCCGCCATTGAAGCGCCTTCCGTGATGCGGATTCCGGACAAGAATGTCTCGCCGGACGCACCGTGGCTCAAAAGAGCGTCAAAAGATATTTGGGGCCACGAAATCGCCGTAGAATGGATCGATCCTAACGAATCTTGTGGCCAGTCGTATTTCGCTGAAACAATGGCCGCCGAGGCATCTGTTATTCGTGCCGGGAAAATTCCGTTCGGGCCAAAACCCGCGATGGGATGGACCTATTGTCTCACATCTACCGTTAGTACGAGTATGTCTTGGACGTTTCATCTATTGTTCATAACTGGATTTGGGCTTTCTGGCGCGCTGATCGCATTCCGACTTTTTTACTTGCTGCAGGGGAGTGTGTGCTCTGTCGATAACTGCCCGGCGGCGGCTCTCGTTCTTTCGCAGGCTGAGAGAGCGTGTCTTGGGTTGTTCCGGAGTTCATGGTATTTTGTAGCCGCGCTGGCGATCGCGGCGGTGTTTGCGGCCAAGGTTACCGATAGAATAAGTTCGCACACGTACTGGGTCGTTCTCGGGCTCATCCTGTTTGGTTTTTTCCTAATCGCGCAAGCGGCGACATTGCGAATACTTGTTAGGTACTCGCGCTTTCAACGCTTGACGCGGCTTTTGAGTTGCACGCTTTCATTCCTTCTCGTAGGCGGGCCGATGGTCTTACTTGTGGTGGCCGGACATTATTCCGCGCAGAACATTCTGTGGAAGTGTCAAATGATGGCTCGGGAAATACTCTACGCCGCAACGGTCGGGAATTGACGCGCTCCAATTGGCGGGAGTTTAACCGCTGCAATTAATATGCTAAAATGAGCCCGTCGGCCTTAGCACAACTGGCTAAGAATCCTGGTAATTGAATAGCGGGTTGCTCTGTTGACAACATCTGCGGCGGTTTTGTTCCCGGCTATCGCCGGAGGGTGTAGGCCAGGACGCGGATGGCTGCTTCCGTGAACAGACCCCGCTCG
>QEVG01000029.1 GCA_003576905.1 Planctomycetota bacterium | reverse complement strand
TTCTCTCTCGAAACCCGCAACTCACCGTTCGCGCCCCGCCCCACCCCAAACCTGAACGCATTCAGGTTGTTCAGGTTCCATTCAGCCTTCCTGCGCAAGGAACGCCGTTTTTCAGGATAAAAATAATTTGTGCATGCCCCCATTCAGGTTTGATTATCGAGACGTACGACAGGATGCGCGCGGTGCGCAGCGCCCGCCCGACCTCTGCGAAAACACGTGTCGTGTGATCTGCACTCCGATGTCAAAGAGTAACCCATTCCTCTACGGCGCCGCCCACACCGTGCCCCGAGCGCCGGCGAGCCGCGGACGCGCGGCGCGGCGATTGGACTTCGCTCGGACCGCCGCAGAACAGCGCGGAACTCCCTGGCGCGTCACCCGGCGCTACGACCCCGCCGGCGGCCTAATCTTGCCCCCGGACTTCTTTCGGCCGGGCTTTTTCCTGTCCGGCTTCGCGTTGTCCTTTTCCGCGAGGCGCTTCCGCGTCTCTTCGACGAGTTCCTCGACTTTCTCATAGGGCTTGATGAAGTTAACGTGGCCGTCGAGGAACAGGACGTTTCCGCCCGACTCGGGACCGTGAACGCCCTCCTTGTCATAGACGAGGACGTTCAGCGGGTCGTCGGAATCCTTCTGGCCGGGGATGTACTCGTAGCAGCAGGTCAGGTCTCCGACCTCGCACGTTGAGCTGGGGCAGGTGAAGTTCTTCTCCGGCACGTGGCCCTCCGAGACGAGCTTCGCGAACGAGTCAGGAAACGCACCGTCGGCGTCCTGGGCATGGATGTACATGCCCTGGCCGATGCCACGAAGATTCGCGGCGCAGACGGTCCGCTTGGAGAGCTCGCGGGCGCGCGAAAGGGCCGGCAGCATGATCGCCGTTCCCATGCTCACGGCGGCGATGCCGGTCGACGAGAAGAGACTTGTCGATATCGGCAGCGGGCCATAGCTGATGGAGATTTCGCCGTCGCCCTCGGCGCGGACGGTCGCGACCTCGTCGAATAGGTGCTTGGTAAGGGTCGGGAGACTGGGCAATCCCGGAACCGGCATGCCCTTCATATAGGCGGCGGCGAACTGAAGGCCCATGTGCGCCATGGGGTAGAGCCCGTGCATTTCAGCCTTGACGTTTGAGTAACTGAACCTCCAGCCGAGGTCGCCGATCTTTCCGCGAAGGCGCTTGAAATCGGTGTTGGCGGCGAGCGAGTCGTCCCCGCGCATCTTCCCCTCAGCGATCGAGGTGACCAGCGGCTGGACCGACGTCGGCGACAGCCCGATCACGAGCCAGCGATCGGCGACGCCCCAGGTCGGCGCGACCGGTACCGGCATCGGCATCCCGGTAAGGCTCAGGCTGCGGATCGGGCCGTCCTTACCGGTCTTTTCGCTGATGCGAAGGCGCTGCCCGCCGAAGCGCCCACTGAGGGCCTCGACAGCCCCCGCGATGCGGTCGGACAAGGCGGCGGGGTCCGGAGATTCGATGAGGTAGATCACGTCCAGCATCGAGACAGCGCCGGTGGAGGGCGTCTCATAGGCGATGAGGGTCCGACCGATGAGCGGGAGCAGGTCGGACTCGATGTCGTAGCCGATGGTCTCGGCGGCGGCACCGAGGGCCTCGGCGAGCGAGGCGTCGGCCTTCTCATCGACGTCCTTCAGAGCCTGACGCATCGCCTTCCACGCGCTGGCCAGCTCGACCTTGGTGACGAAGGCCCAGGTGGGCGATCGCGGAATGAGGGCTAGGTCTTCCTCAGAGACGGACTCGCCGCCGCGAAACAGGGACGTAACCCGTTGTCCTTCGCGCGGGGCATAGTAGGTCGTGCTCCAGCAGCCGCCGTCGCGGTAGTGCCGCTCCCATGTCATCGTCGCGGCATTGCCGAGAACGACCGACTGGGCGACCGTAAGCAGCCGCGCCGTTTCGTCGGCGTCCTCGGCGCTGCCCCCCTTCGAGAGCCGGCGCGCGGCCGCGAAGGCCTTCTCGAACTGAACGTACACGGTCCACGCGCGCGTCCCATCGGAGCCGCCGATGATCTTTCGCGGTCCGGTCAGCCCCGGCGCGCGGCCGAGGGAGCCGGAGTCATCCTTCAGGCACGCGAGGACCTTCGTCAACGCGCCCTTGCCGATCGCGGCGACGCAATACTCCTTGTAGGTCGCGTAGTAAAGCGCGCCGGCCGGTGTGTTCATCACGAAGCGGACGCTCTTGGGCATCCCCTTCGCCTTCTTCGACCGGGGAGCCCCGCAGGCCCTCAGAAAAGACTCAAAAGCGGACTTGAACTCGCGGGCGGCCTCGCCGCCGTCCACGACCAGCGCAACGTGCGGCCGGATGTCGTCGCCCTTTCGCGTGATGTCCACGAGCGCCACCGCCACGGGCCGCCGCGCGAGATGCGCCAACAGGTTCCGGGCCTCGTCGTAGATCCGTGGCGCCTTCTCGCCGGTGAGTGTCGGCCGGACTAAGGTCTCGGCAAGGGCAAAGGCCTGGCCGACGAATTCCTGAACCTCGGGCTCGGTCAGCATCCGCCCGAACGCCGTCGCGTCAAGGGACTCCTGAATGACATCGCTGCCGGCGCGATGGACGAAGATAAGCGTGTCGGCCGGGACCGCGCGGGCCAGGTCGCGCGCGATGGATGTCTGCGCTGCGAGCACAAAAAGGCAAAGGCCCGCGAGCGCGAACCGAGCGGATCGGATCGTGGTCATCGAAATCCTCCTTTTGGAAACCCGGCGGCGAATCCGCCGTCCCTCCGCGTTTATATCATTTTCAGGGGCCTTCTTCCAGTCGGAGTGACGCCCGCATGGCCTTGGGAATCTTCCAGCCGCATTCCCTTCTGATTACGAAAGATGCATCCGTAGGCTCGGCTGCGCCACACGACCCTGGGCCCGATTCCCTCAAGGAGCCAAATGTCGCCGAGCAAGGCCGTAGCGGCCCGTCAGACAACAAAGACTCCGACGTTGGCGACGGCCCGCAAGAGGTAGGCGAGCGAGCGGATCGGGCGAATTCTCTCTGACTCGCAGGCTGCAAAGCACGCCCAGATCGTAATGCGCAATCCCCGGGACTGGCGCGCACGGCGGGACATGCCCGATGGTCCTGCGCGTGCGGACGACTCCGTTCGATCGGCACGAGGCGGAGGGTGGACGGATGCCCGGGAGGAGGCGCCAATCGTGCGGCCCTTACGGCGGGCCGGGCGGGATGACGTCGAAAAACAGGCCCGCGACGATCTCGTTGCCCGCGGCGCTGAGGTGGTTGCAGTTGTGGTAGTTCGCGGCGCTGCCGCGCAGCGTTGCGTCCAGCGTCGCCACGTCCACCAGCGTCGCCCCCTGCGCCGCGGCGGCGGCGCGGATGCGCTCGTTCAGCAGCGCGACATATGCGTTCGCGTTGTCGGCCTGGCCGGGCAGCAGAACGCCGAGGAAGAGCGGTTCGCAGTTCAGGCTGCCCGACGGCATGAAGAAGTAGGTCGCCACATAAACCGTCAGTCCCGCGTCGCGGCCGGCGGCCAGCGCCCGCTCCACGGCGGCCTGCGTCTCGTCAAGGCGCGCCGCGAGGGCGGCGGCATGGGGATAGGCCGGTGCGCTCGGCGAGAATGCCAGCAGCGGGTCATTCGCCTGGAGGAAATCAATCAGCTCGGCGGCGCCCTCCCAGTACAGCAGCGAATGGGCATTCGGAAACAGGCGCCGGTCGAGGTAGGACGTGAGCCGGTCCGCACCTTCCCCGGCAGACTCGCCGCCGCGGCCCTCATTGGCGAAGGCCTCGGGCGGCACGCCCAGCCGCTCGCACAGGAAGTCAACATAATCGCGCTGCGACGGGCCGGCCGTCGAGGAGTCTCCGAAGGCGATGTAGCGCGCGTTGAAATCGGGCAGGCGGAATGCGTCCTCGGAGCAGGCAACGGGGCTGATGAACGCGGCGACGGCCGGCAGGACCGCGCCGCGAGTGAATCGTCGGCCGCGTTGCGCGGCCGCGTCCGGTCGCCCTGTAGGAGTGATCATCACGTACGTCCCTCGCAAGGATTATATGCGCGCCGCGCGAGCTGCGTTGGCCGTCGCGCGAATGAGCGCAGAGGGCAAACGTCACACAACCGGAACGGTGGGCGTGAAGCGATCGACCGGAAGGCGCGGGGGGGCGCTGGGTATGGCGGCGGCCGGAGCGGGCGCAGCGCCACCGCCGCGCACGCGAAGGTAATGCTCGAACTCGGCGCGCTGGCGCACGAGGTGGTCGGGCATCTCGGCGAAGCAATGATCGAACGGCTCGGTCTCGACAGGGCGATACTGCTCGGCCAGGGCGATCTCGGCGACGATCTGCGCGTCGATCTCCGCCTCAATGAGAGCCTGGGTCGCGTCGGTCAGGAGTCCTCTGGCCTCCATGTACTTTCGGAAGCGAATCAGCGGCTCGCGCTTTTCCCACGGCTCCACTTCGGCCGGGTTGCGGTATTTCTTCGGATCATCGGAGGTCGAGTGCGGGCCGAGGCGGTAGGTGACCGCCTCGATCAACGTCGCACCGCCCCCGGCGCGTGCGCGATCGACCGCCGCGCGCGTGGCCACGATCATCGCAAGAATGTCGTTGCCGTCGACCTGCACGGCGGGCACGCCGTAGCCCACGGCCTTCTGGACGAAGGTGGCCGAGGCCGTCTGGCGGCTGCGCGGGGTCGAAATGGCCCAGTGGTTGTTCTGAACGATCATGATGAGTGGCAGCCGGAACACGCCGGCCACGTTCATCGCCTCGTGGAAATCGCCCTCACTGGTTCCGCCGTCGCCGATGAAACAAACCGCGACGGCGTCGCGCCCGGCGAGCTTGCTGCCCCAGGCAAGGCCGGCGGCATGGAGGCACTGCCCGGCAACCGGCCCGCACAGTGGCAACGCATTGACACCTTCCGGGGGTTGCGCACCGATCTCGTGCCCGCCCCACCAGCCGAGGATGAGGCGGTGCATCGGCCAGCCGTGATGAATGAGAGCGATCAGCTCGCGAAACGACGGGACGATCCAGTCGTCGCGGCGGAGGACCCAGGCCGGGCCGAGCGAGGCGGCTTCCTGGCCGCGATATGGCGGGTAGTTGCCGATCCGACCCTGGCGGGAGAGCATGATCATGCGCTCGTCGAAGCGCCGCCCCAGAAGAAGTGTGCGGTACAGTCGCTGAAGTTCGTGCGGGGGCAGGCGCGGATCCAGCGCGACGTCCACGTTTGCCTGTTCGTCGAGAATCGATAGGTATTCGACCTCTTCGGCAAGAGCGATTCTGGCTCTGGGCACTACGACTCCCTGGAAAGCTCGCGAGGAGGCCTCTTGCGGGGGGCACGCGCCGGGCCCGCCGCCGGCGGATCCCATCTCGCTGGACGACGTGACCAATGAGTCCATAGAGTAGCGGCTCGCATGCCGGGATACAAGAAATCGCCCGCGCCGCGCGTGCCCGGCCTGCGCTGGAATGATGAATACCGGATGCCGCGGGTCCCCGCCGCCTCGACGGCGGCGCAGAGGCCCGATCCTTCCACCCGAGGAATGCCGCATTGACCGGACCGATTTCCTACCCGCTCAGTCCCGTGGATTATGTTCTGCTGGTGACGCACGAGTCGCTTCAGCAGCGAGGCTATTCCGGCCTGAGCGTGATGCTCATTGTCGATCTCGAAGGCCCGCTGGATCGCGGAGAGCTCGCCGCGGCGGTGCGCGAACTGGGCCGGTTGTACCCGGCGCTTTCGGCGCACATCCGCTTCCGGCCGCTGTTTCACCAGCCCTACTGGCACATCAGCGGCAACGAACGCTTCGAGGACGCAGTTGAGTACGACTATCACGCGATCGACGCGGCCGGCGACAACGGCTGGGGCCCGCTCCAGCGGGCGATCGACATTCCGGTGAACGTGCGCGAAGGCCCGCAACTGCGGCTGGTCCATGTCGACTTCGGCGACGGACGCCATCGGCTGGGATTGCGCTGGGGACACGCCCTGATGGATATCGAAGGAGGCCATCTGCTCATGCAGTGCCTCCACGCCATCCTGACGGGCCGCGAACCGCCGCTGGGGCGCGACCCGGCCGCCGTGTGTCCGGCTCCATTCCGGCCGAGATTCCCGCTATCGGTGCGCCGCGCCTTTCAGGGGCGGCTGCGCTACGCGGTCTGCGACCGGTACCACCAGCCTCGCATCGTGCGGAAGCCGGAAGGAGCGGCGCAGCGATGCAGCTTCGTCCATCGCACGTATGACGCCGCGCGGCGGCAGCGGTTCGAGGCCCTGGCCCGCGCGCGGACGGCGGAGGGCCCGCTTCGCTATTCGCGCGCCATCCTCGTGGCACTCGGCCGGGCCTATCTGAAGATGTGCGCCGCGCGGGGCCGGCCGCGCTCGCACTACCTGTTTCCCCAGCCGCTTCCCCTGGCCCGAACGGGTCCCCGTCCCGGCGTACACGGCAACCACGTGACGATTCCGTGGATCGTGTTCACGGCGGAAGACCTGGCCGACCGGCGCCGGGCGGACGCGGCGGCGGCACGGCAATTCGCGGAGTTTTTCGAGCGGCGCCTCGACGAGGCGACATGGATGATGTACCGCGCCTCGGCGCGCTGGCCGCTGGCCGTGACGCGCTGGCTGACGTCGCACCGCATGCCCCGCGCGGCGGCTGGTTTTACGGGCTACCAGTTTGACAAATCGTTTATTGAACTGGGCCGGGCCCGCGTCACCAATCTTTCCGGCGCGGGAGCGATGAACTGCCACCCGGGCTGGCTGCTCGGGCGCACCACCTTCGGCGACCGGATGTCGCTGTCCATCACGTATTTTGAGGACCACATTGACCCTGTGAGCGTGACGGACTTCTTCGACCTCCTCGAGATCGAGATGTTCGAGGATCGGGAATAGTGACAAGATAGTGACACCGACGCCGATCCGGGCCGCGGCGCGGCGCGCGCTTTGGGCGCGGCCACGCCGCCTCGCGCGAAGGTCCCCGCCGGGCGCGGGCGCGCCGTTCGTACGGGCCGTGACGCTGACGGCCAAGCGTCTGAAGTCCACGCCGCCGGTTCGGTTGACAGGCCGGGTTTGTGGTTTCATAATCGACGCGGAGTCATCCCCCCGATGGAGACGGAATACATTTCACTGCAATCCGGCGCTGCCGGGCACGCCGCGATCCGCCGAGCCGCGCAGGCCCTGGCCGACGGCGCACTCGTCGTCTTCCCCACCGAAACGGTGTACGGCGTCGGCGCGGCGGCGACCCGCCAGGAGAGCGTGGAGCGCCTGCGCGAGGTCAAGGGACGCTCCTGGAAGCAACCATTCACGGTTCACATCGGCCGCCGGGAGGATTCCGAGCAGTTCGTCGGCGGCGAGGGGCTGACGCCCGTCGCGCGACGCTTCATCCGCAAGGGCTGGCCCGGTCCGCTGACGCTCGTGTTTCCCGTGACCGACCCCAGCGCCGCGCCGGTGTTTGCCTCGCTGAGCGAATCGGGCCGAACGGCGATCTACGCCGACAACTCCGTCGGCCTGCGCTACCCCGATCACCCGCAGGGCGCCGCGGTTCTCGCCGAGGCGGGGGCTCCGATCATCGCCTCGAGCGCGAATCTTGGCGGACGCCCGGCCCCGACGGACGTGGACGGCGTCCGCGCGGAACTCGACGGAAAGGTGGACATCGTCATCGACGGCGGCCCCTGCCGTTACAAACAGGCCTCGACGATCGTCTCACTCAACGGAACGGGTTACAAGGTGCTTCGAACGGGCGTGTATGACGAGCGGACGGTGAGGAGATTTGCCACGCTCACGCTTCTGTTCGTCTGCACCGGCAACACGTGCCGCTCGCCCATGGCCGAGGGGCTCTGCCGAAAGTTGCTGGCCGAGCGCCTGGGGTGCGAGGTCGGGCACCTTGGCCGCCACGGAGTCCAGGTCCTGTCGGCGGGGACGATGTCGTTTCCCGGCGCACGGGTCAGCGCCGAGGCTGTGGAAGTCTGCCGCCAACGGGGCGCGGAGATTGCCGATCATGTGGCGCGCCATTTAAGCGTGGACCTGATCCACCCGGCGGACTATATCTTTGTCATGGGGAGGCACCATCTCGAAGTCATTCGGAGCCTCTCTCCCGCAGCGGCCGCCCGCGCGGAACTGCTCGATCCGTCCGGCGACATCGCGGACCCTGTCGGCGGCACTCTTCAGGATTATGATGCCGCGGCGGAGCGAATCGAAAAGGCGCTTCGGACAAGGCTTCAGGAAATACCCGTCTGACGACGGACGAGGGCGCGGAAGGGGCGCCGGCCCGGCGACTGAAAGCGAAGCATTCGAAACGACCGCGGAGACAGCACCATGAAAGTCGCACTCGGAGCCGATCATCGCGGCTTCAACGCCAAAAGCCACATCAAGGCCGTACTCCAGGAGCTGGGCATGGAGGTCATCGACTTCGGCACCGACTCGACCAAGCCCTGCGATTATCCCGATCCGGCGCAGGCCGCGGCGCGCGCGGTTCAGTCGAAGCAGTGCGACGTCGGCGTCCTTTTCTGCGGAACCGGCATCGGCGTCTGCGTCACGGCCAACAAACTGCACGGCATCCGCGCCGCCTTGTGCCACGATGAGCTCACTGCCGAGATGTCCCGGCGGCACAACGACGCGAACATCCTCTGCCTGCCGGCCGACCTTGTCGGCAACGCCCTCATGCGCCGCATCGTTGAAGTGTGGCTCAAGACGACCTTCGAGGGGGGCCGGCACCAGACACGGGTCGACAAGATCGGAGAGATCGAGCGCAGCCAGTGCGAGAAGCCGGGCCGTTGACCGTGCTCCTCGCGATTCCGCCGGCCCGCCCCCTGCCGTCCGCGCGATGACGCATCCGTTTTTCCCGTTATTGCTGAACGCGTATGGAAGATCGTCGCCCGCACCGTCGAACCTTATAATCCCGACATGCGTCCTTCTGCACGAAAATGGATTCTCCTGCTCGCCGCGCTGTCGATCGGCGCTGGCGCGGTCTGGTCCGTCGGTCCCGTCAACGCGCTGCGTGAGGAGAAGGGGCTCGTCCTGCCGCCGTTGCCGAAGACAATCCGCCCCTCGATGCTGCTGACGCCGATGCTGGCGCTGGGCCGCGCGCCGCTGGTGGACTATCTTTGGATCCGCGCCACGACGCTGAAGGAAGAGGGCCGATACTTCGACGCGTACCAGCTTTCCGAGATGATCTGCGAGCTTCAGCCCAAGTTCGGCGCGGTCTGGGGCTTCCAGGGATGGAACATGGCCTACAACATCTCGGTCACCTGCAAGACGCCCGAGGAGCGATGGCGCTGGGTACGCAACGGATACGAACTCATCCGCGACCGGGGGATCCCGCTCAACCCGAACAACACGCAACTCTACCGCGAACTGGCCTGGATTCTCTTCCACAAGGTCGGCGACTACATGGACGAGATGCACAACTATTACAAGCTCCAGTTCGCGCTGATCATGGAGGACATCCTCGGCGACGCGCCGCCGGAGTACCATCGCGACGGCCGCGTGCCGGGCGACTATTACCGTGACTATGACTTCGCCTCGCTGGCGGCCATGCCGAGGACCTACGAGGAATTGATCAAGGATCCGTCTGTCAAGGATTTCGCTGACAAGGTCAGCGCGTTCGGCTTCGACGCTTCGCAGCCGGGGCTGTTTCTGGGCCTGCTCAAGGGACTCGTCGACGGCACCGTCCAGATTCCCAACGCGCCGGAGCACCTTCGCGAGACGCGGCTCGTGGAGTTCAAGGCTTTGATGAACGACCCGGCGACCGCCGCGGCGCGCGGGGCGCTGGAGCGATTCTGGCGAGCCGATCGCCTGCGCACCGAAGTGAAGCTGGAGCCGCAGCGCATCGTGGACATTCAAAACGGCTTCGGCGTTTCGCTGGACTGGCGTCTGCCCGAGGCACACGCGCTTTACTGGGCGAATCTCGGCCTCGAAAAAGGACTCGACTCCGCCACCGCGATCGACGTTCACAAGCTGAATACCAACCGGATCGAGTTCTTCTGTCTCCAGAAGATGTTCTACCGCGGCCGGATGGCCATGAGCCCCAGCGCAAATCTCGGCGAGCCGCCCTACTACGGACCCGACATCCGCATGGCCAAGGTGCTCTTCAACGCCTACCTCGAAGACTCCAGGGAATATCTCAAGGACGAGAATCAGAACTCCCCCGTGTCCATCAACTTCGTGACCGGCTTTGTCGGGTTCGTCCGAACGGCGATCGTCCGCTATCACGAACTGGGCATGCAGAAAGAGGCGCAGGAGTTCTACGACTTTATCTCGAGCACCTATCCCGATCCGATTTATGAGGGCGGGCTCGACAAGTTCTTGGCCCGGCAGTTCGCCTATGATCGGAAGAATCCCGATCTTCCGAAGGTCATCAGCCGCATCGAGGGGCTCATCCAGCGCGGGCTCATCCAGTACGGCTACGGCGAGGATGAGGAGGCGATTCGGTATCTCAACCGGGCGCGCGAGGTGTTCAACCTCTACCGCAGCGACCTGTCCTCAAAACGGCTCGATATTCCGCGCACCTTCCCGGAACTGGTCACTCAAAACCTTGAGCGTCTCGGCCCGCGTCTGTACAAGGGGACCTACGACGTTATCCGCCGAAAGCTCGGCCTGACGGCGGAGGGGAGCGCCGCGCCGGCGGATGGATCGGAGGCCGCGTCCCGGCCGGCGGCGTAGCGAATGATTCGCGTCGGCGGGTGACCGGCCGGCGCAGATGGCGAGCGCGTGCAATCCGCTGCGGCGAAAAGAGCGGCACGACTGGGAGCGACACCATGAAACTGAACCGGCTCGGCCACACGGGTATCCACGTCTCGGAACTCTGCCTCGGGGCGATGAACTTCGGCATGGCCGATTGGGGCGTCGACGAGAAGACGAGCCTGGAGGTCCTCGCCGCGTACTTCGACGCCGGGGGGAACTTCATCGACACGGCCGACGTGTATTCGAAGGGCGTCAGCGAGGGAATCTGCGCCAAGGCGATGAAGGGGCGGCGCGACCGGACGATCCTCGCGACCAAGGGGCATTTTCCGGTGGTGAAGAAGTTCGGCGAGCCGCCGGAGCACGAGAACGCGACGGGCTCCAGCCGTCGGCACCTGACCGCGGCGCTGCACGACAGCCTGCGCCGGCTCGGGACCGACTACATCGACCTCTACCAGGTGCACTGCTGGGACTGGCACACGCCGATCGAGGAGACGCTGAGCACGCTGAACGACTTTGTGCGGAGCGGAACGGTCCGGTACGTCGGCCTTTCAAACTTTGACGCGTGGCAGATCGCCGAGAGCCGGCAGCTCTGCATCCGGTACAACTGGGAGCCGTTTGTCACGGCACAGATGCAGTACAGCCTGGTCTGCCGCGACATCGAAACGGGCGTCGTTCCCGTGTGCCAAAGGTACGGCATCGGCATCCTGCCGTGGAGCCCGATGGGCGGCGGCGTCCTGACCGGAAAGTACGCATCAACCGGCACGGGGCCGAAGGGCTCGCGCTTCGGCGACCAGCCCGACGAGCCGAACTCGTGGCGGCGGCAGTTCGTCAACGAGCGCAATCTGCGCATCGTCGAGGCGGTCCGGAAAGTGGCCGAGGCGCATCGCACGACGCCGGCGGCGGCGGCGATCGGCTGGGTCTTGACCCGGCCCGCGGTCAGCAGCGTCATCATTGGGCCGAAGACGGTTGAACAGCTCGGGGGCAACCTCGCGGCATGCGACGTGCGGCTGACCGACGCTGATCTGACCCTGCTTGACGAAGCGAGCCTGCCTCCGCCGACTTACCCGCACCAGTTCATCAGCAAGACGGCGCGAAACAAGGGCGCGTGACCTATGCCCCGGCCGGGCCGGGCAGCTCCCAGGTCCATGCGCGCGCCCGTTCAAGCCGCCCCGTGTCGGTCAGGTTGAATTGCAGGGGCGTGATCGACACATAGCCTTCGCGCACGGCGCGGAGGTCGGTGTCGTGGGCGTCGCTCAGCTCGCCGAAGTCGCCGCCGAGCCAGTAGTACTCGCGCCCGGTTGGGTCGATGCGCTTCTCCAGCCGGTCGAGCGTCGGCTGGATCGACTGCGGCACGACGCGCACACCCCTCGGCCAGCCGGGCTTGTTCTCAGGGATATTGATGTTCCACACTTCGCGCGGATGAAGTTCGCGTTGGATGATCTCTTCGATAAGCCCTCGGGCAATGACCGCCGCGCCGGCATAGTCCATGTCGCGATAGAGCTGGAGTGACACGGCTACGGCAGGGAGACCCAGAATCGCCCCCTCGATGGCAGCCGCCACCGTGCCGGAATAGAGCACGTGAATGCCCGTGTTGAGGCCGGCGTTGATCCCGGAGACGACCAGGTCCGGCTTCCGGCCGTCGAGCCCGCCGAGAGCAAGTTTCACACAATCGGCGGGCGTTCCTTCGACGCAGACGCCGCGAAAAGTGCCGTTGACGTCCACGTTGCGCCAGGCCACGGGATGGCGGATGGTGATCGCGTGAGAGCCGCCGGACTGCACGTTGGCCGGCGCGACGACCTGGACGTCGGCGATCTTCGCGAGCTCGTTGTGCATCGCCATGATGCCGGGTGCAAATATGCCGTCGTCGTTGGAAAGCAGAATACGCATGGCTGTGATTGTATGGCCCGCGCGCCGGGCATACAATAAACCGTGCCGGCCCCGCGTGCAGCCATGACACCAACCCTGATCACTAAACCCGGTCCCAATCGCCCCGCGCCCGGTCTGCCGTCGATCTTCACCGCGACCGCGATCCTGCTCGTCTGCGGGTTCGTTCTCAGTCCTGTTCTTACGGCCGGGTTTCTCAGTCGTGACGACGGCATGTACCTCAAACAGGCTGCGCGCCTCCGCGGACTGGGCTGGACCGCAATCTCGACAGCCTTCCGCATCTTCTCGGTCCCGTCGGAGACGGGCGGCTATTACCAGCCGCTTGCCCTCCTGTCGCTGGCGGTGGATGCTCGGCTGACCAGGGACCTTTCCGCGCCGGCGTTTCAGTTTCATCTCACGCAACTGACCCTGCACCTCGTCAATACACTCCTTGTGTTCATTCTGCTTCAATCGCTGGCGCGCGGACTCATGTGGCCCGCGCTGCTCACGCTGCTGTTCGCCCTGCACCCCGCGCAGGTCGAGCCCGTCGCGTGGATCAGTCAGCGCGGCACAGTGCTCGGGCTCTTTTTTGTCCTGCTCGCGCTGAATGCCTACCTTCGCGGCACGCCGCGCGCGCGAGGAGCCGGCCCGACCGATTCAGGCACGACGCTGCCCGGCGACGGACCGGTCCGGGGTGACACGCGTCCGCTGACGCTTTTCGTTGTCACGATCTGCTACGCGGCGGCGGTATTGTCAAAGCCGACCTACCTTGCCCTGCCGATCGTTTTCCTGATTCTTGACCTCTGGCCGGACGTTCGCGCCGGCTGGAGGCCTTTTGTCGAGAAGACGCCGCTGTTCGTCGTCCTGCTCGCCGCCCTTTTTGTGCAGGCGGCGATCCACCGGCGCATCGTGGCCCGTCCCGGCGGCAGTGCGGAGAGCATGGTTCTGCTCGGGCGAAATCTGGCCGGCTTCGTCCGGCGCCTCGTCCTTCCGGCGGACCTGTCGCCGTTCTATCCGATGCTGAATGACCGGCTGACCGTCGCGGAGGCGGTGACGGCGGTCGGCGTGCCGGTCGGGTTGATCGTGCTCGGAGTCTGGTCGTTTCGACGTTCGCGCCCGCTGTTTGTGGCGCTTTGCGGGATGCTGTGCCTGATCCTTCCGGCCCTGCTGGACATGGCCTACAGCGAGCAGCTTCTCGGAGACGCGTATCTTTACGCCGCGCTGATCGTACCGCTCGCGGCGTCGGCCGTGGCGATTTCCGGGAGGGGTCACATGCTGGCAGCGGCTCGCGGGCGCATTTCCGCGGCGATCGCGGCGGCGGTGGCCATCGTCTTCGCGGTCACGTCTTACGGCGGCACGTTTACATGGCAATCCAGCCAGTCCCTCTATCGCGAGGCGATGGCGAAATACCCGACGTGGCCGCGCGGCTATACCGGTCTCGTCGAAGCCTATCTCGAAGAGAACGAACTGGACTCGGCGCTATTCCACGCGGAGAGAGCGGCGCGGGTCGCCCCCGAAGACCCCACGACGCAGTTTTACCTGGGCACGACGCTCCTGCTTCACCACGGGAGTCGAAGCGCCGACGCCATCGCCCCGCTGCGCAAGGCGCTGCGTTCGAACCCGAACTGGATCGCCTGCCTGCAGAACCTCGGCGTCGCGCTGGCCCGCGCGGGGCAGTACGACCGGGCGATCGCCTGTCTTGAAAAGGCCCGCGACCTCGAGCCGAACTCGGCGGAGATTCGGACCGGCCTGGGGCACGCCTATCTAAAGGTGCATCGCCCCGCATCCGCCCGGCGCGAGCTTCAGGAGGCCCTGAAGCGGGCCAACGACCCGATCATTCATCTCGGCCTGGCGATGGCCTGGGCGGCGAACGACGCGGTGGTGCCTGCCCGAAGGCACCTGAAGGCGGCGCTGGCCAAGGATCCGCGGATGGCCGCACGGGCCGCCTCTTCTCCCGAGTTGCGGCGGCTTCATGACGAACTGGACGACCTGTTTCAGGATATGCCCCCGGGCGAGTACGATGCCGAGCCGCTTGGCGAGGAGCTCCCCGCGGCGCGCAGCGCCCGCGGATCGTAGGCGCGCGTCGTGAGGCAGTTCGAGATGAATCACAACATCGCATCGGCGGGCGCGGCGGAGCCATCGACCCGCGCGGAGGCGCCGATCGCCCCGAGCCGCAGCGCGGCTGCGGCGTGCCTGTTGCTCTTCGCCCTGTCCTCCATCCTGTACGCGCCGTCGATCCACTCCGACTTCGTGCGGCTTGACGACTACCAATACGTCGTCGACAACGCGCGCGTCCGCGACCCGTCGTGGTCCGGCGCGTGGCGGTTTCTCACTGAAGTCCGACAGCCTTCGACGGTCGAGGGGTACTACCAGCCGCTGACGATGTTCTCGCTGATGGCGGACGCCGCCTTGTCGGGCCAGCCGGATGACACCCTCTCGCCGATGATCTTTCACCTGACGAATGTCCTGCTGCACGGCGTGACGGCGGTCATGGTGTTTCTGTGCCTGCGGACGATCGTCGGCGGGTTCTGGGGGCCTTTCGCGGCCGCCCTGCTGTTCGTCGTTCACCCGGCACAGGTCGAAACAGTTTCGTGGATCAGTCAGCGCAAGTCGCTGCTGGCGACGCCGCTGGCCCTTGGCTGCCTGATGGGTTATTTCCACTGGGCGCGGCGGGGGTCACGCGCGGCGCTGGCGGTCTCGTTCGTGCTCTATCTCCTCGCCAATCTCGCCAAGCCCACGGTGGTGCTGCTGCCGCTCATCCTGCCGCTATTGGACAGGTGGCCGCTTCGGCGCAGCCCCATCGGCGCTCTGAGGCGGACCTGGCCTTTCTTCGTCGTCATGCCGCTGTTCGCATGGGTGGCCGTCGTGTCGCAGGCCTCGGCGGGGGAGGGAACCGGCGTCGGCCTCGCCGACCTGACCACGTTTGATCGCGTGTCGCGCTGGGCGGCGCTTCTGTGTTACAACCTCATGCTCTACGCGGGCAACCTCTTGTATCCGGTGCACCTGTCGCCGATGCGCGCCATGCCCTCGGACCTTTCGTTTTCCAACCCCGTTATCCTCTGCGCGCTTGTTGTCACCGCCGCCATCCTGGCCGTATGGATGGCTTCCTTTCGAAGGGCGCCCGCGTATTTCACCGGATTCACCGGCGCGATAATCCTGCTCTCCCCCGCGATGGGTCCGGTCCGATTCATGGCCTCGTGCGTCGCGGACCGGTTCCTGTATCTGCCGATGCTCTTTCTTTTTATCCCTCTTGCCGTGCTGATCGAGCGTCGCGCGGGGACCGCGGGCGCTCAATCCGACAGCGACCGCGCCGCGGCGATTCGGCGCAACCGACTGGCACTTATCGCCGTGGCGGTTCCGCTGCTTGCGGTCCTCGCGGTACTCAATCGCGCGCAACAGCGGGTGTGGTATGATTCGAGGAACCTCTGGGCTCATGTCGCCGACGCCGTGCCCTACTATGTCCAGGCGCATTCCAACCTCGCCATGTTCGCCCTTGAAGACGGCGATATCGCCGCCGCAATCGCACACTCCGATCGCGCCCTGAAAATCGATCCGCGAGACGCGACGATTCTGCACCTGCTCGCGCGCGCGATAATACGGGATGATCGGAAGCCTCCGGCGGGCGAAGGATCCAGGACGCAAACACGCGGACCCGACGACGCGCCGGCCGATACGACGCACATCCGGTATCCGCCCGGAGCGCCGTGCGCCAAGCGGGCCGCCGCCGCGCTGCCGCTGATTCGCGAGGCGCTTCGCCTGGGACTCGGACCTTCCGATCCGGCCGGGTACGTCGCCCTGGCCGAAGTCTTGGTTTGCCTCGGCGATGACGCCGGTGCGGACGCCGCCGCGGCCGAAGCCATTCGGCTCGGCTTTACGCCCGCGCTGTGCCACGCGGAGATCGGCGATATCGCCCTGCGCTACGCGCACCGGTTTGAAGCCGCCGTCCGCCACTACCGCAAGGCGCTCGAGCTTGATCCCGAAAACACCGTGATCCGATGGAACCTCGGCGCCGCCCTTGAATACGCCGGAAACGACGCGGGGGCGCTCACGGAATACGAGGCGGTTCGCAGCGCGCACGAGAAGCGAGGTCTTGCGCTGCCGGCGGAGTTGGGACGGGCCATGGACCGCGTCCGACGGCGGACGGCCACGCGACCGGCCGGGTCCTGAATGTCTTGGTCTCTTCCCGCCGCTCTCGGGTAACATGGCGCGCGACCGTCGGAATGGACAATATCCGCCGGCGGAGCCGTGTATCTGCCCTTTCCAGGAGACGCGTGTGCCGGACAACCGCGATGACAACGCGCCGCGGCGCGAAGACGGCGACGACGCTTCCGAGCGCCGCGACGGCGGCGCCGGGAAGCCGCAGGGGCGCGGCAAGAAGGTCCGCGTCGACCTGCGAAAAAACCGCGGCAAGCTCCGCCGCGACAAGGCGGAATGGACGCGCCGCCTCCGCGGGGGTGACGTCTCGGCCGAGGACCTGGCCCTGCGCGAATCCGTCCGGCGCAAGGGGGATCTTTCGCGCAAGCGCACGATCATCGTGCACGACGAACCACAGGTGGGCCCCGACGATCATGTCGGCGTCGTCACCGCGGTGCGTGGTCTTTTCGTCGAAGTCGAAGCTGACGGACGGCTCTGGGCCTGCACGGTGCGACGACTTCTGCGAACGCGTCTTATCGAGGCGCGATCGCCGATCACCGTGGGCGACCGCGTTCGCATCCGCCCGGTTGCGGTGGGCGAAGTCCTCGGCGTCCAGGTCAGCGGGGAGACGCTGCTGCCCGAGGGGATCGTCGAGGAAGTGTCGCCCCGGGCGACGACATTGCTGCGGCACTACGAGCGCCGCGCGCACCTGATCGCCGCGAACGTCGATCAGTGCGTGATCGTCGTCGCCGCTGATGAACCGCCGCTCCGCCCCCACCTGATCGACCGGTATCTCGTCGCCATTCACCACGGGCACATGCGGCCGATCATCTGCATCAACAAGGCCGATCTCGACGCGGACGGGCACGCCGCCGAAGTCGTCGAGCGGTACCGCGGGCTGTCGTATTGCGCGCTTTTGACCAGCACGGTGGACGGCCGGGGAATCGACGCGCTGCGCGAGGTGATCGCCGGACAGACGTCCGCCTTTGTCGGACCCAGCGGCGTCGGGAAGAGCTCGCTGCTTAACGCCATCGAGCCCGGATTCGACCTGCGCGTCGGGACGCTGACGGACCTTCGGCGCGGAAAGCACACAACCACGACGGCCCGGCTGCTCAAATGGAGCTTCGGCGGATACGTCGTCGACACGCCCGGCGTACGGCAATTCGACCCGGCTTCGGTCGGGAAGGAGGAACTCGAGGCGTATTTCATCGAGTTCCGCGACCTCGTATCGCAGTGCAAGTTCCCCGACTGCTCGCACCGGCACGAAGGGCAGTGCGCGGTGCGCACCGCGGTGGACGACGGGCGCATCACCCTCGAACGATACGAGAGCTACTGCAAGATGTATGAAGAATGCGCCGAGAGGAAGGGCTATTGAGCGTGCCGTCGCCGACAACCGAGCCGGCCCGCGCTGCTTCCGCCTCCGATGCGCCGCCCCGGGTCGCGCTTGTCTTCGTCGGGCTTTCGCTGGCGTGCCTGGGACTGATGTCGCCGAAGGCCGTCGCGGTTTTCACGATTGAGCTGCCGTCGACATGCGTGGTTCTTCTCGCCGCGGCCGGCCTCGGAAGCATCGTCGCACGCGCGCTTCTTCCACGAGAGGCGGATCGTGTGTGGCGAGGGCTCACCACGTTGTCGCTCGGCCTGGGCGGGCTTTCCCTGCTCATGCTCGGGGGCGGCGCGCTGGGAATCATGGGCACAACGACATGGCGCGGCGTGCTGTTCGGATGCATCGCCGCCGGGGCGGCGTGGTTCCTGACAGGCCGCGGACGCCGCTCTGCCACGATGGCCGACCCGCCGGCCTTGCGCGCGCGCGGCGAGCCCGCATTCCTGCCGAGCGGCCGGGCGGATCGTGTGAGCCGGTGGTTCTGGCTCGCGGCCGCCCCGTTCGCGGCGATGGCGCTCCTCGTCGCGACGTTTCCGCCGGGGATTCTCTGGCCCGCCGAGGGGAACGGCTACGACGTTCTGGAATACCACTTCGGCGCGCCGCGCGACTGGATCGACGCCGGAAAAATCACCTACCTGCCGCACAACATTTACAGCAACTTCCCCATGAACGCGGAGATGCTTTACCTCCTGACCATGATCGTCGAGGGCGATGCCATCGACGCGGCATGCGCCGCGCAGCTTCTCAATGCGGCTCTTGCCATGCTCGCGGCCGGGGCGGTCTATCTCGCGGCGCGGGAGGCCGCTCCCCGCTTCGCGACCCTTGCGGCGGTGATCGCGGCGAGCTGTCCCTTCGTCACGTATCTGTGCGGCGTCGCGTATGTCGAGAACGCGCTGGTCCTCTTCGCTGCGATGGGCCTCGCCGCCATGCTGCGCGCGCGACGATCGCCGGAAGGCGGCGCCGGCTGGGTCGTTCTTTCCGGCTTCTTCGCCGGCCTTGCGTGCGGATGCAAATACACCGGCGTGCCCGCCGTGCTGCTCCCGTTGGCACTCGCCGCGGCACGGCCACGAAAAGGCGCAGTACGGCGCGGCGCGGCGTTTGTCCTGCCCGCGCTTCTGGCGTTCGGTCCCTGGCTGGTGCGCAATGCGATACACACCGGCAATCCGGTCTTTCCCCTCGCACGATCCGTGATGCCTGAGCGCGGGGGTGTCTGGAACGACGACGGCGCCGCGCGCTGGAGCGAGGGACACCAGCCCGCTCCGGAGGACCGGTCGGCCGCGCGGCGGCTGGCGGCCGCCGCCCGGGAAATCGGCGCGTCCCCCCTGTTCGGGGCAACAGTGATCCTGATCATCCCCTCCGGCGTCGTCGCCTGTGCAAGTCGCCGCCGTCCGGACGCCGACGCGGCGCGCGGCAGCCGAGATGCCACTATTCTGACACCTTGCTGGCTGATGATCGCAGTCGGTCTCCTCTGCTGGACGGCCTTCACGCACCTGGTGGGCCGATTCGCTGTCACCCTGATTCCGCCCGCCGCCGTCCTCACCGCGGCGGCCGGCGATCGGCTCCTCGTGGGGGGCCGCCGGCGCCTCGCCCTGCTCGCAGCCCTGTCCGCGGTCATTGTGAACGCCGCCCTCCTGATCGAGGCCTGCACGCGGGGCCACGTCTTCGAGCTTGCGCGCTTCGGCGCGCCGGGAGCGACACAATGGTTTACCGGCGGCCAATGGCCGACCCACGCCCATGTTCCGCGGGTCAATGAGCTTGCGGCGCGCGGATCGCGGGTGCTCGTCGTCGCCGACGCCCGACGCTTTTACCTTGATCGCGGCGCGGACTACTGCGTCGTCTTCAACAACAATCCATTTGCCGAGGCGGCTGACGAGATTTCGCCCGAACAGCTGTTGGCCTGGCTTCGAGACCGCGGGTACGACCATGTCCTGGTCAACGGGGGCGAGATGCGGCGATTGCGCGGCAGCCGGTACGGCTTCTGGAAATCGATCGACGAAGAACTCTTCAAACGTCTGGAGGCCGCCGGCCTTTCGCGCGTCGCGGAGTTCACCCTGGATGGAGAAGCCGGCGCGCCACCCTACGCCACCCTGTTTCAGATTCCGCCCGCGCCGAGACCGTGACCTCTTCGCCGCAAGGCCCTGTGTCACGCTCGCCGTCTCGCCTATAATGGACTGTTGAAGATCCAGTGGGCTTCCAAGGGCTTGGCGATGACCCCGGCATTGACACGACAGGACGAAGGCCTGCTCGACAAGCTCCAGCAGCTTCGGGCGAACATCGAATCGGTCTTCATTGGCAAGCCCGAGGCCATCTCGCAGATTCTCATCGGTCTGCTGGCCCGGGGCCACGTACTCGTCGAAGACGTACCGGGCGTAGGAAAGACCGTATTGGCCCGGGCGGTGGCGCGAAGCATCGACTGCCGGTTTTCGCGCATTCAGCTTACGCCCGACCTGCTGCCGTCGGACATCCTCGGCGTGAGTGTTTACAACGACAAGAACGGCCTTTTTGAATACAAGCCGGGGCCGATCTTCGCCAACATCGTTCTCGCCGACGAGATCAACCGCACGACCCCGCGCACGCAGTCGGCCTTGCTCGAGGTCATGAACGAAGCCCAGGTCAGCGTCGAGGGCCAGGCGATGCGGCTCGATCAGCCGTTCATGGTCATCGCGACGCAGAACCCGTTTGAGTTCGAAGGAACGTATTTCCTGCCGGAGAACCAGCTTGACCGGTTCATCCTGCGTATTCGCATCGGGTATCCCTCGCGCGAGGACGAACGGCTCATTCTGCGCAACCAGCCGGACCGGGCGCCGCTGGAGGCGCTCAAGCCGGTGATGCACGCGGCGGAGGTGCTCCGGCTCCAGGAACTGACCGACCGCGTCAGCGTCGACGACGCCCTGATGGACTATCTCCAGGACGTCGTCGAAGCCACGCGAAGGCACGAGGCGTTCGAGGTCGGAGTTTCGCCGCGCGGAGCCCTGGCCCTCCTGCGGGCCGCGCGGGCTTCGGCGCTTCTTCAGGGGCGCGATTACGCCGTCCCGGACGACTTCAAGGCGCTGGCCATACCGGTGTTCGCCCACCGCGTGGTGAGCAAGTCCTACCTACGGGACGGGCACATGGGCTCGAACGACCAGATCATGCTGGAGATCCTGGAGCAGATTCCCGTGCCGACGTGACCGCCGCGCCGGAGTTTGCGCCCGACGCGCGCGATGTTTTCTCTACCCGCAACCGGAACATGAAGGCCGCACGCCCCAGACCGCCCCGATCCCGCCGCGTCACGAGCTACCGACTGCGCCTGCGCGCGGGCGGAGCGGTGTTCTGCCTCGGCGCCGTCCTGATCGGACTCGCCGCGATCGATTCCGACAACAACATCCTGCTGATCCTGTTCGGCCTGTGCCTGGGGGCCATTCTTGTGTCGCTGCTTTCAGGCTGGCGCACGCTGCGCGGTCTCAGCATCTCGCGTCTGGCGCCGGACATCGCCGTCGCCGGCCAGCCGATGGAACTGAGATACACGGTGACCAATCATCGCGGCTGGTGGCCGGCCCGCGAGATACACGTGTGCGAGATCTTCGGCCCGCATCCGCCGGCGGCCGCGCCCGAGACGTACATACCGTTTCTGCGCGGCGGCGAGGCGGTGACGCTCACCGCCCCGGCCCTTTCGAAGCGGCGCGGACGTATCGTGCTGTCGTGCATGCAGGTCTCGACGTCCTTTCCCTTCGGCATTTTTGTCAAGGTCATCCGGCATCGCGCGGAAGACGAGATCATCGTCTTTCCCACGCTGGGACGCCTGCGCGGCAATCCGCTGGAACGAAGCAAGCTTGCCGACGCCGCGGACGGCGGCGCGATGCTGGTGCGCGGACGCGGCGATGACGAATTCTACGGCCTGCGCGAATATCGGCAGGGCGACAACCCGCGGCGCATTCACTGGCGCCGCAGCGCTCATACCGGGCAGCTCATGATCCGCGAGATGGCCCGCACGCGCGATCCACAGCTCTGGTGCGTGATCGATACGCGGATCGACCCGGCCGACGCCGAGCAGCGGGAAAAGCTCGAGACGACCATCAGCGCCGCCGCCACCGTGATCTGCGATGTGCTGGAACAGGGCACGCGGGTCGGCCTGATTTGCAGCGGCGACCCGCTGCTGGTGCTGCCGCCCGGCGCGGGCAGGCACCGCCGCAAGCGCCTGCTGCGTGAGCTGGCCGTGCGCACGACAAACTCCGAGGATGTGCTTTCGCGCCAGTTGCAGGGCGTTCCCCTGCCGACGCGGTGGCGCGGTTCCTGCGTCCTCTTCGCGGTGAAGGAGACCGACGACGTCCGCGCAGTAAGCCGGTTTCTACGCCGCACGCTGGGGCCGACGAAAATCTGCGTCCCCGGCGCCGAGGCGTTTGATTCACTGATTGCCGTGCCGACGTCCGCCGTGCAGGCGCCCGCGGCGGCGGGAGCGGCAACATGAGCCCGCAGCCCTTCGGACGCATCCACCTCGGCTTGATCCTCCTGGCGCTGGCCAACATGGTGCCCGCCGTGGAAGTCGAGCAGTCGTGGCACCTGCTGGCGATCGCCTTCCTCTGCGCCGTCGCGAGCCTGCTCCTGATGCGTCCCGACGGCACCAGCCGCATGCCCGAATGGGGCATTCACGCGATGATCGGAACAGCGGGGGCATTCCTTCTCTTCGAGATGTTCGCCCCGCACGACGAGCCGACGGTTCATATCATCGACCTTGCGCACTTCATGATGTTCCTGGGCTGCTGCAAGTTCTTCGATCTCAAGGGCTATCGAGACTACGGCCTCGTCGCGACCATCTCGTTTCTGCTGTTGGTGATCAGCGGATTTGCCAGCGGCAGCCCCCTTTTCGGGCTCGTCCTGATCATTGACCTGACCTTCGGTCTTGCCTGGCTGCTGTCGTTTCAGTCGATGCGCGCGGCCGATCTTATCCTGGCGCAGCGCGCCGCCGTCTTTGTCCCCGAGGCGGCGCCCCTGCGAAAGGCGACACTTGGTCCCCGGCGCAAGGCGTTCATTGTGCCGGCCACGCTCATCGCGATCACCCTGAGCCTCTTTGCGGGCCTGATCTTTCTCGCCGTGCCGCGCGGGTGGGGCAAGGGTCTATTCGTGCGAATCCAGGGCGTCATGCCGACGTCTGTGACGGCTTTCTCCGGCGATATCACGCTCGAGGACGGCAACATCATTGAGGACGATACGCCGGTCATGAAGGTGACGCTGCGCCTCAACGGCCGCGTCGTTGACGACCAGGAAATAACACCCTACCTGCGCGGGATGACGTTTGAGCGATACGAACGCGGCCGGTGGGAAACCCGCGAAAAAAAGGCGGAGACGATTCAGCTCGACGACGCCGGCAATGCGCCTCCACTGACCCGGCTCGGAGCGCCCAAGCCGACCCACCAGGTCCTCGAGCAGCAGGTGTGGCTCGACAATCTCTCCTCGGGCGCGCTGTTCGCTCTGTATCCGCCGATGGAGTTCACGTCGACGGATATCGGAAAGATGCGCGTGAAAGAGGCGGACCTCTGCCTTCAGACGGATGAGCGTCCGCGCAAGGGCGTGCGCTACACCGTTCGAACCGTCCGGAATCTTTCGGCGGACGAGCGCGTCATACTCGATCCGCCGCCGGAAAACCCCAACCGGCCGATGCGCCTGTCGGCGATTCACCCCGAGGTGCGAAGATATGCGCGTGAGTTCTTCTCACGATACGGCGACCCTTCCGACCCCGCGCAGCGGCGCAGGCTCGCCCAGCGGCTGTGCGAGCACCTTTCGGGCGGGGAGTACGAGTACTCCCTCAGCCGCGGAGCCCGGCTCGGCGGCAGCGATCCGGTCAAGGACTTCCTCTTCAGGCACAAGCGGGGCCACTGCGAGTATTTCGCCTCGGCGATGACCGTTTTGTGTCAGGCCGCCGGCATCCCAGCGCGGATCGTGAACGGATACATGGGAGGCGAATACGACACGACGGGAGGATTCTTCCAGTTTCGCCAGCGGGACGCCCACGCCTGGGTGGAGGTCTTCCTTTCCGACGAAGGCTGGATCGCGTTCGATCCCAGCCCGATCGCGCAGACGCGACTCGCGCGGCAGGAGGAAGGCTGGCCGGCCACCTTCAGCCGGATGCTCGATCAGCTTCAGTTCAAATGGTCCACGCTGATCGTCGCCTTCGACGCCGAGAGCTGGTACACACTCGTCGAAAGCCTCGGCGCATGGGTCGAGAAGATCCAGAAGGGTGACAGCGCAAATGGCCGGGGCATCACCGTTTTGTCGATCCTCTGGGGCCCGGACGAGCTGCCTCTCTGGCAGCGGTTCTTCTACTGGCTGCTTCTCGTCCTGATGATCGCGTTTATCCTGCTGGTCCTGCGGGCGCTGGGGATTGTCTCGCTGATGCTCAAGGAGAACGTCGAATCGGGCCGACGCGGCCGGCAGGCCCGCGTGCGGCAGGCCGAAGCCCGGTTTTACGACCGCCTGGTGCTCCTGCTCGCCAACAAGGGCTATGTGAAACTCTCGCATCTGTCGCCGATGGAATTCGCGTGCGACCTGGCGCGCGCCAACCGGGACTTCGCGGAGCTTCCGCTGCTCACGGAGTGGTACTACACCGCTCAGTACGGGCGGAGAACCCTGAGCCCCGCGCAGTCGACGCGCATCAAGGCGTTTCTGGGGCGACTGCGCGAAGACGCTTCGTTCGGCAATCGAACCGATGCATCTTGAAGCCCACTTGCGAATCGTGTGGAAAGTGCCCTAGCCGTCTGACCTGCGCCGGCGGCCGATCAGCGTCAGCGAGCCGATCACGCACGCAAACAGGGTTGACGTCCCCATCGGTCCGCAGAGACCGCAGGTATCGGGCGTCTCCTGTCCGCCCGGCGGCGCCGTTGAGAATTCCGGCGACTCGGTCACAGAGAAGGTGAACTGGGTCTGGGCGCTGCACCCCGCGCTATCCCGGATCGTCAGCGCGACCTCATAGGCCCCCTCGGTGTTGGACGAAATTACAGGATTGGCCGTGTTGCCATCTTTGATCACATTGTCCAACTGGGTGCCGTAAGTCAGTGTCCACGAATAGCCATAGGGCGGAGTTCCGCCGCTAACGGAAAACTCCGACCCGGGCGCAAGCGTTTCGCCTACGAGCAGAATCGGGTGATAACTGTCATAGGCGCCGACCGAGATCTGAATCGGCGAGCCCTCAACGGGACTCCCACCCGTCGGACAGTTATCGCAGGCGTCACCAAACCCGTCGCTGTCGGAATCGGTGTCTTCTCCGCTGGTCGCCAGGTTCGGGCACAGATCGCACGCATTGCCCTTGCCGTCGAAGTCCGTGTCGGCCTGATCGGGGTTTGCAGCCCCCAGGCAGTTGTCGCAGGCGTCGCCCGCGCCGTCGCCGTCGGCGTCTTCCTGTCCGGGGTTCGACACGAGGTCGCAGTTGTCACAGGCGTTGCCCAGCGCGTCGGCATCAGAATTGGCCTGATCCGGATTCGACGTATTTGGACAGTTGTCGCAGGCGTTGCCGTCGCCGTCCCCGTCGGAGTCCGCCTGCGACGCGTTTGACACGATCGGGCAGTTGTCGCACGCATCGCCGACCAGGTCGCCGTCGGAATCGAACTGGTCGGGATTCGAAACGGTGGGACAGTTGTCACACGCGTCGCCGCGGCTGTCGCCGTCCCGGTTGAGCTGATCGGCGTTTGCCGTCGTGGGGCAGTTGTCGCATACATTGCCGACACCGTCCCCGTCGCCGTCGGTAAAATCCTCGGAGGCGAAGTTCGGACAGTTGTCGCACGCGTTCCCGCGGCTGTCGCCATCGCTGTTGGCCTGGTTCGCGTTCGCGGTCGAGGGACAGTTGTCACACGCGTCGCCCACGCCGTCGGAATCGGCGTCGGCCTGATCGGCATTGGCATGGTCCGGGCAGTTGTCGCAGATGTCGCCCAGACCATCGCCGTCCGAGTCCGTCGGATCATCGCTCGCCACGCCGGGGCAGTTGTCGCACGCATCGCCGAGCCCGTCGGTGTCGGCGTCCGCCTGATCGGCGTTTGGTTCGTCGGGGCAGTTATCGCAGATGTCACCGACTCCATCGCTGTCGGTGTCGCCCGTGTTCGAACTCGGGAAGTCCGGACAGTTATCGCACGCATCGCCCAGTCCGTCGGAGTCGGCATCCACCTGCCCGGGATTGAACGCGCCGGGGCAGTTATCGCAGGCGTCTCCGATGCCGTCTGTGTCGGAATCCGTGGGGTCGTTGCTTCCGAATCCGGGACAGTTGTCGCAGGCCTCGCCCAGTCCGTCGGAATCGGAGTCGGACTGATCCCCATTCGGATTCGCGGGGCAGTTGTCGCAGGCGTCGCGCACGCCGTCTGTGTCCATGTCGCCCTGGCCGGGCACCACCAGTTTCACATTGTCGATCTGCCATCCCAGCAGGGCCGCCGGGCTCGTGTTCGAACTGGCAGAGAAGGCAAACTGCACCTTGACGGTCGTTCCCGCGAACGAGTCGAGATTGACGCTCTCGTTGACCCATGTCCCGGCGCCCCCGGTTCGGGTCAGCACGTCGATCCCGTTGACGCGGACAATACCAAAGTCGATATTGTTCCTCACCTGCATTCGCGAGCAGAACCCCAGCGTCACACCCGTCACGCCCGGAGGGATGAACACCGTCGGCGAATCGAGCCGGCCCGACACGCCCGCGGCCGCGGTGCACGTCCCGGTCGCGCCGAAATAGCCAAAGTTCGATCCGCCGCAACCGGCAGCGCCGCTTGTACTGGAACACAGCGCCGTGGTCACGAATGTGCCCATCGCTGTCCAGTCGGCCGGAAGGCCGCCCTCAAAATCGACGCCGAGAACCACACCATTTGGGGCGGTCGGCTGGCACTTGTCGGGGATGCCGTCCCGGTTGCAGTCGAAATCGGGCCGTTCCGAAAGCTCGCACGTATCGGGAAATCCGTCCGTGTCGCAGTCGCATTCGCAGGCGTCGAGGACTCCATTGACACACGTATCAAGTCCGGGGTTGCCGGCAATCTCAACGCTGTCGATCGTGCCATTGCTGTCGCAGTCGGTTTCAGTGCTGTATGCCACGTGGACGCCGATGGTCGACGCACCGCCGCAGGCGACGGGGTTCACCGCCGCGGAAGGAACGAGCACGATGCTGGCATTTCCCCCGCCCACGGCCGCGTTCCAGGCCGCGGCGCTCACGATGAGCCGCTGCGTATCCGGCGTTCCGGGGCAGGTGCCCCCGCCGCTTTCAAAAATGCGTCCGACGAGCGCAGTGTTGACCTGAACATCAATGAACTCCGTCACGTCGAACAGGTCGGCGACGGCGGTGAACGACAGCGTTACCACGTCGTCGGCGCGGGGCGGGGCAGTCAGCACGAAGTTCTGCGGCGAACCGCTTCCGATGTTGCCCAGAATCGGTGAGGACGCAGCGAAGTTGTACTGGGCCTGGTCCGGGACGGAATTGCCGTCACAGTCGAGACAGGTGAACAGCGTGGCATCGTCAACATACCAGCCTTCGACGCCGCCGCAGGTGTCGCGTCCGAAGTCGAAGCGAACCTGGAGCGACGTCGTCGTGCCCAGGTTGATGAAGCTGCCGAGATCAACGAGCGTCGTTCCCCATTCGCCGCCGACGCCGGTCCAGACGTCCTGTCCTGCGAGCGGACTCGGGTTTGTCGCCGGGAGCCGCCCGTTGTACGGGTTAAAGCGGATCGCCGTTCGAGGAACGACGACCACGGTGCGGCCGTTGACGCGGACTTTGAGGTTTCCGCCGTCAAAGCCGCCCTGCGACGCGAGGTAATGGGTAAACGAAAAATAGAGCGAGCCGAGACCGGAGGGCAGCGGGATATCCGGCGTCGACAGGGAATGCGAGGCGAAGGTGCCTCCTGTCAGACACTCCGACGGACCGGCAAGATCGTTGCAGAACCAGGCGACGCCCGCCCGGCCGAAGGGAAGCGGCTGCGCCGACAGGGCCCAGCCCAGACCCGAAGACGCGCCCGAATCGGAGATCGACCAGCGGCCCGCGCCATGCTCGATGTCATCAAAAAAGAGCACCTGCGGCGAGGCGCAGATCTCCGGCTTTTCCGGATAGAGCACGACGTCCGCCTGGGCCCGTGCCGCCCGCGGCAGCAGCCACAGCGCAACGACGCCGGCGCCAAATCCGAAGCGGAGATACCGCGTGCGCGTCCGTACTGATCGGCGAAAATTGAGCATGCGTGCTTACAGTGAAGGAACCCTGTCCGCGTGAGCCCCCGTGCGGGCGGCCGCGAAACGCCGGACCTCGCCGGTCGGGGGCCGCTCCCCTCGTGCTGACTGATTCGCGATTTAGACCTATGGCCGCCGCGGATCGATACGTATAACGATAGCCTCAATAGGCCGGAAAAACAAGCCCGAACGATGTTTCCGCGCGGCCGCGGGAGTGCGTTTTTTTTGGGGCGGACCGAGTCCTGATAAAATGATGGGCGGCGTGATCGATCCTGTTCGATCACGCCGCGGATAAACACAGAGTTATGGCCCGTGCGAAGTCGCACGCACCGGGTCCGAGTGGTACGTCCCGGCGAATGCCTCAGGGCGCCGGGGCGTGGCCCCGCGGCGGCGCGTCAGCCGTTGCCCGACTGCTCCTCAAGCATTTTGCGAAGGTAACCGTTTTCGCGACGCGTGGCCTCCAGATCAAAGAGCAGGTACTTGATCGAAAGGCGAAGGTAGTCGATCGAGTCCTGAAGCCCGGACACCGTCTGCTTGAGCTTCTCGTGCCGCTGACGGGTCTCCGCCGCGAGTGTCTGAAGCCTGACACGATCTTCTTCCGGTATGTTGCCGATCTCCTGAACCAGCTCCGCGAGCTTTTTCTGAAAAGTGGATTCGTCCATTCCTCTCCCCCCAAACGTGCCGTCGGGCCTTTGCCCGGGGCATTCGTGAATGGTTCTCGCTCAACGAATTGAACGCCTGCGGCATCCGAAAAGGCAAGTCCCGTGCCGCAAAATCGCCCGCGCCGTTCATCCGCCCGACGCCGGTAATGTGTCGGCCGCCCGCCGAGCCGCGCGGGCGCAGCGAAAACGGGACCTCAATCGCGACCCGTCCGTCTGTAGCGGCCGGTTGCCGCAGGCGAACACATACCGTCGATTTCCCTCGTTTCGTCCGGGCGACATCCGGGGCGTCGATTCGGTCGATATGATTCGTGGACCGAAAGCCGCGCATGAAATATCCCGCGACATCCCGCCCGATAACGACAAAGGACCGCGGCGCGAGCGCCTCGTCCCTCCTGCCCGTCGTGCTCCTGATCACCGCCGCGGTCATCACGGCCCTCGGACCGGGCATCGGCGGCGACTTTCTGAACTGGGACGACGACCGCAACTTCATCCGAAACGACGCGTTCCGGGGGATCGGTCTCGCGCAGCTTCAATGGGCCTGGCAGACGTATCACCTCGGCGTGTGGCAACCCGTCGCGTGGATTCTGCTCGGCGCGCAGGCGCCGGGCGGCACGCTGGACTCCCGCGTGTTTCACGGAGTGAGCCTCGCCCTGCACGCGATCAACTGCGTATTGTTGTATCTGTTGATGATACGCATTCTCGAAGTCCGCGCGGCGGGGGGGCGGGCCAACCCGGCTTCGCACAGGATCGGCGCGGCGGCGACGGCGCTGCTCTTCGCGGCACACCCGCTGCGGGTCGAGGCGGTGACGTGGATTTCATGTCAGCCGTATCTGCCCGCGGCGATGTTCTACCTTTTGGCGATTCATGCACATATCCGCGCCACGGACGCCGAGCGGCCCAAGAGCGGTCGCCACGGCTGGATGACCCTGTCTCTTGCGTGCTTCCTGCTCGCGATGGGCTGCAAGGCCGTCGCGGTGAGCCTGCCGGTCGTGCTGCTGATTCTAGACCTGTGGGTCCTCCGACGGCGCGGGAACTCCTCCGCCCCGCCCGCCGTGGTACGCCTGGTTCTCGAAAAGGTCCCGTATGTCATCGCAGCGGTTCCCGTATGCGTTTGGGCCATGGCCGCGAAGGACTGCAACGCATCGCGCGTACCGTGGACCGAGGCGAACTTCGGCGAGCGGTTCGCGCAATCGGCGTACGGTATCTGCTTCTACCTGTATCGCACACTCGTGCCGACCGGCCTGAGTCCCTATTATCGCCTGCCAGATGGGATTCACCCGGGACACTGGCCGTACTGGGGCTGCTTCGCATTTGTCTTCGCCACGACGGTGACACTCATTGTCCTGCGCCGCCGCGCGCCGGGCCTGCTTGCGGCCTGGCTGGCGTATCTCGCGATTCTCCTGCCCAATCTCGGCATCGTGCAGATCAGCCGACAGATCGCCGCCGATCGTTACGCGTATCTCGCCGTCATGCCGATCATGATCGTCGCCGCGCACTTTATTGCACGTCTGTGGCGAGGCGGTGGCGAGGCGGCCCCTGACGCCTTCCCGACCGACTCCTACACGAAGCCCGTCCGCACCCATGCGCGAGTCGCGATTCTCGGGGTCTTGGCCATCCTGATCTTCGCCGAGGTCGCGGCGACCCGGGCCTATGCGGCCCACTGGCTCTCGTCCGACGCGCTCTGGCGCCGCGCAATTGCGCTGGACCCGGAATGTGCCGTCGCCCACTGCAATCTCGGAGAAGACCTGCTTCGCCGCGAGGACTACACCGAGGCCTCGCGACACCTGGCCCGAGCCATCGACCTTGACCCCGATTTTGCCTTCGCTTATGCCAATTTTGCGGCACTGCTCGTCCGGGCCGGCGCGCCGGCCGACGCCGTCCGCGCCTGCGAGCGGGCCATGTCCGCGAACCCGCCCCTGACCGGGCTCGACCTGGCAAAGACCCACGCGATACTCGGCGAAGCCTACGCGGCGATGCGCAAAGACGATCTCGCGTGGGAACACACCTTGAAGGCAAAGGAACTGGGATTTGCCGACGCCGACCGGATGATCGCTTACCTGCGGCAGTTCTCAGAGCCGCCGGAAAAGGCGAAACGCGCCGACTCTCCCGACGCGAGATGAATCACGGTCCACTCCGCGTTCGGGCTCACTCGGCTTTTCGCGGTCGCTCACCGGCCTCGTCGTGCCCGCCGCGCGCCGCGACGATATCACCCATCGCCAGCGCCGCCGAGGCCACCGACTCGGTTCCGCCGCGCAGACGCCGCACCGCCGCACCGCTTGGACCCGAGAGGGCATAGATCGCCGCCGCCAGGGCCATCGTGAACTGAAAATGCACGACCAGCCCGGCGAGAAGCAGGATCAGCAGGCCCACGACCTGGCGAAACGACCGACGCCCGCGAAGGAGCGTGTTGACGAGGTGCGGATAGCGGAAGCGGCTGACCATCAGCAGCCCGAGGAGCGCAGAGAACGGCGGCATCAGCCGGGCCACGAACCGCGATGGCCACGGCGACGATGTGATGTCCTGCAACAGGTCCTGGTGAAAGATCACCAATCCGATCATGGCGAAGGCCGCGCCGGGCGTCGGCAGGCCTTTGAAGCCCATGTGGGCCGCCTCGTCCGCGACGTTCTCTACGTTGAACCGCGCAAGCCGCAGTGCGGCACAGCAGACATAAATCGCCACCATCACCCATTCGGCCCGCCAATAGATGCGATCCATCTTGGATAGCGCCATCACGTCGCCGGGATGGGCGATGCACAGGACCAGCACCGCCGGGGCGACGCCGAAGCTGACGACGTCGGCCATCGAATCGAGCTGTGCGCCGAACTCACTCGTCTTACGTGTCATGCGGGCCAGCCGCCCGTCGATCCCGTCGAAGAACATGGACGCGAAGATCAGGTATGCGGCAATGGCGATGAACGTGGGGAACATCGCGTTCAGCCGGGCGCTGCCGAGGGTGTCCTTGAATAGATCCTCGCCCGCGGCATGGACGCTGAGCAGGCAGATGTAGATTGCCCCAAGGCCGCACACGAGATTGCCGAGCGTCGCCAGGGAGGGAAGAACCGCCACCGTCTTAAGCACGCGCTCGCGCCGCCGGGCCCGCTTCTCCCAGTGATCTGTCGGTGGGACGATCCGCATTCCAGGCTCCTGACGCTGCATCAATGCCGGGCCGCCGCCTCGCGCCGCTCCATGCCCGCGCCGCGCGGGCCGCCCTGACCGGCTCGGGACCGCGCGGGCCGCAGAAGAACCGTGTCGCCCCCGCTCACTACATCGTTTACCCGGACCGCCGGCTCGAGACCCGAGGCCGCGGGGACGATAAGGTCGGTCCTCGAACCGAACTTGATCAGCCCCAGCCGCTGTCCACGCTCGACAGGGTCGCCTTCGCGCAGATTGCACACTATCCGCCGAGCGATCAGACCTGCCACCTGCCGAACGATCACCGGGCCGGACATCTCCTGAGCGGGGTCAATAACGATTGTGTTCGCCTCGTTCCGGATTCCGCACTCCGGATGCCGGGCATCGAGAAACTCACCCGGCTGATAAGCAATCCGTCGCACGCGTCCGGCGCATGGCACCCGGTTCACATGCACGTTGAAAACGGAAAGAAAGATGCTGATACGCAGCGCCGGGCCGTCAATGCCTTCGTAGCGATCGAGGCGGCTGACCTCCGTGACCTTGCCGTCGGCGGGCGAAACGAGAATGCCGGGTTCCGAGGGGATTTCGCGGTACGGGTCGCGGAAGAAGGCCACTGTAAAAAGCCACACGCCCCACAACGCGACGGCCGGGATCCAGAAGAGAGGTGATACCTGCCGCGCCGCCCACAGGCACGCCCCCGCGAGGGAATGGCAGATCACGGTCGATATCAGGATTTCGCGCCAGCCGTCTCGGGCAATCGTCATAGGGGGAGTCTTCCCGGGCGAGTCATTTCGCCGGGGTATCATATCGCCGGGCGTTGAGCCGGCCCACCAGGCCCAACCACGCCCATCCCACGGCAAATTGCGAATATCGGCCACTCAGGACCGCCAAATCGCGGAATCGGGAATGAATCCTAACGATCTGGCCCGCGGAGTTGTCTAGACTTACGATGAGGTGCGATCGCCGGCTGGGCCATGGATCGGTTGCATGCGCAACCGCGGGCAGATGCGCCCCGCGCGATACCCTCCGGGAGCACTCCCATGCGTACCCGCCTCTCCCAATCCCTTCGACCGCGCCTGGCCCTTGTTCCTGTTCTTGTCATGGGACTTGCGTTGCGCGCAGGCGCGCAGCCGATCGAGCAGATGCAGCCTGTTCCCCAGGGAGTCGACCCAAACTACGCGGCGGCTCCATCGCAGGGCGGCGCCCCGCAGTACACGCCCTTCACGCCTCAACAGCTCGATGAGCTCCTCGGGCCGGTCGCGCTTTATCCGGATCCGCTGCTCGCGCAGGTTCTCGCGGCCGCCACCTACCCGATGGACATCGTGCAGGCGGCGCGTTTCCTCTCCACATCCTCCGACCTCGACCAGCTCGATCAGCTTGGGCTGGACCCGAGTGTGCAGGCCATCGCGCGTATCCCGAGTGTTCTCCAGATGATGGATGAGCAGCTCGACTGGACAAATGCCCTCGGCGCGGCATTTCTGAACCAGCAGCAGGATGTCATGGCCGCCGTTCAGAGACTGCGCACCCAGGCCATGAACAGCGGAGCGCTGCGCGACACGCCGGAACAGGAGATCTACACGGACGAGGGGTTCGTCGGAATCGTGCCCGCTGATCCGCAGATTATCTACGTTCCCCAGTACGTACCCGAAGTGGTCTACGGCTGGTGCGAGCCACCGATCGGCGGCTACTACGGTGCGATCTCGTTTGGCTTCAGCTTTTACAGCGGCGGGTGGCTGAATCTCGGCTTCAACTGGGGCGGCGGATGCCTCGCCTATCGTCCATGGCCCGGCTATGCGCGCGGCTACCGTTTCGGCTACTCGTATTACCGCGGCGGTGGATGGGGCGGCGCGTGGTGTCGACGTCCGGGTCGACCGCTGCCGAGACCCTATGGCGGATTCGCCGGTTATGGCCGGGGACGCGGCTTTGACGGACTTCGTAGGGGCTTCGGCAACGGACCGCGCGGCGGGCCCGGCCGTGGATTTGCCGGCGGACCTGGACGCGGCAACTCCGGCGGCCGCGGTGGCCCCGGCGGGCCGCGCGGCGGCGGCTTTGGTGGCGACCCGCGCCGCTCCGGAATCGCGACCGGACCAGGCGGATTCAACCAAGGCGGCTCCGGCGTCAACGCCTATGGCCGCGGCGGATATCCGTTCAGCAGCCAATTCGGAAGCGGTCCGCGCAACAATCTCCGCGGCCCTGGAAACAGCGCGTTTAACGGTCTCGGAAAGGGACCCCGCGACGAGCAGCGCCGCGACGGCCCGCCGCGCGCCTTCGGCAATGATCGGCCCAACCGATCGGGGCCGCGCACGCCGGGCGACATGTGGAGCCGCGGACCTTCGTCAAATCGCTTCGACGGATCCCGCGGACCGCGCCAAGGCGTGCAGTCCGATCCCCGCAGCGCGGGGCGCTCGCCATCCAGCGGAAATCCGTTCGGCATGTTGAATCGCAGTCAGCCGTCACGCAGCGGCAGTGCGTTTCAAAGCCCCAATCGGTCCGGCCGATCGGGCAGTGACTTCGGCAACCTGTTTGGAGGCGGGCGTCCACGCGCCATGAACAGTTCGCCGCGATCGTACGGCGGCCCGGCCATGGGAGGCGGTTCGGCACCGCGCCGCAGCTTTGGCAATTCAGGCACCCCGAGCGGCTCGCGCGGATTCATGAGAAGCCCCGGCAGGTCGTCCGGCGGAAGCGCGTTTCGCGGCGGCGGAGGCGGTTCGTCCGGTCCGCGCATGCAGGCGCGCAGTGCTCCATCTATTCGCCCGCGCGGAAGCGCCTCCTTCGGCAGCCGGGGCGGCAGCGGAATGAGAAGCGGCGGGGGCATGCGGAGCAGCGGAATGCGCGGCGGCGGCTCACGCGGCGGGCGCGGACGGTAAGGGACGCGCAAGGTGCCACCAATCCATTGAACAAGATACGTGCCGTCATCGCTACACTGACGGCACTTTTTCTTTGATTACAGGTAGCGCGTGCGCGGCGGAAATGCGTGCCGCGTCAGTCGCGCATGGCCGGCTGCCAGATCGTGCCGCCCAGGCCGTAGATGCCGCGGGTGTCGAAGAAACCGTGCGAGACGTGCCCGTCGGCGAAGCCCACCGACCACGACGAGAAGCCCTGGTGCCAGCCTTCGATCTGCGGGATCGACGGCGGGGCGTCCTTGTTGTGGTTCTCCGGCTTGGCGTTGTAGGTCGCGCCGTAGAAGCCCTGTTCGGCCCACAGGATAAACTGCGAAGCGTTGCCACCGACGATGTGCCGCGCGATGCGGCTCGAAAGCTCGCTGAACCTGTCCGGATTGTGGATCACGCGCGAGAAATCAAACCCGACGTAGCCCTGAAGCCAGCGCGTGTTCAGCGTAAAGCTGCTGCCATTGGCCTCCCACGACGTCCTCGGCTCCCACTCCTCCACCGGCTCGCCGGGGTCTCCGATGAACGTGGTCGAGTTGGTCCGGTCGCTGGGGCAGATGTATGTCTTGATGATGTCGCGCCCCCGGTCCTTGCGGTCGAACGGCTCCGCAAATGCGGTGGGATCGACGTACTTGTTGAGCGGACGGACCTGTGCCGGGTAGAGGGCGCTGTCCATGAACTCCGAGTCTCGCTCGGGCTTTGGCGCGCGGAACCCGCCAAAGACCCAGGGCGTCACGACCGAGGGGCGATAGCCTTGATGCGGCGGCACCTGGTACCAGGGATAAAGCTGCTGGCCTTCCTGGTCGTCTACGTACATCCCGCTGGCCTGTAGGATCGACCGGAGATTCGCGACGCACTTGATCTTGCGCGCCTCTTCGCGCGAAGCGCGCAGATAGGGAACGAGGATCGCCATAAGCAGCGCGATCACGGCGAGGACAACGAGAAGTTCGATCAGTGTGAATCCGCCGGGCCCACGGATTGACGCTCGAAACGAACGCGCGATATTTTTTTTGCTGGCCGGCATGCTCCACCCGCGACCATGCAACGACGACCCGAAGGTCGCACCCTCTTTTTCGTACCTTCGCGTGCTCGATGGGCACGACCGGATCGGACCACTCGTCGATCCGTGCCTTACCGAGGCACGTGCCTAGATCACCTTCACCGGCGGTTTGGGCGGCGACTGCCGCTCCGAAGCGCCTTCCTCCGTACCCGGCGCGGATTCGTAGGTTCCATGACCCGGAACCTGTTCCTCCACGTCTCCGTTTATGCAGTTCGGACACCGCGCGACGCCGCCGGAGACTTCCGGACCGAGATAGACGCCGCGGCAATTAAAACAGGTCCGCGCGAGGAAGGCCTCGTCCTCGTCGCAGCCCGGACACTTGAGCCCGCGCGACCCGTCGTAGGGGGCGGCGGACTGTTTCATGACATCAAAAGCGGTGAGCTTGAACTCACGTGCGCAGATCCGGCACTTCCACTGGGTTTGCGTTTCCGGGGCGTCCGCCGCGCTTCGAAGGCTTGAGCCGTCTCTCAGTGCCAGGACCGTGGCGGATGAGAGCGCAACGACAATAAAGAGTATCTGGACAAATCTCATGACTCGTCAGCACTCCAGCCCGGGATCGGGCATAAAGACCGGCTCATTCGTATCTTACATACGCTCGCGAGCTAATGTCCAGAATTCGCCGGCCTGCCCCGAGGTTTTTTAGATATGCATCGAATCCGATGTGAGCAAAAATCCTCAATCCGCACCCACTCGCCGCCCCCGGCGGCTACCCCTTCAGCGGACTGCGCCGTGGATGCCGGATCACAGTTTGCTGACCGGCTGTCTGCCGGACTGCGAAAACCGGGGCCCCGTCCCGAGGAGAATCGGCGCAACGTAAGTGCTTACAAACGCGGGGTTCACCGCATCCGTATGACCCCCGAAGTTGCCCGCGCCGGCGAACTCGGGCATCCACGCGATGTTGTGGACCCGAGCGTAAAGCTCCCGGGTACTTTGATCGGCCTTGGCCGGGAGGTGAAAGCCCTTTAAGCCCGCTGCGCAAGCACCGCAGAATTCACGATCCGCCGTGCCCGCAACGCTCACCGCGACCCCCAGCACAGCATCCTTTTCGGAGGTAAACACGGTTACGCTGCCGCGCACATGCTCCAGGGCCGGGCTGAGATCGTAATGCGAACTGAGCGACGACCCGAGAAGCACGACCTCATCGACCGCCAGTTCACTCGGCAGTGCCTCAAGCGCGAAGACTGCGACTGCGGTGCCGGCCGACAGGCCGACCACATGCACGGGACGGCCGGGATGGGACTCGATGAATCGCCGCATCAGCACCGCGGCTTCACCCGCCTTCTGGCGCTTGTACATCACGCTTGCGCCTTGATCGGCAAACACACCAAGCCCGGTATGCCACGCGAAGCTCTCGAAGCCTCCGGGCACACCGGCGCGCCCGAGCCCCTCGCGCACACCTCCGCCCCAGTTGGTCAGCACACCGCCGCCCCCGGCGCCGTCGAAGTAGTAGACCCGCCCTTGCGGCTCGGACTCGTACGCGCGACCGTCGGACAGGCTGCATCCCGGCGCGGCCACGAGGGTAAAGACGCCGAGCGCGGCAAAGATAAGACTGAGCGTATGTGCGGGCATAATCACGACTCCCAGGGTCCCGATATCACTGATGACCTGCGCGCAGAGAAAGTTACGCGCCACGAATGAGAGAAATCCTGCCGAACGACGTAGCCGTATACGAACAGTGAATCCGCGGCGTGCGCATGCGACCCTGTTCCGCCGCGTTTGTTCATTGGCTGTGCCATTTGCGACTGTGCAGTCCGCGATTCATGGCTTGCCAGGGGACGTGGGGCTTGTGCCCGCGGCAACTGCCCTTTTTCAGGCATTTCCGCCGCCCGTAGATACCCCGACGCCGCCTTCGCGGTGGGGCGCGTTCCGACCCGCACTCCGCCCCCGTCTTGGCACGTCGACGGTTCGGGCCTATTATTCCGCATTCCCTAAGGGGGATTCGCGATCGAGAACGGACCGGTCGCCGTCGGCGTACCAGGCGCAGGGTGCACGGCACGCGAGCCGCCAACCCCGCCGAATTCATCGGGTATCCACCATCATGGCGCATCAGATCATTGGCGTTTCCGCGGCCGAGGCGCATCACCATGACCACGATCACGGGCACGATCATTTTCACGATCATGCGCACGGCGAGGCGGCCGAGCAGGCTCGGTGGGCCGGCGTCTGGCTGTTCATAACGCTCGTCGGCGGCATGCTGGTTCTCACCAGTTATTTCGTCCAGATCTTCAGCCCCTATGAACTCGTGGAATTCACGCGGGACGACGGCTCGATCGGCGAGCGAAAGGAATACCTCTACCAGTTTCACATGGATTTCGTGGCCGCGGTCGGCGCGACGCTCCTGGCCCTGCGCATTATCTGGCACGCGATCAGGAACCTGATCCGCGGTCATATGCACATGGACGAACTCGTCGCCCTCGCGATCGTGGCGGCCTTCGCCACCGGCGACTACCGCGCGGCGGGCGTGATCGCGTTCTTTCTGCTCCTGTCAGAACTGGTGGAAACCCGCACGGCGATCGGGGCGCGGGCGAGCATTGAAGAACTCGTCAAGCTGACGCCCAAGACGGCGCGGCTCATTGCCAACGGCGGGGAACAGATCGTCGAGGCCGTCTCGCTCGAGAAGGGCCAGCGCATCCGCGTCCGGCCCGGCGACAGCATTCCCGCCGACGGCAAGGTTGTGTCCGGCGAATCGACCGTCAACCAGGCCAACATCACCGGCGAATCACTTCCGGTCGACAAGCGGCCGGGCGACCCGGTCTTTTCCGGAACGATGAATCTCACCGGCGCGATGGACATCGAAGTGACCAAGGTGGCAGGTGAAACCACGCTGGGTCAGGTGCAGCGGCTGATCCTCATGGCCGAACGGACGCGCATTCCGATCATGCGGCTCATCGACCGCTATGTCATCTGGTACACGCCGGTCGTGCTCATGCTCGCGGCCCTGGTGATGTTCTTCACCAAGGATGAAAACGGGATGCAGCGGGCCATCGCCATGCTCGTGGCGAGCTGCCCGTGCGCCCTGATCATGGCCACGCCGACGGCGATGGTGGCGGGCCTGTCGTGCGCGGCCCGGCTGGGAATACTCATTAAGGACGTGGGGCACCTCGAAAGCGCCGGCCGGCTGACGGCCGTCGTCTTCGACAAGACCGGCACGCTGACCACCGGAATCCTGTCCGTGACACGCCTCGTCCCTGCCGAGAAAACAGACGGCGTCCGGCTCCTGCGACTGGCCGCTTCGGCGGAGATGCTCAGCAACCACCCGGCCGCAAAGGCGCTTCAGGAGGTCGCCCGCGAGGCCAACATCGAGGCCGAAAAGCCGCAGAAATTCGAGGAAGTGCCCGGCAAGGGGGTCGTCGCGACGGTCTCCGATGACGGCGGCGCGGCCACAGTACTGGTCGGCCGTGAGACGTTTCTGCGCGAACGAGGTGTCGATGTGTCGGCACTGTCCGAAGCCGCCCGGGCCGCCGAGGGCATGAGCCAGCTTTACGTCGCCGCCGATGGAAAGCTGCTCGGGCTCGTCTGCCTCGAAGACCGGACGCGCCCCGCGGCCCGCGAGGCCGTCGAAGATTTGCGCAATATCGGTATCCGCCGCGTGGCCATGCTTACCGGCGACCGCCAGGCCGTGGCCAAGCGGGTCGCATCGGAAATGGCCTGCACCGAGTACCGGGCCGACTGCCTGCCGCAGGAGAAGCTCGATCTGGTCAACGCCATGCGGGCCCAGGGACACCGCGTGATGGTGATCGGCGACGGCGTGAACGACGCCCCGGCGCTGGCCGCCGGCGATCTGGGCGTAGCCATGGGCGCGGCGGGAAGCGACGTGGCGATCAACTCGGCTTCGATCGCCCTGCTCAACAACGACCTGACGCGCATTCCCTTCCTGGTCCGGCTCAGCCGCGCCACGCGACGCGTCGTCGTGCAGAACCTCGTTTTCGGGGTCATGTTCGTCGTAACCGTGATGGCCTTGGGCGCGTTCGATTTCATTCCCCCGGTCCTGGCCGCCATTCTTCACACCGCATCCAGTTTTGTCGTGGTGTTCAACTCGGCCCGGCTGGTGCGATTCGGCGAAGAGCGAGCGACCCACCAGCAGCTCATGGAAGCCGAGGCCGGCGGGGTCTCGCCGCAGCCGGCCCTGGCGTGACGCCCGCGCCGATGGCCGATCCACTCATTGAACAAGGGCGGCTCCCCTGCTGAAGAGGAGCCGCCCTTTTTTCAGAGCAAATTCCTGTCTTTCGACTCAACGTGTGCGGCGGCGCATCACGATCATGCCCACGACGCACATCGGCATCATGAAGAACATGCCGGGGCCGCAGACACCGCAGGGCATCGCCCCACCACCGTTGTTTCCGCCATTGTTCCCGCCGTTGTTGCCGTTCTGGCCGGCGGGCACGTTGTATCGAAGCACGCGGCTGTTGAGTCGGTCGCCGGCGTAGAGGTTGCCCAGCGCATCACAGGCGACACCGCCGACATCGTTGATCGAACTGGCGCTGACCCCGCCCTTGTTGACGTCTCCCGTCGTGAAATCACCGCCCTGGCCATACACGCGATCGGCGACGCTGTCGGTCTGCGGATTCGAGAACTCCAGGACGCGCATGTTCACCGAGTCGGCGATGAACATGTTGCCGCTGATCGGATCGACCGCGACGCTGACCGGCGTGTTCAGGCTGGTTGCGCTGCGCCCGCCGTTGTTCGCCCCCTGGGACACGAAGTCGGGCTGGCCGTACACCCGGGCGGCGGCCTGGTTGTTCGACAGCGGCGCCAGATAGAGCAGCACGCGATGATTGAACTCGTCGCAGACGTACAAATTACCGGCCGCATCCAACGCGCAGCCGCTGGCGCGGTTGATCGTATTCGCGGCCGGGTTCGCACCGCCCTGGTTGGGATCGCCGCTCGTCAGGTTGGGCTGCCCGATTACGAGGTCAGCGGTGGTATCGCCGCCGGGGGCCGCCGGCGTATTGAACCGCGTGCAGCGACTGAGGAAGCGATCGGCCAGCCACAGGTTGTCGTTCGCATCGACAGCGACGCCTTCCGGATTGCCCATGTTGTCGGCCGTGGCGGCGTTCATGGCCGCCTGGTTCGCCGTCGTGAAGCTTCCGGCCTGGCCGAAGACCTGCACGGCATCCTCGCCGTTTGTGAAGGGCGGATCGAACCGCAGAACGCGCTTGTTGTCGGTGTCGGCGACATAGACACGCCCCGCCGAATCCACCGCCACGCCGCGCGGACCGCTCAACGTATTCTGCGCCGGGTTGGCCCCGCCGCGATTGGGCTGATTGCTCACGAAATCGGCCTGTCCCAGAACGATATCGGCCGCCTGTCCATTCGTGAAAGCGGCCGCGCTCGCGAAGGAAAGCACGCGGTTGTTGCTCGTATCAGCGACCCAGAGCCGCCCGTCGCTGGGAGACACCGCAAGACCTCGGTTGCCGTTCATTCCGGTCGCCGTGGCATTTGCGCCGCCCTGGTTTGCCTGATTTGTGCTGAAGTCGGCCTGACCAAGCACCGCGTCGGCCACGGTATCTTCCGGCGACGCCTTCGCCGCCGACGCCACGGCAAGGCACACCAACGCGCACACGTACACACCAAACTGTTGATTGATTCGCTTCATGGCTCTGCTTCCTTTTTGATGAATTCGGGCTCGGCGATGCCCGGTACACGTCCGTCATGTTGCGGACAGTGCCGCCATCCCGCAAGTCGGAGGCGGCCGGTCCGACTTCCAGCCGCACGGCTTATTTCACGTGCGACAATCCGTCCGAAACTTCACGCCCGCGATACGGTTCGCCGCGGATCAGCGGCAGCGCGCGGGCGCGACTTCCACCGACCAGTGAACCGACCTCAGGGCGTCGCGGATGTAAAGCGCTCCGAGGGCCCGGGCGATCGTCGCCTCCAGCCCTGACAGACAGTCGGCATACTCTTCGAGGTCTGCAATGAAGCCCTCGCAATAACGAAGCCTCCGGTGGACCGGGGCGTCTTCATGGCGGCTCGGCCGATTGTTCTGCGACCCGTCACAGGATTTCTCGCTTTCATACATGGCACATCTCCGAGGGGAGTCGCGCGGTGGCATCGGGTGCATCTCTCCTGGTGCACCCGGCAGGTTGGCACCGCGTCCCGGAGCAATGCGCATGCCAGCCGGCGGCGACATCACGGAACACATCGAAAAAGGGGCGGGGAGTGGGCGATATTGCAGGGTGGTTGGGAGAATTGCCCAGTTTTTGACCCCCAGAACTGGGGAAGAGAAGGCGGGACGTGCTATCACAAGTAACTCAGCCTGTAACGACCGGCAGCGGCAAACTTCCGTCCGCCCTCGGCAGCGGGTCCGGCGGCTTGATCGTCACGCCACCGGTGCGAAGCTGCACCTCTCCGCGCTCCACCCGCGCTGCAAACGCCACCGACTCCTCGTACAGCGCGTCGAGCATCTCACTCTCGGCCACCGTCCGCTTCTGCTCCCCCTGCACGTAGATGATGCCCTTCCCCTTCCCGGCAAAGATGGCCACGTCGGCCCCTTCCGCCTCGCCGGGGCCGTTCACCACGCACCCCATGACCGCCACCTTCACCGGCGTCTTGATCGTCGCCAGCCGGTGCCGTACCTCCTGCACCAGCTTGATCAGGTCGATCTCGATCCGCCCGCAGGTCGGACAGGCGATCAGCTCCGGCTCCACGCGCGGGCGAAGGCCCAGGCAGTTGAGCATCTCCTTCGCGTCGATCACCTCCAGCACGGGGTCGCTGGCATAGCTGATCCGCACCGTGTCGCCGATGCCGTTGGCCAGCAGGGTGCCGAGGGCGACCACGCTGCGAATGCACCCGGTCTCCTTCGGGCCCGCGTGCGTCACGCCAAGGTGCAATGGGTAGTCGTACCGCTCGCTGATGGCCGTGTAGGCCTTGATGACGATGCGCGGGTCGATGCTCTTGGCCGAGATGACCACGTCGCCGAAGTCATTCTCCTCGAAGATGCGCAGATACTCGGCCAGCTTGTCCATCATGATGCCGACGAGCTGATCCTCGTAGTTCTCCTCCAGCCGGGCCTTCTCCACCGCGCGCTTGTCCTTGTCTTTCCGCTCGACGATGCCGCCCTCATTGACACCCACGCGGATGGGTATGCCCCGCTCGCGGCACGCGCGAATTACCCGGTCCACCTGCTTGCGATCCTGAATATTGCCGGGGTTCAGTCGAATCTTATGCACCCCGGCCTCGATCGATTCCATCGCCCGCTGAAAGTGAAAGTGCACATCCGCCACGATCGGCACCGGCACCTGCGGCAGGATGTGCTTGAGGGCCTCGGTGTCCTTCGGCTCCGGCACCGCCACGCGCACGATATCCGCCCCGGCCGTCGCCAGCTCGTGAATCTGCTTCACCGTCGCGTCGATGTCGTACGTATACGTGCTCGTCATCGACTGGATCGACACCGGCGCATCGCCCCCAATGGCGACGGGCCCGACCTTCATCTGGCGTGTCCTGCGGCGCGGATGCATCTGGCAATACCTCTCCTGGGCGGTGCCATCACGCATGTGACGGCCGGACCATTCTAGTCGCCGCCGGCCCCGGTCAGAAGCCGCCGGCGGCTGCTGCCGCGCCATGATTCCCCTTGACTACGCGGCGAATGCCCGGAACATGACCGGGTATTTCGGGACTTTCAATCCGCTCGCACAACCAACGGCAGAGGGACCGGTTTTGGAACGCAGCAGCCTTCTCTTTCCACCCCGCGCGGCAGCTCCGTCGGCATCGCGATGCCGAGTGGCCCGGTGCATGCACGCCAAACGTCTCGTGCCGCTGTTCGTGGCCGCAGCGCTCGTCGGCTGTCAGCCGCCGGAAACGCGCGTCGCGCCGAACTCGACCGCGACGGACTCCAGGACCGGCTACTTCCGGCAAATGACCATCGGCCGCTCCGTCGAAGGCCGGCCCATCGAATGCGAAATCTTCGGCGACGGGCCGGAAGTCGTGCTTATCATCGCTTCGATTCACGGCGACGAGCCGGCAGGCACGCCGCTGGTCCGTGAGCTTTCCGCATACCTGCGCGAAAAACCGGGCGTGGTGGCCGGGCGGCGCGTCATCATTGTCCCGGCGGCCAACCCGGACGGCCTCAGGAAGAATCTGCGCCACAACGTGCGCGGGGTCGACCTGAACCGCAACTTCCCGGCGGGCAACTATGCCACCGCATCGAAGCACGGGGAGAACCCGCTCTCCGAGCCGGAAAGCCGGGCCCTGCATCGCCTCATGCAGGAATATTCTCCGGCACGAATCATCAGCATTCATCAGCCGACGACGCTTCCGGCCTGCATCGACTACGACGGACCGGGCGAGGCCCTCGCCGCGGTCATGGCCCGCCACACCGACCTGCCGCTGCACAAGATCGGCAGCCGGCCGGGCTCGCTCGGTTCGTACGCCGGTGTCACGCTTGGGACACCCATCATCACGCTCGAACTGCCGCGATCGCCGGACGACGCCGACGGCCCGGCGCTCTGGAAGAAATACGGCCGGATGATGCTGGCAGCGATTGAGTTCGGCGGCGCGGCAGGCGCGCTCGCGACTGAAGCGAACTGACTCCGCAGGCGGCGCAAGCCCCCGCGGCGCGGCCGCGCGGATAGGATCGGGGCCTTCGTCAGTCTTTTCGCTGGCGGTAGAGGTTCTTGTCGACGACGGCGGTCATGGCGGCGACGTCGAGATTTCCGCCGAGAAAGGCGTTGATCGCGGCGATGTGCGGCGCGGCGTTTTTGAGCGTTGCGTTGTAATCCACTTCGAGAAGCTGCATGCACGGCTGCTTGTCCACCCACCGGAGGACCTGGTCCACGTGCTTGAGCAGCATGTCGCCCATCTCCTTGTCGCTGGGTCCGCCGTCCTTCAGCGTCCCGCGGCGCTTCATCATCTCGCGCTGCGAGGCGAGGATCTCTTCGATCTTCCGCCGCATGAAGACGACGCGATACAGGTAGCCCTCGGTCGGCAGATCCAGCAGAAGCTGCGAGATCATCTTTACGACCTTGCCCCTCGCATCCGGCAGCCAGCTCTTGTCCTCCTTGACCTTCTTCACCCTTTCGAACTCGTAGTAGCCCTTCGGGTTGTCTTCGTCGGCGGTGCGAATTCCGTCCGTGACGGGCGGAATGCCCCCGGCCTCGAGCATGCTCATCATCATGCTGGTGCCGGAGCGCGGAAGGCCGGAGACGATGGTGATGACGTCGCTCTGATTCATGGGCGCCAAATCCTTCTGAATTCCTCAGTCGATGCACGCGTGCAGGCGGGCATCATACGAGACAATGGGGGGCGCGGCCAAGCCGGGGCCGGGGCGGGCCGCAAAGCAAAAGAGCCAGCGCCGGACAGGGCGATTCCCGTCTCGGCGCTGGCCCAAACCTGTCGTCCACCGTGCGGCGTTCACCGCCCTGTCGGCGATGCCGCCCCGCCTCGCCTCCCCGCGACGCGGGCCGGGCCGACGGCGGACGTCGATGCGGCAGGTCGCCGGATTTACCAGGCGACGTAGCTGCGGCGGAAGTTCGACTTCCGGCTGTTCGAGCGGCGAGCATAGCTGCTCTTGCGATTGCGTCGAGCGTAGCTCTTCGTCTTGTTGCTGCGTCGGGCGTAGCTGCGCTTGCCGTTTCGCTTCCGCGAGGTCGTCTTCGAGCCGTACTTGCGGGTCGTGCGGCTGCCGTACGTGCGAGTCGTCTTGCGCGTCGACGGCGTGTTGTTGCTGTTAAAGTTGGCCATCGTGAAGTTGCGGGTGATCCAGCCACAGGGGCCGAAACCGCAGCTCATCCACTGCTTCGCCCAGGTCTTGAGGTCCTCGACGATGTAGGCGGCCTCGTTCTTCAGAAAGCTCTTCTCCACGGGGTTCTTCGAGGTCTGGAACCGCTTGCAGAACCGGTTGAACTGGCTCTGCTTTCGCGTGATCTGGGCCTTGAAGGTGGCCTTGCTGAAGTTCTTCTTGTTGAAGGTCATTTCGTTCTTCCTTGTTGAGAACAAGTTCTCGCCCGGTCCGGTACCAGGGCACGCCGGATAATTCGGCACGCACCCCCGGCGAGTTAAGCAAAGACTCCGGCAGCGCGGAAAAAAGACCTCAAGTTCCGCCCAGTTCCCCTGCATCGCGCCCCGGGAGCCGCAGCGGCTGCAAGCGCCGTAACCGTATTTGCATACACAACTTATAAACGCTCGCGGCCGCCGAAACAGCATGCACCGCCAGCCCCGTCGCGCCGGCCTCGCGGGAAGCATAAACCTGCGGATACATCGCTGAAGTTCCCCCACGGGTTCCCGTCCAATCCGGACGCCCACGGCTGTACCAGCTGTCGCGCGGGCGCGGGATGCCGAAGGGGTGTCACGGCGATTCGTTGTAGAACACCACGCCGTAGCCGGCAAGCAGCAGTTCCACAGGAAGGCCAAGCGCCGCGCACATCTGCTCCAACATGAATACAAACGGGCGCATGCTCCCCGGTATGGCGAACAAGAAGAGCATGAGCCCGGCGAAGCAGGCCCATACAACCTGCGGCTGATGCAGCTTCCACCGGGTCTCGTGGTCGAAGGTGTGTTCGATGATGCCAAAGCCGTCGAGCGGAGGTATGGGAATCAGATTGAAGATCGTCACGATGAAGTTCAGCGTGGACATCGCGCCGAGGAAATAGACCCAGGTCGGCTGCGACGCGGCATAGGAATCGACAAGCCTGGCGACCGGATGGAGCGGCGCGGCAAACAGCAGGAACAGGATGAAGTTCATCGCGGGCCCTGCGGCGGAGACATACGCGTTCCACCGCTCGCTGCGCAGCGCGCCGGCGTTGATTTGCACTGCTGCGCCCGGCAGGGGAAACCCGCCCATCATGAGCACGATCGCCGGAATGAGCAGGCTGAACACCGGATCGATGTACCGCGTCGGATCGAGCGAGAGGTATCCCTTGTCGCGCACGCTGCGGTCTCCGCCCCAGTAGGCGACGAGGGCGTGCGCGAATTCGTGAAGGCACACACACATGATGTAAGCGGCCAGTGCGGCGAGCATCAGCGGGGTGAATTGAAGTGCGAGCATGGATGCATTCTTCCGGCGATTCGCCCGGTCCTCTAAGACGTCGCTCCGCCGGCGCCCCCTCCCAACATGCCCGGCCCGCCGCGCGGAGGTCCGCGCCAGAGATCCACCGCGGCGGCGATGATCTGAAAGCCCAGCACGGCGCTGAACAGCCCTCCGGCGGCGGCGATGACGTACACAAACGGCTCGGCGACGCGGGCCAGCCACCAGCCGGAAAAGTCGAACACGAGGATGATCATCGGCAGCGGCGTGAGTGCGTTCTTCCAGCGCGCCGGCACGCGCGAAAGCATGAAAACAATCGCCACCGCGAGCGTGAACATCGGGATCGCCAGCATGTGCTGATGGCTGATGAGGATCAGCCGAGGCAGCGTATACTGCGGGGCGGCGCGAACGACGCCCGGCGACTTGCTCTTTGCCGGCGCGGTAAACCGGACCAGCATCGCGGAATCCGGCGTGAACTCATCGGGCCCGAAGGGCGCCTGTTTCGCAATCTCCGTACCGGTGCTCAGTGCATGACATCGCATGCAGTCGAGGATCAGCACACGGCGGGGAGTGATCTTCCCTTCGCCCTGTTCGAGACCCGCCTCCGGCGCGCCCTTCGCCAGCCAGCCCTCCAGCACGGTGAAATGCGCCTCGGAGGAGGCGTACTGCCGCATCTCGCCGCGCAGCATGGTGAGCATGCGCGACGGGACCTCCGCCCCCGCGCCGGCGGGCACGTCCATGCCCGAGTACACGGCGCGCAGGTCGTCGATCGAAAGGCCGTCGTTGCCGTCGGCGTTGGCGTGATGGCTGAAGATATTGGCCACGGCGATCAGATAGCCGAAGCCGATCAGGGCGAGAAACGCCGTGAGCATGAGCCGCGGACCGGCCGGAAGCCCGGCAAGAACGCCCGCGTACCGCGTCAGTGGGTTTGTGTGTGTCATGCCTTCGTCATCCATCGATGCCGGACTCACCCGGAGCCGGATCCGCCCCCCGGCGGCGAAGCGGCGGCCGCAGGCTCCAGCGAATCAACAAGGGCCGCCGCCACATCCTCGGCCACGGCGACAAACGGACCGACGATCTTCGCTCCCGCCGCGCGGCTGTGGCCCCCTCCGCCCCACCGCGCCGCGAGCCGCGCGACGTCCAGATCGCGCTTGCTGCGAAAGCTCGCGCGGACCGGCGCGTCGCCGTCCGGCTCGGTCAGCATGACGCAGGCCACGACGGAGGCAACGCGCATCGGCTCGTTGATGATGTCCTCGGTCATCTCCCGGGTCGCACCGCACCGGGCAAGCATCTCCCGGGTGACGCGGACCACGGCCACACGGCCGTCGGCGCGCAGCTCGAAGGAGCGCATCACCTCGCCCATGAGCCGCACGCGCGGCAGGATTTCCTGGAGAAACAGCGCTTCGTAGAGCGCGCTTGGCCGCGCCCCGGCCGAAATCAGCCGCGCTGCGTCTTCAAAGGCCGCGCTGTCGGCGTTGGAAAACCGGAACCATCCCGTGTCCGTGGCCAGACCGGCGAAAAGCAGCGTCGCGGTATCAGCATCCACATGCCAGCCCGCCCGGTCGCAGAGCCGCAGCACCAACTGCGCGCAGGCCCCCGCCGAGGTGTCCACCCAGGCGGCGGCGACGATGTCGTCGCGGGTGACGTGATGATCGATCGCCAGCTTGTCCGCGGCGGCCGCGCGAATCGCATCCGCGATGTCTCCGAGCTGGACCGCCGCGCAGGTATCCAGCACCAGAAGCAGGTCGCACGATGCCAGCACGCCGGCGGCCGCGGCAGGCCGCCAGACGGACAGGGGGTCGGCCGCCGTCAGAAACGCGTAGCGCTCCGGCACCGGCTCATGGACGTACGCCTCGGCCGATTTGCCCTGCTGCCGAAGCACGCGCCGCATGCCGGCGACGCAGCCGATCGCATCGCCATCCGCGCGGGCATGCGTCGTTATGACAATGCGCCGCGCGGCGCCGATGCGCTCGATGGCGGCGTCAATGTCGATTCGTATAGGCATGGTCATGGCCGCGGGCACCTCTAAAAATGCGGTCGATTCCTGCGAGCGGGAGTATAAGTGAATCCCCACTGCGGGCCATCCCGGGTGCGGCGGGGCACCTCTCCGCGCGATGAGCGACATGCGAGACGTTCACGGACAAGGCTCACCGGATTTTTGCGCCGCCTCGGCGATCTCGCGAACCTGCTGAACATCCACGGCGATCTGGGCGGAAAGGGCCTGGGGGCCGTCGAACTTTCGCTGATCTCGAAGGCGGCGGAATAGCTCTAGCCGCGCGGTCTCCGCGTACCAGTCGCCGGACTCGTCGAGGACGAACGCCTCGATCGCCAGTGACGTACCCCCAAGTGTCGGGCGCGTGCCGATGCTCACCGCCGCCGGAGCGCGAAGCCCCGCGACCTCTGCCGCGCCGGCATAAACACCCTCGGCGGGGACCAGCTGCTTGCCCACGTCGAGGTTGATCGTGGGAAAGCCGAGCCTTCGCCCTGCACCCGCGCCGTGAATGACCGTGCCGACGAGGGCATACGGCCGGCCGAGGCAATGCGCGGCGTCGACGACGTTTCCCGCGGCGAGCAGCGCGCGGACCTGCGTGCTGGATACGACGATCTGCCGCCCGTCGGAAAGGTGCAGGCGATAAGGCTCGACGATACGGACCTGAAAGCCGCCCTTGGGAGACAACTGTTCGAGCGTGCGAACGTCTCCCGCGCGCCCGCGCCCGAAGGCAAAGTTCGGCCCCTCGACGATGTAAGAAGGGTGGATTCGCTTGACCAGCACTTCGCGCACGAAGTCCTCGGCGGAAAGCGACAGCAGCGGCCAGTCGGTTGCGAGCCGGATGACCGCGTCGGCCCCGGCCCTTTCGAGTTGATGGAGTTTTTCATCCCACGGCGTCAGCCGCGGCGGGTCGCGTTCCGGCCGCAGGATGGAGATCGGATGCGGCTCAAAGGTCATCGCGACGACCGCGGCGCTCGAGACCTTCGCGAGGGCATGCGCGGTGCGAAGGATGCGCTGATGGCCGAGGTGCACGCCGTCGAAGTTACCGACGGTGAGCACCGCACCGCGCAGGTGGTCGTCGATGGAAGAGATGCCGCGATAGATTCTCATGGCAAACCAGAGCCTCGCACCACAATCGGTCGGCAAAGCGCAATAACCCGTGCAACGGGCACACAGGCCGGCGCGCCCCGCTGCGTTACTTCTCAGTGTTTGAGCTGCGCCCGCTTCCTTTCAACCGCAGCGCGTTGAGCACGACCGTCAGCGAACTGATCATCATCGCCCCGGCCGCCACCGCCGGCGGCAGCCTGCCAACCGCCGCCAGAGGAATCATGAGCACATTATAGATGAAGGCCCAGAAGAGGTTCTGGCGAATGATCCGGACGCTCCTCTGCGCGAGTTCGGCCGCGTCGGCCACGAGATGCGGCGTGCTGCCGATGAGATTGATGCCCGCCGCCTCGCCGGCCACGTCCGCGCCGGTGGCGAACGCGATGCCCACATCCGCGGCCGCCAGCGCGGCGGCATCGTTGACGCCGTCGCCGACCATGGCCACAAAGCAGCCCCCCCTTTTCAGACGCTCGATTCGCGCGACCTTGCCTGCCGGATCCATGCCCGCGTGGAGCGTGTCGATCCCCGCCGCCTCCGCGATCCCGTGCGCCGCGGCCGCGTGATCGCCGGTGAGCATCTCGCTCCGCATGCCGAGCGCGGAAAGCCGCCGCACTGCGTCGCGCGCCGAAGGCCGGATCGTGTCCGTCAGCTCGATCCGCGCGACCACGGCCCCATTCGCCGCGACCCATGCATGCGTCTGCGCGACCGGTTCGCCGCTCTCGGGAACAGTCACGCCGCGCGACGCGAGGAGCTTCTCGCTACCGACCAGAATATCGGCGGGCGCGCCGCCTTCTGAACGGGAAAAGCCCGCTACAACGCCCGCGCCGGGCACCGATTCAAAATGCGCAGGCGCCGCAGGTGACAAGCCCATCCTCCGCGCATGGGCGACAATCGCCTTGGCGAGCGGGTGAGGCGAAAGAAGCTGAGCGGACGCGGCCAGTTGCAGGACATCTGTCTCGGTTAGCGTGCCGAATGTAACGACCCGCTGCACCGAAGGCGTGCCGGCGGTGATCGTGCCGGTCTTGTCCCAAACGACGGTGTCGACCCGGGACATGGCCTCAAGCATGGCGGCGTCGCGTACCAGGATGCCGCGCAGGGCGGCGGCGCCCGACGCCACCATGACAACGACGGGCGTGGCGAGGCCCAGCGCACAGGGACAGGCCACGACGAGCACCGCGATGGCGGCGCGGGCCGCATCGGAAAGCGCGCCGCGGCCGTACACCGCCAGCCAGGCCGCGAAGGTCAGAGCGGCGGCGATGATGACAATGGGCGTGAACACGGCGGCGACGCGGTCGGCCAGCCGCTGCATCGCCGTCTTGCCGGATTGAGCCTTTGCCACAAGCTGCGCGATGCGGCCGAGCGCCGCCTGCGCGCCGGTCGCGGTGACTCGAATGTCGATGCGCCCTTCTACCACCAGCGTCCCGCCGAGCACACGGTCGCCGACCGATCGCGTCACGGGCATCGGCTCGCCGGTCATGAGGCTTTCGTCGATGGCAGCGCTGCCGTCGACAATCTCGCCATCCGCCGGAATCCCCGAATGCGGCGGCACGACGACGACGTCGCCGGGCTGAAGCCGCGCAACGGGGATTGAAACCGCCTGCCCGTCGCGGCGGACGAGAGCCGTCTTCGGCGCGCGCCGGGCGAGTGCGGACATCGCAGCCGACGCGCGGCCGCGCGCGCCGGTCTCGAGATAGCGGCCGACACAGACCAGCCCGAGGATCATCGCGGCGGCGTGAATGTGCACAAATGAATCGTCCCGGGCAATGAAGGTCCCGTAGATGCTGCTCGCCAGCGCCACGGTAAAGCCCATCGTGATGAGCAGGTCCATGTTGGCTGTGCGAAATACTATTGCGCGCAGCCCGCTGACAAGAATCGGCGCGCCGGCCGGGCTCAGGGCGAGCATGACCAGCAGAATCAACTCCAGGAGCAGGGCTGAAACCTGGCTGGCCGGGTCATGGCCCCAGAGATCGTGGCGGAAGTGATCGACGGCAAGAATCGGCAGCACGAGGCCGATGGCCTGAATCAGCGCCTGCCGGCCGCGGCGAAGCTGCTCGCGATGGGCCGAATCATCGGCGCCGAGCGCAGCGAAGGGGTCGGCCCCGGACGTCACCTCGGCGTCGTAGCCCGCAGCGCGAACCGCCTTCAACAGCTCCGGCCGCAGGTCGCTCGCGCTCTCTGCCGTCACGGCGGCGGATTCCGTCATGAGCTGGACGCTTACCTCGCGCACGCCCGACACGCCGCGCAGGGCCTGCTCCACACGTCCGACGCAGCCGGCACAGTGCATGCCCGTGATGCGTAATTGAATCTGGGATGCGGTCGCCATAGATGCGTATTGTAGGAGCGGCCGCACGATCGGCGACCGGCCTCGCCCTTACCAGAACTGCCAGTCTCCCGCGCGAATCACATAGGCATACAGCACCAGATTGGTGACGGCGTGGGTGATCATGAGCATCAAAAGGCTCTTTTTCCAATAGAACAGCGCGTTGAAGAAGAGCCAGCAGGCAATGGAAACGCCCCAGGCGTCAGGGTGCTGAATTGTCGACAGCAGGGCCGAGCCGATCATCGCCTTCCAGGCAAAGGCGCCGAGCGGCACACTTTCGGGCCGGTGCCAGTTCACAAAGGCCCGGAGAATGAACCCCCGCCAGAAAAGCTCCTCAACGATCGGCACGACCGAGCAGGCCCGCGCGATCTTAAGCACCGCGTACACCCAGAACAGCGTCCCGTCACCGAAGTCGGTGTGCGGGTTGTAGGGCTTGGCGTGGCCGGGATAGAGGAAGAGGCGGCTGCCCAGGTCATAGCCGCCGACGGAAACGCCGTTGAGCAGATGCTGTCCCTTGACCCAGAGGGCCGCAGCTGCGACACCTGCGACCGTGGCGATGAGCAAATGCGGCCTTCCCAGCGGCGGCCAGTGATTTCGGAAGAGAAAGGTCGCCCACAGGCCGATCCCGATGTGCAGGGCGATGGCCACGGGCAACATCCGCACCGGAAACCAGTCCATGAAGGCCAGCAGGACGAGGTAGGCCATGTAGGGAAGGATGAGCGGCGCGCGCGGCTCGGCCGCGACCAGGCTGGTCAGCCAGGGCGGCTCGGTGCGCGTCGGCGGCGTGGCGTCGTGCTGCATCCGGCATCCGTTTCGCCGGCGCACTCTCTGTTGAGTCCGAAGGAGTCGGGGGCGCCGGAGCCGTGGGATTCTCGGGACTCCGCGCCGCGACCGCAACTGCCGGCACTCAATGCCCGTGCGCCGCCCCGCGATGCATCGACAGGAAGAATGGACCTCGTTTGACGCATCGAATATTCCGATGTAGGCTCCTCACGGCATGGAATGGATCAACTACCACCATCTGCTCTATTTCTGGGTAGTCGCCAAGGAAGGCAGCATCGCCAAGGCCTGCGATCAGCTCTACCTTGCCCAGCCGACCATCAGCGGACAGATTCGTGCCCTCGAACAGCGCATCGGCGAGCGGCTCTTTGAACGGGCCGGGCGAAAACTGGCCCTCACCGAGACCGGGCAGGTGGTCTTTCGCTATGCCGACGAGATTTTCACGCTCGGACAGGAACTGGTGGACGTCCTCAAGGGACGTCCGACCGGAAGCCCGGTGCGTTTCTTCGTGGGCATCTCGGACAATCTTCCGAAATTCGTCACCTTTCGCATTCTCGAGCCGGCCCTGCGGCTGAAGGAACAGGTGCACCTCGTCTGCAAGGAGGCCAATTCTGAGGCACTGATGGACGAGCTTGCAGCACACGAGCTTGACCTGATCCTGACCGATACCCCGGTCACGAATGTGGCGAAGGTCAAGGCCTACAGCCATCTTCTCGGCGAGTGCGACGTGACCGTCTTCGGCACCGAAAAGCTTGCCGAGGAGTATCGCAAGGGCTTTCCGCAATCGCTGAACGGCGCTCCGTGGATTCTGCCGACCGAGAACACCGCCCTGCGGCGTTCGCTGGACCGCTGGTTCGAGCAGGAGGGCATTCACCCCGTCATTCGCGGCGAGTTCGAGGACAGCGCGCTGATCAAGGTCTTCAGCATGTCGAGCATAGGCGTCATGCCCTGCCCAAGCATATCGGAACGCGACATCCGCAAGACGCTCGACATGCGCGTGATCGGGCGCATTCCGTCGATCAAGGAGCGTTTTTACGCGATAACCGTGGAGCGGCGGCTGAAAAACCCGGCCGTGGTCGCCATCTGCGAGGCGGCGCGGGATCGCCTCTTCGGGTAGGTCCTGTCGCCGCGCCGCGCGGCGATCGTCACGAAGGCTGAAATGCGTCGGCGTGAATGCGCTGCACGTTGGCCAGGTGTCGCTTGTGATCCTCAAGATGCCGGGCGATCAAGGCGTCGGCCTCGCGGTCGCCGGTCGTTCCGGCCTCCTCATAGGCGCGGATGATCTGGCGCACATTGGCAATGACCTGGGGCATCAGGTATGAGAGCTTGAGGTAGTGAACGCCGCCCGCAGAGGTGGGATAGGTCGGCGGGATCGGCGCTCCGCGGAGCTTGAGGATCATCCGTGCGAGGTCGCGTTCGTGCCGCTCGATGTCGGCGATCATACGACGGATTTCAGCCTTGTCGTCGGCGGCCCGCCAGGTCACGAAGGGGTCGGCCTCCGCCAGCCGGCGCACGAGACTGCCCTGTTCGGCGGCCAGCAGGCGATTCAAAGTGTCAACGGCTCGTTCCATGCAGAAAACCAGATTGCTGAATGATTCCCTTGAGACAATAGCGACGCCGAGGCATCCTGAATAGGCCGAAAGGGCGCCACAGGAGAGAGCCCTTTGCCACCGATCAATCGGCCGTGCCGGATTCCGCGGCGGCCACCGAGCCGGCCGGGGACTTTTGCGTCACCGCGTACAGATCGCGGCTGCGCGCGTCGGAGAAGTCCTTCAGGCGACCGGCCCAAAGGGTACCGGTGAGGAGAATCCCCACGGCACAGGCCAGCACGATCGCCTGCCCGGCCAGGGGCGCGCGAAGCGGGGCCTGGTCGTCGTCGCGAAAGACCATCGCCACGGCGATCCGCGCGTAGTAATAAAGGCTGATCACCGTGTTAAAGACGGCAACGAAGATGAGCCAGATGAGCTTGGCGTCCCACAACGCGGCCAGGAGCCACCACTTGGCGAGAAACCCGCCCATCGGCGGCAGGCCGACCAGTGAGAACAGGAAGACCACCATCGCCACCATAAGAAGCGGGTTGCGACGCGCCATTCCGTTGAAGGCGTCGATCGACTCGCTGCCGGTCGACCAGTAGACGAAGGCGATGCAGGCGAACGCCCCGAGATTCATCAACAGGTATACCGTGATGTAGGCGACAATTGCGCTGAAGGCCGGGTGCGCGGGGCTGAGCGCGCCTTCCGCCGGTTTCCAAATGATGGCCACGGCCATGAGCATGTACCCCGCATGGGCGATCGAGCTGAACGCCAGCAGGCGCTTCATGTTCGTCTGGCGAAACGCGGAGAAATTGCCCCACGTGCAGGTCAGGGCGGCCATGATGGCGATGGCCATCGTCACATACTGGAGCGCGTCGGTGGATGTCAGTTCCGATGTCACCACGGCGATGATCCGGAGCATCAGTCCCAGGCCCGCCGCCTTGCTCACCACGCTCAGCCAGGTTGTCACTTCGATCGATGCGCCCTCAAACACATCGGGACACCAGAAGTGGAACGGCACGGCCGAGACCTTGAAGGCCACGCCGACCATGAAGGCGAACATGGCGACGCCCATCAGGACCGTGGGACCCTCGATCTGAATCTGCCGCCCGATCATTGCGAGGTCAAGCGTGTGATAGCGGCCATAGAGCAGGGACGCGCCGTAAATCATGATGGCGCTGGTGACCGCCCCGAAGAGGACGTACTTGAGCGACGCCTCGGCGGACTGGCGGTTCTTCTTTCGAAAGCCGGCCAGGCCGTAGGACGGAAGCGACGCAGACTCGACCGCGAGGATGATCATGAGCAGGTTCGTCGTGCTGACCATCATCGCCATGCCGAAGGCGCTGCCCACGAGCAGAACGAAGAATTCGGTCGCGTCGCCGCGGTGCGCACTGATATCGGGCACGGCGGCGTCCTGGCCCATAAACCAGAGCCACGTCACCGCGGCCAGAAAAATCGCGAGCAGAAAAATGAAAAAGTGGCTGAACTGATCGACCACGAGCATCGGCGCGGCCCCGGCCGGCGACATGCCCGCCCAGTGGCCCTCCGTGGCCGTGAAGCCGCGAAATGCGAGCCACGCCGTGACCAGCGCGCCGATCATCGTTACGCCGCCGGCCACGCGCCAGTTGCGCCCGACGATCAGCGCCGCAAGGAGCACGCCGACGATCGTCCCCACGAGACTCCAAACGGGAGCGAGCCGGGCGAGATCCTCGCCGCCGGGCATCCAGATAGTGGCAAACAGACCGAGTGGCATGTCCGGCTCAACCTCCGAAGGCCACGGCCATGGCCGGACCGATCACGTCGTTCAACATCCGATCGATGGTGCCGTTCATGAGCCGAAACGTATAACTCGGCAAGATGCCCATGAAGATGGCCAGGGCGGCCATGGGAATCAGGATTGCCGTCTCGCGGGCATCGGCATCGGGAAACTCGGCGTACTCTTCCTTCTTCTTGCCGAGGTAAACCCGCTGGATCATCCAGAGGATGTACGCGGCGGTAAGCACGACGCCGAACGCGGCGACCACCGCCATCGGCTTGGCCCACGGGAATGGGGCGTTGAAGGTGCCGAGCAGCACCCATATTTCGCCGATGAATCCGCACAGCGACGGCAGGCCGAGCGAGGCGAAGAAGCCGAGCGTGGCCAGCGAGCCGTACCGCGGCATGGCCAGCCACAATCCGCCGAATCGGTTGAGGTCGCGGTGGTGTGCCCGATCATAAATCACGCCGACCAGGAAGAAGCACATCGGGCTGGAGATGCCGTGGGCCAATACCTGGAACATCGCGCCCTGAAAACCGGTGCTGGTCATGATGGCGATGCCGAGCACGACATAGCCCATGTGGCTGATGGAGCTGTAGGCGACGAGCCGCTTGAAGTCGGTCTGCGCCAGGCAGCAGAAGGCGCCGTAGATGATGTTGATCACGCCGAGGAGGGCGACGCCGTAGGCCAGCGACTGGGCCGCTTCGGGAAAAATCGGGTAGCACACGCGGAAGAAACCGTATGCCCCGAGTTTCAGCAGAATGCCCGCCAGAATCATGGAGATCGGCGTGGGCGCCTCGACGTGGGCGTCGGGGAGCCACGTGTGGAACGGGAACACCGGCACCTTGATCATGAAGGCGATGAACAGCATGACGAACATCGCCTGGCCGAAGTTCCAGCCGAGGAAGCGCGTCGCCTCGTCATTGAACATCTGGATGATGGCGGGCTTGGTGGCGTAGTCGATCAGGTTGAAGGTGCCGTCGCCGCCGACCGCGTCGCCGCTGGTGTAATACATGGCCAGCAGGGCCACGAGCATCAGGACCGAGCCGGCGAGCGTGTAGATGAAGAACTTGATGGCGGCGTATTCCTTCCGCGGGCCGCCCCAGACCCCGATGAGGAAGTACATCGGCAGCAGCATCACTTCCCAGAATATGTAGAACAGGAAGAAGTCCAGCGCGGCGAAGGTGCCGAGGACGCCGGTCTCAAGCAGAAGGAACAGGGCGAAGAAACCCTTCGGCCCGCGGTTCACATTCCAGTGGTCGAAGTTCCAGCTTGCCCAGGCCGACAGCCAGGTGATGAGCGTGGTGAGGATGATGAGCGGGAACGAGATACCGTCGAGACCCACGTGGTAATTGATGTGGAAGCCGCCGACGTCGATCCACTTCACGATCGTCTCATACTGCATGACGCCGTATTCGCCCTTGAACGCGCTGCCGTCCCAGAACGGGCCGAACAGGGCACACGAGAGGAGAAAGACGCCGAAGGTGAAGAGCCAGGTGATCGACCTCGCCATCTGCGCCGGGGCAAAGAGCACCACCACGGCCCCGATGAGCGGGAGGAAGATGATCCAGTTCAACAATGAGGTGAGATCCACGGCAAACTCCAGAGCGAAAAGCGAATAACCGACAGCGAATAGTGAAAAGCAAAGATCACGGTTTCATCATTCGCTATCTGCTGTTTGCGATTCTCAATTAACTCCCCTGTGCCAGCGCCTGGGTCTTCTGCACGATCCACTGGTAGAACGTGAAGGAACCCGACGCGATCTGATCGAAATACAGTACAACCAGCAAGGCGACCGCCGCCACGCCGGCCGTGAAGCACACGTAATTCCGAATCCGCCCGCTCTGCGGCCGGCGAATCTGTGAGCCGATGTCGAGCATGGTCGCCGAAAGGCCGTTGGCCACGGCATCGACGATGCCCCAGTCTCCTCGCTCCACCGGCATGTCGAGCTGGCGGCCGGTGAACTTGCCGAACCACGCAGTGAGCTTCGCGACGAGGTTGACGGCCCCGTCGATGATGTACTTGTCAAAGGTGCCGCACACGAATCCGAACGTCGTCGTGCCGGCGACCAGCACACTGTCGTACACATGGTCGAAATAGAGCTTGTTGTCGAGGGCGGTGTGGACAGGCCCGAACATGCGCTTGAAGCGGTCGCCCAGGGCCAGGCCGCCGCGGTAGATCATCACCGCGATACCCATGCCGATCAGCCACGACCAGCCGACGCCGAGCTTGAGCCAGTCGTGGGCGCTGCGGCCCACGGCATGATCGAGCATCAGCATCGCGCCGTTCCCGGCCTCGGCGATCGAGTGCGCCTCGCCGTCAATTGCCACGACGGCCGGGGAGTTCGTGGCAGCGGCCGCCGCGTCATGAATCATGTCGCGGAACATCCAGAAACTGCAGAACACTGTACCCCCTGCCAGAATCACCAGCGGAAGGTACATCTTCCAGTTCTCATGCGCATGGTCATACACATGATGGTCGCGCGGCCGGCCGCAGAATGTCAGCCACCAGCACCGCATCATGTAAAAGGGCGTGACATACGCAATGATGATCGGCAGCCAGAACATCCACTTCGGCACCACCGGCAGCGTGGCGGCGATCTTCAACTTTTCCGGGGTGCCGGTGGCATGATCCGCATGATGAGCGTCCTCACCGCCCTGCTCGGGACCGCTGGCCAAGAGCGAATTGCTAATAGCGAACGGCGAAACGGATGCCTCCGAAGTCGAGGCCAAGCGGATAGCAGGATCTGTCTTCACTTCGCTATTCGCTGTTTGCAATTGGCCATTCGCTCTTGCATGTTCCCCCGCATCATCCGCCGCCGCATCCGTTTGCTTGAGGTCCGGGATGTTGAACGCCCGGTCGTACGCGACCGCGAGAATCTCGTCCTTGCTAAAGTACCCGCCCAGGCCAAAATGCGCCCCGGGAATTCCGAAGCCCGCGATCGCCAGCACGCCGATGAAAAACGTCCAGCACGTCACCGGCATCTTCTTTCGCAATCCGCCCATCTTGCGGATGTCCTGCTCGTGGTGGCAGCCCTCGATGACCTGCCCGCTGCCGAGGAAGAGCATGGCCTTGAAGAAGGCGTGGGTCATCAGGTGGAACAGGGCGGCCACCCATGCCCCCATGCCCATTCCGAAGATCATGTAGCCAAGCTGACTCAGCGTGGAATAGGCCAACACCTTCTTGATATCCGTCTGGACGATGGCGATCAGCGCCGTAATGGTCAGCGTGATGCAGCCGATCACCGCGATGAAGTACTGCGCCTCCGGCGTCAACAGGCGGAAGACCCGGGCGACGAGGTACACGCCGGCGGCGACCATGGTGGCGGCGTGGATGAGCGCGGACACGGGCGTCGGACCCGCCATGGCGTCCGGCAACCACACGTGCAGCGGGAACTGGGCGCTCTTGCCCATGGCCCCGCAGAAGAGGCCGATGCCCATGAGCGTCGCCAGCGAGTAGCCGAAGAGCGAGATCGGCGAGGCGAATATGCCGGTGCCGGTATTGAACTGCGTGGCGAAGTTCGCGGCGGCCTCGTCGAGATCAAACGTGTTCAAATGCAGCACGACGAGTGCCAGCCCGAGGATGAAGCCGAAGTCGCCGACGCGGTTGGTGATGAAGGCCTTCATGGCCGCGTCGGAGGCGTATTTCCTGTCGAAGTAGAAGCCGATGAGCAGGTATGAGCAGAGGCCCACCAGTTCCCAGAAGATGAACAGGAACAGCAGGCTGCTGGAAATGACGAGCCCCAGCATGGAAAAGCAGAACAGCGACAGGTAGGTGAAGAACCGGTGATACTTGCTGACGCCATCGACCTCGTCGCTGTGGCCTTCCATGTAGCCGATGCTGAAAAAGTGGATCCAAAAGGCGATGAAGGTGACCATGAAATACATGATCACCGTGAGCGAGTCGAGCTTGACGCCGACCGTGACCGGGATATCGCCCACCCGGCCCCAGTCGAAGCGGTAAGCGTCTGCCGCTAGCGCCGCCCTTTCGTCCGGGGTGTCCCCCATCCAGCCGACGAGCACATAGGTGGACAGCAGGCAGCTCAGGCCGATGGCCAGCAGGGCGACGTACGACGCCCGCGGCTTGCCGAGCTTGTGCCCGGTAAAGGCGAGAAAGGTGAAGCTGATCAGCGGGATCAGGACGCCAAGGGCTAGTGCTGTCTGGTATTGCATCATCTTACTGGGTCATTGCCCGGCCAGTTCATATCGCAAGTCGAGAACGCTAGCCGACTTAGTTTCAGATACCGAATGTCGTCATCGACCAGGCGATTCACACGGCTATTCCCACCTCAGGCGGCAATACGGTAGTCAGAAATCGGCCCATGACAAGCCCAGTTCCCGGAGCTTCTCAATCATGGCCAAAAACTGCTCCGCGCCGGTGGTTTCGCAGTCTGGCCCCCAGCACTGCGACATTGACCATTCGAAGAATGCCTCCCATGCGGCCTCCTCGTCGAACTCGCCACCGCCCATCATCGACGACTCGCCGCCGCCACTACCGCCAATGAGGCTATCTTCCTCACATTCGTCGGGGATGCCGTTGGTGTTGGCGTCTTCGCTGATCTCCGCCGCGATGTCGCACCCGTCCGGCACGCCGTTCTCATTGCAATCGTCACACGCCGGGCCCTCTTCGCACTCCGCGATGTCACACTCGTCGGGCACGTCATTGTCATTGCAGTCCAGGCTCCCGAACGGCGGCGGCAGAGAAAGGTCGCATTCGTCCGGGTACTCGTTCCCATTGCAGTCCGGACTAACCCACTCGTCCCCGTCGGGATCGGTCGGGTCCACGTCGCAGTCGTCGGGCACGCCATTGGTGTTGCAGTCCGGGTCGCACTCGTCGGGGATGCCGTTGGTATTGCAGTCCGGGCTGGTCTCTTCCGACAGGTCCCACGCGTCGGGCGTCCCGTTGGCATTGCAGTCGAGTTCGCATTCGTCCGGGATGCCGTTGGTGTTCACGTCGTTGCTGGTGGACTCGGCGATATCCATCTCGTCCGGCGTGCCGTTGGTATTACAATCTGGCTCGCACTCGTCGGGCACGCCGCTGTCGTCGATGTCGGCGGCGCAGTCCCCCGTGCAGAAGAATGGCCCGCCGGGCGCGGTCGAGTTCTCGTCAATCTCGCACTCGTCGGGCACGCCGTTGGCGTTGCAGTCGGGGCTGGTCAGCCCGATGAGGATGTCGTAATCATCGGGCAGCCCGTTTCCGTTACAGTCGATGCCGGTTCTTGTACTCGGCGTTGAACAATCAACCACGCAATCCGGCTGATCAAGAAGCAGAGCGATAAAACACGGCAGATCGCCTTCCATGGTGATGAAGCCGTCAAGGTCCATGTCGAAGCACTGGCACTCCGCCGCACAGTGTGGGTCTGCCGCAGTCAGACATGCGCTGAATGGTCCAATGTCAAGTCCATCGGCGACCTCGTCGTCGTCCTCTACGCTGTCGCCCCGTGTGACGCATTCGCTTGATTCCTCGCACAGTCGCCGAAACTCGAAGGCGCCGATATCGACGAGCGGGCATGCTCCTGCACCCGTATCGGTTGCTTCCGGGTCATCCATTCTTCGCGCGTTCAAAACGATGTCCGATGTAGGAAGCGGCTGGATGGCCGGTATGTTGGCGTCGATGTCGCTGAGATTACTTCCGGAATCAATGCATGGTGACCCGCTGGCCAGTCGAAAGTCGCCGCTGGCGACGTTTACGAACAGTGGATCTGAACTGATGTTGCCGACTCCTGCATGCCCGCCCTGAACATTGCAAAATGAGATTGCAGCTACGACCCCTGCGCCATTGTAGATTTGGGAAGCTGCGCCACTCTGTGCTGTGTTGCCTCGCAGGATGCTGTTCGTCAGGGTCAAAAGCGTACCTCCAAGCGTTCCCTGATCGCTGGCGATGCCACCGCCGCTTGTGGTAACGTTTCCTCCCACCGAGTTCCCATAGACCACGCAGTTCGTCACGCTCAGAGACATGCCCTGTCCGTTGACATTGCGCAGAGCCCCGCCGGTGCTGCCGCTCGACGTGCATCGATTTTCGCTGATGACGCAATTGACAAACGAAGACGAGCTCTGAGAGCAATAGACGGCCCCGCCGCCGTCGCTTGACGAGTTTGCCTCGAAGATACAGTTTCGAATAGTCGGCCCCCCCTGGATTACGAGCAGAGCGCCTGCGATGCCGGCCACCCCGCTTCCATTGGCGTTGCCGCCGCGAATGACGAAGCCATCCAGCAAAGCAGATCGATTGACCTGATTCGTGCTGAGACTACCGGTGATGACGTGGTAGGCGTTATCCGCATAGTTGGCGAAGTCTGTCCCGTCATTGCAGTCAAGGTCGCCACTGAGTATTGTTGGATGGCCGCCAGGATCACGCTCCCCAATTACGGTCTCGTCGCCGCTAAACCCGCCATAAATTGCTGTATCGTTAACGAGTTGAAACGTGGCATCTCGACCCGAAGGCGACGAAGGCTTATATGTCCCCTCCGCTACCCAAATCTGGTCTCCGCCAGAACTGGCAAGTGCCGCAGCTAATGCGGCATGAAGATTCGTGAAGGCATTCGCCCAGTCCGAACCATTCCCAGACCCTGTCGCCGAGTCATCAACGAAGAGAATCGCCGGCTGCGCGCATGGATTCGGTTCGCAATCGGTCCCGTCTCCCGAGAAGGAGCCGCCTTGAGCCGAGCAGTCAACCGATCTTTCGAGAAAACAGACGCCACTTCCCAGACAGCATGCGCCCATCGGCGGCTGTGTGCATTGGTTCGGAACACAGCTTCCGTGCTGTGTCCAAGTCCCTCCAAGGCTGTTGCATTGCGACTGCGTTCGGACCAGACACGCACCCGTGGCGGCGAAGCAACACGACCCAAGCGGAGCGGGCGTGTACGTGATGATCACGGTGGCATTGGACCCCGGCCGGTTTCCACATTCACCGCCGACGCCTGTCGGACAACACAACCCTCCTGATGCATCCTGCTCGCAATAGGTCGGCAGATTCTTCATGACCGATTGGCTGGTCACGACGACCGTAATGCTCGATCCCGAGCCAAGCCACTCGTTCCATTTAGCTTCGGTAATTGTAAAACGGTGGTAGTTCGGAGACTGTGCGCCGGTGCAAAGAGAGAACCCGCATTCAGGCGTGGACGCGGAATTGTTATCAAAACATTCGAAGAATCGGCCATTGCCTGGAACAGCGGGATCGCCGGTGTTGGGGACGCCGACAAAGGCATCCGTCCCTTCGATTATTTCTCCGGCGGGTCAAGTCCCAAACATGCTGTAAACATGGCGGTCTGAGTTAAGCCGCGACTGCGAGGTGACGCACCTCGAAGCCGTCGGCTCTTCGGGCCTTGATGT